>CAYYBG010000023.1:23313-27635 GCA_964470195.1 uncultured Methylophilaceae bacterium | reverse complement strand
ACGAGCCGTTTGAAGATTCATTCAAGAATGAGATTTGAGTATGAGATGCGGAATTGATTTTTTAAGGATTTTAGTGTTTGCTGGGGGACTTGGTATGGCCTTTCAATCGGAGATGGCATTTGCCCAAACTAGTATAGAAAGAGAGATCATTACAATGAGGAAGGTCTTTCCGGTAGCACAGTATTCTCTTGAAACGGGTTCCAATGCAGTGCCATTGGGATTTGCCGCAAGGTTTGCAGCGGGAGGATACATCGATCCTCAAAAAATGGAATCATATCATTCCAATCTTTCCGAAAACAATAGACTTGGATTTCACCAAAAAACGATGATTTCTCTCGCGCCATTTTTGGGAGTTGAAAAAAGTTTACCTCAGAAACCAGGTTTTTTTGGTTTAAGATTTGTAACAGAAAGCATGAGCGGCGCTCGATTTACGAAGGATGCCTTTGGTTTGTTGATGCGGGGTAATACACCGTTTTTAGGATCTGAAGTTAAGCCTGGAAATAACCAAATTTGGAGCCTTTCTCAACGAAAACTGGAATTGCATTTCAATAGCGTCAATAAAAAGCAATCTTATTTATGGAATGTTGGCTTAACTCAGGTGGTGAATTACAATCATATCAGAACCAAAGATTTGAGACTGTTTTCAAGTTCAGCGGGTGATAGCGTGGTTTTTGATGGTAATTTATACAATCAATCAACCGGAAGGCAACCTTTCGGAACCGGTTGGGGGATACAAGGTGGATTTACCTTATTTAAAAATTTCGTACCATCTAACGGGAAAGTATGGGTAACTCGACTGGATATTGATGGTTTTGGTTTTGTTTCGGTAAACGGAATTAAAAATATCTCGAGAGGGGCTCAGTGGGACCCCAATTCACTAAAACCGTTGAATTGGACTCCAACCAATGAGGTTACTCTGGGAGCAGTTAATTTGAATTACAGTGATTTGAGAGCGGGTGATTGGATAGACCGTCAACGCGATTCGGTGGAAGCTAAATTGAATTTCCAAGAGTTTCAGCAAAGGGGTTCTTTTTTAAGTCCGTTTTTTGCCAATGTTCAAATAAGTCGCGTAAATTATAAAAGTAACAAGCTTAATTTTAAGCAGTTGATTTCGAATGTGAGCTACAGACACATCATTGGTTACAAGCCCAAAGTAGAAATTGGCGGAATTTTTGAAGTTTATAAAAAATTAGACTTGTTACCTTCAGTATCTGTTGGGGGATTTGATGTATTTGATGTGAATTTAACAGCAATTTACTCCTACTATATTGACGTTCAATTGTGGGGGATTGAGTCTTTTGTAAATCCGTCAAAATGGCACGGTGGTGGAATATCAGTTATGGTAAAATATCCCTTTCGGCAACCGACGAAAGTGAATAGATCCGCAAACCAGATTGATCTCCCTCAGTCTTTATGAATTGATGAATGAAATGGTCTTTCGGTAGACTGTACAGATCATTAATTATCATCAATTTTAACGTATTGTGATCAGTTTTCAGTTTCTGATTGATGATGTTTCTACAGATGGCCGAATCAAAGTCAGGTGCAAGCCTTATTCCTTGTCTTTGCAACAAATACAGCCCGGTGTTAGGAGTGGGGTCAAATGCAAAAATGATTTCTTTTTTTCTTGAAGGATCTATTGAATCGAGCTGCGCTCTGATGTTTTGAAATTCGTTGAAATTTGAGAAATACGATTGATTGTAATAGTCTTTCGGGGTTAGGGTTCTTCTCAGGATATTTTTAGCGTGAGAGAAATGATAAAAGGGTGTTACGAACAAACCAATCAGGGCGAGTATACTAATGAAACCCGTGTAAACGAGTTTATTCTTCAAATGAGTATCGTAGAGGTAAAGCAGGGAAAAGAAGATTAAGGGAAAGACTTGAATGAAATAGTAGTCGTGAAATCTAAATTGGCGGTTGAACAAGAGAAAAACGGCTAAAAATCCCCCGAAAAGCAAGCCAGAAATCTTTAAATAAATGTGGTTCTTATTGAATTGTTGCGCAGAAATTAGCAATACTACGGCAAACAAAAGGAGGAAGTTTCGAGGGTAAATTTGGTCCATCCAGGTGTCAAAAGCGAAGCGCGAATTTTCTATGAGTTCTGCTATATTTTTTGGGGGATTTATTTGCTGTAAAAAGTGTTGATTGAATGTGGTTTTAGTGAGGTACGAGGAGTAACCGTACCAGCATCCCACGATAAGAACGGGAATCAAAAGCTTAATCTTTTGATTCAATTTTAAGGTATTCCAAGTGATGATAATGGCGGCAATGAAGTTCACCAAAAAGGTGACTTTAAGCAAACCAGAAAGTGCCGAGAACAATAGGAAGAGGTGAAAATTGCGCTGTATGAGTTTCCCATTTTGGTGTTCTAGAAAGAAGTACCATGCAATGAGGGTGAAAGACAGAGCAGGGATATCAGGCAAGAAGTTGAAAGAGTAGAAAAACAACAGTGGTGAGCTGGTCCAAAGTAAATGAAAAAAAGAGCGATGCAGTAGTTTGGGAATGGTGTATGCGGTGATTTTCCAAGCGGCAAGTTGGCCAAAAAACCACAAAATGAGAATGATGATTCGATACAAAACGTCATGGAAGCCGAAGACTTTGTATAAGAGCGCACTGATGTATGGAATTAGGGGGAACTCAAGACCGCAAATGCCATCTGAAGCTCTATTTTCCATGACTCTTGGTAAGAAGAAGTTCATGGATTCTTGGAAATAATTGAGGGCTATGCTGGCGCGGTCTGCTTGAGCGCCTTGGTGCATTCCGTAAGGAGGAAAGTTTGCCTGTGAAAGCGTTCCCGATAAAGTCAGAGAAATGAAGAATATCAATAAGAACCACAGAAAGTCTCTCTGAATTCTCATCTTATTTTTCTTGTTTAGGGAGGTTGGTTTCTCGAATGATGTAATGTGGTCTATTTTTCACATTTTCACTTACGCGGCCCAAATATTCACCTAGAATTCCGATGCCAATGAGTTGAATTCCGCCCAGAAATAGAATGGAAATGTGCATGGAGGTCCATCCTTTTTCAGTGTAGCCAAAGAACTTTTGATACAAAGAATAAATGATGAGCATAAACGCTATGAAACTAACGGCAAACCCTGAAATGGTAGCCACTTTAAGAGGCCATGTGCTGAATGAACTGATTCCATCAAGGGCAAAACGAATCATTTTTCGGTAGGTGAACTTAGTTTCGCCCGACATACGTTCTTGTCGGTCGTATTCTAAATAGGTCTGATTGAAACCAATCCA
This sequence comes from uncultured Methylophilaceae bacterium, assembly GCA_964470195.1. Taxonomy (GTDB): domain Bacteria; phylum Pseudomonadota; class Gammaproteobacteria; order Burkholderiales; family Methylophilaceae; genus RFPI01. The sequence goes on along the minus strand of CAYYBG010000023.1, from coordinate 24,389 downwards.
AGCAATTTGTCCGCGGATGTATTTGTGTTGCTCGGGCATTTGCACCAATATGTCGCGAATTTTGTGGTGGATGATTCTGAAATCACCGGTATCTACAGGTATTTCAATATTGGTAATTCGGGCAAGGATTCGGTAGAAGGCTTTAGCGGTGAGTTTTTTCAAGAAGTTTTCACCGTCGCGTTTACGTCTCTTGGCGTAAACAACCTCAAATCCTTCGGAAGCTTTTTGGTAAAGTTCGGGAATAAATTCAGGCGGGTCTTGTCCGTCGCCATCCATAATGACCAAATATTCTCCGCGAGCGTGTTCAATTCCTGCGGAAATGGCGAGCTGATGTCCGAAGTTTCTTGAAAAATCAATAAAATGAACTTCGGGGTATTGTTGGGCCAATTGAATGACCAAGGGAAGGGTGTTGTCTTTGGATCCATCATTAATAAAAATGATTTCGTGGGTTAGATTCAACTTTACCAAGGAAGTCTGAATGCGTTGAAACAGAGCGCCTATATTATCTTGTTCATTGAACAGGGGCACAATAACCGACAATTGTATGGGTTTAGACGACACACAACAAAGGTATTTAATTTTGGATTAAGTAACTTTGTGGAATGAAAACTATCGTTCGAAGCCTTTGGGCATTTTTTTTAGTCTTGGGGATGTCTTTAGTTGGAAGTTCATGTCAGAACTCAAATTCAAACAATGAAATTCTCACTCGTGAGAGCTTCATGAATATCATTGCTGAAGAAAAATTGACGATGGTAGACTTTTATACCACGTGGTGCGGCCCCTGCAAGATGATGGATCCGTTTGTAAAGGAAATTAAAGAAGAGAATTCTGATATTGTAAATGTACTCCAAGTAGATGCTGAGGCGCAATTTGACATTGCCAGTCAATATGATATTCAGGGCTATCCAACGGTTATTTTCTTCAAGAATGGACAATTGGTACACCGCGCGATGGGGGCCATGCCGAAGGAGGAGTTGCTGAGATTGGTGAATCAGTTTAAGTAAGAGTTGAGAGTTGACCGCCCTGCGGGAGACTTTGAGACTTGACAGCTTCGCTGTTGCTTGGCACCTTTGGTG
>CAYYBG010000023.1:3376-23213 GCA_964470195.1 uncultured Methylophilaceae bacterium | reverse complement strand
CCCTGCGGGAGACTTTGAGACTTGACAGCTTCGCTGTTGCTTGGCACCTTTGGTGGTGCTGACGGGGGAGAGTTTAGAGTTTAGGGTTTAGAGCTGAAAGCTGAAAGCTGAGAGTTGAGAGTTGAGAGTTGAGAGTTGAGAGTTGAGGGCTGAGGGCTGAGGGCTGAGGGCTGACCGCTGACGGCTGATCGCTGACGGCTGTACGCTGATCACCGATCACCGAACACTATTGAGTTGTTATTAAGTTTTGGATAATTATTGTATTTAGTAACCTGTTTCAAACAAAAGATATATAAATTTGGTATTATGAGTTTTTTTCCATCAGATTGGGATGATGAGCTAGATGAAGACATGGGTGGTTTTCAAGGGGACTTGGATGTTTTAGCCAAGGACTTTGAAAGTCAGTCAAGGGAAACATTTACTGCTCGAGAGTTGATGGAGTTGTTCCGTTACTATAGCAGTCAATCGCCTGAACAGGTTAATGCATTTAATTCTGAGAAATATGCAAAAATGGTGATTGAATTAGGAATACAGACGTTTCCTTATATCTCTATTTTTACTCTTCACATGGTTGAATGGTTGATGAGTGAGGGTAAGTACAGAAAGGCGCATAAGTATTTAGAGCAAGCCACCGCTTATACTCCGTTTGAGCCTACATTGATGATGATGAAGGCCGTTTTACACGGACATGAAGGAGCGAGAAAACTAGCCTTCGATGCAATGAAATCGGCGTTGGAAGTGATTGGTGATGATGAAGGTCCGTTGGAAGATTTCTTAGATATGGTTTTGCATTATGAGCAGTATGACTTGGCAGAGCCTATCGCTATGAAAGCGTTAGATACCCAAGCCGAAATCATACCTATTTTTGAAAGGCACATCAATAAAACGGAAGATACAAACATTGTAATGCTGTTGATTCCAGTGATTGAAGCCCAAATTGATAAAGAACCATATTTAGCTGAGGCTTGGCAAGTTCTAGGAGAGGCTTATTCTATTATGGAAGATCATGAAAAAGCTTTGGAGGCTTTTGATTTTGCAGTTACGATCAATGAGAATTATACCGAAGCTTGGCTGGGATGGATTGAAGCGGCTTATGAATTAGAGCACTATCCCAAAGTGGTTGCGAATTATGAAGAGTTGCTGAGTAAATTTCCCCCGAAAACACTAGAATCAGTTAGGGGTCTATACGCTTGGAGTTTATACGAAGTGGGTAGATTGCCAGAGTGCAGGGAGATGTATAAAAAGATTTTAACTAGTGACTCGAACGATTCTGAAAGTTGGTATAGTTTAGGACTGACATATCATCAAGAAGGTAAATACGGTACAGCCATCGGATATTTAGAAAAGGCCAGGCAATTGGATGCCACTCAGTCTGATTATGGAATTGTATTGGCAAGTGCCTATTTTGGCAACCATCAAACTGAGAAATGGCAGGCTCTTTACGAGGAGTTGACAGAGAATTTTCCGTTTGAGCCTGAATTATGGTTAGATTATGGCTTGGCGCTGCATGAAACCGGTGAAATGGATAGAGCGTTAGATGTAACAGAGACGGGATTAGAAAACAATCCGCATAGTGTTCCACTATTATACAGATTGGCCGCATTGTGTTACCTCAATGGAAACCACGATTTAGGTCTATTGGTCTTGGAAAAAGCCTTGGAATTTGATCCTGCAGAGTACCCAACAATGTTTACCTTTGCACCAGAGCTCAAATCATCTACTAAAATCATGGCATTGATTGCCAAATTTTCGAAGTGATTGCTCATTTTCTAGTCTATGAACAACGATTTATTTCAACTAAAAAACCTGCCCGAGAGAACCATTAAGCCTCGTAATGACGGTTTTACGATGGTGATGGACAAGGGATTATCTATTCGTGAGACGGAAGATTTTCTTTCTTCGAGTTCGTCACTTGTTGATATTGTAAAATTGGGATTTGGAACGGGTTTATTTACTCAAGGACTTCTAGATAAGATTAGAATCTATCAAAGTGCTGGTATACCTGTGTATTTTGGTGGTACTTTGTTTGAAGCCTATTTGGTTAGGAATCAACTAGATGATTATCATAGACTTTTGGAAAAGACGAAAGTTGCCCATGTTGAAATAAGCGATGGTTCTTTAGAAATCAATCACGACGAAAAATGTGAGATTATTTCAACGTTTGCTAAGAATTATACTGTTTTAAGTGAAGTAGGCTCAAAAGATGCTGAGAAAATCATTCCTCCTTATGAGTGGATTGAACAAATGGAAACGGAGTTGGAGGCGGGAGCTTGGAAAGTAATTGGAGAGGCTAGAGAATCGGGAACCGTTGGAATTTTTAGAAACTCTGGTGAAGTAAGAAGTGGTTTGGTAGCGGAGATTATTCGTAAAATTCCTTTAGATAAAGTCATTTGGGAAGCACCACAAAAAGCTCAGCAGGTGTGGTTTATACAGTTGTATGGAACCAATGTCAATTTGGGAAATATTGCACCAAACGAATTGATTCCATTAGAAACGTTGAGAGCCGGATTGCGCGGAGATAGTTTTCACTTTTTCCTGTAAGGTTTTTTGGAGCCTTTTCACGAATTTTTATCTTGGCATAATTCCCACAAAACGCCTCCCGTAGATTTGGGGTGTAAAAACGCTATTTTCTTATTGTCTGCGCCGTCTTTCGGGATCTGATGTATGAGTTCTATTTCTTGTGCCTTTCTTTCAGATAGCTCATTTTCAATGTTTTCGGATTCAAACGCCAAGTGATGCAAACCTTCACCGCGTTTTTCTATGAATTTTGCGATGGGACTTTCTTGGTTTGTTGCTGCAAGAAGTTCGAATTTGATGTCCCCCAAAAGAAAAAAGGAAGTCATGACTCCTTCGGAGGTTACCTCTTCGCGTTTGTAGGGTGCAATACCTAGCAATTTGGTAAAGAGTGCCTCGGAAGCCTCAAGGTCTTTTACGGCAATACCTATATGTTCAAGTTTTTTGGGCATAATTCTACAAAAATGTCAATTTGTTCCACAAAATAAGCGAAAAGGTATGTGATTGTAGGTGGAGATGATTAATTTTGTTGTTTAGAAATCGTCTAAATAATAAAACGATTCGAACTACCAATTGTTAACACTATAAACCAGTATAATATGAGACTTCCAATATATTTAGATAACAACGCCACTACACAGGTTGATCCTAGGGTGTTTGAAACCATGACTCCTTATTTTTTGGAGAATTTTGGTAATGCAGCAAGCAAGAGCCATGCGTTTGGTTGGGCAGCTGAAGAGGCAGTAGATTACGCTCGTGAGCAAGTTGCGAAGATTATTGGTGCTAATTCGAAAGAAATCATTTTCACCAGTGGTGCTACTGAAAGTAACAACTTAGCTATCAAAGGTGTTTTTGAAATGTACGCTGCAAAAGGCAATCACGTAATTACTGTAATCACCGAGCATAAGGCAGTTTTAGATACTTGTAAGCATCTTGAAAAGTTGGGTGCTGAGATTACCTATTTGTCAGTAGCTGAAGACGGTTTAATTGACATGGCCCAATTGGAACAGGCTATTAAACCAACTACTATTTTGGTGAGTGTGATGTACGGAAACAATGAGTTGGGCGTTTTGCAACCCGTTCGTGAAATTGGAGCCTTATGTAAAAAGCACGGTGTTTTGTTCCACACAGATGCCACTCAAGCAGTTGGTAAAATTCCTATAGATGTTATTGCAGATAATATCGATTTATTGAGTTTTACTGCTCATAAAATGTATGGACCGAAGGGTATTGGAGCTCTTTATGTTAGACGTAAGAATCCAAGAGTGAAAGTGACTGCTCAGATGGATGGCGGCGGACATGAGCGTGGAATGAGAAGCGGTACATTAAACGTTCCTGGTATCATTGGATTTGGTAAGGCTTGTGAAATTGCCATTCAAGAAATGGAATCTGAGGCAGTCAGATTGAGCGCTATGAGAGATCGCTTAGAAAGTGCTTTGTTGCAACTGGAAGAATCATACGTAAACGGAAGTCGTGAACATCGTTTGCCACATACTACCAATATTTCGTTCAAATATGTGGAAGGTGAAGGATTGATGATGGGAATCAAAGATATTGCTTGTTCATCGGGTTCTGCTTGTACTTCTGCGTCGCTTGAACCAAGTTATGTCTTGAAAAGCCTAGGATTAGATGATGAATTGGCGCATTCAAGCATTCGATTTGGTTTGGGCAGATTTACTAAAGACGAAGAAATTGACTTTGCGATTGATTTGGTGACCAAAGCGGTTAACAAATTGAGAGATATGAGTCCGTTGTGGGAAATGCACAAGGAAGGCATTGATTTGAAATCAATTGAGTGGTCTGAGCATTAATCTTGTAATTTAGAAAGATTTTAAATAACTTTGAAATATAAAACCCAAAAATTATGGCATATTCTGAAAAAGTAATTGATCACTACACCAATCCAAGAAACATTGGAACTTTAGACAAAGCAAGTGACACTGTTGGAACGGGTTTAGTTGGAGCACCTGAGTGTGGAGACGTGATGCGTTTGCAAATTCAAGTGAACGAAGAAACTGGTGTTATTGAAGATGCAAAATTTAAAACATTTGGTTGTGGGTCTGCAATTGCAAGCTCATCGTTGGCAACTGAATGGATAAAAGGTAAAACCGTAGATGAAGCTTTGAGTATTGATAATATGGACATTGTTGAGGAATTAGCATTGCCTCCAGTGAAAATTCACTGTTCTGTACTTGCAGAAGATGCAATACGCGCTGCCATCAATGATTACCGTCAGAAAAGAGGTTTAGAGCCTTTAGTTTCTGATAAAGTTCATCACTAAGATTTTAAAAATATGATTACCGATACCTCCGCTGTTACCATCACTGAAAAGGCGAGAATGAAAGTTGATTCTTTGATGAAGGATGCTGGCATTGCTGCGCCTGAATACTTTTTAAGAGTGGGTGTTAAAGGCGGAGGTTGTTCGGGATTGTCATACGAGCTTGATTTTGATAATGAGAGCAAGCCCGGTGACATGGAATTTGGAGACGATCAATTGAAGATTGTCTGCGACATGAAAAGCTTTCTGTACCTATGCGGTACTGAGCTTGATTTTTCTGATGGATTGAACGGCAAAGGTTTCAATTTTATCAATCCCAATGCCGCTCGTAGTTGCGGATGTGGCGAGAGTTTCGCTGTTTAAACTACTACATTTACAATCCGGTTTTTCACCACTATCACCTTTTTGGGAACTTTTCCCTCTGTCCATTTCAATACTATTTCGTTTCCAAGAACCGCAGCTTCAATGTCTTTCACATTGGCATTGGTTGGGAACTCAATTTGGGTTCGGGTTTTACCGTTGATGCTTATTGGGTATAAGAAGGCATTTTCAACCAGCAATTCTGCATTGAATTTGGGCCATTCTTGTATGTGAATGCTTTCAGAATGTCCCAATTGAGACCAAAGCTCTTCAGAAATGTGAGGGGCAAAAGGAGCCAATATGATTAAGAGTTGCTCCAGAACCGATTGTTTTCTGCATTTCAAAGAAGTTAATTCATTAACACACATCATGAAGGCTGAAACAGAAGTATTGAAACTCATTGATTCGATGTCTTCAGTGACCTTTTTGATGGTTTTGTGAAGTATTTTCAATTCTTCAGCTGCAGCAGCGTCTTGATTTACTGCCCATTGTTCACCCTCATAAAAAAGTCTCCAGAATTTGCCTAAAAATCTAGAAACACCCTCAATTCCGTGTGTATTCCATGGTTTAGAATCTTCTAGCGGTCCTAAGAACATTTCGTACAGTCTGAGTGTATCGGCACCGTATTCATGACATACGTCATCGGGATTGACAACATTGCCCCAGCGTTTACTCATTTTTTGTCCGTCTTCGCCCATGATCATGCCCTGATTCACTAGACGCTTAAACGGTTCGTCCCAAGATAAATATCCCAAGTCAAACAAAAATTTGGTCCAAAAACGACTGTATAATAAATGGCCGGTGGCGTGTTCTGAACCCCCAACATAGAGGTCAACAGCTTGCCAATAGTTTAGCGCCTCGGGCGATGCAAATGCATTTTTGTTGTTGGGATCAGTATACCTCAAGAAATACCAAGAACTGCCAGCCCACCCGGGCATGGTATCAGTTTCGCGAACTCCGTTGGGGGTATTTACCCAATTTTCAACAGCTGCTAGCGGACTTTCGCCTGTTCCGGTGGGTTTGTAACTTTCAACAGACGGTAATTCAACTGGAAGTGCTTCAACTAGCTGTGGAATCCCGTTATTATAAGTAATTGGGAAAGGTTCACCCCAGTAGCGTTGTCTACCAAAACCGGCTTCGCGGAGCTTGTAATTGACTTTTTTCTCGCCAATTCCCAACTCTACCACTTTATCAATTGCTACTTTGATGGCTTCTTTTACTGTTAGACCATTAAGGAAATCACTGTTAAACAAAACGCCATCTTTTGCACTAAACGCTTCATTTAAAGGAAGTTCTAATTCTTCATTGGCAGGCTTCACCACTGCAATTACATCTAAATTGAAGGCTTTTGCGAATTCAAAGTCACGTTCGTCGTGGGCAGGAACGGCCATGATGGCGCCTGTTCCGTATCCGGCCAAAACGTAATCGCTCACCCAAATTGGAATTTCTCTATTATTGAATGGATTCACAGCCATGGCACCGGTAAATACACCCGTTTTCTGGGTATCGGCCATGCGTTCAATTTCAGATCTGTTTTTGGCTTTTTCAGCGTAATTGTATACTTCGTCCAGCTGCTCTGCAGTACAAATTTCTTGTAAATATTCAGTTTCGGGTGCCAAAACCATGTAGGTTGCACCAAATAGGGTGTCAGGTCGGGTGGTAAATATTCGAATAGTGCGATTGGAACCTGCAACTTTAAAATCAACTTCGGCGCCTTCGCTTCTTCCAATCCAATTCTTTTGAATTTCTTTGATGGAATCGCTCCATTCAATGGTTTGAAGTCCTTCTAGAAGTCTATCGGCGTAGGCTGTTATTCTCAGGCTCCACTGCTTCATCTTTTTACGAATGACAGGGTATCCGCCTCTTTCGCTGACGCCATTTACAACTTCTTCATTGGCCAAGACGGTACCCATTTCGGCGCACCAGTTTACGGTGGTTTCATCTATGAAAGCCAGGCGATAATCATTGAGAATATTTTCTTTCTGTTGGACGTTGAATTGCTTCCATTCATCAGCCGAAAATTGAATTTTAGAGCTGTGGTGAGCATTCAAATTGAAAGAACCGAATTGTTCAAAATGTTGAATGAGGGAATCAATGGTTGCTGCTTTTTGTTCTGCTTTGTTGTACCAATGTGTGAAAAACTGACTAAAAATCCATTGTGTCCATTTATAATATTGGGGATCGCAGGTTTTTACTTGTCTGTCCCAATCAAAGCAAAAACCCATTTTATCTAACTGTTCGCGAAAGCGTTTAATGTTGGCTTCGGTGGTGACAGCCGGGTGTTGACCGGTTTGGATGGCATACTGTTCGGCGGGTAACCCGAAAGCATCGTAACCCATTGGGTGTAATACATTAAACCCATTCAATCTTTTATATCGAGCAACAATATCAGAGGCAATATAACCTAACGGATGTCCAACGTGCAGTCCGGCCCCTGACGGATATGGAAACATATCAAGGGCATAAAATTTGGGCTTATTGGGTTGGATATCTACCTTGTAAAGTTGATTTTGGTTCCAAATGTTTTGCCATTTGGATTCTATTTCGCGGAAAGCGTATGCACTATTGCTTGACATTTTGCTAAATTGAACCGCAAAAATACGAAGGATAGTTCTTTTTACCGACCTTTGCAGGTTCATGGCGGAAAGTAATTTCATTGACTACGTGAAAATCTGTTGCCGAAGCGGCAAAGGCGGTGCGGGCAGCAGGCACTATCACCGCAGCAAAATGAATCCGCGAGGAGGTCCAGACGGAGGTGATGGAGGAAAGGGCGGGGACATTATTTTGTTGGGTAATTCACAACTGTGGACGTTGCTCCACTTAAAATATCGTAAACACGTAATGGCCGAAGACGGTATCCCAGGAGGTGAAAATCACAGTTCTGGACGTTTTGGGGAGAGCATCGTTTTGGAAGTTCCGCTTGGAACGGTTGCCAGAGATGCCGAAACCGGTGAAATCATGTTTGAAATTACCGAAGATGGCGAACGTAAAGTATTGGTTCCTGGTGGACGCGGAGGATTGGGTAACGCCCATTTTAAAACTCCTACCAACCAATCGCCTCAATATGCTCAACCTGGTGAACCTGGTATTGAGCAATGGATTATTCTCGAATTGAAAGTTCTTGCAGACGTTGGTTTGGTTGGATTTCCAAATGCGGGTAAAAGCACTCTCTTAAGCGTTTTGTCAGCAGCAAAACCTGAAATTGCAGATTATCCGTTTACCACTCTGGTTCCAAACTTAGGCGTTGTACAATACCGCGATTACCGAAGTTTTGTTATGGCGGACATTCCTGGTATTATTGAGGGTGCTCACGAAGGAAAAGGCCTCGGTCATCGTTTTTTAAAGCACATTGAACGAAATGCCCTGTTGCTTTTATTGATTCCTTCTGACAGCAAAAATCACTTGGCAGAATACAAAACTCTAATTAACGAACTCGAAGCATTCAGCAGCGAACTTGTTTTCAAAGATAAAATTGTTGCCATCAGCAAATCTGAAATGCTTGATAGCGAGCTCAAAGAAGAAATACGCCGTGAAATGGCAGGCATAGATTTGCTGTTCATCAGCTCAGTAGCGCAACAAGGGCTGATTGAGTTAAAGGATGAGATCTGGCGGAGATTGAATTAGCAGCGGACGGCGAACGGCGGACAGCCTTCAGCGTTCGGCTTTCAGCCGAGAGCCGAGAGTTGAGAGCCGACAGCCGACAGCCGTCAGTTGATAGCTGACAGCTGATAGCCGATCACCGTTAACTTCGAATTAAATTCCTTATTTTTGTTGGATATTGATTTATGAGAAGGTTTAAAATTCAAATTGTTGCGTTCATTGCATTTGTTGCTTCTGGGTCTTTGTTCTCTCAAGGTGGTGAGTCATCGAATGATTGGGTTTTTAAAGCAGGTAATCAAAAGGTTTATGCCGATGAGTTTGAGCGTCAGTTTCTCAAAAATTTGAACATCAAAGAAAAGCCGGTTACATCGGCCGATATTGATGAATATTTGAGATTGTACACCCGTTTCAAATTGAAAATTCAGGATGCAGTAGATGCTGGTAAAGACTCGCTTCCGGCTTACCGACAAGAATTGGCAATGTACAGAGAGCAGTTGGCTCGAAATTATTTGTACGATAGAAACGTCACTCAGAAACTTATTGAAGAAGCCTACGAGAGAATGTCTAAAGAGGTTCGTGTTTCTCATATTTTGATCAAGTGTGATAGAAATGCTTCTGATGCAACTGTGGCAAAGGCAGAAAAGCGAATGAAAGAAATTCATGCTGCATTGTTGAGGAATCCTTCAAAAGAGAACTTCAGCAGTTTCGCATTGTCAGATTCGGAAGATCCTGGAACCAAGAATTCAGGGGGTGATTTGGGATATATGACAGCCCTTCAGGTGGTTTATGAATTTGAAAACGCTGCTTACAGCACACCCAAAGACGGTATTTCTGATATATTCAGAACTGATTTTGGATTTCATATTTTAAGGGTAGAGGATATCCGTCCAAATCTAGGAGAAATCAAAGTAAGACATATCTTGATTCGTTCTGGTGCAAATGCTAATGTGACTGTGGAGGAAGGTGAGCGGAAAATCAATGAGATTCGTGAGAAAATTATCAGTGGCTCAGAGACTTTTGAGTCAATGGCGAGAATTCATAGTGAAGATTTTTCGAGCAAGTATAATGGCGGATTGATTGATTGGTTGACGGTGAATCAATTCGTGGGCGATATTGAAAGACAAGAATGGTTGAGTAGAGCATTTGCGTTGGAGAAAAATGGAGACATTACCGCTGCTTTCAAGACCAATTATGGCTGGCACCTTTTGCAAAAAGTTGAAGTGCGTCCATTGAGTTCTTTTGATGTGATCAAAAATCAATTGAAGACCAAAGTGCAGCAGAATCAACGCAGTCAAATTTCTATTGATTCGTTGGTATTGAAAATTCAACGTGCCGAAGGATATGTATTGAATCAACCGATTTATGATATCATGATGTCGATGATGTCTCAAGATTCATCTGTTGCGAAGGGGACATTCAAAAGCAGTAATTTACCAGAAACTGTTTCTGTTAAATCAAATATGGTGCTGAAAAAAATGAATTTTCACGATACGGAATTGTACCGTTTTGCTGGAGAGTCATATACGGTGGGTGATTTTGCTCAGCGTATTGAAGATGCTAAAAAAGTTTTAGGCGTTCCGGCAAAAGATTATTTGAAGGGAGAATTTGAAAGCTGGGTAAAGAATGTATGTGTTTCATACCAAAATGAACATTTGGAGGAGAAATCACCTGAATTTAGATTCATTTATCAGGAATATAGAGAAGGAATTTTGATGTTCAACAGAATGCAAGAGGTAGTTTGGGATAGAGCAAATACAGATTCTGCAGGATTGGCTGATTATTTTGGCCAGAACATCAAGGATTATCAATGGGAAGATAGATTCCATGTGGAGTTTTATTTCTGCTCATCGGCGGCTATGATGAATACGGTGGCAAAACAGGTGAAGAAGGGCATAACTGCAGATAGTATCAGAAAGCAACATACAAAGAAGAGTCAGTTAGATTTTAGTTATAAAGCGGGAAAATATCAGTTGAAAGATACTTTCTTATTTCCGTCACCGAAGGCCTTGAAAGGAATTTTTGCTGATGCAAAATACAAGAAAAAGGCCAATCAGATTTATAAATTGGGTCAGTTAGACGATGACTTTGTGGTGGTGAAGGTGATTGGATTTATTCCCGCAGGTCCTAAGTCATTGGATGAAACAAGAGGACCAGTGGCATCCAAATACCAAGAGGTTTTAGAAAAGAAGTGGATGCAGGATTTGGAGTCAAGGTATTCTGTTGAGGTAAATCAGGCTGCGGTGCAGCAAATTAAGAATAAGCTGAATGCGAAATAAACTGTTGATCTTAGCGCTTGGTTTGATTTTAATGGGTCAAACTAGAGCTCAGCAAGGACCCACATTGCCTCCTCAATACGCAGATGGTATTTTGGCGGTGGTAGGGGAGAAAATTGTGATGTTCAGCGATTTTGAGACCGAAAAGGTTCAATTGGCTAGAGGTCAGGTTTTGCCAGACAGCCAGCAGTTGTTCTGTTATTTGTTGGAGCAGTTGGTAGTTAGAAAACTGATGCTGAGTCAAGCTGAAATTGATAGTTTGCCTTTAGATGAGGATAGGGTTGAGGCAGAAATAGATAATAGAATCAGGAATTTCCAGCGTCAGGCAGGAACTTTGGCTGATTTGGAGCGTTATCTTGGAAAGAGTATTCTTGAGTTTAAAGACGAGATACGTCCAAAGATGAGAGAACAAATGTTAGCTCAAGAAATGCAGAGCAAGATTGTAGGCAATCTGAAAATCAGTCCCAAAGAAGTACAACAGTATTATGACCGAATACCCGAAGATAGTTTACCCGTAATAAATACAGAGGTTGAGGTGGCACAATTGTTGGTTGAATTGCCCATTTCTTCGGTGGCGGAGGAGTTTGCACAGCAGCAGCTGGAGGGATTGAGAAAGCGAATTCTGAAGGGTGAATCATTTGAAAAGCTGGCAAGGGCGTATTCAATGGATCCAGGTAGTAAGGCCAATGGTGGTATGTTGCCTGAATTTGGTCGCGGAGAAATGGTGGGCGAATTTGAGAGGGTTGCTTTTAAGTTGAAGCCCGATAGCATCAGTCAGGTATTTAAATCTGATTTTGGTTACCATGTAATGAAGCTGATCAAAAGACAAGGTGAACGTATATTGGCTGCGCATATTTTGATTAGGCCTGAAAACACGTCGGATGACTATTTAAAAGCGTCGAATACGGCTGATACCTTGTATAGAAAGCTTTTAGAGGGAACTATAGATTGGTGTGATGCAGTGAAGAAGTTCTCGAGCGAAGATTTTGGTAATAGAGGGTATTGCGGATTTATCACTGACGAGAACACGGGTATGCAAAAACGATTGTTTGAGTCATTGCCGTCAGATGTGAAATTGGTGGTTGATAAATTGAAGCCAGGTGAGTTTTCAAAGCCTGCGGTGATGGCCATGCCTGATGGAAGAACCATGTACCGAATCATTTATTTAAAATCTTTTGTGGCGCCACATAAGGCGAATTTGGTTCAGGATTATAGCAGAATTCAAATGGAGGCCGAGGCCGAAAAGAGGCAGCAAATCATTGATAAATGGGTTGATGGTACTCGCAAGAAAACGTATATCAGAATCAATACACGGAATTTGGATTGCGGAAAAATATCGCGTTGGAACAACGAATAAATAAGGGTTTATGAGTGAAATGAATTCGGTTTTGTTGGCTGAAAAATTCAGCGGAAAAATTCAAACTCTTACCCAAGAAATTGGGAAAGTCATTGTGGGCCAAGAAGAGGTAGTTAAAGCCTTGGTAAATGCCTTGTTTTGTCATGGACACGTACTGATGGTGGGTGTTCCAGGATTGGCAAAAACGTTGCTAGTTAAAACGTTAGCAACGGCTATGGATTTAGAATTCAATAGGGTACAATTTACCCCTGATTTGATGCCTAGCGATATTTTAGGATCTGAAATTTTGGATGATAGCCGGCAATTTAGGTTTATAAAAGGGCCTGTTTTTGCTAATTTGGTTTTAGCAGATGAAATAAATAGAACTCCACCCAAAACTCAGAGTGCTTTATTGGAGGCTATGCAAGAAAGGCAGGTTACTATTGGTGGCAAATTGTACCCGTTGCCTGAGCCATTTTTTGTTTTGGCCACCCAAAATCCTATTGAGCAAGAAGGAACTTATCCTTTGCCAGAAGCACAATTAGACCGTTTTATGTATCAAGTGACTTTAGATTACCCCACTTTTGAACAAGAGGTACAGGTATTGATGCAAACCACTCAGCAGGAGACGGCTAAGGTGGGTAAGATATTGACAGGTCAAGAAATTTTAGATTTTCAACGGGTGATACGCGAAGTGCCTGTGCCGCCATCGGTGTTTGAATATACGGTGGGTTTGGTGCACAAGACTCGTCCGGGCAAGGTTGGTGCAGATGCACAGACAGAGAAGTATGTTGCCTACGGTGCTGGACCTAGGGCTGGACAATACCTAATCTTGGGTGCAAAGTGCAACGCATTGATGAAGGGCAAGTTTTCTGTAGACCGAGAAGACGTGATGGAAGTGGCGTCTTGGGTGTTGCCACACCGTGTGGTATTGAATTTCAAGGCAGAAGCTGAAGGAATTCAAGTAAGCAACCTTATTAAGGGTTGGTTGTAAATCAATAAGTTGTGTTGAATTAAAAAGAAAAGGCGGTATCGCGCCGCTACAACCTGCTGCCCTTGCTTCCTTCCAGACCTGGGGGAGTTGACAAGGAGCTGGCCGTACCGCCTTGGTGCAAAGATACAACCAAAATCTTTACCTTTGCAAATATGCGTTTATCTTCGGAAGGATTAATCAAACAATACGGTTCCAAACGGGTCGTTAATGACGTATCGGTGGAAGTGAATACCGGTGAAATTGTGGGGTTGTTGGGTCCGAATGGAGCAGGAAAAACTACTTCTTTTTACATGTTCGTGGGTTTGGTAAAACCCGACCAAGGGAATATTATTTTAGATGGTGAAGTGATTAGCCAGTTGCCCATGTATAAAAGGGCGAGAAAGGGAATAGGTTATCTTCCGCAGGAAGCGTCGGTATTCAGAGAACTCAGCGTTGAAGATAATATTCGAGCTATTTTAGAGATCACGAGTTTAAGTCCCCAGGAACAAAAAGATAAATTAGAGAGCTTGATTGAAGAATTTGGCTTGGGCCGAGTTCGTAAGAATTTAGGAAAAGTTTTGAGCGGCGGAGAGCGTCGAAGAACGGAAATTGCACGTGCTTTGGCCACCAATCCGTCGTTTATATTGTTGGATGAGCCGTTTGCTGGGGTAGATCCAATAGCTGTGGAAGATATTCAAGCCATAGTGTACAAATTGAAGGAAAAGAACATTGGTATTTTGATCACAGACCACAATGTTCAAGAGACCTTGAGCATCACTGATAGGGCGTATTTGCTTTTTGAGGGCAAATTGCTGGCTCAAGGAACCGCCGAAGAATTGGCAAGCAATGAGTTAGTGCGGAAGGTTTATTTGGGACAGAATTTTGAGCTGCGCCGTAAAAATTTGAAATTTAAGGAGACGTATTAATGCGTTTGATTTATTCAGACCGGCTGGATCCGTACTTCCATTTGGCTGCTGAATTGGCTTTGGTTCAGGGTGCAAAAGATGCTATTTTAATGCTTTGGAGAAGTTCGCCTACAGTGGTTTGTGGAAAGCACCAGAATGCTTGTGCCGAAGCCAATATTCAATTTTGCCAGGAAAATAATATCCATGTGGCTCGTCGAATTTCTGGCGGCGGAACGGTTTTTCACGATCTCGGCAACGTCAATTTTACTTTTATCAAGAATTTGGAAGATGGCATGGAAAAAGCCGTAAATTACAAACAATTTCTGGAACCGGTTAGACAAGTTCTTTCGTCGTTGGGAGTTGAAACCACTTATAGTCACAGAGACGATTTATTGCTCAATGGATTGAAAATCAGTGGGAATGCCCAGCATATTTATCAAAAAGGCCTACGAGTTTTGCATCATGGAACGTTGTTGTACGACTCTGATTTGAAGTCTTTGTCTGCGGCGTTGCATACCGAGGGATCTTACGAGGGAAAGTCGGTGCCGTCAAATAGAAGTGAGGTCACTAACATCAGGCAGGAAAAAGATTTGGGTGATACGGTTTCTTTTTTGGGACATTTACAGCGCGAATTTTCACAGTTTTACGGTATTCAATTTCAAGGAGATGATGCCTTCACATTGGCTGAATTGCAAGAGATAGAAGAATTAAGAGCGAAAAAATTTAGCAAAGATTCTTGGATTTTGGGTTACAGTCCGAAATACATTCACAGACGGAAAATCATTTGGGGAGGTGAGAAAGTTGAATTGTACCAAAGGGTGCAAGACGGCATCATTCAAGAAATGAGTATGAATGATAGGTTGATAAATGAATGTATGGGAGTTCGTTTGGAGTTGGAAAGTATGAGGACTATTTTTCCTGGAATATCAGATCAGGACTTACTGCAGTTATTCTGAAATAGTAGGTTGGTTGATGGTTCTGCAAATCAAGCAATTTTCTTCTTGATGTCCTCTTGCGGGGCAAAATTCGCGCCCATAAAAAATGATTTGCAAATGCAACTTGTTCCAACTGTCTCGGGGGAAAAGTCTTTTTAAATCTTTTTCGGTTTGATCCACGCTTTTTCCTGAGCTGAGTTTCCAACGTTTAGCTAATCTATGAATGTGGGTATCGACGGGGAATGCGGGCACTCCAAAGGCTTGACTCATAACTACGCTGGCAGTTTTATGTCCTACACCAGGCAGTGCTTCCAATTCCTCAAATGATTGAGGAACTTCACCTTGATATTTTTCAACCAAGATTTGGCTCAATCCAGAAATAGCTTTGCTTTTGAACGGACTAAGTCCGCAAGGTTTGATGATCTCACGAATTTCATCTACGGGCACTTGGGCCATATCGAAGGGATTGTTGGCGCGGCTGAATAAGCTGGGTGTAATTTTATTCACGCGTTCATCGGTGCACTGAGCGCTTAGTAAAACAGCTACAAGTAAAGTATATGGGTCTTGATGATCTAAAGGTACCGGGGTTTCAGGATATAAACGTTCTAATGTTTCAGCAATGAACTCAACACGATCTTTCTTTTTCATGTTGTTCAAAGATCGTTATTTCTTGAATCTGAAACTATATCCCAAAGCAATAAATGACTGCGGATTATATGGCGATAGGACTGTAGTTCCAGCGCTCAGGTCAATTTGGTGATTTTGATGCAGAATGTAGGCAAATCCAGCGTTAAAATTCAAAGCTGGCATGTTGTTGTTTTCAGAATATAAATAGGGTTCTGAGAAAATCATGAGTTTGGGTGTGATTTGAGACCAAACATTCATTGTTGCCATGAAGGAGTATATAGGCATGGGATCATTAAATGTTACAACTTTCAACCTTCTGTAAACCAAATTTGAGGTGATGGAAGTCTTTTTATTCAAAGGAAAAGTGGCCGAAATTTTATGTAGCTGCCCCAACAGTTGTGGGTTTGATTTATCGACGGGAATAAGGGCGTGTGAGATCCATGCTACTCGTTTGAGCAGTTGAATTTTGGTGCCAACTTGAAGGTGTTGAAATTGTGAAAATGAGGTGTTGTAAGTATTGGGATTGTTGTCATTCCATATATGTGATGTGTATTCTGCACCTAGTCGCAATTCGAATTTTGGATGCAATCCATATCTAATGCTGGTTGAGGGTAATGAAAATTGATTGTATGTATAAGGATTTGATTTAGTCCATGAATAATTTAGGGCGCTTTCAACTTGAAGATATCCTTTTTCAAGAACATAGGAGTTATCTGACTGAGATGGTCTATCGGTGGTTATTTGCGCTGAGGATGTTCTGAAATGGAAGGATGAGAGCAAAACCAATGCCGTTATAATGAGTTTTTGAGAGTTATGCATTCGGATTTATTTAATGGGCTGAACGGAATAGGAGGCGAAAATATTCTATTTTGGGAATAACATGTGGAAAAGTGTAGTTTTTTTATTATCTTTGCGCCGCAATTGTTTGCGAGTGGGAACGTTTTTTGTTCGAATCGAGAACCGTGTGGTTCTGTTCCAACGTCTGAATTTCTGCTTTACAGCGTTGCCTTATTAGTAAAGTAACTGAATGACTCAATTTAATGAACTGGGGTTAAGCCCTCAGATGCTAGCCGCTGTCGAAGCACAGGGGTATAGCTCACCAACGCCTATTCAACAACAGGCTATCCCCGTAATTTTGAACGGGAACGATTTATTTGCGACAGCACCAACTGGAACCGGAAAAACCGCTGCTTTCGCTATTCCTATTTTGCAAAATCTGGATTTGGATTCAAAGAAAATTCAAGCGTTGATTTTAGCACCAACCCGTGAGTTGGCTCACCAAATTTCTGATAACTTCAAGAAATACGGAGCTCAATCTTCGGTAAAAATTACCTTGATATACGGAGGAGTGCCTCAGTTTAGACAAGTTGATAGTTTGAAAAGAGGAGCACACATTGTGATTGCAACTCCAGGTAGATTGCTTGATTTAATTAATCAAGGTTTTGTGAAATTGTCAAACGTAAAAACATTCGTTTTAGATGAGTGTGACCGTATGTTAGACATGGGTTTCATTGATGATATTCGCGAAATTGGCGCTTATCTTAAGGAAGAGAACAAACAAACTTTGTTGTTTTCTGCAACTGCTTCAAAAGACATCAGAATTTTGTCTGAGGAGCTTTTAAAGTCCCCCGAAAAAATAGACATCGTTCCAAGTGCTGCTGAAAAGCCAAAAATTGACCAATGGTTGTTTGCCGTAAGTCAAAAGCACAAAGAAGAATTGTTATTGCAACTACTTGAAGACGATGATATTGACGCGATGTTGATATTTACGCGTACTAAAATGGGTGCAGACAAATTGGTGAATGTACTGCGTGAGAATGGACATAAATCTGTGGCTATTCACGGTGATAAGAGCCAAAGAGATCGTAACCGTAACTTAGATAGTTTCAAACAAGGAAGAGATCGTATTTTGGTGGCTACAGACGTAGCAGCTCGAGGTGTAGATATCAAAAGTTTGAACTACGTTTTGAATTTTGATATGGCCGAAGATACTGAAACCTACACGCACCGTATTGGCCGTACAGGTAGAGCAGGTACTGAAGGATTGGCGATGTCTTTTTGTTCTCCAGGCGAGGCAAAGCATTTGCATGAACTTCAAAAATTATTTGGCGATGACGTAGTGACTGAAATGGATCACGATTTCCGAATTGAATTACCAGCTAAACGCATGGGTGGTTCACAAGGACAAGGCGGCGGAAGAAGCGGCGGTGGATACTCTCGCGGTGGAAGCCGTGGAAAACGTCCACATAGCAATCATCACAAAGATCCAAAACTAGCGGGTGAGTCAAAAACTGACCGTTGGGGTAAAAGTAGCGGCGGCGGACAAAATAATCGCAGCTATTCCAAAAAACGTTTCTAAATCAAATCTATTGAGCAGCCATAATTGTTTATTTTTGAACAATGGCTGCTCAAGATATTGAATTCAACCGAAACGAAGACATCAACAAACAACTTTGGGACTCTGTTAGAGTCAAGTTATCCAAAATTCATCAGGGCGGAGGAGCCAAGTCTGCATCTAAGCAGAAGGAGAAGGGCAAACTATTAGCCCGTGAACGCGTAGATTATTTAAGAGACACTGATTCTCCCTGGATAGAAATTGGGGAGTTTGCTGGCTTTGAACAGTACACCGAATATGGTGGTTGTCCAGCTGGAGGTGTTGTAGCCGGCATTGGAACGGTATCGGGCAGAAGCTGCGTTATTGTTGCCAATGATGCGACAGTTAAGGCGGGAGCATGGTTTCCAATTACAGGCAAGAAAAATCTTAGAGCGCAAGAAATTGCGATGGAGAACCGATTGCCTATTATTTATTTGGTAGACAGTGCAGGGGTATTTTTGCCCATGCAAGACGAGATTTTTGCAGATAAAGAACACTTTGGACGGATGTTTAGAAACAATGCCAAAATGAGTGCTGCAGGTATTACCCAAATAGCGGCCGTTATGGGCAGCTGTGTCGCGGGTGGTGCCTATTTACCCATCATGAGTGATGAAGCTTTAATAGTTGAGGGTAACGGAAGCATTTTCTTAGCCGGAAGTTACTTAGTTAAGGCTGCCATTGGTGAGACCATTGATAATGAAACTTTGGGAGGTGCCAAAACGCAAACCGAAATTTCGGGAGTCATTGACGATAAATTTCCCAATGATCAAGCTTGTTTAGATAGAATCAAGTATATCATGGATAAGTTGGGTGCCTTTGAAAAAGCAGGCTTTGATAGGGTTAAACCTTTGGCTCCAACAAAAAAGCAGGAGGATATTTTTGGCATTCTGCCAGCAGATAGGGCGAAACCATACAAAACCATTGAAATTATTGAGCGATTGGTTGATAAAAGTGAGTTTGAACAATACAAAGAGGATTACGGAAAAACCATCATTTGTGGATATGCTCGAGTTGATGGTTGGGCCGTTGGAATTGTTGCCAATAACCGTGAAGTTGTAAAGAATAGCAAAGGCGAAATGCAATTTGGCGGAGTAATTTATTCAGACAGCGCAGATAAAGCGGCTCGTTTTATCATGAATTGCAACCAAAAGAAAATCCCATTGGTCTTTTTACAAGACGTTACCGGATTTATGGTAGGAAGCAGGAGCGAGCACGGTGGCATCATTAAGGACGGAGCCAAAATGGTAATGGCGATGGCAAATAGCACGGTGCCCAAGTTTACCGTTATTGTTGGAAATAGTTACGGAGCTGGAAATTACGCTATGTGCGGCAAGGCCTATGATCCTAGATTGATTGTTGCTTGGCCATCTGCTAAAATAGCCGTAATGGGTGGAGATCAGGCTGCGAACACGTTATTGCAAATTGAAAAGTCAAGATTGCTTGGTTTGGGGGAAGAAATAACTGCTGAAGCAGAAAAAGCGTTATTAGATAAGATAAAAAACCGTTACGAAAACGGTACTAAACCTGAATACGCTGCCTCTCGACTGTGGGTTGATGCGATTATCAATCCGCTTGACACGCGTAAATGGATTTCCATGGGAATTGAGGCGGCAGATCATGCTCCGGTTGAGAAATTCAATGTTGGGGTGATTCAGGCTTAAA
>CAYYBG010000023.1:0-3276 GCA_964470195.1 uncultured Methylophilaceae bacterium | reverse complement strand
AAATTCGATTCATACAGCTCAATCCAAGCCTCTGGAGTCATTTTTGTAAAGAGTTCTGCAAGTAGATTATAGGGAATCTCTTGAGGTTTTTTGAACCGTATGCAGCTTTTGCCCATGTCTAATTTGGATTTGCAATGATTGGGGTATTCTGAGACGAACCAATCGTGAAGCTCTGGTTGGGCATAAATACCCATGTGGTAAAGAGCGATAAAGTTTTTCTGTGATGCAACGCTTATGAAGGGCAATGGCTCTGATGGAGTGCAATGATAGCCTGCCGGAAAAAGTGATTTTGGAACCACGAAAGAGGGCATCTTATATTGCATTTGAGGTTCAAATCCGTCAGGTAAGTGTAATTTCAGGAGGTCAAGAATTTTGGAGATTGCGGTTTGTCGGTCATCTGGCAATGTGTCTAGATAAGATTTGAAGTTTTCTATCATGGCTGATTGTATTTTATTCTGACGGTTTCTAGTACTTTGAAAAAGGTATCTTCTCCATGTGCGCCGCTAATGGCATATGCCCTATTGAAAATGAGATAGGGAACACCTCGAATGTTTAATTGTTGGGCTAGGTATGCGTCTTCTTCAAGTTCTTGGAGTAATTCGGTATCTTGATATGGGTTTTCCCAAGGGGTTAAATCAATTCCAAGATCTTGAGCTATAGACTCCAATATTTTGATTTCGTGAATGTTGTTTCCGAGGGTGAAGTGGTGTTCAAATAGGGCTAATTTACAAGCGGTTCCTTTGTTTTGTTTTTGTGCAATGTGAAGTAAAATGTGCGCGTTTTGGGTATTTGTGACAGG
Source organism: uncultured Methylophilaceae bacterium (assembly GCA_964470195.1). GTDB lineage: Bacteria > Pseudomonadota > Gammaproteobacteria > Burkholderiales > Methylophilaceae > RFPI01. Next base: position 2,477 of record CAYYBG010000023.1, on the reverse strand, counting down.
CGTTTTGTCAAAATTGAAATCTATTTGGTAATTTTTTCCCTGTTCTACAATGCGAGATTGCATTTGATTGACCTCTGCTTCAGACATGTTTTTGACTTCGCAGAGGTATTGAGTAATGCTTTTGTTGGGCTGATAAACGGCTTCAGGATTGAGTTGGAAGCTTCTCCAAAGGATGTTTATGGGTTCTTCGGATGGATTGGATTCTTGATATTGGGCCATCGCTAACTCAAGTTGTTTGTAGCCCACATAACAAAAAGGACAAGCTATGTCTGACCAAATCTCGATTTGCATTTTGCAAAGGTCGTAGTTTTCAGATATTCCATGGTACTTTTGCGGTGAAACGTATGAATTATCTGTCTATTGAGAGTTTGAGTAAGACATGGCATGATCGCCCGGTTTTGAAGGATGTGAGTTTTGGTATCCAAATGGGTGAAAAAGTGGCTTTAGTAGCAGCCAATGGGCAAGGTAAAAGCACGTTGATGTCAATTATCATGGGGTTAGAGTCCCCCGATAAGGGAAAAGCCATACTGAGAAAGGAAATTAAAGTGGGCTATCTTCCGCAGGAACCTGAATTGGATGGTGAGTTGACGGTTTTGGAGAATATTTTGCTGGAAGAGAGTGAAGTGAGCATGCTGGTACAGCGTTATGAGCATTTATTGGAACTCAGTTCCAGTGATGATGCCGTGGAAAGTCAGCGAGCGTTAGATCAGTTAGAAAGTGCCACTGAAGAGATGAATAGGTTGGATGCATGGGACTATGAGTCGAAGGTGAGGCAGGTCTTGGGTAAGCTTCAGATTCATCACTATCATCAGAAAGCATCGAGTTTGTCTGGGGGACAAAGGAAGCGTGTTGCTTTGGCAAAGGTGTTACTTTCGCAGCCTGATTTTTTGATAATGGACGAGCCCACGAACCATTTAGATTTAGACATGATTGAATGGTTGGAAGGGTTTTTAAATCAGAGGGATCTTACGCTGTTGTTGGTAACGCACGACAGGTATTTTTTAGATCGAGTTTGCGATCAAATTGTGGAGTTGGAAAATGGCGATGTTCACAAGTATAAGGGCAACTATGCGTATTATCTAGAGAAAAAAGCCGAGCGTGAGGCAAACATGGCCAGTGAGTTGGAGAAAGATAAAAACACGTATCGAAGGGAGTTGGATTGGGTTCGCAGGATGCCAAAGGCTAGGGGAACTAAGAGTAAGAGCAGGGTTGAAGCATTTGATCATTTGGAAGATAAGATTAAGCAACAGCGACAAAAATCTGAGATGAACATCACCATGCGTATGGAGCGACTGGGTGCTAAGATTTTAGAATTGCATCATGTGAAGAAATCGTTTGGTGAGGTAAAGATCTTGAATGATTTCAGTTACGTTTTTAAGCGCAAAGAAAAGGTTGGAATTATAGGAAGAAATGGTGCTGGTAAGAGTACTTTGTTGAATATAATTATGCAACTGGAGACTCCTGATGCTGGAAAGGTGGTGATTGGTGATACCATCGGATTTGGATATTATTCCCAACAGGGCATGAAAATTGACGATTCGCGTAAGGTGATTGATGAGGTGCGTGATGTGGCAGATTGGATTCCCATGGCTAACGGGAATAAGTTGACGGCTTCGCAGTTGTTATTCCAGTTTGGATTTGACTATGATAAGCAGTTTGATTTTGTGAGTAAGTTGAGTGGGGGTGAAAGAAGACGTTTGTTTTTGATGAAAATTTTGATGGCAGCACCCAATTTTTTGATCTTAGATGAACCTACCAATGATTTAGATATTCAGACTTTGTCTGTTTTGGAGGATTTTCTTTTGAGTTACGAGGGATGTGTGATTATTGTCAGTCACGACCGTTTTTTTATGGATAAATTGGTAGATCATTGTTTCATTTTTGAGGGAGATGGTGAAGTGCGTGATTTTCCGGGTAACTACAGTGATTATCGCGAGTGGGAAGAGTTGCAAGAGCTGGCGCAGTTAAAAATGGGTTCGGCTGCTAAAATTGAAGTCATAGTAGAAACTAAAAGCGAAGCTCATCCCCCGAAAGAAGATGAAAAGTTGGAGGAAAAGAAATTGAGTTTCAAAGAGAAATTTGAATTGGAGCAGATTGAGAAGGAACTTCCGGAGTTAACTCAAAAAAAGAGCTCCCTTTTGCAGGAGCTCTCATCGTTAACCACTCAATATGAGCGCATTGCTCAGCTTGGGCAAGAAGTTGAAGCGTTACAAGAACGCCTTGATTTCTTGGAAATGCGTTGGTTGGAGTTATCCTCTTAACTCTCAACTCTCAACTCTTAACCTTTTACTAACTGGATGTTCATGTGCAACTTAACGTTTGCACCTACAACTACACCACCTGCTTCGGTTACTGCGCTCCAAGTAAGTCCAAATTCTTCACGGTTGATTTCTCCACTTACTTCGAAACCTGCTTTGTGGTTTCCGTAAGGGTCAACCATTTCGCCTCCAAATTCAGCGTTCAAAGTCACTGATTTA
>CAYYBG010000022.1:0-34259 GCA_964470195.1 uncultured Methylophilaceae bacterium | reverse complement strand
GAATTGGACTATGAAGGTTCCTGTGCGATTGATGAGTTGTTGTTAGAAGCAGCAGACATCAAAGAGTATCAGCAAATCGACATTTACAATATCAACAACGGTGAACGTTTTACCACCTATGCTATTCGAGCACAGCGAGGCTCTGGGATTATTTCCGTAAATGGTGCCGCAGCCCGAAAAGCCGAGCCAGGACATCTTCTGATTATTGCCAGTTATGCTGTTTATAACGAAGTTGAGTTAAGTGCTTTTAAACCTCAACTCGTTTATGTCGACAGTCATAACCGCATTGTTGAACAACGTCACGACATACCTGTCCAAGCTGCCTAATTTTGGCCATCACAGAAAGTATTCCCACTCAATGGAATTAGAACAAATTAAACAGGCTGTGGTTGACGCCATAGAGGATATAAAAGGCTTTGATATCCTTGTCATGGATGTCACAAAACTGACCTCTATGGCAAGTTATATGATTATTGCTAGTGCCAGCTCATCGCGTCAATCCAAAGCAATGGCGCACAATGTCAGTGAGAAGTTAAAAGCTCTTGGTGTCGCCACGCAGGGAATAGAGGGCGAGCGTGAGGGCGAGTGGGTGTTATTGGACTTAGGTGAAATCATTGTCCATATTATGTTGCCCAGCGCCCGTGCTTACTACAATCTTGAACAATTATGGGGCGCCACACAAGAGTCTAGACAAAGTGCTGCACGCGCCACCAGCTAAGCATAATATCCATGAAACTGCGCCTTATTAGCGTAGGACATAAAATGCCTGATTGGGTAACACAAGCCTGTCAGGACTACATCAAGCGCATGCCTAGAGAGATGCAACTTGAAATCATCGAAATCAAGCCGGAAAAACGCGCTGCTGGTAAGAATATGCAAACTGTTCAGCAAGCTGAAGCCAAACGCATTCTTGAAGCCTGTGCCGGTGATTATCGTGTGGTGTTAGACGAACATGGCCAACAAGTAAGCTCGATACAATTGGCCACCAAAATGGCTGACTGGCAACAACTGGGCAAAAATATCAGCTTTATTATCGGTGGTGCCGATGGTTTAGAGCAGGCCCTCATTGATTCTGCGCATTTGCTTTGGAGCATCTCAAAACTTACCTTACCCCATGCCATGGTACGTGTGTTGGTATGCGAGCAGTTATACCGCGCATGGAGCATTATTCAGCAACACCCCTATCACAAAGAATAATTTTTATCTGATCCATCCTCTATCGCTCTGCAACTTCTCGATTTTTCTTGAGTCTGCACACACAATCAATTAAGGATTCAAGCATGAGCCAATTCCATCGTTGTTTAGTCTGGTTTAGACGCGATTTGCGTGACTATGACCATGCGGCGCTATCGCAAGCACTGAGTCAATCGCAACAAGTTTTTTGTGTATTTGTATTTGATCGTGCTATTTTGGATCGATTAACTCAGCGCGCAGATCGTCGAGTAGAGTTTATTTGGCATGCAGTGCAACAATTAAAATTGGCACTTCAACGCCACGGTGGCGACCTCATCGTTCGGTATGGAATTGCCCAACAAGAAATTGTCGAGTTGGCAAAGCAATTACAAGTACAAGCTATTTTCACTAATCGTGATTATGAGCCAGCCGCTATCAGCCGTGATCAATCGGTCAAAGATCAGTTAGAAGCGCATGGTATTGCCTTTCAACAGTATAAGGATCAAGTGCTGTTTGAACAGGATGAAATCCTCAGCCTTCAAGGCAAACCTTATTCGGTGTTTACTCCGTATAAAAATGCCGTACTCAAACAGTTAAGCCCGCAACAATTGTTACCATACCCAGTTGACCACCACTGGCATCATTTAGCCAAAGTCACTGAGCCAGAGATACCGTCGCTTGAGGATATGGGGTTTGAGAAAAGCAATCTGACACAATTAAAAATACCGCTAGGCATGTCTGGAGCACAAGCGCTGTGGCAGGATTTTCAGCAACGTATGCAACGCTATGCCGATCAGCGCAACTTCCCTGCGCTCAAAGGACCATCCTATCTTTCCGTGCATTTGCGCTTTGGTACCATCTCGATCAGACAGCTAGCCTTATTTGCCCTAGAACAGCACAATAGTGGCGCGCAAACTTGGTTGAATGAACTAATCTGGCGCGATTTCTACTTTCAAATTCTCTATCACAGACCAGACTTAGCTGATGGTTGTGCGTTTAAAGCTGAATTCCAAGATATCCCCTATGCCAATCGTGAAGACTGGTTTCAGGCTTGGTGCGAAGGGAAAACTGGATATCCGATCATTGATGCCGCCATGCACCAATTGAATCAAACAGGCTATATGCATAACCGTTTGCGTATGGTCACTGCGAGCTTTTTGGTGAAAGATCTATTGATAGATTGGCGCTGGGGCGAGCGCTACTTTGCTGATAACTTGATTGATTATGACTTCAGCGCCAACAACGGAGGCTGGCAATGGGCGGCATCCACAGGCTGTGATGCACAACCTTGGTTCAGGATATTTAACCCCATTACCCAATCAGAAAAATTTGATCCTGAGGGAAAATTTATCCGCAAATACCTGCCAGAGTTGGCGCTTTGTTCCAACAAAGAAATTCACGCGCCTTGGTTAATCGGCCCCTTACGACTGCAGCAAATTGACTTGAATATTGGTCAAAATTATCCTGCACCTATCGTCATACATGGGGAGCAGAGAGCGTTGGCACTGGCATTGTACAAAAATGCAACAGCTGTTGTATCCGACCAACAAATGGCTGGACTTTTATAAGGCTATCAGCTAAAGTTGAGCAATATTTGTTAATAAATGCCGCTATCCACTTGGCCAACTAGAAAGCTTGTAATGTCAAAAAAGTTTTTTAATTTGTTTGCAGCACTTGTACTTGCCTTTGGTTTGGCAGCTTGTTCCTCGACATCAGACAAAGATCCGCTTGAACCCATGAACCGCGGAATCTATAAATTTAACGATGTCGCTGATAAAGCAGTCTTCAAACCAATCGCTAGTGGCTACAAGACCATCACACCCATGCCAGTTAGAGCAGGAATTAATAATTTCTTCAATAACTTGGGAAATGTCGTCACCATCGTCAATCAATTACTGCAATTCAAGTTTAATAAAGCCGCAGAAACCACAGGTCGCTTTGTGGTGAATACCACGGTAGGTATTTTAGGCTTTATCGATGTCGCCTCTCGCACTGGATTTAATCAATATCGTGAAGATTTTGGTCAAACACTGGGCTATTGGGGGGTAGGCAATGGTCCTTACTTGATGTTACCTCTATTAGGTCCTAGCAACTTGCGCGATACCGCTGGTTTGGTCACTGACTGGCTGTTCTTTGAACCATTGGCTTACTTAGAAGACGTCCGAACAAGAAACATCTTACTGACCGTCAAGTTTATTGACCGACGTGCAGATCTATTGCCAGGATCTGATTTGTTGGATGAAGCAGCATTAGATCCCTATGCATTTATGCGAGACGCTTACACCCAACGTCGTGTCAACCAAATCTCTGATGGTGATGTAAGCGATCAAATAGATGATGACTTTGAAGACGCAGACAGCGTTGAACAATCCCAATAGTCATGGTGATGAAATAAACAAGGGGTGATAATCACCCCTTTTTTTATGGTCAGTTGACAGCCTATTCAGCGGCTACTGTCCAGCTACGGTCATTTGTTCAATCAATACCGAACCTATTTGCTTAGAACCAGAAATGAGTTTGTCATTGGCGATTGCGACAATTTGTTTGAACATATCGGCGAGATTGCCAGCAATGGTAATTTCCTCTACTGCATAAGCAATCTTGCCATTCTCCACCCAAAATCCCGCCGCACCTCTTGAATAGTCGCCAGTGACTATATTAACACCCTGCCCCAATAGCTCGGTCACCAGCAATCCAGTCCCCATCAACTTAAGCAATCCTGCAAAGTCATAATTTTGCGACTGCACAATCAGGTTATGATTACCACCGGCATTCCCTGTACTTTGCATACCCAATTTACGCGCTGAATAACTAGACAGCATATAACCTTGCAACACCCCCTGATCCACCAGAGTACGTGGCTGTGTCGCTACCCCTTCATAATCAAATGGGCTACTGGCAAGGCCCCCAAGAATATGGGGGTCTTCTTGAATAGTGACACAACTAGACATAATAGATTGATGCAAAGTATCTTTTAAGAAGGAACTATCTCGGTACAGATTGCCTCCAGAAATGGCTGATACCAAATGTGAAATCAAGCTTGCCGCAACCGGCGCCTCAAAAATCACTGGCACCTGCTGAGTCTTGATACTTCTGCCATTCAATCTTCTTATTGTGCGCTCACCTGCAAGCCGACCAACTTGTTGCGGACTGAGCAATGCATTGGCATCTCGTGCGGTACTGTACCAGTAATCCCTTTGCATTTGTTTACCTTGCTCTGCAATCACTGAACATGACAAACTATGTCTTGAGCTGGCATATCCCTCATTAAAACCAAGACTATTGGCATAGGCAAAAATACTTTGATGGGTAGAAACGGCAGCTCCTTCAGAGTTAGTAATACGCTTATCCACTTGAAAAGCTGCTGCCTCACATTCACGCGCCAGCATAATCGCTTGCTCGACGCTTAATTGCCAGGCATGATGCAGTGCCAAATCTAAAGGTTGTGAAGCTAAGCTTTGCGCAGCTGCTAATCCGCAGAACTCATCACTCGCTGTATAGCGCGCAATATTGCAAGCTGCCTCGACAGTGTCTTGTAAAGCCTGAGTGCTTAAGTCGGAAGAGCTAGCGGTGCCTTTTTGTTGAGCAAAATATACCGTTACATTGACCCCTTTGTCTTGGGTGTACTCGATAGTTTCTACTTCATCCAAGCGTACTGAAATATCCTGACCAAAACCAACACTCACCTCAGATTCAACAGCACTTGCGCCCTGCAAATGCGCCATACGAATCACAGTTTCGTTCATTTGCTTGAGTTGTTCTAATGAGAAATTAAATCCTTCTATGCTCATAAAATCCTAATGTGATAAAAAGTGTTCGCCCGCCATTAAACAGACGGGTAGCAAAAGCTGATATGATACCGCACTATCAAGACGCTAATACGCCGTGCTTAGCTAACTTCATCAATTAAGCCAACCATTACAGACCATCATGACAGATTCACCGCCAGACGCCATCAGCAAAACCAAACTCAAGGCCTCAGCCGATGCACTTCAAGCCCTAGGGGTTCGTTTACTTGATTTGCCAGACAGTAAACTGGCTATGCTGGACTTGCCAGAGTTATTGACTCAAGCGATTCAAGAGGCAAGAAAAATCCATGCCAACGGCGCGCTGAGAAGACATCGACAATATATTGGCACGCTGATGCGTGAAATCGACCCACAACCCATCATTGAACAGTTTGAAAAATGGGATGGAAAAAACCAAGCAGAAAATGCTTTTTTTCATGCCTTAGAAAAACGTCGAGAACAATTAATCGCCGATGATCAAGCCTTGGCAACATTTATCCAACAATATCCTCAAGTCGACATCCAGCAACTGCGCACACTGATCAGAAACGCACGCAAAGAAGGGCAACAAAACAAAGCGCCTAAAAGCAGTCGACTTATCTTTAAGTTGTTACGCGATATCTGTAGCGAATAGTTAATTCAACTTTGCGGTGGTGCTCATAAACTGTCGCTCACGTTTATATTCTATCGTCACAGTCTGACCGCTATACTGCGTCATGGCTTGATTCAGTTGCTCAATTGTATTGACTTCGGTATCCCCAATTTTGGTCAAAATATCTTCTTTGTTAATCCCTGCTTGCTGCGCTGGAGACCCATCCATCACCACCAGAACGATTAAGCCATCGGGCTTATCAGTTTGTTTAGGTACTAACACATGCACCCCTAGTACAGGCGGTAAAATTTTCGCCCAGTAAGTAGCAAAGTAGTTGTAGCCCATAGGCTTGTCTTTAATATCTTCAGCACGTAATTGCTCACCCCTCGCCTTAGCCTCTTTGAGCTGTTGCACACCGCCTTTGCGATTACCAGTTTTCTCTGAGTAAAGCAGAACCATTTCTGCCCCAACTGCTTTGGCTTGCGGCAAAGCTAACTCAGGGGCTAAATCTCCCGCAGTGAAACTAGAATATCCAATTAACTCATAACCCTTCTCGTTCATGCGCTGATAATCAGTTTTTTTATCGATTCCAGAAAATAATTGCGGTTCAGCGGCCGTTTTCAAGCGTCGTGCATTGCTAGGCTTGCTCTCGATATAGGTGGTGACAAAATAATTTTCACTATTCGAAGTATTTTCTGCCTGAGCAGTGATGGGCATCAGGTAAATAAAAATAGTGATTAACATTGCAATATAATGCATAAGATTCTTTCAAATAAAATGAAGACGAAAATTAGGTTACGAAACTCTGACTATTACTCAGTGGAAATAATTCACCAACATCATGAATGATTTACATAAAAAATTTCGCATAGGCTTAGTCTCTATAAGCGACCGCGCTTCTCAGGGCATCTATCAAGACCAAGGCATCCCGAATCTTCAGCAATGGCTAGAGCGCGCCATCAAAACACCATGGCAAGCAGAAACGCGTCTGATTGCTGACGAGCAAAGTCTAATCCAACAAACACTCATCAGCTTGGTAGAAGAACAAGCTTGTCACTTGATTCTAACCACAGGGGGAACCGGTCCAGCATTGCGAGATGTTACTCCAGAAGCCACTCTAGCCGTTGCAGATAAAGAACTACCTGGGTTTGGCGAGCAAATGCGACAAATCAGTCTGCAATTTGTCCCGACCGCAATTTTATCTCGTCAAGTTGCAGTGGTTCGTAAACAGTCCTTAATCGTCAATCTGCCTGGACAACCCAAGGCCATTGCGCAGACTTTAGAAGGGCTGCGCGATGCATCGGGTAAAGTCATCGTACATGGTATTTTTGCTGCCATTCCCTATGCGCTTGATTTAATTGGCGCGCCCTACCTTGAGACTCATACCGAGGTGGTACCCGCCTTTAGACCAGTAAAAAAATAACACGGCCACGCCATGTCTGAATTCTCCATCATCGAAAAATTTTTTCATCGTCCATGTCAGGATATTGATCTCGGCATTGGCGACGATGCGGCGTTGATCAGCGTCGCGGATGGATATCAATTAGCTGTTTCAAGCGACATGCTGGTAAGTGGCACACATTTTTTTGCTGACGCTGCCCCCAGTGATATTGGCTGGAAATCAATGGCTGTCAATATTTCAGATATGGCCGCAATGGGAGCCGAGGCGAAGTGGGCGACACTATCGATTTCGCTACCTGAATATCAGGAAAAATGGTTAGCACAATTCAGCACGGGGCTGTTTGAATGCGCACAACGCTATGGCGTGAGTATAATCGGTGGAGATACCACACGCGGACCACTCAATATCAGTATCCAAATCATGGGAATCATCCCTCGTGGCAAGGCGCTGAAACGCAATGGCGCTCAACTGGGGGATGAAATTTGGCATTCCGGCTACTTGGGTCATGCGGCACAAGCGTTAAGCGCTCTGCAAGCCTCTCAACCATGTCCGCCAGCATGGATAGCTGCTCTCAATCGGCCACAGCCAAGGATGGCACTTGGGATAGCGCTGAGAGATATTGCTCACAGCGCCATCGATATTTCAGATGGACTAGCGGCAGATTTGGGGCATATTTTACAAGCCTCCTCGCTGGGGGCCGAAATCCAATGGGCGACAATTGCCCATCAACTCAGCGCCAGCGAGCAGGAAATCTACAGCAAAGTATTGTCAGGTGGCGATGATTACGAATTATGCTTTACCGCCCCCGTCTCAGCGCACGAAAAAATCATCACGATTGGCCAGCAACTTGGCTTGCCGCTGAGTTGTATCGGGCAAACATGTGCCACCCCAGGGATGATTATTTACAACCAGCAAAATCAAGCCATTCAATTACAAGGCAAAGGTTATGACCACTTCCAAGACTAAACAGCAACCTCCCACGCAAGCGTTTATGTGGCAAAGCCCTTGGCATCTGTTGGCTTTGGGATTTGGTAGCGGACTGATTAAATGGGCGCCAGGGACTTTTGGCAGTGTGCTGGGAGTTTTGCTGTACTTGCCCATTGCTTCATTATCATTAGCTATTCAATGGTTGATTATTAGCCTACTGTTTTTACTAGGTATTTTTATTTGCAGCAAAACGGGCAAAGCACTAGGTGTAGAAGATCACGCTAGCATTGTTTGGGACGAAATCGTCGCTATCATGCTGATACTCAGTTTTACCCATCGTGATGAATACGCATGGTTGTTGGCGTTTGTGATATTTAGGTTGTTTGATATTGTCAAACCCTTTCCTATCCGCCAGATTGAAAAGCGTGTCGGTGGAGGCTTTGGCGTTATGCTGGACGATTTATTAGCCGCTATTTACAGCCTTCTAGTGTTAGGCTTGGCACATCAAGCTAAGCTCTCTTTTTAGTCGATTGAGAATGCCATGAACGGTTTACATCAGCTTGCTGAACAAATCGGAAAAAAATTAGTTTGCCAAACTTGGCAACTGGGACTAGCTGAATCCTGCACAGGCGGATTGGCTGCAGCTACAATCACCGATTTAGCAGGATGCTCAGCCTGGTTTGACGGCAGTATTGTTAGTTATAGCAATCAGTCTAAACAAGATTTACTTGCGGTACCCGCCAAACAACTCGCTGAGTTTGGAGCGGTAAGCGAACAGGTGGCCATCGCCATGGCGCAGGGAGTGCTAGCGCAAGGCCGCTGTCAAATTGCTGCCAGCGTTACAGGAATTGCTGGCCCCAGTGGAGGCAGTGCTGAAAAACCAGTTGGCACTGTCTGTTTTGCTTGGGTCGATACCCTAGGCAATCGCGTCAGTCGCACGCACCAATTTTCCGGAAGCAGACAACTAGTTCGAGAGCAATCTATAAGAGTACTTTTTCAAGGAATTCTGCAACTGCTAGCTACCTATTAAATGGCTTTTGTGGGATAATCAAAAGCTTGATTGTATGCGCCTTGTGGCCCCAAAAAACCAGCAAAAAATTATCCAATTTAGCAAAATTGTGACAAATCAATTCCTGATACAAGGCGCGCTTTAAGAATGAAGTCATATTAAAAAATTTATTGAGGAATTCTCCATGGATGAGAACAAAAGCAAAGCCCTAGCAGCTGCCCTATCGCAAATTGAAAAACAATTTGGTAAAGGCTCAATCATGCGCCTAGGTGACAATGAAGTTGCTGAGGATATCCAAGCAGTATCGACTGGTTCTTTAGGTCTAGATTTAGCCCTAGGAATAGGCGGTTTGCCACGTGGGCGCATTATCGAAATTTATGGACCCGAGTCCTCAGGCAAAACCACCCTTACTCTATCCGTCATCGCCCAGATGCAAAAAATGGGAGGCACTGCCGCATTTATTGATGCTGAACACGCACTCGATCCTCAATATGCACAAAAGCTTGGTGTGAACATTGCTGACTTACTCATCTCACAACCTGATACAGGCGAACAAGCACTTGAAATTGCCGATATGTTGGTACGCTCTGGTTCTGTGGATATTGTGGTAATTGACTCAGTGGCTGCCTTGGTGCCCAAAGCAGAAATCGAGGGCGAGATGGGTGACTCGCACATGGGTCTCCAAGCTCGCTTAATGAGTCAAGCTTTACGTAAACTGACAGGCAATATCAAACGCACGAACACCATGGTGATTTTTATTAACCAAATACGAATGAAGATTGGTGTCATGTTTGGTAACCCAGAAACAACTACAGGTGGTAACGCCCTCAAATTCTACTCTTCGGTTCGTTTAGATATCCGTCGTACTGGATCGATTAAAAAGGGAGATGAAGTGGTTGGTTCTGAAACTCGCGTTAAGATTGTCAAAAACAAAGTAGCGCCACCATTCAAACAAGCCGAATTTGATATTCTGTATGGTGAGGGGATTTCTCGTGAAGGAGAAATTCTTGAACTGGGTGCAAATCTAAAAATCGTTGAAAAGTCAGGTGCATGGTATAGCTATAACGGCGAAAAAATTGGTCAAGGCAAGGATAATGCGCGTGAATATCTGCGTGAAAACCCAGCGATTGCAAATGAGATTGACAATAAAATTCGCGATAGCGCCAAAGGTAATATGGATGTGGTAGTTGCAAGCACTGGTGCGGACGATATTGACGACTAAGGATAAAACATCCCAGCCTAGTCTGCGTCAAAAAGCTTTGGATTATTTGGCTAAACGCGAATACAGCGCCCATGAGTTACAACAAAAATTGTTGCATTTTGCAAGACTTCAACTGCATAAATTGCAAACACCAGACCAAGTGATTGACCATGAGCTATCCCTGAGTGCTGAAACAGAAACCGAAGTTAGTCAAATTATTGCCGATTTCCAGCAAAAAAACTGGCTCTCTGACAAGCGTTTTACCGAGCAGATAGTGCATGCTAGGCAAAGTAAATTTGGCACGATGAAAATCGCCCAAGAGCTCAAGCAAAAGGGGGTGAGTGATGAATTGATTAGTAACGCGGTGCAAGCTGTCAAGCAATCTGAATTGAAAAATGCACAAGCAGTATGGCGCAAAAAATTTAAGCAGGCTCCCAGCGATCGCAATGAATGGGCAAAACAAGCGAGATTTTTACAAAGCCGCGGTTACTCACTGGATATTATTAGAAAAGTGATTTCGGATACTAATGAGGATTGAAATCATTATGCAAAGCGGAATAAGATTGCCTCATTTGATAGACAAGAAGTGCCTTTAATTTAATTGAAGAAAGCGTTTGTAGGACTCAGACAATACGACCCAAACAACGCTAGAAACAGAAACGCAATTTATGCAAAATAAACCAACTATTTCAGTAAAACAGATACGTCAGCAGTTTTTGGATTTCTTCCAAAACAAAGGCCATCAAGTGGTTGCCTCAAGCTCATTAGTTCCTCATGGTGATCCCACCTTGCTGTTTACCAATGCTGGTATGAACCAATTTAAAGATGTGTTTTTAGGCTTTGATAAACGCCCTTACAGTCGCGCTACCACCAGCCAAAAATGCGTGCGCGCGGGCGGCAAACACAATGACTTAGAAAACGTTGGCTACACTGCTCGCCACCATACTTTCTTTGAAATGCTGGGCAACTTCAGTTTTGGCGACTATTTCAAGCGTGATGCTATTCACTACGCATGGGAATTATTAACTCAAGTGTATGGCTTGCCCAAGCAGCGTTTAATGGTCACGGTGTATGCTGAAGATGATGAGGCCTATGACATTTGGACCAAAGACATCGGCATCCCGCATGACAAAATTGTGCGTATTGGAGACAACAAAGGGGCGCGATATGCCTCAGACAATTTCTGGATGATGGGTGATACTGGCCCTTGTGGTCCATGTACCGAAATATTTTTTGATCATGGCGATCATATAGCAGGTGGTCCACCAGGCTCACCCGATGAAGATGGTGATCGTTATATTGAAATTTGGAACAATGTATTTATGCAATACAACCGCGATGAAGCGGGAGTAATGCATCCGCTGCCCAAACCCTCCGTTGATACTGGCATGGGCTTGGAACGTATTGCTGCCGTGTTACAAGGGGTCCACTCTAACTATGAGATTGATTTATTTCAAACGCTGATTGTAGCCGCTGCCAGAGAGACTGACACTGCCGCACTGGATAATCCCTCTTTGCGCGTGTTGGCAGACCATATCCGCGCCTGTAGTTTCTTGATTGCGGATGGAGTGATTCCAGGCAATGAAGGTCGTGGTTATGTGCTACGTCGCATTATTCGTCGCGCCATACGCCATGGCTACAAGTTGGGTGCTCGTGCTGCTTTCTTCTTCCGTATCGTGCCCGATTTGGTAGCAGAAATGGGCGAAGCTTACCCAGAATTAACGCAAGCCCAAGAACGTGTGATGGCGGTGCTCCAACAAGAAGAAGAACGTTTCTTTGAAACGATAGAAAATGGGATGCAAATTTTAGAGGCTGAGTTGGCGCATATCCAAGGCAAGGATGTAGCATTTAATGGCGAAACTGCTTTTAAATTACATGATACTTATGGTTTTCCATTAGATTTGACGCAAGACATTTGCCGTGAACGCAACGTCAAAGTTGATAGCGTTGCTTTTGATGCAGCGATGGCACAACAAAAACAACAAGCGCGTGCAGCTGGAAAATTCAAAATGGCGATGAATTTGGAATATCAGGGGCAGGCCACTGATTTTCAAGGCTATGAGACCTTATCAACGCTATCTAAGATTACTGCCTTGTATCGAGACGGTAGTCCAGTGCAACAACTTAACGAAGGTGACATTGGGGTTGTGGTGTTAGATAGAACCCCATTCTATGCCGAGTCAGGTGGTCAAATTGGCGATAGCGGTGAATTAAAAAGTCAGCAAGGGATTTTTGCCGTAGAAGATACGCAAAAAATTCAAGCAGATGTGTTTGGGCATCATGGTGTAATGCAAACGGGTACTATCAAGTTAGGTGACGAGATACAAGCCCGAGTCAATAGCGAGACACGTGCCGATACCATGCGCAATCACTCAGCCACCCACCTCATGCACAAAGCATTGCGTGAGGTTTTAGGCGACCATGTACAACAAAAAGGTTCCTTGGTTGATCAAGATAAAACGCGTTTTGACTTTGTCCACAACGCACCAGTCAGTGCCCAAGAAATCCAACGCATTGAACAATTAGTTAATCATGAAATCCTGAACAATCAACCGACCCAAGCTCGTGTAATGGCCATTGACGATGCACAAAAAAGCGGCGCCATGATGCTGTTTGGCGAAAAATATGGCGACCAAGTAAGGGTGCTAGATATAGGCAACTCGCGCGAATTGTGTGGCGGTACGCATGTCAAGGCGACTGGTGACATTGGTTTGTTTAAGATCATCTCAGAAACTGGTGTTGCGGCCGGCGTGCGACGTATTGAAGCTACAACAGGCAATGCAGCGCTTAGACTGATTCAGCAGCAACAACAGCTACTGCAACAATTAAGTGACAGTGTCAAAGCACCAGCCCATGAGCTAGGCACCAAGATCACCGGTATACTAGAGCAACAAAAATCGCTAGAAAAAGAATTAGCCAAATTAAAATCCAAGCTTGCCAGCTCTCAGGGTGACGAGCTGATATCTCAAGCGGTCAGCGTCAAGCATGTACAGGTACTAGCCACATTGCTGGAAGCCGCAGACGACAATAGCCTGCGTGAAACCATGGATAAACTAAAAGATAAACTTAAACCTGCAGCCATTGTGTTAGCCAGTGTCAGTGATGGAAAAATTACATTAGTAGCAGGGGTAAGCCAAGATCTAACCAAGCAGATTCGTGCGGGAGACTTAGTCAACCACGTTGCCACTCAAGTTGGCGGCAAAGGCGGTGGCAAGCCAGACCTTGCGATGGCAGGTGGAACAGATGTAACTAAGTTAGATTCAGCGTTGCAAAGCGTGCAACAATGGGTCAAAGATCAACTTTAATATCGAAAAGAATATATGGCTCTTATCGTACAAAAATATGGCGGTACCTCTGTAGGTAGCCCAGATCGAATTAAAAATCTGGCTCGCAGGGTAGCGCGTTATAAAGCATTAGGACATCAAGTGGTGGTGGTGGTGTCGGCAATGTCAGGTGAAACTAATCGTCTGATTAATCTTGCTAAAGAAGTGATGCAAGATCCAGATCCGCGAGAATTAGACGTGATGGTTTCCACTGGCGAGCAGGTCACCATCGGATTAACTGCTATGGCGCTGATGGAACTTGGCATCAAAGCCAAGAGCTTTACTGGCTCGCAAGTGCGTATCGTCACTGACAGTGCTTATAGCAAGGCACGTATCCTAAGTATAGATGAACAAAATATTCGTCGTGACCTAAATGCCGGCCATGTGGTTGTCGTCGCAGGGTTTCAAGGGGTGGACGAGCAAGGCAATATCACCACGCTGGGTCGTGGTGGTTCAGACACCACGGGGGTAGCACTGGCTGCTGCACTGAAAGCAGATGAATGCCAAATTTATACCGATGTAGATGGGGTATATACCACCGACCCAAGAGTTGTACCTGAGGCACGCCGGCTTAAATCTATTACTTTCGAAGAAATGCTCGAGCTTGCTAGCCAAGGCTCTAAAGTCCTACAAATTCGCTCTGTCGAGTTCGCTGGTAAATATAAAGTCAAGTTGCGGGTACTCTCCAGCTTTGAAGAAGATGGCGAAGGTACGCTGATTACATTTGAAGAAGATTCAGACAAGGATGGTCAAGATATGGAACAACCCATTATTTCCGGTATCGCTTTCAATCGCGATGAAGCAAAAATTGCCGTGTTAGGAGTACCCGATAAACCTGGGATCGCCTATCAAATTCTTGGTCCAATTGCCGATGCCAATATCGATGTAGATATGATTATTCAAAATATGGCAGCGGATGGAAGCACAGACTTTACTTTCACAGTTCATAAAAATGAGATGAACAAAGCATTAGCGATTCTTAAAGATGTGCAAAAACATATCGGTGCGCGTGAGATTGTAGGTGACGACAAAATAGCAAAAGTCTCTGTCGTGGGTGTTGGTATGCGCTCCCATGTTGGTATTGCAAGCCAAATGTTCCGCACTTTGGCTGAAGAAGGTATTAATTTACAGATGATTTCTACCAGTGAAATCAAAATTGCCGTAGTGATTGATGAAAAATATATGGAGCTTGCAGTTCGAGTATTACACAAAGCTTTCGGCTTAGATCAAGCATAGTATTGTCTACATATAAACTATTCTTTCGTTGATTTTTAGGGCGTATTCAAGTATCGTTACGCCCTCGCAATATGGCGTAGGAGAGCTGGCCGAGTGGTCGAAGGCACTTCCCTGCTAAGGAAGCATACGGGCTTAAACCTGTATCGAGGGTTCGAATCCCTCGCTCTCCGCCAAATAGAGACAAGGCAAGGCCGCCGTATCATTGGCGGATGGGATGAGAACCCTCGATGATAAAAAAGTGGGTTCGACCAGCAAGCAGAGCTTGCGCAGGACGTCGAAGACGGTCTTGAGCGATAGCGAAAGATGAGATTTGCACAGCGCGTTTATGCAAATCGAACAATCCCTCGCTCTCCGCCAAATAGAGACAAGGCAAGGCCGCCGTATCATTGGCGGATGGGATGAGAACCCTCGATGATAAAAAAGTGGGTTCGACCAGCAAGCAGAGCTTGCGCAGGACGTCGAAGACGGTCTTGAGCGATAGCGAAAGATGAGATTTGCACAGCGCGTTTATGCAAATCGAACAATCCCTCGCTCTCCGCCAAATAGAGACAAGGCAAGGCCGCCGTATCATTGCCGGATGGGATGAGTGAAATCCCTAAGCAACAAACTACAAGGTTCGTGTATAATTCACACCGTTTTTATTGAGCAGGGTTGACCTGTTTAATTTGCGCCCGTAGCTCAGCTGGATAGAGTACTTGGCTACGAACCAAGGGGTCAGGAGTTCGAATCTCTTCGGGCGCGCCATTCATACAAAAGGCTCACATTTGTGAGCCTTTTTTGTTTTATTTATTGGCTTTCAAAAGAAACCTTATGGTAATTGTGTTTTTTTTAATAATTCTTGCTTTGCTACCCTTAGCGTTAACGCAAGCTTTTCCACACCTGTTAATTATTAGCATTTATGCAGGAATATTTCCATGGTTAGTACTTGCGTGGACTGCTTTTTGGATTACAATAATATTGCGTCGTTGTCGTATCAAACAATGGCGCTTAGACAAAATAATAAAACTTTCTGCTAGAAACAAACGCTAATTTTGTCTCTAACAGTCAACCACTAACTCTTTGATTGGAACAACGACTATGAAAATAACATCCAAGCATTCAAGAACTTACCTACGTTTTTTAAGTCTTGCCAGCGCAGTACATGATATGCCTGGCATCCCTCACCTAGATACCACTGAAGAAAAGCTTTTGAATTTGATTGCTGTTAGTCTTTATCAAGGCAACAAGATTAATGTGCTTGAAGCAATGAGCTTGGTTCCTGATGCTTCTCCTGCAACAGTACACAGAAGATTAAAAACTCTTCGTAAAAAGAATCTAATCAGATTAGATGTTGATGCAGAAGACAATCGAATCAAATACGTAGAAATGACCGATTTAGCTATCGAGTATTTTGGCAAAATGGGCCACTTTCTGACAGCAGCGCAAAAGACCACTTAAATCTTTAATTTTTCTGACTATGAATGATGATTCATTTGTTCCTTTAGGGCCTAGACTCTTTAATGCTATCAGCATTTTTGTATTGCAAGCCCTGTCGGTATCGTTAGCGTGGGGTTTACTTTTTCAACTGAATCAATATTTATTTTCCGAAATTTCAGTGAGCCCTCTAGTATGCTGGATTTTTCTGCCAGCATTTATCAGAATGCTAGCGGTAATGATATTTGAATGGGCTGGGGTATTTGGTCTTGTCCTTGGGGCATATATCACCGGAGACTTTTCTAGCAACCAGCATTTTACTCCACTGATACTGGCATTGATTTCTGGCATTGCCCCATTTATCTCCATGAAATTTTGCCAAAAGTCCTTCCATCTCCCAGAGTCATTTGATGGATTGAGCCCTCATCACCTGTTTATATTTGCTTTTGCCGGCAGCGTTGTGAATACCGGCTTGAATCACACTTTCTATCATGTTTCAGGCATTGACTACTCATTATTCATGACATTTATTCCCATGCTGGTAGGTGATTTTATTGGGACTTTATTGATGCTGTACTTGGCAGCCATTATGATTAGATCATTGCGTTTTTATTTTCAAAATAACAGCAAATAGTGAGGTTTATGATGACAGAGACAAAAAGCAAGACCATCCCAAAGACTACAGCAACCAAAAAATCCACCCCCAAATCTTCTAGCGCGCGCAAACCTGCCAGAAAGTCTGTCAATGCCACAGAATTTCTGGCTATGATAGCAACCAATGCCTATTATCGAGCCGAGAGTCGTGGCTTTGCGCCTGGCGACGATATGCAAGACTGGCTGGATGCTGAGTCTGAAATATCGCAAAAATTCATCCAAAAAAAGAGCACTAAAGAGTAAGTCACTTTTCCTTTGTGATCCAATTCTTTTGCATTTCGATATAAAGAAATGAAGCTGACCAAGTAATCAGTATTAATCCTAATAATGCCTCGACTCCGGTCAAATATCGAACATATCCATGAACGAATATGTCGCCGTATCCAACAGTGGTATAGGTGGCAAACGAGAAATAGATACAATCCAACAATGAATGTACCCCGTTAGGATGGCCAGACATTTCCCCCATGCTTGGAATGTAGAGCAAGGCAAAATAGCCTAGGGCGAATACAATAATTTCTATAGTATGGATAAAAAATATCACCACTACACCATATAACACCCGATAGCGATGGGTAATCTGCAGCAGATTTAGTTTTCTGGCCAGCAAAAACAAGGTTTCGTAGTGTAGCAAGATATTGATTAATACCAGCACAAGATTGGCGACTGCAACAATCAAATACTCAAACATGATGACTTTTTTCGTTGAAATAGTGACAATCAATTGAGGTTATCACAATAACAACTACTGTGTCATAGCTTGATACCTATCTTCAGTTCAATCAGATTAGAGACCATGTTCAGATTTTCAATCGCGACATTACTCAGACTGAGTTTTAATTTGCGGTGATGTTGAATGGATTGCTCACTATTAATCCATCCCTTTTTTCTTAAATGATGAATACGCTTAAACAAAGTTACTGGAGAGCCTGGGATGTCTCGATTGTTGATAATATCGCTTGCACATACCTCTTTGAGATTCTTCTCGCTATTTGCGATATACAAGATTACCGACCTACTTTCTAAATCTAGCTCGCCAAAACCAGAAGCATCCACCGCCCAATCAATGATATTGTTTAACTGCAAAAAAGTGGTATTGAGAAACATCGAAACACCCTTATTATTGAAATAAATATTATTTTTTGTATTTTTGTATACTTAAGTCTACATTATTTACATATTATTGCAATATTCACTTATAAAAAAGCAGGGGCACTAACTAAAATCCACCATGAAAAATCCATTCAAGCTTTCAGTAAAACAATGGAATCTAAAGCATGCGGTATTGTTTGTCGCACTTGCCAATCTATTCTATTTTTTTGTTGAATTTCACATGGCGCGCGTCATCGATTCGGTGTCATTGTTTGCAGACAGTATTGATTTTCTTGAGGATGCTGCGGTAAACAGCATTGTATTAATGTCTTTATTTTTAGCTACACGGAGCAAATATTATGTCTCTATTCTGCTTGCTATGATGTTATTGTTACCTATCTCAGCGGCATTTTTTACTGCTTGGGAGAAGCTATACAATCCTATCATTCCAGCCTCTAGCACCTTGTCCTTCACCGCGTTAGGGGCGCTAGCAGTCAATTTGATTTGTGCATTTATACTCGCTAAATTTAAAGACGATGACGGCAGTCTTAGTCGGGCGGCTTTTTTATCATCTCGCAATGACGCCATTGCAAATATGGCGATTATTTGCGCAGCACTGGTATCTTTAATTTGGGTTTCGTTTTGGCCGGATTTAATGGTGGGTATTGGCATTGCAATCATCAATTTAGATTCGGCCAAGGAAATTTTGCAAGCTGCACAACATGAAAAAAACAGGTCGCCTAAGCGACCTGATTAATCATCCAAGCTGATAGCAATTGTCTTTATGTTTATTCACATCCAGACTGTTGAACGTGCGTCGCATCGATAATCACACGACGATTTGGCGCCAAGCAGTCAATTAATTTTTGACCACGAACACCCTGACAATCTACTACTGGATCGGCTTCACCTTTTCCAGTAGCACTAATACGTTGTGCATCCACTCCCTTGGCGACCAGATAATTTGCCACCACATTGGCGCGTTTTTTGGACAACACTAAGTTATAGCTATCTGTGCCGATTCTATCGGTATAACCGGTCACCAATACCATTTCGACATCATCATGATCTTTCAACATCGGCACAAAATTATCCAATACCGCTTTACCTTCTGGCTTGATCACCGCTTTATCAAAATCAAATAAGGTTTCTGCCTGGATTGCGATGGTCTCGATTTTTGGTTTGCAGGCTGGCGCAGGTTCTGGGGTTGCAGCAGGCGCTTCTACAGGAGCGGGTTCGACTTGAGCAACTACAGGTGCAGCAGGCGCTGGCGTCGCCACCACCGGTAACGGTTGGGCTGGTGCGTCTAATTTAAAAATCACACCAAAGTTGACCACTGTATTACCGATGATTTGATTATCTCTATCATTCACTGGTCCAACTTCTGCACGGCTCCATACTTCTCTGATATCGGCTTGCAAACCTAATCTATCATTAAAGAAGTATTGTGCGCCTAAACCCACATTCGCCATCAAGGAATTTTTTGAACTACCCCATTGATTGTTGTAATCAACGTCGTTTCTTGCATAGCCCAATCCGACTAATAGGAAGGGACGAAAACGCTCGCGACTTAACATATACAAAGCATCAAATCCAAGTTGCGTTTGTTTATAATTGCCGCCACTTACTTCAGCAGAATTCTCATCAAATCTGGAGTATGTCGCACCCAGTTGAATATCCCAACTAGGGTTGATTTCTTTACCCAATTTAATTAATCCACCCAGGCCATCATCTGCTTTCAAAGAGGAATCTGTCCAAGTGTGACTGGCCCCCGGTAATAGATACCATGGCGCTTCAACTGCGTCATCGGCATGAGCTGTCCCTGTCACCGCAGTAGCAGAGAGCAAGATGCTAACAATCCATTTATTTAACCGCATAAGTTTTACCTTTAATACACATTTTGTATGTCAAAGCATTATTATAGAACAGAGCAACGCCAATTCATGTGAATAATTTGTAAAAAAATCAATTACTCATTGATTTAATGTAAATAATTCAGTCCGATTATGCAGAACATAAGAATCCGCTGATGACAATATGATGACTGACACACGCAGGATGTTTTTGTTTAGAATTCAATTTTTAACCATACCGTGATGGGGAACCCTATGAAATTTCAATCACTTATTTTGGCAACTGCATTGTTATTTGGCTTAATCACTACGGCAGACGCCGCATCCAAAGATGAAATCGACGCAAAAGTACAAGAAGCCGTCGAGACTTTTTATAAAACATCTTCTGCCGGCAAACAACTTGCCGAAAAAGCCCAAGCGATGTTGGTGTTTCCCAGTATCGTTAAAGCTGGATTTATCGTAGGCGGCGAATATGGCGAAGGAGCCCTGATTGTACAAGGCAATACGGAAGCTTATTACAATATTATATCGGCCTCTTTTGGCTACCAAATTGGCGCGCAGCTACATTCGCAAGTGATATTGTTCATGACCAATGAGGCACTAGAGCGATTCCGCTACAGTAATGGCTGGGATGCTGGTTTTGGTGGTAGTGTTGCGATCGCTACCTCGGGCGCATCAAAAGAATTTACTATCGACAATCTACAAGAACCGGTGATTGCTTTTATTTTTTCTGAGAAAGGTCTGATGGGAACGATCAGTCTTGAAGGTTCAAAAGTGAGCAAAATAGACAAGTAATTCTCACCAAACAAGGAGGCAATATGTCAAAAATGACCGTGGAGCATCATCCTAGCGAAGCCAGACTTAAGGCGCTGGGGATATTATCCTGCCCGACATGGAGCAAAGAGCCCTCGACTTTTCCTTGGCACTACCAACAGAGAGAAATCGCCTATATCCTAGCAGGTGAAGTGAGCGTAACCGCAGATGACGGTGAATCAGTGAGTTTTTCTGCTGGTGACTTGGTTACCTTTGAGTCAGGCTTATCATGTACTTGGAAGATAACAAAACACCTCAAAAAGCATTATTTATTTGAATAATTCAGCACATAAAAAAGGGGAGCACAGCTCCCCTTTTGCATTGCTAAAAAGATGATTAATCTTCTTGCTTGTCCTCGATGATTTGACCAGTGGCTAACACACATTCAACTTCCCAAATTTTGCCATCTGCACCTTGAATATCCACATCAGTAATTAATTCACCATCTTCGGTTTCAACTTCTGTTTCCAAAATAGCTCCAGGATGTCTTTCCAAGGCCAATTTAATACACTCATTCATTTGATTGTTGTGATTCTCGACATCGCTAATTTTTGGTCTAAAGCCATACTCACCGTCCTCGTGATAAGCCGCATAACCGAGTCCAACCACAACTAATACCAACACTAACAGTGCTATTTTATTCATTTACATCTCCTTTAAAAAAACATTGAAACACTTTTCTAAACCATCCGAATTAAATCCAAGGTTTTAAACCCAAGGGCCTTGATTGATTTTACTTATCCTGACATCACCGACCAGTGCCGCATTAATCACCAGTGTGACAATACTGATAAACAAACTGGCAAACACTGCGGTCCAAAAACCATGCAAAGTAAATCCATGCACCAGTGAAGACACCAACATCAATACCAAGCCATTAATGACCAATAAAAACAGACCAAAGGAAAACACTGTCAGAGGCAAAGTGAATATCACCAAAATGGGTTTGATGACACTATTGGCCAGCCCCAACACCAATGCTGACACCACAAGTGCAGCAAAACTGTCGAATTTAATACCCTCAAACAAATAGGTGCTGGCCCAAAGCGCAATCACAGTCGCAATCCATTGAGAGAAAAATAACAACATCAATTCATTTCCTTTTTGTTCACTCTCATCACGATTTTTCAGTCTATCGCCTAATGACTTAGATTGCTAGATAAAAAATAATTCCATCATTGACGTAAATCAGGGATTTCTTTTTTTATTGTTAATTCAAGATATTATTTAAAATAATTTGCAAACAAATAAATAAATAACTACCATACGCGCACAATTTGACAAAGGCTCATCATGAACAACTCTCTGTTGCAGTTGTGGATCAGTTTCTTTAGTAAAATAAATTCAACCAACCTCACCTATCTAGATGATTTTCTTGCGCAATGTACCTTACGACTGCCGACCAACCATTCTATGGTGGCGTATATCATTATCGTCAAATGTTTGAAATATCATCTTAGCCAACAAGAACTAAAACTGAAAACGCTGTATCTGGAAATGACTTGCTCGGAAATCGCTACAAGCGAACAAATCGTCAAATTAACCAATGGCGGCTGGCTAATATTGGAACAAAGCCATCAAGATAAACGTGTGAAATTTCTAAAACCGACTGACAAATTGTTACGTACCAGCAATCAGATTATGCATGATAGCTTATCGCATACCATCAAAAGTTTTTTCAAGCTAGGCCATTAATCAGCCGTTACATGCATGTCATAAATGATTAACACTCAGGTGCTAAGATTGATTTTCTAGCCAAAAGCTAGCTGATGAATAATAGGACCCATGACATGATCGACTTCGCCAAAAACGCAAGCCTCAAGCCTGACAGCCAGACTCAAAGCTGGATATCACAACTGAACCAACATAGCACGCTTAGCCAAGAACAAATAATTGCTATCCAACTGGAGTATCACGATATCGATGCAGAAGACTGGAAAGTACATTTAGCACAATCCAGCTAACAGCTGTATCACCATGTTGGATACAGCCTCAGTGCCCAACATGTTTATCGATATAACACGCAAGCTCAACAGCATACGCTTTCAAGCATAATGCGCAGCGCATGATGCACGCTACCAGAACGACAGGATTGTGACATAATCTGAGAGCACGCCTTGTTTGGCGCAACTCAATGCTTAACGATATCAAAAAGGAAGCGCGATGAAATACCTTTATTCCTCCATATTTTGTCTGCTATTCAGCAGTATGGCTTGCTTTGCTAATGCTCAAACCAGCTACACAGGACCTGACTTCTCAGGGCAATATACCTGCACAGGTGAAGATCGGCATGAAGGTCAATATCAAGGCGAGGTCAGCATACAACTTCAGGCACAATATAGCAGCGGCGAATATGCCGCCTATGTATTTGAATTATCGGTGCCAGGCTACGGTAAATACCCTGGTCATGCCGCAGGATATAAAAATAACCTAGCAATCTATTTCGCCCATACTGAGCACAGTCACAATCAAGATTTTGGCACCGGCATTGCAACTTTCAGTAAAAATGCCCAAGGCAAATGGAGTTTCCGCAAGTTTTATTATGAGCCAGAGTTTAAGGGCGGCAATACTGGCTTTGAAACCTGTACGCAAAAATAGGCATGGATCAAGACAGCGTGATAAAACAAATATTGGTGTATGCAGACTCTCTGTCATGGGGAATTATCCCGATGACACGCCGTCGCTTCGAATTTCATCAGCGTTGGCCAGGGATACTTGAACAACAACTGCAACAAGCGCAACTGCAAGTCAGGGTGATTGAAGACTGCCTAAATGGTCGCCGCACAGTCTACCAAGACCCAGTGCGCCCCGGTCGTAATGGCCTGCAAGGCCTAGCACAAAGAATAGAGGTCAATTCGCCACTGGCGTTGGTGATTCTGATGTTGGGCACCAATGATTTCCAGCATAACCACGACCATACCGCTGCCGATGCAAGCGCTGGCATGAAGCAACTGATACAAGCCATCCGTAGCACCGAATTAGAACCCGGCATGCCCATGCCCAAGCTATTGGTGGTGGCGCCGCCGCCGATACTCACCCCCAAAGGCGATATCGCCAGCAAATTTTTAGGCGCAGAACAAAAATGCCAAGGTCTAGCCGAGGCCTATCAGCAATTATGCCAAGAAATGCAGTGTGCATTCTTTGATGCGGCAAGCGTCACCAGCTCAAGCAAGGTCGATGGTGTTCATTTTGATGCCGATCAGCATTTAGCGTTTGGCTTAGCAATCAGCCCTGTAGTGTCGAATTTAATCAGCTAGATTGGTATACTGACTGGCTTGATTTCAAAACACTTAATAACTGATACCTCATACCTAACCACGCATATATCGAGGACTGCCAACATGATTCCCAGCTCCACAATAATATCGATATGCTTGCGCTGCTGGCTGATACTACTGTTCGTCACCAGCCATATCGCCCACGCCGAAGAAAAAATAGTGGTCATGGCGGCAGCCAGCCTGAGCAATGCACTGAGTGAAATCAATCGGCAATTTGAACAAAGCACCGGCATCCAAATACGCGCCTCATTTGCTGCCTCCTCAACCTTGGCCAAACAAATTGAAAATGGCGCACCCGCGGATATTTTTATTTCAGCCGATAGCCTGTGGATGGACTATTTGGCAGAAAAAAATTCCAGCATCAAAAGCAGCAAACAAACCCTGCTGGGCAATTCACTGGTACTCATCGCGCCCAAAGGCCAAAGTTTTACCTTGGCGCTGAATAAGCAATTCTCCTTAGCAGATAGCTATTCAGGCAAGCTTTGTACTGGCGAAACTGCCTCAGTGCCGGCAGGGATTTATGCCAAACAGGCGCTCAGCTATCTGGGCTGGTGGGAACCATTAAAAGCAAGGATTGTGGGGGCACAAGATGTTCGCGGTGCGTTAAATTTTGTCGAACGCGGAGAATGTATCGGCATCGTCTATTTGACCGACGCCTTGCAGAGCAACAAGGTAGAAATCATGGCCACATTTCCACCACAAAGCCATGAACAAATTATCTATCCAGTTGCACAAGTGAGCCCTCAGAAAAACGCTCAACGCTATATGCAATTTCTGTTCAGCGAACAAGCCAAAAAGATATTTATCCAGTACGGATTTCAGCTTTGAGGATGGTTTTGCCCACAGCCGGCCTGATACCAAGTTCGACTGGCGTTCACCGCCTTCACCACCAGCAACATCAAAGGCACCTCCACCAGCACGCCGACTACCGTGGCCAAGGCCGCGCCAGATTGCAAACCGAATAAACTAATCGCGGTGGCTACTGCCAACTCAAAAAAATTACTTGCGCCTATCAGCGCAGAGGGACAGGCAATCGCGTGTGGCTCACCCACAAAGCGGTTGAGACCATAGGCCAAACTGGCATTGATGATTACCTGCAAGATAATAGGTAAAGACAACAATAGGATGATGAAAGGCTGTTGCAAGATTTTTTCACCCTGAAACGCAAACAACAAAATCAGCGTCAGCAGCAAAGCCAGCATCGAGCAACGCGACAAAAGTTGCAAACACTGCGTCAAGCGCAAGTCAGATTGACGCAATAGAACGGCCCGCAAACACTGCGCCAGCAGCACAGGAATCACGATATACACCAGCACAGAAGTCAGCAAAGTCGCCAGTGGTACGCTAATCGCAGAGATCCCCAACAGCAAGCCAACAATTGGGGCAAAGGCAAACAACATCACCACATCGTTCAACGCCACTTGAGTCAGGGTAAATAACGCATCGCCATGACTCAAACGGCTCCACACAAACACCATCGCCGTACAAGGTGCAGCCGCCAACAAAATCAAGCCGGCAACATAACTATCCAATTGATCGGCAGGCAAATAATCAACCAATACCACACGAATAAACAGCCATGCTAAAAAAGCCATCGAGACCGGCTTGACCAGCCAATTCACCAACAAAGTCACCAACAAACCACGCCAATGTTGTCGCACTTGATGCAGACTAGCAAAGTCAATTTTCATCAACATCGGGATAATCATCACCCACACCAAAATCGCGATGGGCATATTCACTTGCGCAAATTGCCACTGCGACAAGCTGGCAAACCACTCAGGAAAAAGTTGACCTAAGCCCACCCCTACCACTATGCATAACAACACCCAAAGGCTGAGAAAACGTTCAAAAATATTCATCTCAATACACCACACTTAAGACAAATAAACAGCATGCAACGCATGTTTTAATTGATCACCACTCATTTGCTCCAAAGGCAACGCCAACAGTGCAGAGACACACCGGTGGATTTGCGCAAACACATCAGCAAACGCCCCCGCCTGAGCATCGCCCTGCACTGCCGCAGGATCAGCAAAGCCCCAATGACCTTGCACAGGCACCCCAGGCCAAACTGGACAGACCTCATTGGCAGCGTTATCGCAAACAGTAATCACCATATCCATCTGCGGTGCATCCGCTTGAGCAAACTCCTGCCAACTTTTGCTGCGCATCGATTGAGTATCCAAACCCAGCGCTTGCAGTTGTTGCAAAGCCATAGGATGCACATATCCAGTAGGTCGACTGCCAGCACTAAAAGCCTGCACGCGCCCCGCAGACAAATGATTAAACAAACCCTCAGCCATAATGCTGCGGGCAGAGTTTCCAGTACATAAAATCAACACATTCACAGTCCAACTCCATCACAGACCATCACCATTCATCAACATCGTCTCGCCATGACGCAAAACCCGAAAACGCTGCGCTGCAAGCGCATGGCGTTGCAACGCCTGCTGCAAACGTTTGGGTGGTTCATCCAAAGGCTCATCGGTGAGCGCAAACGTGCCCCAATGAATTGCCAATGCCTGTTTCGCATGCAAATCCTGCATCACCTGCACCGCCTCATCCGGGTCAATATGGGCACGCTGCATAAACCAACGCGGCGCATAACCACCAATGGCAATGGCAGCCAAATCTACATCGCCAATATTGGCATGAATATCGCGGATATCTTGCGAATAACCCAAGTCGCCAGAAAACCAAAAAGTGAAATCGGGACTCAATACCGCCCAACTGCCCCACAAAGTCTCATAGCGATCAAACAAACTGCGTGCACTCCAATGTTGAACTGGCAAAAAGCGCAAGCGATGCAAACCATGTTGACCTGCCACCGACACCTCCTGCCACCATTGCAAACCCACCACATTGGCACCTTCGCCATTTAATACAGAATTTTTGACATTTTGATGAAACCAATGCTCAACCCCAGCAGGAACCAAAAAAATGGGCGGCTGATCTGCCTGCTGCATCAGCTTTTGTACCGTCTTGAAATCCAAATGGTCATAGTGATTATGCGAGATCAACACATAATCGATGTGAGGCAAGTCCTGCCAAGCCAAGCCTGGTGGCTGAACACGTTTGGGGCCGGCAAAATCCACCGGAGAAGCACGCTCACTCCATTGCGGATCAGTGAGAATATTCAAACCATCGATTTGATACAGCACGCTAGCATGACCAATCCACGTCGCACGCGGGCTGGTCGCAGTAGAATGAATTAAGCGCAAGTTGGGGCTGACCCCGACAATCGCCTGAGCAGGAGCACGCTGGTCAGGAGAAGTCCAACGCTGCCATTGCCATTTAAAAAACCCAGCGCCATTAGCCGCATCAATATAACGATTATGATAGCGGCCATCTGGCGCTTTACCCTCGCTGTTACCAGCCAAACCAACATGCATCAGCAACAGCGCCAAAGTCGCCAGTAAAAACAAGCACAACGATTTTTTAAACAAGCCCATCCAGCGCACCAAGCAAATTAAACCGCCGACTTATGCAACGCTTTACTGATTCTATCGCGCACAGCCAACCACTCAGGTAAATCAGGCGGCATCTCAATCAAGATTTGACGATAGCCTCCCTGATCCAACAAACGTAACACCGCATACAACATCTGCGCATAACGACGCGCATCCAAAGGCATTCGGTATTCCGCAACTTGGCAAGCCCCCTGCACATCGGGCAAAGGCGCCTCACGCAACATCAAAATCGAACCCTCAGCCATCGACTGCGCACAACCAGCATCGAACAAAGCCAGACGCGTATGCGGCTGATAATGATTCAACAAATTGCCCGACACCTTAGTCGCACCATCATGCTGCATCACAATCTCACAGCCCAAAACCGCCTCTAACTCAGGCAAACTAAACCCACCAGGACGCAACAACACAGGCACATCACCGGTCAAATCCAAAATCGTCGACTCAAGCCCCACCTGACACTCACCGCCATCCACCACCGCCGCAATGTTGCCCTGCAAATCATGCAACACATGCGCAGCCGAAGTCGGACTCACCGCACCAAACATATTCGCAGAAGGCGCCACAATCGGCTTAGCTAAACCACGAATAATCGCACGCGTCGTCTCATGCTTAGGGATACGCACACACACCTTATCCGAACCACCAGTCACCGCATCCAATACCAAATCACTGCGCCACAACAACACCGACAAAGGACCAGGCCAACAGACAGGCGCCAACTTATCCAGCCAAGCTGGCCACTGTTTCACCCAAGGCGCAATCGCATCAACATCAGCAAAATGCATAATCAAAGGATGACCGCTGGGACGCTGCTTCACCTGATAAATTTTATTCACCGCAGGCAACTGAGAAGCATCCGCTGCCAAACCGTAAACCGTCTCGGTAGGTAAAGCCACCACCTCGCCTTGCGCCAACAAGTCAGCGGCGAGAGATACGCATTGCGGGTCAGTAGAGAGAATTAACTGAGTATTCATGGGCGCATATGATACCGCTGAATGGCAGATTCAGCCCAAAAAAAAGCGCCCGAAGGCGCAAGAAGTTTGAGTTGGAGAATATGTCGTAATGATCTGACATAGCAATATCATGACAAAACAATATGACATCAGAATGACAAAAAGTAATGAGCGGGAAATTCAAACACCCCTTTGTGTGGGTTATATTCAAGGGAAGAACCCTTAGGGACATACTGAAACTGATTGTGATACGGATTATATTTTTGATCCGCATACGCGTGGCAAGCAACAGCCCAAAAAATCAGTATCAATCAATATTTCATCTTCATCAGGCTACTTTACAGCTTTTGCTGAGTTTTGCTCTAGCGACTGTTACACCCTAATTTTTCGGGGCTTTGTAAGGGCTAGGAAACTATTGTCATTCATCAATACACATGAAGAAGAAAAAAAGAATAGAGTTACTTATGCTGAATTTACAAATGCTCTATTTGCAGATCACCCCATCGATCTTTGAGATACTCTGCAACTAATCTGCGATGGCAATGTTCTGGTGTGGGTTCGCTACAAAGAAGGCAACCTCCATCAATCATTTGTTTCGGAATCGTTTCTTCAATTTTCCTAAATGACAAAAGCTCAAGAAATTTTTGCTCATAAACCAGCCAATCGCCACCACTCTTTTTATATTCATCCAAAATTTCTTTGCTAGGCGCTAAGTCTGGGCAGTGCACATACTCAATTTGATTGATCTCTCTCAAGAAAAAATATAAATCATCACGTTTAGTAAAACCAGCTAACTGAGAGACATTATTGAGTCTCGCATCAATAAGCCTAACCAGACCAGGTTGCTTAAGGCGAGAAAAGAATTGCTCAGCATTCTTCTTGGTAAATCCAATTGTAAAAACCTTCATATCACCGCACCATGAGTTAACTCTTCTTTCAGCATGGCTTCGTCTTGATAAGCGATTTTCTGACCATGAATCTTGTAAGCATCTTGCAGAATTTCCTCTTTTGAACGGAACATATCTACATCAGAAATTTTATTTAATTCCATCATTCGTATTTCTAAATCTGCATGATTCTCCAAAGAACCATCCGCATGAATGTGCTGAACAGAAATACTTTGTTGGAAAATTTGCCGTGCAACTAAAATAGCCCTATGACATTGCAGCGGATCTTTCTCTGCACACATCAAAGCGATGTTGAATTTCTCCATTCCCTGAAGTAAACGTTGTATGCCCTTAGAGAAGAGATGGTCTTTGGCAAGTAAATCATATTGCACTTTACCATTGAGGTAACAAGCAGGATTGTTACTTCTGGCTCCCAACTCCATGCCTAAATAAACATATTCAATACCTGCAGCCATTAGGGAATTTTTTATTTCCTGTTTACAAAATTGCGGGAAATGCCGGCTGTATGGATGGGAACGAACATCCACTAAAGCAGAAATTTGATGAGTGTTAAGCAGCTTAATAAACTCATCTATCTGATGATTAGAATGACCAATTGTATAAAGTACGCTCATTAAATTACTCATTTGCATTGGATAATCGAAGCTACTAATTTAATAAAGAGAACTAAATCAATTCTGCAATCATTTCTCCGTTTAAATCCGCCAAAACTGATAAATACTTATTATGTTTTTATGAGATGAGGGTGCGCGGGAATGACGATGCGACGCTGTGTGGTCGCTGTTTGTTATTTTTTTATTTTATAAAATTGAATTATTGATTTTATCTTTGTCTATAATGAGAGAGTTCTTTTATTTGTGGGAGTTTGTACAAGATGTCGGACAGCACCACCCCTAAGAAATATTTTCATTTGGCTTATATCAGCCATCCCAGCGAGTCTCTCACTAAACAAAGCTTGGTGGAGTTGTTAGCCAAAGCCCAACAGTACAATATTCAACGCGAAATCTCTGGGATTTTGATCATCCGCGATAAGTCTATCTTTCAATTGATCGAAGGGGACGAAGTGGAGGTGCGTGATTTGTACAAAAAAATCGAGAAAGATCCGCGTCACCAACATCCTGTGACGGTTTATGAGGGCATTAGCTCTATGCGTTCTATTCCTTTTTTGGGCATGGGGTTGACCTTGGATCAGTCTGATGACCATTTGGCGAACGAGCATTCGTTTTATTTCAATCGTGAGCAGGCGTTGAAATTCACTGCGTTGGTGAGTGGTAAGGTGAAGGATTTGTTGTTGGAATATTTGGATCATGTGTAGTGTTGTGTGGTTTTTTTGATTTGGGTGCTGGTGTTGAAGTCTTCTGTCAAATTTAATCCTGAGCAACAATCCCGCATCATTGAGATGGCGTGGGAGGATATGACGCCTTTTGAGGCGATTGAGCAGCAATTCGGTATTGATGAAGCGGCGTTGATGCGTCTGATGCAGCAATGGCTGAAGCCTGGCAGTTATCGTCTTTGGCGTGAGCGGGTGAAAACACGTTCGTCTAAGCATGCGGCTTTGCGCAGCAATAAAGTCACCCGCGCGTATGCCTCGCAACACGTGAAACTGCATCGCACTTATCATAAACCTTAATCGCTGTTGCGCTTGCGCTGGTCTGAGCGCAAAAAAAGACCTAGCTGGGCTAGGTCTTTGAATGGCGCCTTTAACTTGCTTTAGTCAGGTGCTTTTTCTGAATATGGACGGCGACCTAAATTGTGTAACTGCAAGGTTTTTTGTGTCTTTTCTGCTTTGGTTTCTTCTTTAATCAGGGTTGCTCCTTCGAAGTTTTCAGCTTTGTTGGCTGCTTCTGGCGCTTGTTGATAGGGGCGCTTGGATAAGTTCTGATTATTGATGTGGTTGCGTGGATTGTTATCGGCAAAAGCGCTGGCACTTGCGATTAACAAAGCGGAACAGATTAGTGTGATTAAAGTTTTCATGATGGTATCCTTTTTTAACTTATATTTTAATATGATTAATATTTAAAACGCACGTCTTGCTAGCATATTGACACGAACATTGTGTTGCTGCTTTTGATGGATTTCTTGCATGGCATTTTCTTCAGCAACAAAGCTTGCTGCTTCCCAGCCTGCATCGACTTTTTCAGTCTTGGCTACCATCTGGGCATATGGACGTTTTGCCATAAATTGATGTTGCTGTGCTTGTTGTTTGTCTGTTGATTGTGCCATTGCAGCGCTGCTTGCCAATACGGTGAGGCTGGTGATTACGGCGAATAATGTATTAACTTTCATGTTGCTCTCCTTAAAATATTTCATTGATTATGCTTGCGTATTACTGATTGATTAATCTGTTTTGATGGAGCACATTATGCGCAGTCTTGGTCAAGCAAAAATCTACCAAAATAGGTAGAACGGTGTATACTGTTCAGCATATGTCAAAAGTCGACCCATCTCTTACTTCTGCATCGCTGTCTGCGCCTTTGAGCAGTGCGCGAGATTTGCGGCAGCAGCTTAAACAAGACCAAGCCAATGAAACGCGCTTGCGTTTGTTTGTGCAATTTGGCCAGTTATTGTTAGCGCAGGGTTTGAATGAGCAGACTGCGCTGACCTTGCTGCAGTCTGTTTGCCATCTGACCTCAGCGCAACATGCGCTGATTGCCACTGAGTCTATGGGCAAGCTGACTATTTATGCGCAAATCGGACAAACACTGCCGATGGGGACACGTATTCCTATGATGGGGGTGTTAGCTCAAATGCTAAAAAACCCCGTGCAATTTGAATTGCAACTCAACAAAAAAACCCAACTTTGGACGCATGCCAATCCAACCTTGCAAGAATGTCTTGTAGCGCTTGCCTTTAACCATCAAAGTATGGGCTTGATTGGTTTGTCTGGTAATGAGTTGGTATTGGGCGAGCATGAGCGTGAGGTATTAAAGGCTGTGAGTGGTCTGATGGGCTTGGCTATCGGCTATTTACAAGGTCCACAGCGCAGTGATGTGGATATGTCGGTGATTGCCTCGCTGACCCCACGTGAGCGTGAAATTTTTGCTTTATTGCCCAGTGGCTTAAGCAATATTGAGCTGGGCAATACCTTGGGGATTGCGCCAGGCACCGCCAAAATTCATGTTGAGCGAATTTTATATAAATTAGGTGTCAAAGATAGAACACAAGCCGCGGTCAAAGCGGTCGAGTTAGGGTATCGAGCTTAAACACTTGGCGTGCAAGTGCTGCTGAGTTTTGATGGATGAAATGGAAAAAGCATGAATGAAGCGGATTTACTGCAAGCCAAAATTTTGATTATTGATGATGCGCAGGCCAATCTTAAGCTGTTAGAGGACTTGTTGGCCAAAGAGGGTTTTCATCAAATCGTCAGTACTGCAGACCCTACCCATGCTTTAGATTTATATAAAGCCTTTGAGCCTGACCTGATTTTATTGGATTTGATGATGCCAGAATTGGATGGTTATGCTTTGCTTGAAATTTTCTCGCGTTATATTGCACGTGATGAATATTTGCCAATTTTGGTATTAACCGCTGATGCCACCATTAGCGCCAAGCGTAAAGCCTTGGCACTCGGGGCAAAAGACTTTCTGACCAAGCCGTTTGATACCCTAGAGGCTATGTTGCGTATTTGGAACTTGTTAGAGACGCGCATATTGTACCGCCATCTCAAAGCACTCAATGCGGATATCAAACCTTTACAACACGAACAAGCTCCCAGCGCATCATCACACTCATCAAGCGCGTCTTAGGACATCTTATCGAAAGCCATTCATGGCAATTTTTTTGCCACTTTCCTTGACCATTGCCATTTGTTGTATTTTTTTGATATAGCCTTGTACTTGGCTGCAATCCTGTCTTAGATTTAATACTTTTTCAAAATGGCTCATGGCTGCATCAAATTGGTGCAATTCAAATTCTGTCGTTGCCAGCGCCAACCATGATTCGGCATTTTCTGGCTCATCAGCAACCCAGTTTTGAGCAACACGATACATTTGCTGCCAGTCTTTGCTTTGTTGTGGTTCTACCACTTGCATAAAAAATGGCCTTTGCGCTGGGCTTTCTGCCCAGAATGGTTTTTCCATGGTCACGCCTAAGCTGGTGGCTGGTTGTTGCATCAGTTGGCTTACCCATTCCACTGGCATATAGAAAAACTGTGCCCGACTGCCTTTGCTTTTTAGGGTAATAATGCCCACCAGCTTGCCGGATTGGTCGAACATACCACCACCACTCTCGCCTAGATGGAAACGACTACTGGCACGTATCACCATCGCGCCATCCATCGGATAGATGCCTTGTACCTGACCATCACTAACGGTCAAATGGCTGTCTGCCTCTGGATAGCCAATGGCTTGCACTGGGCTATCGTATTGTAGGGCTTTGCTACTTCCTAGGCTGGCGATAGGGGCATTCAGGTCTGCCACGGTGAGTATACAGATATCATGTTTCCAATCCGCTTTCAGCCCTGTGGCGAGCATTGCCTTGCTACCATCCCATACGCTCACATCGGTGGCATTTTTCACCACATGACAGTTGGTGACTACTTGATCAGCGCCTATCACGACTGCGGATCCCAAACCATGCTGACCATTGCTATGCGTGACTTTGACGCGTAATACATGCGCTTGTGGTGATGGGCTAGCAGCAACACTGAGTGCAGACCAGCTGATTAGCAAGTGAGTGAGTAATAATGTCGCAATGGTTTTCATGATGACCTCCGCTTGATTCCTTGACGGCTTACTTTGCTTACTATGAAGCAATAACTGTTCCAGTTTTTTGCTATAGCGCTGTAAAGGTCTTGGATATTGGCTTTGCGCAGAGTTTTAAGGGAAGTTTTTGGAATGGCTGGCGAGATTACTGCGCTGCTGTGAAGTGATATCGCACGATGCATGCACGATGACGGTGTGCCCGCACCAAAATCATGCAACTCGGCTTGGCGCTGAACAAAAAAAAGCCCGAACTAGTCGGGCTTTTGCTTGAAAAAATAGCGGGCTATTTTTATTCGGGTTTGATATTGCCTGCTTGCTCACCTTTAGGGCCACTCACAACATCAAAACTCACGCGTTGCGCTTCTTTCAATGAGCGGTAAGAACCATCAGAAGTAATTGCAGTGAAGTGCGCGAACAAATCAGCACCACCATCATCAGGAGTAATAAAACCAAAACCTTTAGCGT
>CAYYBG010000021.1:0-34637 GCA_964470195.1 uncultured Methylophilaceae bacterium | reverse complement strand
TCGGGTTGTTTACGATGTTTCAGGCAAACCTCCTGCTACAATTGAGTGGGAGTAGCGGTAATTGATTGGCGTGGGTTTGCAATAATGATCTCTGAATATCAGTGATGGTTGGCCCTGAACCATAAAACATAGTGGAGCTTGAGAGTTTATTGACAAATAAACTCTGACACTTGCAACACTTCTCAACATTACCAATAAACACTGGGGTTTCCGGATGAATCTTAATTTATTGTTTGTTGCACCTCCTTTCACACAAATACATTTACTATTCGCAATATTTGCCTTTTTAATTGGTGGTTTCCAGTTGCTGGCAAAGAAAGGAACAACAAGTCATAAAATATTGGGACGATTATGGGTAATGATGATGTTAATCATATGCGTCACCTCTTTCTGGATAAAAGAGATAATGCCGAATGGTATTTTTGCTGGATACTCCCCTATTCATTTATTAAGCATTTTTGTTATTTTTCAAATCATCTCAGGGGTGTACTTCGCTAGAGTGGGCAATATCATCAGACATAAAAGATGTATGACATACACTTACCTCGGCGGTTTGCTAATTGCTGGAGCTTTTACATTTTATCCGGGCAGACTCCTTTATAAAGTTTTTATTGCGGCTTCTTAACATTCCCCACTAGCAGTCTGACTTAGGCTAAACTCTAGCAATAAAATAATAATTAACTTTTCTACAAAACCCGACCTTACTCTTCAATACGCGTATTAGTTCGACGTATAGGATTTTGGGTAGGCTCAAAGCTCCAAGAGAATGATCATAATATGGACTATAGAGCAGAAATTGATGGCCTTAGATCATTGGCTGTATTGCCAGTCGTGTTTTTTCACGCTGGATTCCATACCTTTCGCGGAGGCTTTGTCGGTGTTGATATATTTTTTGTCATCAGCGGCTATTTGATTACATCAATCATTCTTGCTGAACTAGCTCAAGGAAATTTCTCGATTGCAAATTTCTACGAGCGGAGACTAAGGCGCATTTTCCCTGCCTTGTTTTTTGTGATGCTAGCTTGTATTCCATTCGCTTGTTTTTGGCTTACACCAAGCGATATGAAAAATTTTTTTAAAAGCCTCATCGCTGTTTCTTCATTTGTATCTAATATTTTATTTCTTAAAGAGAGTGGATATTTCGACACGTCCAGTGAACTTAAACCCCTTCTACACACTTGGAGCTTGGCCTTAGAAGAGCAGTACTATCTTCTATTTCCTCTATATCTGATGTTATTTTCCAAGTTAGGAAAACATTGGATATTACTTTCACTCAGCTTAGCATTAGTCGCAAGCCTAGTTTTTTCTCAGTACTTAGTGAATGAAAATCCAGCGTATGCCTTTTTTCTGTTACCGTCACGCGGCTGGGAACTACTGATTGGTGGGCTCTCGGCATACTACCTATCAAATAACCAGCATAGTTGTTTTAGCATGCCAACTAGAAATATCGCTGCATGGTTAGGTGTGGTATTAATTTTTTACTCAGTTTTTTCCTACAGTAAAACATCACCATTTCCTGGTTTATATGCACTTATTCCAACATTGGGTGCAGCACTCATTATCATTTTTGCGACATCTCAGAACTCTGTAGGACAATTTTTAGGTCATCGAGTTTTGGTTGGACTCGGTATGATTAGTTATAGCGCATATCTTTGGCATCAACCATTATTTGCTTTTGCTCGGCAAAGAAGTCTTATTGAACCCAGTCATACACTATTTTTTATTCTTGTGATTGTCACGCTTATCCTCGCTTATTTTACCTGGAGATTCATTGAGCTGCCCTTTAGACGAAGAGATTGTCTAGATAGAGGCAAAGTATTGTCACTAGCCTTGATAGCCTCGTTTATTGCCATATCTTTGGGAATATTAGGTGTTCACGGTAAAATTCAATTGACCAATGACGCAAGTATTTCCTTAGGCAAACAACTTGATTCTCGTCTGGGAGCTAATCATGGTCTCAGCCAAGATTGTGACAAGGCATTTAACTCCTCCCCACATTGTTCAACCTCTGCAGAACCTGAGATCTTGCTTTGGGGAGATTCTTATGCAATGCATTTGGCCCAAGGCTTGATAGCGTCAAATCCCAAAATAAAAATGGTTCAAAAAACTGTCTCATCTTGTGGCCCATTTTTCGGGATTGCACCGCTTAATAATCAGCTTGTTCAAACTTGGTCGAAAAAATGTCTTGAATTTAATGATGAAGTTTTTCAATATCTGAAGGATAAAAAAAGCATTAAGTATGTTGTTTTAAGTTCACCTTTTAGGCATTTTGTAGACGCTGAAGCCCATGTGTTAACTCACGAAGGCCAAATTTTAAATGCCAACACAGTTGCACTACTGTTTATGTTAGATACTCTTTCAAAGCTTCGTGCTATGGGTAAGATTCCAGTAATTTTCGCACCTACGCCGCAAAACGGAGAGAATATTGGCAACTGTCTAAAGAAAGCAAAATTTTTTAATCAAGATATCGCTATCTGTAATATAAAACTATCAGAATCTTTATTAAGACAAGCGGATGTTTGGCGCTTTTTGAATAATCTCAAAATGTATGTAACCATCAT
Source organism: uncultured Methylophilaceae bacterium (assembly GCA_964470195.1). Classification (GTDB taxonomy): domain Bacteria; phylum Pseudomonadota; class Gammaproteobacteria; order Burkholderiales; family Methylophilaceae; genus RFPI01. The sequence goes on along the minus strand of CAYYBG010000021.1, from coordinate 32,076 downwards.
TCACCCCTCTGATTTTCTTTGCCATGGCAATCATTGCTTAACAAGCATCGACGATGTTTTTATCTACAGAGACCATGGCCATCTTTCTAAGGAGGGTAGTGCTTATCTTGGCAAGCAATTTAATTTTTATCGCTTAGTAATCCAAGCTCAATAAAGCTCAAAATGAATTCAATAGTCATTAATGACGGATTTTTTATTCAGCCATGTTCATTTTTTTTCACCACTGAGGGAAAATTGATTTCTAATCCACGGGGAAATCAATAGGATTTCAATGTTGCAAGGTCGTTTCACCTCATTTTCACTGCTTGCTTTAGTTTTTCTTAGTCAGACTAGCCATGCGGCCAGCAATACTGAGACATCTCAATTAGACCCTACCGTTCAAGTAAGTGGCTATGCTGAGGCTTATTATGTGGGCGCACGTCACAATGACGGCAGACTTCCTGATTACGTCTATAGTTATCAGCAAACTTCTCAAGCTCATATCAATCTGGCTTTGATTCAAAGCAAGTATTCCAGCGAAAATTTTCGTGCCAATTTGAGTTTGGCTTCAGGGACTTTTATGCGTGCTAACTACGCCAATGAATCTGGAATTCTTAATAATCTTTATCAAGCCAATATTGGCATACGTCTATTTGATCAACAACAATGGTGGTTGGATATTGGCGTGCTGCCATCTCATATTGGTTTAGAGACCGCCAAAGGAAACGAAAACTGGACACTCAGCCGCAGCATCATGGCAGACAATACACCCTATTTTGAAACCGGGGCAAAACTCAGCTATATCAGCCAAAATCAACGTTGGACCCTTGCTGGCTTGGTTCTGAATGGGTGGCAAAGAATACGCCGTCAAGCGGATAATACATTACCTGCAATCGGGCATTTAATTAGCTATCAATCACCAACTGGCTGGATATTGAATAGCAGTTCATTTATTGGCAGTGACACACCTGACAGTGAGCGAAGAATGCGCTATTTTCATCATTTGAATATGCAAATCCCATTGACCGACCGATGGCAGCTTCAACTTGCTTGGGATATTGGTGCAGAACAAGCAGAGAAATCCAGCCATCGATACTATGTATGGCACTCGCCTTTAATTCAAACGCGCTATCAGTTCAATCCTGAATGGTCTGCCACATTCAGATTAGAGGCTCATCACGATCCTCATCAGGTGATTATTCAATCTTTGCAGAACAATGGCTTCACTGCCAAAGCGTTTTCATCCAATCTAGACTACCGAGCCAATCCATCCTTGATGTATCGCATTGAACTGAAACAGATTGATGCCAGTAAAAGCACTGAGTATCAAGCGGCTCACAATTTTCTAATCAACACTTCCCTTTCATTTGATTTCTAGTTGAGCGCCAGCATTTTTTTCTCTGTATGTATCTGACTTTTTTGTGTAATATATTCATCACAATAAATACATAACAAAAGAGGCCTGCGTGAAGATACAAAAATTCAACCACAAAAAAATTAAACGCTTAGATGAGAGATTGACTGAATTCTTATTTGGTTCATGCCACGGTTATCTTTGGGGAGAACGATGCATTGAAGATAGGGCCTTCAAAAGACATATCATGCAACAAGGGGGGTTTGTTGATATTCATTTAGAGAGCCGAATGTTGTATCAAGAAGCGGTCCCTTTCACTGTTTTTCATACTCCTGAATGTGAATTCGCTTTTAATCAATTGACATGGCAAGGCGGGAATATTTATAACCTATATCAACGTAAAGCAGACCTATTTTTATTTTGCAACCATCAAAGACTGATTACTATCAGCTTAAGACAATTACCAAACTTCTTTCAGCATAAAAAAGGGTTTGCTCAACATAAAATTGAACATTCACAAATACACTGGACAAAAACCAATGTATGGCTGAATAACTATTTAGACTTTATCCATAGAATTGAGCATCTCATCAATCTGGAGCAAACTAAACACTACTGGCATCCTGAACTCAGCAATAAATCCTGCAATCAATCGCTAGGTTACCGTATTGGATATACCTTAGGTAAGCTAGTACATCAGCACTAAACCCTTGCATCATCAAGCCTTTTCTGAATTTAAGCAATGACGGATAAACTTAAAAAAGGTATACTTCGACCTCAATTTTTTGAGGTTAGTCATGAGCAGAGGTTTTGTTAAGGAAGACGATCTAGAACTCGCTGGCACAGATTTACCCGAACGCCCGATTAGTGAACATCCCAATTACGTAACCCCATCCGGTCTTCATCAGTTGCAAGCGTCTGAGCAACAGCTTTTGGCTCAACGTGAACAATACTTACACGACCGAGAAAACCCTCAAACTGCTCAAAGACTTGCGGTACTGGAACGCGATTTACGCTATGTTCAAACGCGTCTTGATCAATCCATTTTGGTCAGCCCACAAGGCAAGCCCAGTGAAAATGTTGTCTTTGGCGCGACTGTGACAGTCGAAGATGAGCAAGGAGGCCGTCATATCTTTCATATCGTTGGCGAAGATGAGGCTGACTTGAGTGTGAATAAAGTAAGTTATGTTTCACCGCTGGCAAAAGCGCTGATAGGTCACAAAATTGGCGATAGTGTGATATGGCGCCGTCCTGCTGGCAATCTTATATTAGAAATTTTGCAAATTCATTATTAAAGAGGTGTTATGAAGGTTTCTGAGGCGATACAAGCACGCCGTTCTATTAAACAATTTGATCCACACCATCGCATGACTGAGGCGCAAATACAGCAATTAATTTCTCTCGCCATGCTGTCCCCCACTGCATTTAATATTCAGCACTGGCGCTTTGTGGTGGTGGATGATATGTCCTTGCGCCAGCAAATTCGAGCGGTTAGTTGGAATCAAGCGCAGGTCACAGATGCGTCAAGCCTTGTGGTTCTGGTAGCTGATACTCAAGCATGGAATAAACAACCCGAGCGCTATTGGCGAAATGCGCCAGAGGCAACGCGTGATGCACTTGTTCCTATGATTCGTCAGTTCTATCAAGGTAGAGATCAGATGCAACGCGACGAAGCAATGCGCTCATGCGGTATGGCCGCGATGACCCTGATGCTAGCGGCACAAGAGCAAGGCTATGATAGTTGTCCTATGGATGGCTTTGATTTTGATGCGGTCAGTCAGTTGTTGAATTTACCCGCAGACCATATTCCAGTGATGTTTGTTGCCATCGGCAAGCCTTTACAGGAGGCCTTTCCACGTGGTGGCCAACTGAGCATAGAGCAAGTCATGATACATAACCGTTTTTAACCTCTATTCCCGATATTTTTTATAGACAAGCCAAGAGATAAGCGAAGGAAATTATTGTGCTGATTAGCAATAACATCACCATGCAATTTGGTGCCAAACCATTATTTGAAAATGTGTCAGTGAAATTCGGTGAAGGCAACCGCTATGGACTGATTGGCGCCAATGGTTGCGGTAAATCAACATTCATGAAAATTTTGGCTGGAGTATTAGAACCCTCTGCCGGCAATATCTCGCTAGACAGTAACGAGAGATTGGCTTGGTTACGTCAAGATCAATTTGCCTATGAAGAGCAAAGAGTGCTGGATGTGGTGATGATGGGACACGAGCAAATGTGGCAGGCTAACCAAGAAAAAAATGCCATCTATATGAATCTGGAAGCCACTGAAGAAGACTACATGCGTGCTGCTGAATTAGAAAACGTCTACGCAGAGTTTGGCGGCTATACCGCTGAGGCCCGCGCTGGTGAGTTATTGCTGGGGGTCGGCATTGCAACTGAACAACATAATGGCTTGATGAGCGCAATTGCCCCAGGCTGGAAATTACGCGTTCTGTTAGCACAAGCGCTTTTCGCAAATCCAGACATTTTGTTGCTTGATGAACCGACCAACAATCTGGATATCAATACCATACGATGGTTAGAAAATACTCTGAATGAGCGTAATTGCAGCATGATTATCATTTCTCATGATAGGCACTTTTTAAATCAAGTCTGTACCCATACTGCAGATATGGATTATGGTAAGTTGACGGTATATCCTGGCAATTATGACGACTATATGGAAGCATCTACCATGGCTCGTCAACAACAGTTGCGTGATAACGCAAAAGCAAAAGCACAAATTGCTGAACTTCAAGACTTTGTCAGACGTTTCTCTGCGAATAAATCAAAAGCTAAACAAGCGACTAGTCGCGCCAAGCAAATTGATAAAATTAAGGTTGAAGATATCAAACCTTCCAGTCGGCAATATCCATTTATTCGTTTTGAATACGATGACAGGGAAAAGCTTCATCGTAACGCGCTTGAAGTAGAAAAATTGAGTCATGGTTATGAGCGTCCATTGTTCAATGACTTCAATATGATGGTAGAGGCTGGAGAAAAAATCGCGATTATTGGTGAAAACGGTATAGGTAAAACTACCTTGCTACGTTGCTTGGCGATGGATTTACAAGCGCAACATGGCCATATCAAATGGGCAGAAAAAGCCAATATAGGTTATTTTGCTCAAGACCATGCAGCGGCCTTTGAGCAAGACCTTAATCTGTTTGACTGGATGAAACAGTTTGCCCAAGCAGGAGATGATGACCAAGTCATTCGCAGCATGTTAGGGCGTTTATTATTTCCCGGCGAAGACTTCAAAAAATCGGTCAAAGTGCTTTCTGGTGGCGAAAAAGGACGCATGTTATTTGGTCAGTTGATGCTGGGCAAACATAATGTTTTGTTGATGGATGAACCGACTAATCACATGGACATGGAGTCGATTGAGGCCTTGAATACTGCTTTAGATAAGTACAAGGGCACGCTGTTCTTTGTCAGTCATGATCGAGAATTTGTGAGCTCTCTTGCCACGCGCATTTTGGAAATTCGTGCTGATGGTATTATCGATTATCATGGTAATTATGAAGACTATTTAGCCAGCCAACAATTGGAATAGTCTAGGTCTGCTAGAGACTGATAACTAGTCGCGCAACTATAGCGAGTGCGAGAGGCAAGGATAGGGAGAATCGTCAAATATGGACAAGTTTGACAAACTATTCATGGCTATCATCATAGCCATCATCGTGATGATAATATTTAAGCTTAGTGATCATGCTGTCCCTAGCGTACAAAAAAGCAAAGAATTAGTGGTCATCACCAGCAATGGTCCGAATACCTATTATCTTGAAGATGATCAACGCTACGCTGGTTTTGAATACGACCTAGCGCGAGCGTTTGTTCAATTTCTAGGTCCAGAATATCAAGTGCGCTTTGTTGTTCATAACAAATTATCTCATGTGATTCCGAGTCTTATCAGTGGCAAAGGTCATCTTGCTGCCGCTAACCTTAGCATCACCCCAGAACGACAACGTTATGTCAAATTTGGCATGCCATACTTGGATGTGCAACAACATATTGTATTCAATAATGAAACTCAAAGCCCTCCAGAAAACTTAGCTAAGTTGTCGGGTAAACATATCGAAGTACCTTTAGGTAGTAGCTACGCTGAACGCTTGCAAGATATCTCTCAACAGCATCCCAAGTTAGCATGGCACCCGAATAAAAGAGCCAATACGGAAGAGTTAGTCGAACAAGTTTGTTCTGGTACTCTAGACTACACGGTGGCTGACAATCTGATGGTGAGCCTACTGCAAAATTACTACCCCAATCTGGGGTTAGGCTTTGCCCTTGGTTCCCCTGAAAAGCTTGCTTGGGCGTTTCCTCGTGATGGAGACCCATGGCTCTATCAACAAAGTATCGCTTTTTTTCATAGCATTAAATCGAATGGGGAGTTAAAAAAACTGGTTGACCGTTACTATGGGCACATAGATCGATTGAATCCTGCCGATGTCACTAAATTTTTGGAAATGATGCGTACAACGCTACCTAAATACGCACCTCTATTTAAACAAGCCCAAGAGACCACTGGACTAGATTGGCGTCTTATCGCAGCCATTAGCTACCAAGAGTCACACTGGGATCAAAATAATACCTCACCTACCAATGTCCGTGGACTCATGATGTTGACCGAACAAACAGCCGACAGTATGGACGTAACCGACCGATTAGACCCTAAACAAAGTGTGATGGGTGGAGCAAAATATTTGATCCAGCTAAAAAATCGACTTGCAAATAAAATTGAAGAGCCTGACAGAACATGGATGACGTTAGCAGCCTACAATATCGGACTGTCACACTTAGAAGATGCCAGGATATTGGCCAGTCGCCTCGGTCGCAATCCGAATCATTGGTCCGATATTAAAGCCACTCTCCCCTTGCTGAATAAACCTGAATATTATGCAAATTTAAAATCAGGCTACGCTAGTGGTGGGGCACCAGTGATTTTCGTAGAATCTATCCGCACATATCACAGTATATTGTCACGCTATACGCCAGAGTATCAGCCAGGCTTTCCTATCTTGAGCATATTGAATTAAACGCTACGATGCAGAAATAGCGCGGATTAAGCTAATTTCTCCAAGCCCCCCATATAGGGTCTAAGTACATCGGGGATGGTCACAGTCCCATCTGCATTTTGATAATTCTCTAGTATTGCTACCAACGTTCTGCCTACTGCCAAACCAGAACCATTCAAGGTATGGAGCAACTCAATCTTGCCATCCGCTTTACGATATCGTGCTTGTAAACGTCGCGCTTGGAAACTCTCACAGTTGGAGACGGATGAAATTTCACGGTAAGTGTTTTGTGCCGGAAGCCATACTTCTAAATCATATGTTTTGGCTGAACCAAAACCCATATCACCAGTACAAAGCAGAACTACACGATAGGGCAAGCCCAATGCTTTGAGTATATTTTCTGCGTGACCTACCATTTCCTCTAAAGCGGCGTCACTTTGTTCTGGCGCTACAATTTGTACCATTTCGACTTTATCAAATTGGTGCTGACGTATCATGCCACGCGTGTCACGGCCATATGATCCAGCCTCAGAACGGAAACATGGTGTATGAGCAGTCAATTTGATAGGTAACTCATCCATGGCCAAAATTTCGCCACGCACTGTATTAGTCAGCGTCACCTCTGAGGTGGGAATTAAATACAATGAGCTGTCACCATGCGGGATTACGAATAGATCTTCTTCAAATTTTGGTAACTGGCCAGTTCCCAATAAGCTCTCTTGATTGACTAAATAGGGCGTATAACACTCGATATAGCCATGTTGTTCGGTTTGCATCTGCAACATAAATTGTGCAAGAGCTCGATGCAGTTTGGCCATCTGGCCGCGCATCAAGGTAAAACGTGCACCTGATAATTTTGTTCCCGCATCAAAATCCAAGCCCAATGCAGAGCCAACATCTACATGATCTTTCACGCTAAAGTCAAATGATCGGGGGGTGCCGACACGACGAATTTCATGGTTATCTGATTCATCTTTACCTACTGGCACACTGTCATGTGGCAAATTAGGCACATTAAGGAGTAAGCCTTGGATTTGCTGTTGAATCTGTTGTAATCGTTCCTCATTAGCCTTGAGTTGTTCACCCAACCCTGCCACTTCAGCCATCAGCGCAGTCACATCCTCGCCTTTTGCCTTGGCCATACCAATTTGCTTTGAGGCGGCATTGCGCTTGGCCTGCAAATTTTCTGTAGTGGTTTGTAGTTGTTTACGCTCGCTTTCCAATTGGCAAAATCCTGCTTCATCAAACACAAATTTGCGCTTGGCCAATTTGGCCACCACGGTGTCCAATTGTGTGCGTAATAATTGAATATCTAACATATGCTTTCCCTGCTGAATATAAATTGCTTATTTTTTGTGAGCTTTTGCTTCTGCATCAAGCTGTGCCAATTGCGCTAACTTCTCTGCTATTTTACCTTCCAAGCCCCGATTTGTCGGTTGATAAAACTTTTGCTCGGTCAAGCCATCAGGCAAATACTGCTCGCCAGCCACATAAGCATCGGGTTCGTGATGGGCATAGCGATAATCTTTGCCATAATCCATTTGTTTCATCATCTTGGTCGGTGCATTACGTAGATGCAGAGGTACTGGCCTGCTCTGATCCTGCGCTACTAAAGCTTTCACATGGTTATGAGCCATATAGGCGGCGTTGCTTTTCGCTGCGATAGCCAAATAAATAACCGCATTAGCCAATGCTAACTCGCCCTCGGGAGACCCCAGTCTTTCGTAGGTCTGACAAGCATTGAGACATATTTCTAAACAGCGTGGATCAGCTAACCCAACATCTTCAATGGCCATACGCACTAAACGTCTGCCCACATACAAAGGCTCTGCACCGCCATCCAACATTCTTTGCATCCAATATAGAGCGGCATCAGGATTTGAGCCTCGCACAGATTTATGAAGCGCGGAGATTTGGTCGTAAAAGGCGTCACCCCCTTTATCAAATAAGCGCATTTTACTGGCCATGCTGGACTGAAGAAAATCCAAATCTATCTGTGCTACCCCCGCTTGTTGCGCCACCAATAACAGACTTTCGCAGAAATTTAACAGACGTCGTGCATCGCCATCCGCATAGCTTAAGATATGTTGCTTGGCCTCGTCTTGCAGCACAATATTCAGCTGCATTTCCTGCACAGCACGTTGTAATAGTATGTTTAACTCATCATCACTCAGTGGCTGTAATACAAACACTTGCGCACGACTCAACAAAGCGCTATTGACTTCAAAAGAGGGATTTTCAGTAGTAGCACCGATAAAGGTGACCAAGCCATTCTCCACGTAGGGCAGAAATGCATCTTGTTGACCCTTGTTGAATCGATGTACTTCATCGACAAATAAAATCGTACTGCGACCAGATTGCTGTAATACCATCTCTGCTCGTTCTATCGCATCGCGTATATCCTTGATTCCTGATAACACCGCCGAGATAGGAATAAACTCTGCTTCAACGCTATTCGCAATGAGACGCGCCAATGTGGTTTTTCCTACGCCTGGAGGACCCCACAAAATCATCGAAGGAAGTTTGCCAGATTGAAATGCCATCCGTAATGGCTTTCCGGGGCCCAACAGATGAGACTGACCGACAACCTGGTCCAGAGTTTGAGGACGCAAACGCTCTGCTAATGGAGCTTGAGGTTTAGCATTTGCAAATAGTTCACTCACTTAGTCACTCACTAAAATATCTGCGTTTGCGGGCGCCTTGAATTTAAAAGACTCCGCTGCAATTTTTGGATTGCGTTGTACACGACTAAAATGAATCACTGTTAAATTTCCAAAGCTATCTTGCAACTCCATCTCGGCTAACAACTCGCCACGAAAGCCCATTGCCACCTGTTCAAAACCAGTTTCAGCGATCTTTGGAATGGCTACGGCCCACTCAAGCCCATGCTTATTATCACCCTCTTTGAGAGTAAAAAATTTTTCCAACTCTTTGTTTCCAGAGAGAATCGCAGCTGGACTGCTAGCAGTCAATTTGTTCATAGAACGCACTGTCACCTGATTTAAGTCAAGGTCCAACATCCAAATTTTCTCACCGTCTCCTACAATCAATTGGGTATAAGGTTTCACATATTCCCAACGGAAACGATTAGGTTTTTGCAATTGCATATGACCATAAACCTCTTGAGTTTTATGGCCTTGTTGATTGAATACAGTTTGCTGTATGTCGGCCTGCATCGTTTGAGTGTTCTGATAGTAGTCTTTTAATCGGTCCAACCCTGCACAGAAACTTATATTACTCCAGAAGGCAAGCAGCATTATCAGCGTGCCTAACAAGCCTGTATTGATTTTTTTTACTGTCAATTGAGCTTCTCACCTCATCAAGTTAATAGCACTATGCAGCAGCGCCATGGTTCAAAAAGCTAGTCACTATTGGATGGCGCTAATACCTCGCGGTTGCCATTACTTTGCATCGCAGAGACCAGTCCTGCATGCTCCATTTGCTCAATCAGGCGCGCGGCACGGTTATAGCCAATACGTAATTTTCTCTGCACCAAAGAGATAGACGCACGACGACTATCTAACACAATGGCGACTGCCTCATCATATAGTGGGTCTGACTCATCACCTGCACTCGAGAATTCACCTGTTTCGCCTGCCTCAGCATCGCTTGGATTCATATCAATATAATTAGGCTCCCCCTGCTGCTTGAGATATTCCACTACTCGATGTACCTCAGCATCGCTGACAAAAGCACCATGAATACGTTGTGGATGAGCTGTCCCAGGAGGCTGATACAACATATCGCCTTGACCAAGCAGGGCTTCAGCACCCATTTGATCAAGGATAGTACGGGAATCAATTTTGCTAGATACTTGAAACGCGATACGGGTTGGAATATTGGCTTTAATCAAGCCAGTAATAACATCTACTGAAGGTCGTTGCGTTGCCACCACCAAGTGTATGCCACAAGCACGGGCTTTTTGCGCCAAGCGCGCAATCGGCTCTTCAACTTTTTTACCTACCACCATCATCAAATCTGCCAACTCATCAATCACTAATACAATCAGTGGCAATTCTTCCAACGGTTCGGGGTTGTCTGGTGTAATCGAGAAAGGATGTGTAATGGCTGTACCGGCTTTTTTGGCCTCTCGAATTTTTTGGTTAAAACCGGCTAAATTGCGAACTCCAAGCGCTGACATGAGCCGATAGCGTCTTTCCATCTCATTCACTGACCAATTTAAAGCATGCGCCGCCAGACGCATATCGGTAATGACTGGAGTGAGTAAATGCGGGATACCTTCATAAACAGACAGCTCTAGCATTTTAGGATCGATCAAAATCATACGCACATCTTTGGCTTCGGCTTTATATAGCAAGCTAAGTATCATGGCATTGATTGCCACCGACTTACCAGAGCCGGTGGTGCCCGCTACCAAGACATGCGGCATTTTGGCAAGGTCAGCCACCACAGCTCGTCCTGAGATATCTTTACCCATGGCAATTGCAAGAGGAGAACTCACCTCAGCGTAGGCCTGCGAGCCCATAATTTCCGACAAAAACACGACTTGACGTTTGGGGTTGGGGATTTCTAAGCCCATACAACTTTTACCAGGAATAGTCTCTACGACGCGCACGCTGACTACTGATAATGCACGCGCGAGATCTTTGGATAAATTACTGACTTGGCTCCCTTTTACTCCAGCCGCTGGCTCAAATTCATATCGGGTAATGACGGGGCCTGGCAAAGCCGCAATGACTTTCACCTCAATACCAAAATCCAACAACTTACGCTCAATAAGACGTGAAGTAAATTCCAAGGTCTCCTCTGACTGAACCTCAATCTCCCCTTTGGGTTCATCTAAAAGATGTAAAGGTGGCAATGGCGAATCAGGTAAGGTAGTAAACAGTGGCGCTTGGCTTTCTTTTTTGATGCGCTCACTTTTGGGAATTTCTAAGCTAGGCTTCTTGATTTCAATTGGCTCGCGCTGCTCTAAACGTTTTCTCTGAGACTCAACAAATTCATCGCGTTGCAATTGAGCTAACTTACCTGCTTTGCGATCTTTGTAATCTTGATATTTTTGTACTGAGAATTGCCAGCTAAAGATAATCAACTGACCTAATTTTTCCAGTATGAGTATCCATGACCACCCTGTCATCAAACTAAAGCCAGCCGCCATGACAAACATCAATATCAGTGTTGAGCCAACAAAACCAAAGCTTGCACGTATTGGAGCATCTAATAATGAGCCCAACACGCTTTCTGTAGTAGGTAAAACAGCTGGGAAATCAATTAAATGTCCGTCCTCAAACGCGCTCGATGCCAAAATAAGCAAAACAAATCCAAGCCAGTTAAGCCAAGTAAATGGTCTTGCATATTGCGTATCTTTGATGGCACGAATACTACGATTCAGGGCAAAGGCTAAAAATATCACGCACCACCAAGCAGAGAAGCCAAATAACGCTAATAACATGGCAGACAACCAAGCTCCAAAACGTCCACCATAATTGTGTACCTGAGCATTTTCAGAGGCGTCATACCAAAACGAAGGATCTTGAGGAAAGTAACTAACGAGAATTAACACTAGAAACAATCCTAGCACAGCAAATAAAAGCCATTTCAGCTCACGTACCAGTGGCTTAGATTCAGGCGGGATGGTTGGCGTAGCGTTCGCTGTAGATTTTTTTTTGCTGGACCAAAACAAGTTGAAATCCTGTTATCGATAAGAACCTGTAAATTATAACAGTTAGCGGCAGGTGATTACACGAATTGCCGAGGGATATAATCGATGCCTAATAGGCAGTATCGCGACAGGATTTTTTGTTGATCCAATTCTGCTAAAAAATAAGCCTGTCATGACAGCATAGGGCAAAAACAAGCACATATTTTCGGTTAAAATATTCATCTTTTAATTTTTCAATCCGATTACTTTTTTCAGGAGTTTCGCTATGAGCACCAGACACGCCCAATTGATGATTTTGGGTTCAGGCCCTGCGGGTTATACCGCTGCCGTATATGCAGCGCGCGCCAATCTAAAACCTGTTCTTGTTACTGGGATCGCTCAAGGCGGACAACTGATGACCACTACTGAGGTAGACAATTGGCCTGCAGATGCAGATGGTGTGATGGGCCCAGAGTTAATGGCACGATTTCAAAAGCATGCGGAGCGTTTCAACACCGAAATGATTTTTGATCACATTCATACTGCTCACCTAACAGAAAAGCCCATACGACTTGTGGGTGACAGCGGCGAATATACTTGCGATGCGCTGATTATCGCCACCGGTGCTTCGGCTAAATATTTGGGTCTGCCTTCAGAAGAAAAGTTTGCAGGTAAAGGTGTTTCCGCATGCGCTACATGTGATGGCTTCTTCTATCGCAATCAGGAGGTAGCGGTGATTGGCGGCGGTAATACCGCAGTTGAAGAAGCATTATATCTCGCTAATATTGCCAGCAAAGTCACGCTAGTACACAGACGCGATAGCTTTAAAGCTGAAGCAATTATGGTGGATAAGCTGATGGAACGTGTCAAAGAAGGCCGAATTGTGCTCGAACTTCACGCCACCTTGGATGAAGTTGTTGGAGATGATATGGGTGTTACCGGTATGCGTATTAAAAATGTTCAAACTGGCGCAAGCAAAGATATTGCCCTACGTGGCGTTTTTATTGCGATTGGTCACAAACCTAACACTGATATTTTTGCTGGTCAGTTGGAAATGGAAGGTGGCTATATTGTTACCCATGCAGGTCGTGAGGGTAACTTCACCGCCACCAGCATTCCAGGTGTATTTGCTGCTGGTGATGTACAAGATCATATTTATCGCCAAGCTGTCACCAGTGCGGGAACTGGCTGTATGGCAGCGTTAGATGCAGAGCGCTATCTTAGCAGTTTAAAATAAGGTGATTTTGCTAGCATTGTAGCTTGCTTCTCATTGCTAGCTTTTCTGAACCGTTGCAAGGATGAGCGTGATGAAACTGGATAAAGACCCGACGATCAATCCTCAACCTGACGAGGATAGTGATGAATCATTGCAGCTATTCAGACGAGCGGTTCAAGATGCGCGCCCGCTGACTAAAAAACATGTCTACCATGCCAAGCCCAAACCCAAACCCATTCCATTGCAATTTATCCGCGATGAGCAACAAGCTTTACGCGATTCTTTAAGTGATGGTTATATTCCTGGTCATGAGTTAGAGAGTGGTGAGGAGCTACTTTATTTGCGCGAGGGCCAATCCCCTTTGGTGATGAGCAAACTTCGTCGTGGTCATTGGGTGATTCAGGCCAGCATTGACTTGCATGGCCTAGTGAGCGATGAAGCGCGTTTGTATGTTGCTGATTTTCTTAACCAATGCAAAAAACGAGGTCTGCGTTGCGTACGTATCGTCCATGGCAAAGGGTTGGGGTCCAAAAACAGGGAGCCTGTGTTAAAACACAAATTGAGGCACTGGCTTATACAACGTGACGAGGTGATTGCTTATGCACAAGCAAGACCCCATGATGGCGGGAGTGGCGCTGTAATCGTATTAATCCGCGCTTGATGGATGCAACAAACACACAGCTTGCGCAGCGATCCCTTCTTCTCTGCCTATCATGCCTAGTTTTTCTGTGGTGGTTGCCTTGATATTAACTTGATCTAAGGTAATTTGGCAGTCATGAGCCACATTCTCGCACATCAAAGGAATATAGCTTGCCATCTTTGGTGCCTGGGCGATGATGGTGGCATCAATATTGCCCACCTTCCAGCCTGATTGGCTTATCAAAACGACCACGTGACGCAATAATTTGCGCGAGTCGGCGTTTAAAAATCGTTGGTCATTATCGGGAAAATGACGTCCAATATCTCCCAAACCTGCTGCACCTAGTAATGCATCTGCAATCGCATGCAACAGCACATCCGCATCTGAATGACCGAGCAAGCCAAGTTCAAAAGGGATATCCACGCCACCTATAATCAAGCGCCGTCCTTTGACTAATTGGTGCACATCAAAGCCTTGTCCCACTCGAAACATCATCACTCTTGCTCCATTTGCATCATCGCCTCTAACAAAGCCAGATCATGCTGATAAGTAATTTTTAAATTTCGTGACTCACCTTGCACTAACAAAGGCGACAACCCAAGTGCCTCAACCGCCTGAGACTCGTCTGTGGGTGAAAAATCGGCAGTTTGTAAGGCGCGGAGCAATAGCTGATAAGGAAACATCTGCGGCGTTTGTGCGGTCCATAACCCTGCTCTTTGCTCAGTACTAAGCACTTGTCCCTGAGCGTCTGCTCGCTTGATGGTATCTGCGACAGGAAGCGCCAACAGTCCACCCACCTCATGTTGCTGGACATGATGAATCAGTCTTTCTAATGTAGCTGAACTTAAACCAGGTCTGGCCGCATCATGTACTAACACCCAATCATTAGGCGCCACTGAAATTTGCTGCAAAGTATTGAGGACGGTGTGTGCCCGACTCTCACCGCCTGTGCGTAGTACGCTCAGTTTGTCATGCTGGGAAAACTCACCAGCAGTTTTTTGCCATATTGTATCTTCAGCACTTAAAGCAAGATAGACATGTGAAATCCGAGGGTGCTGACAAAATAGAGCCAAGCTATGATGCAAAATCGGCTTCCCTGCTACGTTTAGGTACTGTTTAGCAGTTTGAGCTCCCATACGGCTGCCAGAGCCCGCAGCAGGAATAATCACATGTAGCCCCTGGCTCATTTTTTTGCCTTAGAGCAGGGATGCTTGGTGTTGAGCGATGGCTTCACGCACTAAGGGCTGTAAGCCAGCGCCTTGCTGTTGTTTGACGTGTTCGATCAGTTGCATACGCATACTAGATGCCCAAAAGCGTTGTAGGTGATTCACTACCTCTTTTTTCGCCAATTCCTGATCTGGGTAAGATTTAAAAAAATCACCAATTTGGTTGGCCATCGTGACGAGATGTTCTGTATTCATACTGCCCTTGTTTCGATTAATTCGCAAAAAGCGTTTATTTTATAAGACCTTGCGCATCTGTGTATATCACCATCTGATGTGCACGTGCAAAACCCACTAAAGTGATTTGTAATTGTTGCGCCAAACGAACTGCCAATGCCGTTGGTGCAGACACAGCAATCAGTAAGGCAATATCCGCGCAAGCTGTCTTTTGGACCATTTCATAACTTGCACGGCTAGTTGTGACAAAAAAACCTACACCATCATGCCCTTGTTGGATTTGCCGTGCACGTGCGCCCATTAATTTATCCAAGGCATTATGGCGTCCAACATCCTCACGTAAAATTTGTATTTCACCCTGCAAATTTGCCCAAGCGCAGGCATGTGTCGCACCAGTGACTTGTTGCAAAGTTTGTAATTGCGGCAAAGCATGTAAGGCGTTGTGGATAGCATCCTCTGTTATTGCTTGAGCTCGACTAACAGGCTTTTCAAGCAAACGTAAGGCTTGCGTCAAACTTTCCGCCCCGCATAACCCACAACCTGTCCTGCCTGCCATACTTCTTCGTCTATCCTTAAGTTCAGCAAAGCAACTGGTGGCAATTTGCATTTGTAAGGCTATTCCTTGCGCTTGCGTCTCAAATTCAATGCCATACAACTGCTTTGGATTTTGAATAATATTTTCTGCAAGCGAGAATCCCAATGCAAAATCTTCTAAATCTGAAGGGGTAGCTAACATCACGGCATGGGATACACCATTGTAAACTAGCGCTACTGGGGTTTCTTCAGCGAGTATATCTTGCTGCAAATGATGCTGACCATCTTGTAGCTTATCCACCTCAAATTGCGTGGAAGTTTGTTGGACGATTTTCAGCATAGACTTGATCAGTAGCTGCATTAAAAGCACACTGGACAGCGTACTTTTAATGCAGGATTAATTAACTGACATTAGCCGGTTTGCTTGCCTGTTCAACGAAACCAATTTGTTGTTCAGTAAAGCGTTTGAAATTACGTTGCCAATCAGAGATTTGACTGACTTTAGTGATTTGCACTGCTGTTACCTTGAATTCTGGACAATTAGTAGCCCAGTCTGAGTTTTCAGTAGTAATCACATTAGCCCCAGACTCTGGGTGATGGAATGTTGTATAAACCACACCAGGTTGCACTCTGTCAGTAATCAGTGCTCGCATGACGGTATCCCCTGCACGACTAGTAATGCCTACCCAATCTCCCTCCTGAATTCCTCGATCTTCAGCATCATGTGGATGAATTTCTAATACATCCTCTTTATGCCATGCCACATTTTCAGTTCGACGAGTTTGTGCACCGACATTGTATTGCGACAAGATACGACCTGTCGTAAGTAACAGTGGATAACGTGCATTCACTTTTTCTGAAGTAGGTACATATTGAGTAATAAAGAATTTGCCCTTGCCTCGTACAAATTCATCAACGTGCATTATCGGTGTACCGCTTGGATTTTGCTCATCACATGGCCATTGCACGCTACCCAATTGATCTAATTTCTGGAAGCTCACACCTTGGAAAGTAGGAGTTAGTGCCGCGATTTCGTCCAAGATGTCAGAGGCATGCGCATATTGCATAGGATAGCCCAAAGCAGTGCAAAGTTTGGCAGTAATCTCCCAATCCTCCATACCATTTTTAGGCGTCATCACTCTTCTCACAGGAGAAATTCGGCGTTCAGCATTAGTAAAGGTGCCAGATTTTTCAAGGAAAGAAGCGCCTGGGAAGAATACATGGGCAAATTTAGCGGTTTCGTTCAAGAACAAATCTTGCACAATCACACATTCCATCGATTCCAAGGCATGAGTGACATGTTGGGTATTGGGATCTGACTGCGCAATATCCTCACCCACACAATACAGAGCTTTAAATTTACCTTCGATGGCAGCATCCAGCATATTAGGGATACGTAGTCCAGGGTCAGAACTTAATGGTCGTCCCCAAGCTGATTCAAACAATGCCCGTGTTGCATCATCAGAAACATGCCGATATCCAGTAAACTCGTGTGGCATAGAACCCATATCGCATGAACCTTGAACATTGTTTTGTCCACGCAACGGGTTAACACCTACACCCTCACGCCCAACATTTCCAGTCGCCATAGCAATATTAGCAATACCCATCACCATGGTTGAACCTTGGCTGTGTTCGGTAACGCCCAAGCCATAATAAATGGCTGCATTACCACCAGTAGCATATAAGCGTGCCGCAGCACGTAACTCTTGCGCTGACACACCTAGTTCTTCGCTGAGTGCTTCAGGTGAGTTTTCCGGTTTAGCCGCAAAATCACGCCACATTTCAAAAGAATCCCATTCACAACGCTCACGCACAAATGCTTCTTTGACCAACCCCTCAGTCACAATCACGTGAGATATGGCTGAAATCAATGCTACATTGGTACCAGGGCGTAGTTTTAGGTGATAATCAGCTCGTACATGAGGGGATTGCACCAAATCAATTTGTCGTGGATCAGCCACAATCAGTTTGGCGCCAGCACGCAAACGACGTTTCATTTGAGAGCCAAACACCGGATGACCATCAGTTGGGTTTGCTCCAATCACAAAAATTACATCAGAATGCATGACGGAATCAAAGGTTTGCGTACCTGCCGACTCACCCAATGTTTGCTTTAGGCCATAACCGGTTGGCGAATGACATACGCGGGCACATGTATCAACGTTGTTAGTGCCTAACACTGCGCGTATAAGTTTTTGTGTGACATACACTTCTTCATTAGTACAACGAGATGAGGTAATTCCGCCTATCGATTCTTTGCCATATTGATCTTTAATTCGATTGATTTGGCTTGCTGCGTATTGAATAGCTTCATCCCAACTAACTTGTTGCCAAGGATCATGGATAGATTGACGTATCATAGGGGTGGTAATACGGTCTTTGTGGGTTGCATATCCCCATGCGAAGCGACCTTTCACACATGAGTGGCCATGATTGGCACCACCATGCTTACTCGGTATCATTCGTACCACTTGTTCGCCTTTCATCTGTGCATCAAATGAACAACCTACTCCACAGTAAGCACAAGTCGTGGTAATGGAATAGTCTGGCACACCATGTTGCACCACAGATTTCTCAATCAGCGTTGCAGTTGGACAAGCTTGTACGCATGCGCCACAAGATACACATTCAGAATCCATAAAATCACTGACGCCTGATGCAACTTTGGATTCAAAGCCACGCCCTTGTATAGTCAATGCAAAAGTACCCTGCACTTCCTCACATGCGCGCACACAACGCGAACATACGATACATTTGGATGGATCAAATTGAAAATAAGGATTTGAGGTATCTTTTTCTGACTTTAGATGATTTTCACCATCATAACCGTAACGCACTTCTCGCAAGCCCACTGCACCGGCCATATCTTGTAACTCACAATCACCGTTGGTGGCACAAGTTAAACAATCTAATGGATGGTCTGAAATGTATAACTCCATCACACCTCGGCGTATATCCGCCAATTTGGGCGTTTGTGTTTTTACTTTCAAGCCTTCTGCTACAGGCGTAGTACATGAGGCAGGAAAACCACGTCGACCTTCAATTTCCACCAAGCAAAGACGACAAGAACCAAATGGTTCAAGGCTGTCAGTAGCACATAATTTAGGTACTGAAACACCAGCAGCAACGGCAGCATGCATAATTGAAGAACCAGCTGGAACAGTGATTTTCGTGCCATCAATTTCAAGCGTCACTTGCTCACTAGATGATTTTGCTGGTGTTCCATAGTCGGTATATTGATTGATAGGTTTCTTCATAATGAATTCCTTTAATCTGTCAGGCTATTTAGCTAATGGGACTTTTTCTAGCCCAAAATCCTCAGGAAAATGATTCATGGCACTTAGCACTGGGTATGGCGTCATCCCACCCAAAGCACACAATGAACCGTTCAACATTGTATCGCTTAGATCACGTACCAAGGCAACATTCTGCTCCTTATCTTGACCAGAAATTACCTTATCAATGACCTCCATTCCGCGCGTTGAGCCTATTCGGCATGGTGTACACTTACCACAGGACTCGATAGCACAGAACTCAAAAGCATAGCGAGCCATTTTGGCCATATCAACACTTTCATCGAAAGCGACTACACCACCGTGACCTAACACCGCCCAAATTTCCGAGAACTTCTCGTAGTCCATAGGCGTATCAAATTGCGATTCAGGTAGATAAGCTCCCAAAGGCCCACCCACTTGTACAGCACGAATAGGCTTTCCGCTAGCAGATCCAGCCCCAAAGTCTTCCAGCAACTCGCGCAAAGTGATACCAAAAGCTTTTTCTACCAAACCACATTGTTTTAGATTACCAGCCAGTTGAATAGGCAAAGTGCCACGCGAACGTCCCATACCAAAATCTCGATAAAACTCAGCGCCTTTGTCCATAATGATAGGTACTGTCGCTAGCGAAATCACATTATTAACTACCGTGGGCTTTCCAAACAAACCCTCGATAGCTGGCAATGGAGGCTTAAAACGAACCAAACCGCGTTTACCTTCAAGGCTCTCTAGCAAGGATGTCTCTTCACCACAAACATAGGCCCCCGCAGCACGACGTACTTCTAGGTCAAAACGATGTGCAGAACCAAGAATATTCTCACCTAAATAGCCAGCGTGGTAAGCCTGATCAATGGCTTGATTGAGAGTGTGCAAGGCGTCCGGATATTCAGAACGCAAATAGATATAGCCTTGAGTAGCACCTACAGCCAAAGCAGCAATCGTCATTCCTTCAATCAAAACATATGGATCACCTTCCATAATCATACGATCAGAGTAGGTTCCAGAGTCGCCTTCATCGGCATTACAAACAATATACTTTTGATCAGATGGCGCATTCAATACGGTGTTCCACTTAATACCTGTTGGAAAAGCCGCACCACCTCGACCTCGTAATCCAGAATCAGTGACTTGTTGAACAATCTCAGCAGCACTTAGTTTGAGTGCGTTGTGCAATCCACGATAGCCATCATGGGCAAGATAATCATCCAAACTGACAGGATCGGTAATTCCCACGCGAGCAAAAGTCAATCTTTCTTGTTTTTTTAACCAAGCAATCTCTGCTGTTAAACCAAGACTAAGTGGATGTTTTCCACCATGAACAAAATCAGCATCAAATAAGCTAGCGACATCTTCTACAGTAACAGGACCATAAGCCATACGACCTTGTTCAGTTTCTACTTCAACCAATGGCTCCAGCCAGAACATTCCGCGCGAACCATTCCGTATCAGTTGAATATCTTGTTGACGCAGTTTTGCTTCAGCTGCAATTGCCTCAGCTACTTCATGCGCACCTAATGAAAGTGCACTGGAATCTCGCGGCACATAAATCTTGATACTCATTTTGTCTCCCGAGCTTTGGCAATAATCTGGTTCAATTTTTTTTCATCGACTCGACCAACTACCCGTTCATCTACTGCGATTGCAGGGGAACAAGCACAATTGCCTAGGCAGTAGATAGGCTCAAGCGTAATAGCCCCATCCTCAGTAGTTTGATGATAATCTATGCCCAAGGTGTTTTTAGCGTAAGCCTCTAATGCATCTGCACCCATCGATTTACAAGACTCAGCACGACAGATGTGGATAATATGTCTACCGACAAGTTGGGTACGAAAATGATGATAAAAAGTGACAACTCCGTGCACTTCAGCGACTGATAAATTGAGTGCGTGGGCAATATTGGGATAACTAGTTTCAGGTACATAGCCTAAATCATCTTGTATTGCGTGCAATATAGGCAAAAGCGCCCCTGGAAGTGTGCGCAAAGCATTGATATGCGCATCAATTCTGATTTGATGATCGTCCAACACAGTACTCTCCAATTTTATTGTATTTAGGATGTTGGAATGTCTAACATCCTATTTAGTTTCTCTCTTATATCATTTTAACAAAATTAAGCGAGCTTCTGTGGCCATGAAAATCATGAATTTTTTCTTAAAAAAAAAGCTGTATTTACAAAAATCTCATCAAAGTTAGCTAAATTTCATGTAAAGTAATCAGTTGGCACGTGTTGGATACTTTATTACTGCAACCACAATGCTCTATCAGCAATACAGCCAAAACTGTGCTAAATCTTAATAAAAGGGATAACGATCAATTCTAGTTTTGGAGAGAGATAATGAGTTTAGACTTACTAAAGAACATGGGAGTAAAGGTTCCCTACAAGACAAAATATGACAATTTTATTGGCGGGAAATGGGTTGCACCTGTCAGTGGCGAATATTTTGATGTAATTACCCCAATCACCGGCAAACCCTACACCAAAGCCGCTCGATCTGGTGCAGCAGATGTTGAATTAGCGCTGGATGCTGCACACAAGGCCGCTGACGCATGGGGTAAAACAGCTCCCGTTGAGCGTGCAGGCATTTTGCTGAAAATCGCTGACCGTATTGAAGCACATTTAGAAACGATTGCGACTGCCGAAACCATCGATAATGGCAAACCTATCCGCGAAACCATGAACGCCGACATACCTTTGTCTGCAGACCATTTCCGCTACTTCGCTGGCTGTCTGCGTGCGCAAGAGGGCAGCATTTGTGAAATCGATGAAAATACTATTGCTTACCATTACCACGAGCCATTGGGCGTTGTTGGCCAGATTATTCCTTGGAACTTCCCAATCTTGATGGCAGCTTGGAAGCTTGCACCAGCATTAGCTGCTGGTAATGTTGTGGTATTAAAACCAGCTGAATTTACCCCTATCAGTATCTTAATTTTGATGGAATTGATTGCCGACTTGGTTCCTCCAGGTGTCATCAATATTGTCAATGGCTATGGCCGTGAAGTTGGCGCACCTTTGGCAAGCAGCAAACGTATCGCTAAAATCGCCTTCACTGGATCTACTGCTACTGGCCGTGTGATTGCTCAAGCAGCTGCGGGCAACTTGATTCCAGCAACCTTGGAGCTTGGCGGCAAGTCTCCTAACATATTTTTTGATGATATTGCCGCTGAAGATGATGCTTTCTTCGATAAGGCGGTGGAAGGTCTTGTTCTGTTTGCCTTCAACCAAGGTGAGGTTTGTACTTGCCCGTCTCGAGCAATTATTCAAGAGTCTGTATATGACAAGTTTATGGAGCGTGTATTGCCTCGCGTAGCAGCTATTAAGCAAGGTAACCCACTTGATCCAAACACCATGATTGGTGCACAAGCGTCTACCGAGCAACTGACCAAGATTCTGTCTTATATGGATATCGGCCGTCAGGAAGGCGCGCAAGTGTTATGTGGCGGTGAGCGAAACGTGTTGGGTGGTGATTTAGCTGATGGCTATTATGTTAAACCAACACTTTTTAAAGGCAACAACAGCATGCGCATTTTCCAAGAGGAAATTTTCGGCCCAGTGTTGTCTGTCACAACTTTCAAAGATGAAGCGGAAGCATTAAAGATAGCAAATGATACAATCTTTGGTCTTGGCGCTGGAGTTTGGAGCCGTGATGGTAGCCGTGCATATCGCATGGGTCGTGGCATTAAGGCTGGTCGCGTTTGGACTAACTGTTACCACGCATACCCCGCTCATGCAGCATTTGGTGGTTACAAAGAATCTGGAATAGGTCGTGAGACCCACAAGATGATGTTGGATCATTACCAACAAACCAAGAACCTGTTGGTCAGCTACAGTCCTAACAAACTTGGTTTCTTCTAACAAGCAAATGTTATCATTTGAGGCCTAGCCTCAATCTGCAACAATGATGAGGCGGTTAAATACCGCCTCTTTTTTTGCCCTGCTATGTCTATCAAGGAAAAACAATGACAGAGAGAATTTCAGCTACCGCAGCCGCACTTAATTTAATCGAAAAACTTGCTCAGCAATATGGCGACTTGGTTTTTTTACAGTCAGGCGGATGTTGTGAAGGCAGCGGCCCTTTATGCATGCCTGCCAATGAATATCACCCTGTGGCCAGTGACGTGTTGCTTGGTCAAATTGGACGAGCAAAATTTTATATGTCAGCTAGCCAATTTGAGTTCAGTCAAAATACCCATACGATATTAGATGCGATTAGTGGATCCAGTGGTTCATTTTCCTTGGAGTGTGGCAGCGGCATGGCATTTATCACGCGTGGTCGTCTGTTTAGCGACGAAGAAATTGCCCAATTAGCTGCCCCACAGATCGTCGGATACTAGCCCAGCACTTATTTCGCCTTGGTTTGAGCCAATCGCATCAATAATTGCTCAAAGTCAGCGGTATATCGCTCAATATCACCTACACTTGATTGCTGAACTTGTGAACGTAAGTTTTGGTGTAATTCATTGAGCAATTCGGGTTGCTGCGCCAAATTGACGACGATATCCACAAAGTCCTGCTCGGTTTGTGCCACCCACTCAGGGTAGCCTAAGGCATGAAGAAAACTGGATCCCATACGTCCAACAAAATTTTCTCCTTGAAGGGTAATCACTGGAGTGCCCATCCATAGCGCCTGCAAACTTGTGGTTCCGCCATTGTATGGAATAGGATCTAAGGCAATATCAACGTCAGCATACTCTTGCATCATCTCAAACAAACCACAGGGCCCTCGCAACTCAATACGAGTTTGTTCCACACCTAAAGCTGTTAAGCTATCTATGAAATGCTGACGAATGCGTGGATCATCAAAACTTGGCGCTTTAATTAACAGTTTTGCATTTGGCAAACTATGCATAATTTTTGCCCATAATTGCAAAGTACGGGGCACTAATTTCATGGCATTATTGAACGATCCCAGCACAATAGTACTATCTTTGTTCAAGGGCATACGTTTGGGTAAAGCATAATCATCTACCGGTGCCCAACAGAAAACAGTATTGGGCATTTGGGCAATATGTTCTGTATAAAGATGTTGATGTTGTGTCGGACTGACTATCGGATCGCCAATTAAATAATCTATCCGCGTTAAGCCTGTAGAGTGCGGATAGCCTAAGAAAGTAGCAGTCACTGGTGCAGGACGCATCGCCATCACAGCCAAGCGATGACTATTGGTATGACCTGCGGTATCAATCAATATATCCAACTGATCTGTAACAATCTGCTGAGCAATTGCTGCGTCGTCCCAATGACCTACATCGCGCCAAGCGCTTGCTGCCTGTTTAGCACGCTCGGTGTAGATGTCATACATGCGCCCAGTATGATAGATAAACACTTCAACGCGTTGTTGATGATGACGCTCTAATACTGGTAACAGAAATAAATTAACGGGATGTTGTCTATGCAAATCACCACTTAAATAGCCCACCCGTAAAGGTCTAGACAAGCTCTTAGCCTTAGACTTCAGTTGATCAGGCTTTGCCGCTGGAAAGATGGCAGTGATGCTGGCTTCTATCGGGGCACATAATCGTCGATGTAAATCAGCTCGTTGTTCAGCACTAAGAAATCCTGCATACAAAGATGACATCGCCACACTTGAGGTTAGTCGAGATAATGGGTCGCCTTTTTCATATTGTTCCAGCACCACGCGAAAATAACTCTCACCTTCGCCAGTTTTATCTTCTAACTGAGCTTGTAGTAATAAAGCTTCAGGATAGTCAGGTCTGAGCTCGAGAGCACGCGCGCAACTTTGCAGCGCTGGCCCTGACTCATGAATTTGCGACTCAGTTTGCGCCAAGGCAAGCCAAGCTGTAGCATCATTGGGCGTCATTTGTACAATCTGTCTGCGCAAAGCGACAGCTTCGACCCAATAGTTATGATTAAAACTATGCTCGGCTAACAAAGCTAAGAATTTCGGATTGGGCGACAACGCAGCTCGACTAAAAGCTAATTCAGCGGCTTGTGTGTTACCCAATTGCAACAAGGCATCACCAAGTAATAGCATAGAGCTGTAGCGCAAAGGACGCTCATCGGTGACATGTACCAAATCTTTCAGCAACGCCACCGCTCCCTGAGCATCCCCAGCCAGCAAGCGCCAGCGCGCAATTAAATGAGCTGTTTCACCCGGTATATACTCCAACGCTGTGAGTTGCTCTAAATGCGGCCTTGGGACTTGACTGTCAGATACAATGTCATGCAAACGCCAGATATATAACAATGTTATCCAATCATCGCGAATCACCTCGGCAAGCGCAGTCAGGCTCTCTAGACATTGTCTAGACTGGGTGAATTCTGCCCTAGCCAATACATCCTCATATACCACACTGAATACGGCATTTTCCTGTTTAGCTTGTTGCTGACATTGTTGGAGCAATGTATCCATCGCTGATTGACAATTAGGCTGGAGGCGATTCACTTGAGTTGCCGCATAGCGTGTGTGCCATGGCAAACTGCACTCAGCATAAATCAGAGCTAAATCTTGCCAAACAGAAGCATTTAAAGGGTTTTGTTTAAGTTGCATCCAGTAGGATGCCAAAGACTGTTGTTGCATCATATTTTTCCTTTTTTATTTGCAATGGGTAATTTTTTTGTTATTTTTATTAAAATCTTTTACAACTTGATTACTAAAAAAAACCCTGCCTAAGCAGGGTTTTTTGCATTTGGATTATTCCAAATTAGCATGCAATGCTCGCATACCCTCTTCAGTTAAATCTTTGTTATGGACTAATTCAGAAATCGCTGCTTCTAAGAAAATCAAAGCGGACAGCTCAAATTGTGAGCCCATAGGCATACCTTTGGTCAATGGGAAACTGTCATCTTGACCAATTTGAATAACCAAGTCAGCAGCATCTGCCATCGGCGATGATTTCTTCATAGAAATCACTACGAACTTAGCACCTACTGATTTAGCTTTTTTCACGAAAGGTAGCAAAGTTTCAGTACCGCCTGAACCAGATACCAAAATTAACAAGTCACCTTGTTTGATTGCTGTTGTCACAACTTCGCCAATCATATTGACGTTATAACCTGCATGCATTAAACGCATAGCAAAAAAACGTGATACCAACAATGAACGACCAGCGCCGCCAATAAATGTACGACCCGCGTTGTCAACTAAATCTAAAAGCTGCTTGGATTTGTTATCTGTAACAGACAAAATATTGGTGAGTTTGTCTAAAATAAGTTTTTGATGATCCATAGTTTTCCTCGGTAATCTGTTATTAAATATTGGGGGTTGGTTATAACGCGGTCTCATGATGACTAAAACGCGTCACGGTTAAAAATGAAAAGCGAATGCTGTACAAAGACTATTTTACCAAAAAATCCACTGCAAAAAAAATCCCGACGCTTTAACGCCGGGATTACATGACCTGCTAGTGTTCAACACTAGCGCTCAAGTAATTACTTACCGTGAGCGATAGCAGTGATTTCAGCAGCAGAAGCAGCTGGGTCAGCAGCACCGTAAATGGCAGCGCCAGCAACAATGATTGTCGCGCCAGCATCACGAACTTGCGCAGTAGTAGCGGCTTTAACACCACCAGCAACAGAAACTTCCAAGCCCAATTTCAAACCAGAAACCATAGCTAAGTCAGCAAATGGTGTTTGGCCAGCAGCTTGTTGATCCAAACCAGTGTGAACGCCGATGATGTGTGCACCCAATTTAGCTACTTCTTGAGTACGTGCTTTTTTGTCAGCAACGTTGATCAAGTCAACTTGTGCTTTTTTACCGTATTTGTTAGCTGCGTCAATCACGCCTTTGATAGTACCGATATCTGCAACGCCCAATACTGTACAAATGTCAGCACCTGCTTTGTAGAAAGGCTCAGCTTCGTAGAAACCAGCATCCATTGTCTTCAAGTCAACCAAGATTTGGTTCTTTGGGAACTTAGCGCGCAATGTTTCCAACAGTTTGATACCGTTGTGTTTGATACATGGTGTACCGATTTCTAAGATATCAACGTGTGGAGCAACTTTTTCAGCCAAAGCTACGGTTGCGTCGAAATCCAATGAGTCTAATGCCATTTGTGTTAATGCCATGATTTTTTCTCCATTAATGGTTTAATTACTACTTATTTACTACATTTTTAGAAGTTGATGCGTTAATACAAAAATTGGACGGCTATCTTATAGCGCAACAAACTGATGTGTCAACGCATCACAACTCCTGGAATAAACCAGGAGTTAGATCTAAATCGATTACAGCTTAGCTGCCAAAGCTGTTTCCATTTTGATTTGGTCAACGACGAAACCACGAATACCTTCTGCCAACTTCTCTGTGGCCATCGCATCTTCGTTTAAAGCAAAACGGAATTCTTCTTCAGTCATCTTAGCTGGCACTTCTGTCTTCTTGCCAGCGTCTAACAGTACGCGTGGCAAGTCACCCTCTGTTGCCTCTAGCTCTTGCAATAGAGTAGGCGCAATCGTCAAACGGTCACAACCTGCCAGTGCAGTAATCTCGCCGATATTGCGGAAAGAGGCACCCATTACCACAGTTTTATATCCATGTTCTTTGTAGTAGGCGTAGATACGACGAACAGATTGCACACCTGGATCTGTTTCAGCTGTATAAGTTTCACCTGTTTTGGCTTTGTACCAATCCAGGATACGACCCACAAATGGGGAAATCAGAAATACACCTGCTTCAGCACATGCGCGCGCTTGACCAAAACCAAACAACAATGTCAGGTTACAGTTAATACCTTCTTTTTCCAGAACTTCACCGGCTTTAATACCTTCCCAAGTTGAAGCCAATTTAATCAACACACGGTCTTTACTCACACCAGCTTCTTGATACAGCTGAATAATTTTACGACCTTTAGCTACCATCGCATCAATATTGAAAGACAATCGGGCATCAACTTCAGTAGAGATGCGGCCAGGAATGTGTTTAAGGATTTCCAAACCGACCAATACAGCTAATTTATCGGCTGCATCTTCGATTTGTTTATCTTTGTTGCTACTATTCGCTTTGGCATAGGCAATCGCTTCTGCAATCATGGGCTCGCATTGTGGCAATGTACTTGCCTTGAGCAACAACGATGGATTGGTTGTGGCGTCATAAGGCTTAACAGTTTTGATAGCCTCTACGTCACCGGTGTCTGCCACTATCGTGGTCATGGTCTTTAATTGTTCTAATAGATTAGCCATAGCGGTCTCCGAAAAAATTTGATTGGCATAGTAAGAAATACAGAACCGTTAATTATAACTTAATTCGTGACTAAATCGTCAATCAAACTAATCACCATGAATTGCTTTTAGGATTGCTTGATGGTCATATTTAGGAGCCAACAGCTGAATAAAGTCATAAGCATAACGACGCAAATAGATATCGCGGCGAATCCCCACATAGGTGACGCTATGCGGAAAAAGATGACTTACATCGACACCCACTAAATTGCTATCTCGCTCGGGGTCGTAAGCCATATTGGCTAATAAACCCACCCCCAGACCTAATTGCACATAGGTTTTAATGACGTCCGCGTCAATGGCTGTCAATACCACATTGGGAGTTAACCCTTGTTTTGCGAATACACCGCTGACCAAAGAACCTCCTGTAAAAGCAAAGTCATAGGTAATCAGTGGATAACAAGCCAGCTTTTCTAAGGTGAGTGGCATATCTCTAAGTAATCTGTGTCCAGGCGGGACTACTACACAGCGATTCCACTGATAAGCTGGCAAGCACAAAATCTTTTCAAACTGACTAATTGCCTCAGTTGCAATACCAATGTCCGCCTCACCTGATTCAACCTGCTCAGCAACTTGGGTAGGATTACCTTGATGAATATTCAGTTTAACGTTGGGATATTGATCCATAAATGCCTTCACCGCAGCTGGAAGTCGATATCTGGCTTGGGTGTGCGTGGTAGCAATGGTCAGAGTTCCAACATCCTCGTGACTAAATTCTTCCCCCACACGTTTAATGTTTTCCATATCTCGCAAAACACGTTCGGCCAACTCTAATACACTTTTACCAGGCTCTGTTACTCCTGTTAAACGCTTGCCATTGCGCTGAAAAATTTGCAGATTAAGCTCTTCTTCGAGTAATTGAATCTGCTTACTCACACCGGGCTGAGAAGTATGAAGATTCTCGGCTGCCATCGAGATATTTAAACCTTGTCGAGCGACTTCGCGTATGTAGCGTAATTGATGTAGTTTCATTCAATATCTCTATAATCTTATCGGTTCTTTTATAACTAAAAGAAATATACCAAAGAATAAATTATTATTAAAATAATATATTTGGTCTCATTTATAATCTGCCGGCTTAAATCTTTACAAAAATAAAGCTTACTAAGGAATTTATGGATACTGGCTACATAATTGCAGGGTTTGTCGTTGGTTGGTTGGTTGGACTCACTGGCGTGGGTGGCGGTTCACTGATGACGCCAATTTTAATGATGCTTTTCAGTATCAAACCTGCCGTTGCTGTAGGCACCGATTTGCTTTACGCATCGATCACTAAATCAGTGGGAATTTTTGCCCACGGAAAATTGGGAAATATCGACTGGAAAATTGTCACACGTTTAGCGGTTGGCAGTGTTCCTGCCTCAATCGCAACAATTTTGTTATTGAAAAATATTGATGTCGACTCCACCAGCGCGATCAAGACCATCAAATATTGGCTTGGTATTGCACTAATCGTTACCTCATTGGCTGTAATTCTGCGCAATAGACTGACGCAGTGGTTGGGTGGAAGAAGCATCATCTCGGAAAAATATGTAGATATCGCAACAGTTATTTTAGGCATCGTATTAGGCGTGCTGGTCACTTTAACTTCAGTAGGTGCTGGCGCACTTGGCGTTACCGCCCTGATCGCCTTATATCCTCGCAAAAAAATTACTACCATCGTGGGTAGCGATATCGCCCATGCAGTCCCACTCACTCTGGTCGCTGGTTTAGGCCATGCAACCCTAGGAACCATCGATTATGGTCTGTTGGGTTTACTGCTGATTGGTTCGATTCCTGGTATTTACATTGGCAGCCATATGAGCTCAAAGTTAGCCGAACATTGGATACGCTTAGTGCTTGCTGCCATACTAATTTATGTTGGTATCAAACTGGTGCTCAATTAAAATAGCGCCCCTATTAAAGAGCTTAAAGATATGTATAAATACGACGCCTTAGATCATCAAATCGTTAATGAACGCGTTGCCCAATTTCGCGACCAGACTCGTCGCTATTTGGCAGGAGAATTAAATGATGATGAATTCAGACCATTAAGATTGCAAAATGGTTTATATATTCAACGCCATGCGCCTATGTTGCGCATTGCCATCCCCTATGGCACGCTTTCATCCAGACAACTACGTAAATTAGCTGAAATCGCCCAGCGCTTTGACAAAGGTTATGGCCATTTTAGTACGCGTCAAAACTTGCAGTTAAACTGGCCAAAACTAGAAGATGTGCCAGAAATTTTGGCCGAACTTGCCACGGTAGAAATGCATGCTATTCAGACCTCTGGTAACTGTATTCGCAACATCACTACCGATCAATTTGCTGGCGTTGCCCCTGATGAAATTTTAGACCCACGGGCAATGGCCGAAATAATGCGTCAATGGAGTACATTCCACCCAGAGTTTGCCCTATTACCGCGCAAATTCAAAATTGCTGTATCGGGGACTCAACAAGACCGTGCTCTGGTTCAAGCGCACGATATCGGACTGCAATTTTATTTTGACGATACAGGGCAAATGGCGATTCGAGTTTGGGTGGGAGGCGGACTAGGTCGCACACCCATCCTGGGCTCTGTTATAAGAGAGCATTTACCATGGCAACACGCCTTGACTTATTGCGAAGCCATTATTCGTGTCTACAACTTGCATGGTCGGCGTGATAATGCCTTTAAGGCGCGTATTAAAATTTTGGTAAAGGCCCTTGGCATCGATGAGTTCCGTCGTCAAGTTGAAGATGAATGGCAACATATTAAAGATGGCCCGAATACCATCGATGAGCAGGAGTTGAAGCGTGTCAGCCAGTATTTTGATGTCATGCCCTATGAGAAATTACCTGCCTATGATGCCAATTTTGATGCAGCAATTAGCAGCAATCCCGCTTTTGCCGCTTGGGTCAAGCGCTGCGTCCATGCCCACAAACAAGCTGGCTATCGCGCTGTCACTCTATCTTTGAAGCCACATGGTTGCGCTCCCGGTGATGCGACTAGCGAACAAATGCGCGTAGTGGCTGATTTGGCTGACGCTTATAGTTTTGGTGAGCTACGCGTATCACATGAACAAAACCTGATTTTGACCGACGTAAAATTAGCCGATCTGGCAAGCCTATGGGAGAAGGCCCGTGCAGCGGGTCTGGCAACCCCGAATATTGGATTGTTGACAGATATCATCTGCTGTCCTGGTGGTGATTTTTGCTCCCTGGCGAATGCCAAGAGTATCCCAATTGCAGAGGCGATCCAAAAACAGTTCGATAATTTGGACTACCTACATGATATTGGTGATATCGAATTGAATATCTCTGGCTGTATGAATGCCTGCGGTCATCATCACGTCGGTCACATTGGTATTTTAGGGGTAGATAAGGATGGCTCGGAATGGTACCAAGTGACCATTGGTGGCAAACAAGGTAATGATGCCAGTTTGGGGACAGTGATTGGCCCCTCTTTTAGTGCTGAGCAGATGCCAGGGGTAGTTCAACGCTTAATCGAAGTATATCTGCGTGAACGCCAAGATGAGGAACGTTTTATTGAGACTGTGCGCAGAATAGGCGTAGACCCATTCAAACAACACGTTTACGACAAGGCTTCCGAGCTAACATCAGGAGAGGCACATGTCTAATTTGATTCGCCACAACGCCATTGTCGACGATGAATGGACATGGGTCGTTCCGCCGGCACCTGCTGAGGAACAAGTGCGTAAACAAGCAGGGAAAGTGGTGTTGTTTAAACTTACTGGTGAGGAAAGTTATAGCGCTGAGCAGATTGCGCAAACCGCCATTCCTGCCCAAGGCAAAATTTTGCTTCCATTAGCTGTTTGGTTAGCCCGTCGCCACGAGGCAAACAATGCGCTGGAACAACGCTTAGAAAAGGGCGAGTTGGGCATCATCGTGGCAA
>CAYYBG010000020.1:0-38670 GCA_964470195.1 uncultured Methylophilaceae bacterium | reverse complement strand
GCATTGACAAATTCTGCCATAATTTCGAAGGCATGCCAGGACTCGTGTGCGGTATGATAATGACCCAATACTTCGGGATCGGTAATTTTTGGCAATTTGTTAGTGATGGACATAGACTCTTCTCAATTATGAAAACTTTATTACTGGTTGACGGCTCTTCTTACTTATATCGTGCATTTCACGCCATGCCGGACTTGCGCAACCGCCAAAACGAACCAACGGGCGCAATCCAAGGCGTACTGAATATGTTACGCCGCTTACATAAAGACTACCCAGCAGATTATAGCGCTTGTATTTTTGATGCAAAAGGCAAAACTTTCCGCGACGACATCTATCCCCAATATAAAGCCAATCGGGCATCGATGCCAGACGATTTGCGCGCGCAAGTTGAACCACTTTACCAAGCGATTCAAGCGATGGGTTGGCCACTGATTGTGGAGCCAGGGGTTGAGGCTGATGATGTTATCGGTACCTTGGCTAAACAAGCTGAAGCAGCTGGGATGCGCGTGATTATCTCGACAGGCGATAAAGATATTGCGCAGCTAGTCAATCAGCATGTCACCATCGTCAACACCATGAGTAATGAGGTATTGGATATTGCCGGCGTGACCAATAAATTTGGTCTACCTCCCGAGCGCATCGTCGATTATTTAATGTTGATAGGCGACACTTCTGACAATGTACCGGGCGTGGAAAAAGTGGGTCCAAAAACAGCTGTTAAGTGGCTACAGCAATATGGCACACTGGAAAACATTATCCAACACGCGGATGAAATCACCGGCGTAGTCGGTGAAAATCTGCGTAAAGCCCTGTCCTGGCTTCCCACCTCTCGTCAACTGATTACTATTAAATGCGATTGTGCCTTGAGAGAAACTTGGCAAGACCTAGAACCCAAACCATTGAATCGGGATAAGTTAATACAGTTATTTGAGCATTTTGAATTTAAAACTTGGCGTCGCGAACTAGATCAAATACAGAGTGATGTTGGACAGGGTCATAGAGAGACAGAAGCAAGCCCAACCACATCATTATTTGAGTCAACTGTGGCCTCGCCTGAACATCAAGCTCATCAATATGAGCCCAATGTTTCGCGTCATTATCAATGCATTTTACAGATGGATGCACTGCAGCAATTCTTGCAGTCTATTGCAAGCACATCATTGCTCTGTGTGGATTGTGAGACAGACGCTTTAGATCCTCTGCAAGCCAGAATTGTTGGCATTTCTCTCAGTATCAAGCCCGGTGAAGCGATTTATATTCCTGTCGCACATGACTATTTTGACGCCCCTATACAGCTGAATCGGGATACAGTATTGGCATTACTCAAACCTATTTTAGAAAATCCCGACATCAAAAAAGTCGGACAAAATCTAAAGTTTGATAGGCACGTTTTTGCCAATCATGGCATTACTCTCAAGGGCATTTCCCATGACACATTGCTGCAGTCCTATGTGTTCGAGTCGCATATGCCACACAATATGGATAATCTTGCGCTGCGCCATTTAGGCATACACACCATCACCTATGAGCAAGTCGCTGGTAAGGGCGCCAAGCAAGTTGGCTTCCAGCAAGTCGCAGTAGAGATTGCAAGCGAGTATGCGGCAGAAGATGCCGATATCACTTTGCAACTTCATCAAGCCATGTATCCACGCATCAACCAAGATAGCAAACTGGATTATATTTATCGCCAGATTGAAATCCCCTGCTCAGAAATTTTATTTGTGATGGAGCGCAACGGGGTACTTATCGACCAGCATATGTTGTTGCGACAAAGTAATGAGTTGGGAGCACGTTTAATCGAGTTGGAGAGTAGGGCCTATGAATTGGCTGGTCAGCCATTTAATTTGGGTTCGCCCAAGCAATTGCAAGAAATCTTGTTTGGCAAATTAGGCATTAAACCGACCAAAAAAACTCCTTCTGGTGCGCCCTCAACCGACGAGGAAGTATTGCAAGAATTAGCCTTGGATTATCCTCTGCCAAAATTGCTATTAGAACATCGTGGTCTTGCGAAACTAAAATCGACTTATACCGACAAATTGCCACGTATGATCAACCCGCACACTGGGCGAGTACACACTAGTTACAATCAAGCAGTGGCGATTACAGGTCGCTTGGCCAGCTCTGAGCCTAATCTGCAAAACATTCCTGTCCGCACTAGTGAAGGCAGACGCATACGTGAGGCATTTATTGCACCCTCCGGTCACTTTATTGTGTCCGCCGACTATTCTCAAATCGAATTACGCATCATGGCGCATTTATCGCAAGATGCTGGCATGCTTAAAGCCTTTGCTGACGGCGAAGATATTCACCAAGCCACTGCTGCTGAAATTTTTGGCTGTAGCCGAGATGAGGTAAGCAGTGAACAAAGACGCTATGCCAAAGTCATTAACTTTGGATTAATTTATGGGATGAGCGCTTTTGGTCTAGCGCAAAATCTCAACATAGAACGCAGTGCAGCACAAAACTATATCGAGCGTTACTTTGCGCGCTACCCTGGTGTTCGATCCTATATGCAAGACACGCGCGAATTGGCTAAACAACAAGGTTATGTGGAAACCTATTTTGGCAGACGCTTATGGGTTCCAGAAATCAATAGTAGTAATGGTATGCGCCGTGCAGGTGCAGAACGTGCCGCCATCAATGCTCCCATGCAAGGTACTGCTGCTGACCTAATCAAGCTTGCCATGATTGCTGTGCAACAATGGCTTGGACAACATCAGTTGGCCAGTAAATTGATTATGCAAGTGCATGATGAGTTGGTACTTGAGGTACCTGAAAATGAATTAGCCTTTGTAAAACAAGAATTACCCAGATTGATGCAATCTGTCGCGGAGCTTGATGTGCCTTTGATTGCAGAGGTCGGGGTAGGGAATAATTGGGAAACTGCCCACTAATTTTGTTAGGAGTATGCTTTGAAAAGGTTTGGAGCCTATATTATTGGTGATGAAATTTTGTCTGGCAAACGCCAGGACAAGCATCTAAGCTTTGTCATCCAAACGCTTAAGCAACGTGGTTTGCAATTAAGTTGGGCGCAATACTTGGCAGATGACCCTGTTAGCTTAGTACGAAATTTTCAACAAAGCTTTGCTCAACAAGATGTGGTTTTTTGTTTTGGAGGCATAGGGGCAACACCCGACGACCATACTCGGCAAGCAGCCGCTCAAGCCCTAAATCTCGAGATTCAACGACACCCTCAAGCTGTGGCTGAGATTGAAGCTCAATATGGTGAAGCGGCTTACCCCAAACGCGTCATCATGGCAGAATTTCCTGTAGGCTCAGAGATTATTCCTAACCCGATTAATCGCGTCGCCGGATTTAGTCTGCAGCAGCACTACTTTATGCCTGGTTTTCCTGAAATGGCGCATCCCATGACGGAATGGGTGTTACAGCAATACTATGCCGACCTATTTCAACAGCAACCAATCAGTGAACGTGCCATTTTGGTGATGGATGCCGGTGAAAGTACGCTGTTGGATATGATGAACGAGTTTGTAATTCGCTATCCGCAACTCAAGCTGTTTAGTTTGCCTAAGCTGGATCAAAGACGCACCATAGAACTGGGCATGAAAGGCGAGCTATCAGATGTCGAGCAAGCCATGCAAGAGATTTGCCAGCGCATTAGCCAGATGGGTTTCGAATGGCAAAGCATCACTAACATAGATTAAACAGACTATTCAGCGTGAATACGTGCATAAGGCTCAGTGCACTATTGTTCAAAAAATAAGCAAATTAGGGTGTTAAGTTAGGCTGATTAAAGCTAAAATAGCTCCCCTACTATTAAGCTGGTTATTCCCGTGCAAATTGGCTCTTATCAACTGCGTAATAATCTTGTCGTTGCCCCCATGGCAGGGGTGACTGATAGGCCTTTCCGCATGCTTTGCAAAAAGCTGGGCGCCGGCTTAGCTGTGTCAGAAATGGTGACATCAAACTCGCTGTTATATGGCAGTGAAAAAACCCTGAGACGCGCTAACCATGACGGCGAAGTAGAGCCAATTTCAGTACAAATTGCTGGCGCTGACCCAAAAATGATGGCCGAAGCGGCTATCCATAATGTCAAACATGGTGCACAAATTATTGATATCAATATGGGTTGCCCTGCCAAAAAAATCTGTAATGTCATGGCCGGCTCTGCCTTATTGCGCGATGAACCTTTAGTGTCGCAGATTCTCAAGGCGGTAGTAAACGCAGTCGATGTCCCTGTCACATTAAAAATTCGTACCGGTTGGGATAAACAAAATCGCAACGCTATTGCCGTGGCTAAAATGGCTCAGGATATAGGTATTCAAGCGCTGGCGATGCATGGAAGAACACGTGCTTGTATGTATACCGGTGATGCAGAATATGACACGATTGCTGCAGTACGTGAAGTGCTAGAAATTCCACTGATTGCTAACGGTGATATTACCTCTCCAGAAAAAGCCAAATACGTATTGGACTATACTTCTGCCGATGCGGTGATGATTGGCCGTGCTGCTCAGGGGCGTCCTTGGATATTCCGTGAAATCGAACATTTCTTGCAAACTGGCGAGCATTTACCTGCCCCAGAGGTGGAGGAAATTCGCCAAGTGATGTTAGAGCATCTGCATGATTTATATGCCTTTTACGGTGATTTGACTGGGATGCGTGTTGCCCGCAAACATATCTCTTGGTACACCAAGGGCTTAAAAGACTCGGCACAATTTCGTCATCAAATGAATCAATTACAAAGCATTCCAGAACAACTCGATGCGATCGATGCTTTCTTTGATCATTTGCGTCAACAAGACCATCGTCTGCAATACGAAACTGAGCAAAGTTCAGATGGTGCAGAGGAGTTGGCAGCATGAGTGGACAAACCCAATTGGCCAATGCAGTCGAGCGGGCGCTGGATGAATATTTCAAAGATTTAGACGGTCATGCACCCCATGCCGTGTATGAAATGGTATTGAATTGTGTAGAAAAGCCAATGTTGCAATATATCATGCGTCGCGCTGCTGGCAACCAAAGCAAAGCCGCCGAAATTCTTGGTTTAAACCGTAATACGCTGCGAAAAAAATTACAGCAACACGGTATCGAATAACTTTTTTCTTTTTTTATTGTTCCCTAAATTATGTCTGTCATTAAACGAGCCCTTATCAGCGTATCCGATAAACAAGGTGTGGTCGAATTTGCCCTTGCTTTGCAAAAATTTGGTGTGGAAATTTTATCCACGGGTGGCACCGCCAAGTTGTTTCGTGAACACAATATTCCAGTGATTGAGGTGAGTGATTACACTGGTTTTCCTGAAATGTTAGATGGTCGTGTAAAAACTTTGCACCCCAAAGTACATGGAGGCATTCTAGGACGGCGCGATTTAGCTGAGCATGTCAGTGCTATGCAACAAGCTGGTATTCCGAACATTGATATGGTGGTGGTGAATTTATATCCATTCCGCGCCACTATTGCTAAGCCAGATTGCAGTCTAGAAGATGCGATTGAAAATATTGATATTGGTGGCCCAACCATGGTGCGCGCTGCGGCCAAAAATTATCATCACGTAGCGATTGTCACTGACCCTGCTGATTATGCAGTGATATTGCGCGAGATGCAGTCGAGTCAAGGGGCAGTCGGTGCTGAAACACGTTTTGAATTAGCCAAAAAAGCTTTTTCCCATACAGCAGAATATGATGGTGCAATCAGCAACTATCTGACCAGCCTGAGCGCAGGCAATCATCAACAACTTTTCCCGGCAAAATTTAATTTGCAACTCAGCAAAGTGATGGATCTGCGTTATGGTGAAAACCCTCATCAAGAGGCCGCTTTTTACCGTGACGCTGAAATAGCCCCAGGAACTTTGGCAAGTTTTAAGCAATTACAGGGCAAGGAATTATCCTTTAATAATATTGCCGATGCCGATGCAGCCTGGGAGTGCGTGAAGACTTTTGATTCACCAGCTTGCGTGATTGTAAAACATGCCAACCCTTGTGGTGTTGCTATCGCGCCAAGCTTATTGGAATGTTATCAAAAAGCTTTTAGTACCGATCCAACCTCAGCTTTTGGCGGAATCATTGCTTTCAATCGCGAAATAGACGCAGCCACCGCTGAGCAGGTAGTAAAACAATTTGTTGAAGTTGTCATTGCACCTGCTGTCTGCCAATCGGCGTTAGCGATTTTTGCCAGCAAGACCAATATTCGTATTCTGCAAGTAGCGATAGCCAGCGAAGCAAACGCATTAGAGTACAAACGTATTGGCGGAGGTATGTTGTTACAAACACCCGACGCGCTCAATGTAATGCCTGAGCAATTTAAAGTTGTTACAAAAAAACAGCCCTCGGCTGCACAAATGCAAGATTTGTTGTTTGCATGGCGAGTAGCAAAATATGTCAAATCTAACGCCATTGTATTTTGTGGCAATGGCATGACTTTAGGCGTGGGCGCCGGTCAAATGAGTCGTGTTGACAGTACGCGTATTGCTGCCATCAAAGCACAAAATGCCGGCTTAAGCCTTGAGGGTTGTGCAGTGGCATCGGATGCATTCTTTCCTTTCCGTGATGGGGTCGACGTCTTGGCCGAGGCTGGTGCCAGCTGCGTGATTCAGCCAGGTGGCAGTATCCGCGACGATGACGTAATCGCTGCAGCCGATGAACATGGCCTAGCGATGGTATTGACTGGTCATCGCCATTTCCGTCATTAAGCTCTGTTGAACAACTCAGCATTAGGATCTAGATATGAAAGTGATGATTATTGGCAGTGGTGGACGTGAACACGCACTGGCTTGGAAAGTAGCTCAAAACAAATCGATTAGCCGAGTTTATGTGGCCCCGGGAAATGCTGGGACAGCGCTGAATCCTGACATGGTGAATGTCGCTATAAGTCAGGTCGATGATTTGTTAGCCTTTGCCCTTAAAGAAAAAATTGATCTCACTATTGTCGGCCCAGAAGCCCCTTTATCACAAGGCGTGGTAGATGCTTTTCGCACTCACGGACTTCGTATCTTCGGGCCTAGCCAGGCAGCCGCTCAATTAGAGAGCTCTAAGGATTTTGCCAAAGCTTTTATGGTAAAACATCATATCCCCACTGCTGCCTACGCTACTTTTACTGATGCACAAGCAGCACATGACTATGTCGACCAACAAGGTGCGCCCATTGTGATTAAAGCAGACGGATTAGCTGCCGGCAAAGGAGTGATGGTAGCCATGCAGTTAGCGCAAGCGCATGCGGCGATTGATGCAATGCTATCGGACAATCAGTTAGGTAGTGCTGGTGCACGCGTGGTAATAGAACAGTTTCTTGAAGGCGAGGAAGCCAGCTTTATTGTCATGGTCGATGGTCAACATATACTCCCCTTAGCGACTAGCCAAGATCATAAACGCCTACTTGACCAAGACTTAGGCCCAAATACTGGCGGAATGGGCGCTTACAGCCCTGCCCCAGTAGTCACTCCTACTGTACATGCAAAAATCATGCGTGAAATTATTAAGCCCACTGTTGAAGGAATGGCCAAAGATGGCATCCCTTATACCGGATTTTTATATGCAGGCGTGATGATCAGTCCCAGTGGAGAGGTAAAAACTCTAGAGTTTAATTGCCGCATGGGGGATCCGGAGACGCAACCGATTATGTTACGCTTGCGTACAGACCTAGTAACGCTAGTTCAGCACGCGGTGGATGGTAAACTCGATCAAATTGAGGCGGACTGGGATAGACGTACCGCCTTAGGAGTGGTGATGGCGGCTCATCGATATCCTGATACGCCACGCACTGGAGATGTCATCCATGGCTTACCAGATGATTACAACCAGGCAGATTTACAAGTTTTTCATGCCGGCACCAGCCTGCATCAGGGCCAAGTAGTGACCAGTGGCGGGCGTGTTTTGTGTGTCACCGCATTGGGTGAAACAGTCAAGTATGCACAAAATAAAGCCTATCAAGCTATCCAACAAATTCAATTCGATGGTGCACAATACCGCCGTGATATTGGTTATCGGGCCATCAAGGGCTAATATGCAAAACACTTTACAGGCTTCGGCAGTTTTAGATTATTTGACTGGCTTGCAAAATCGTATTGTTGAAGCAATTGAGTTGATTGATGGCAAAAGCTTCTTGCATGACAGTTGGCAACGTCCTGAAGGTGGAGGTGGAACCTCCTGTATGCTAGAACAAGGCAATGTGTTTGAGCGAGCAGGTATCGGGTTGTCACATGTATTGGGGACACGCTTGCCTCCTGCTGCAACCGCCGCACATCCTGAGGCTGCTGGCAGACCATGGGAAGCCATGGGTGTTTCTTTAGTTTTTCATCCACGCAACCCCTATATTCCAACCGTGCATATGAATGTGCGATTTTTTATTGCTAAAGCAAACAGTCAAACTGCTGGTCAAGAGGATATTTGGTGGTTTGGTGGTGGAATGGATCTGACTCCATACTATGGCTTTGAAGAAGATGCCGTGCATTTTCACCGTACTTGTCGAGATGCCCTACAACCCTTTGATAGCGATCTTTATGCCACATTTAAACAACAATGCGATGATTACTTTTTCTTGAAACATCGTAACGAACCTCGTGGTATAGGGGGAATCTTTTTTGATGATTTCAATCAGCTCGGCTTTGAACAGAGCTTTGCTATGCAACGCGCAGTAGGGGATGCCTTCCTTAATGCTTACATTCCTATCTTGCAAAAACGTAAAGATCTTGCCTATGGTGAAAAAGAGCGTGACTTTCAAGCCTATCGGCGCGGGCGTTATGTAGAGTTTAACTTGGTTTTCGACCGAGGGACTTTATTCGGTTTGCAATCGAATGGGCGTACCGAGTCTATTCTGTTATCCATGCCTCCGATTGTGAAATGGCGCTATGATTGGAAACCAGAAGCTGGCAGTGCCGAAGCCAAACTCTATACCGATTTTTTAATCGATAAGGATTGGCTGGGTTTACAGTCGTCCCAATCTTAATCTTGTTTCGATGAGGTTAGCATGAACGCAAACGCACAAGATTTAATCCGCTTTATCGACCAAAGCCCCAGCTCAGCTCATGTCGTTGCCACCTGCCAACAACGTCTTATTACAGCTGGCTATCAAGCGCTTGGTGCCGAGCAAGATTGGCAATTAACCCCTGGACAACGCTATTTTGTGTGCCGAGGTGGAGGCTCAATCATCGCCTTTCGTTTGGCTGAGCAAGCTTGCGCTGGTTTTCGTATGATTTGTGCGCATACCGACTCCCCTACCCTAAAACTTAAACCCCGAGCTGCTTTTAGCAGTAACGGGCTATTACGGATTGGTGTAGAGGTTTATGGCAGTCCGATTTTGGCCAGTTTCACTGACCGAGATTTGGGTTTGGCTGGTCGTATCGCACTTGATCAAGATGGAGTAACAGAATATCGCCTTGTATCCATCAGCCGCCCAATTTTACGTCTGCCCAACTTGGCAATCCATCTTAATCGTGATGTTAACGAGCAGGGCTTAAAGCTGAATAAGCAAACTCAACTTCCTTTAATTTTGGGAGGATTGTCCGAAGGGGATGATGCTGAACAAGCACTGCTGGGTCTGATTGCAGAGAACGCAAAATGCCGTCCAGAACAAATTCTTAGTATGGACTTAAATGTGGTCGATTTACAAGCAGGCAACATTTGGGGATTGAAACAAGAGTTTATCAGCGATAGTCAGCTGGATAATCTTGCTTCTTGCCATAGTGCGCTCAGCGCTCTGCTTGATAGTCAAGCCACTCAACAACACATTGTATGTGCGTTGTTTGATCATGAGGAAGTGGGAAGTGAGACTGCAAGTGGTGCGGATGGTAGTTTTTTAGCGGATACCTTACTACGGATTTCTCATGCTTTGCATCTTTCTCAATCACAACATTTGCAAAGTCTGAGTAAAAGTTTTGTTATTAGCGCCGATATGGCTCATGCCTTTCATCCCAATCATGCAGATAAATACGAGCCTTGTCATCATGTGCATATCAATCATGGGCCTGTGATTAAGCACAATGTCAATCAGCGCTATGCTACTAGCTTAGAAAGTAGTACACATTTTGTTCAGCTATGCCAAGAAGCAGGTGTCCCTTATCAACAATATAGTCATCGAAGTGATCTTGGCTGTGGTAGTACTGTAGGCCCTTTGGTGGCAGCCCAGCTGGGTGTTAACTGTGTGGATGTAGGGTGTGCCATGTGGTCTATGCACAGCATACGAGAAACCGCTGGAATATTGGATATTGGCTATATGATTAAAGTGTTCACTCACTTTTATTCTCGTTAACTCTATCGCAACTACTGTTTACAATAAAAACAAAATGAATGTTTTATCGACATAAAGTTTGACTGGTTATAATGCAATAAAAATTAGCTCATTTTGGGCAACAGGGAAGGAAATCTATGCGACCACTCATCAAAAAAAGTTTGCGTACCAAGCGAGTAGAGCAACAACATGACTCCGATTTAAAACGCTGTCTGAGTGCAACCGATTTAACTCTGCTTGGCATCGGCGCCATCATAGGTACAGGGATTTTTGTACTGACTGGACATGCCGCTGCCCACCAAGCTGGCCCCGCCGTCACCTTATCTTTTGTTTTTGCTGGCTTAGCCTGTGCTTTTGCTGCACTTTGTTATGCTGAACTGGCTGCTACTGTGGGTGGTTGTGGTAGTGCTTATGGTTATAGCTATGCTGCTTTTGGTGAAATTATTGCTTGGATAGTCGGCTGGGATTTGATTCTCGAATATGGCATGAGCGTCGCAGCTGTCGCCAACGGTTGGTCAGGCTATTTTAGTAATGCGCTTAGTGCCTTAGGCCATCCACTTCCAGATATGCTCACGCACGCACCTGCAAAGGGTGGGCTGATGAACTTGCCTGCAGCATTGATTATTTTGGCACTGATGCTGATGCTGATAGTTGGAGTCAAAGCAAGTGCTCGCTTAAATGCTGCCATGGTATTCATCAAGGTATTGACTATTACCGTATTTATCGTATTGGCGAGTGGCAATATGGATATCAGCCATTGGAGTCCGTTTATGCCTTATGGCTGGTTTGATACTCTATCTAATGGCAAAACAGTAGGCGTTCTTGCCGGTGCCTCGGTGGTTTTCTTTGCTTATATTGGATTTGATGCGGTTTCAACTGCCGTAGAAGAGGCACACCACCCGCAGCGCGATGTGCCAAAAGGTATTATCTACTCACTGGTTTTTTGTACAGTCATCTATATCGTAGTTGCTGGTTTACTGACAAGCTTGTTGCCCTATCAAGAGTTAGGGGTTGATTCTCCTGTGGCTTATGCGATGCAGAAAATAGGCTTTAACTGGGCAGCAGCACTGATTTCTACAGGCGTGATTGCAGGTTTAACGACGGTCATGTTAGTGCTCTATTACGGCTT
This sequence comes from uncultured Methylophilaceae bacterium, assembly GCA_964470195.1. Taxonomy (GTDB): domain Bacteria; phylum Pseudomonadota; class Gammaproteobacteria; order Burkholderiales; family Methylophilaceae; genus RFPI01. The sequence continues at coordinate 27,356 of CAYYBG010000020.1, read as the reverse complement.
GACTCGAATTATCTATGCGATGAGTCGTGATGGTTTATTGCCTAATTCCCTCAATCATTTGAATAACAAGACCCACAGCCCTGTGCGAGTGATTAGCATCACTGGGGTGTTAATGGCACTTATGGCTGGTTTTATTCCTTTGGACGAATTGGCTGAACTGGTGAATATTGGCACTTTGGCAGCATTTGTTTTGGTGTGTGGTGGCGTCATATTATTGCGTCAGCGCGCCCCTCATTTAGATAGGCCTTTTGTTGTTCCCTATGGCGTTGTAATCCCAATGCTGGGTTTATTGTCATGCGCCGCATTGATGATTTTTCTACCGGCGATTGCTTGGATGCGTTTTGGTATCTGGCTTATGTTAGGTTTGGTAATTTATTTCATCTATTCAATTCGACATAGCAAGTTAAATCAATTTTAAGCCTAAAGTGGGCAACAAAAAAGCCGCATATTGGCGGCTTTTTTGTTGTATCCAAATCACTAACTACAGTGACAAGATCCAATGAACCAAAGTTTTGATATCTTCATCTTTAACTTGTGGACTGTTGGCTGGCATAGGAATAGGACCCCAAACACCACTACCGCCAGCTTTCACTTTAGCGATCAATTTTTCTTCCATGTTTTTGCCTTTGTATTTAGCAGCAACATCTTTGTAGGATGGACCTAATACTTTTTGATCAACTGCGTGACAAGCTAAACAACCACTTTTTTGTAACAATGCTTTTGCGCCGGCATCATCAATTGCGTTGGCTTGAGTCGCCAATACTAATGTGCTTGCAGCAACTAATGACATCACTAATGCTTTCATGCTATCTCCTTAAGATTCAACTGACTTAACTACTGCCACCTCTAATGATACTTAAAATCCAGTAAATTTTTAACACAAAATGATAAAAATATTGTTATCAGTGAAAATACTTATACAATCAGCTTGAGTATATCGATAAAATTTCAGGGCTTATAGGCTTTCGAGACTATATTCTGACACCATCACATGGGTATCCTGTGGGTAAATGGTAATATTGTTCTCCATTGCATTTGCCGATTCCAAACATATCATCTGACGCCACTCATTTGGGCTCCCCATATCTCCCAGCTGGGCGGCTTTTTCTTGCCAAGGTGTCCACACTACAGTGGTATGGCTACAGGATTTGGTAATACGAATTTTGCGCTCAAAGTCGGGATCATGAATCACTAAGTCACGGCGACTATTGATATAAACCCGATCAAATTCACCATTAAATCTAGCTGGGCCATGTTGCACATTACGCTCATAGCCTGCGACTTTATCTGAATAAACCAGATTTTCTAAGCCGGTGATATGGATGTTCTCGACATCACTAACCCGGAAATAAGTATGGAAAGCCTCACCTATCATGAAAGGGTGATCGGCCAGATTGGTGGTTTTCATTTCCATACGTAGCGTTTGACCAATAGTAATGACCAAAACGAAACGATAAGGATAAGACAACTGGCGTTTTGCCACATCGGTTTGCGTCATTTCAAGTGTAATTCGCGTTGCACCATTTTCCAGAACCCTAGTGTCAATTAATGTCCAGGGAATCACCCGTGCAAACCCATGAGGACAATAGCTACTATCGGTAGGATGTGCGCCAAACCAAGGCCAACAAATAGGCACACCGCCACGAATGGAACGCCCCTTGGTATAACGTGCGTTGCTAGACAACCATAGCACAGGCTGTTTCGCTTTTTTCGGTTGCCACAACATCACATGCCCACCTTGCAGTGCGATAGTGGCACTTGCATGAGCATTCTCAATCGTTAGGAAATCCAGCGCATTACTGTCTTGATACTGTACTACCCCTTCGCCAAGTTGAGTCTGGTGCTGAGGCTGATCAATATGAAACATTATTTTCCTTTTACTTGATTACTATTTTTCTATTTGTGTTACATCACGGATTGCACCTCTGGATGCCGATGTAGTCATCGCAGCATAAGCTCGCAGTGCGGGTGAGATATGGCGTACGCGATTGGCTGGTTTCCAGCCTTGGCTTCCTTTGGCATCCATAGCAGCACGACGTTTAGCTAAATCAGCATCGCTAATTTTGAGTTGTATGCTGCGATTAGGAATATCAATCTCGATGATATCTCCCTCTTCAACCAAAGCAATCGCCCCACCCTCTGCAGCCTCTGGGGAAACATGACCAATACTCAGACCAGAAGTGCCCCCAGAGAAACGACCATCGGTCAGCAAAGCACATACTTTACCTAAGCCTTTCGATTTTAAGTAAGAGGTTGGATACAGCATTTCTTGCATACCAGGACCACCTTTCGGTCCTTCATAACGAATCACAACAATATCACCAGGTAAAATTTGGTCAGCTAGGATGCCATCTACTGCTGCATCTTGCGATTCGAAGATGCGCACCCGACCAGTAAATTTCAAAATACTTTCATCCACTCCTGCGGTTTTGACAATACAACCTTCTTCAGCAATATTGCCGTAAAGAACAGCTAAGCCACCATCTTGAGAATATGCATGTTGTTGGTCACGAATACATCCTTCACTTCGGTCCAAATCTAAGCTTGGCCACAACATGGATTGGCTGAAAGCAATGGTGGTAGCAATGCCACCTGGCGCTGCAGCATACAACTTATGGGCAGCCTCATTTTGCGTTGTTTTGATATCCCATTGTTGCAACGCTTCACCCATCGTGTTGCTATGAACTGTTGGTATATCTCGGTGAATCAGCCCTGCTCGGTCTAACTCCGCCAAAATGCCCATCACCCCACCCGCACGGTGTACGTCTTCCATATGATATTTATTGGTAGCAGGTGCAACCTTACATACACACGGGACCTGACGTGAAATTCGATCAATATCTCGCATTGAAAAGTCTATCTTGCCCTCGTACGCTGCCGCCAGTAAATGCAGAACCGTATTGGTCGACCCGCCCATTGCCACATCTAAGCTGACAGCATTCTCAAAAGCCTTGAAATTGGCAATATTGCGCGGCAAAACACTATCGTCATTTTGTTCGTAATAGCGTTTAGTGTTTTCAACGATCAAGCGTCCAGCTTTAAGAAATAATTCCTTACGTGCAGCATGCGTAGCAAGTGTAGAACCATTGCCGGGCAAGCTCAAACCCAGCGCCTCGGTCAAACAATTCATGGAATTTGCTGTAAACATTCCAGAGCATGAACCACAGGTTGGGCAAGCTGATCGCTCAATAGCCTCTGACTCTTGATCACTAACTTTGTCATCTGCGGCTGCTACCATCGCATCTACTAAATCCAGCTTATGGACAGTTCCTTGCCAATTCACCTTACCTGCTTCCATAGGCCCCCCAGATACAAATACCACAGGGATATTCAAACGTAGGGCAGCCATCAACATGCCAGGGGTGATTTTGTCGCAATTAGAGATACATACCAACGCATCAGCACAGTGCGCGTTCACCATATACTCTACGCTGTCTGCAATCAAATCTCGGCTAGGTAAACTATAAAGCATGCCACCATGCCCCATGGCTATACCATCATCCACTGCAATCGTATTAAACTCTTTAGCAACCCCACCGGCCTTTTCAATTTCACGTGCCACCAGTTGCCCCAAATCTTTCAGATGCACATGGCCAGGCACAAATTGAGTAAACGAATTAGCAATCGCAATAATCGGTTTGGTGAAATCCTCATCTTTCATACCGGTGGCACGCCACAAAGCGCGTGCACCCGCCATATTACGACCGTGAGTGGTAGTACGAGAACGATATTCAGGCATGATCAATTCCTAGTGCGTAAAAGTCGTATTTTAAACTAGCTAAAGCCAATCAGCACGCTTGAAGTATGACTATTTTTAACCCCATCGAAATTGTGGAATAGCGCTTCAATACTTGTTTTAAATGCATTTTTTTCGAGCAAAAAACCTGCGGAAAAAAGGGGTTTTCAGCTAAAATAATTGGCATATTTTAAGAGTGCCATTATGTTAACCCACCCACAATTTGACCCTATTGCTATCCATCTCGGCCCTATCTCTATTCATTGGTATGGGGTGATGTATCTGATTGGCTTTATAGCTTTTATCATCCTAGGTAAATATCGGGCGCGTCGAGATAGTTGGCGAGGTTGGAATGAGGCGATGGTGGACGATGCAATTTTTTATGGTGCGCTTGGTGTTGTTCTTGGCGGTAGAATAGGCTATGTGCTGTTTTATCAAAGCGCTTATTTCTTGCAAAATCCCCTACAAGTTTTTGCCGTGTGGCAAGGCGGTATGAGTTTTCATGGTGGTTTTTTGGGTGTGCTGGTGGCGATGTTTTTCTTTGCCAAAAAATATGGTCAAAATTGGTTAGCCTTGATGGACTTTATTGCCCCATTAGTCCCCATCGGTTTGGCTGCAGGTCGCTTAGGTAATTTCATCAATGGAGAATTATGGGGGCGTCCTACTATGAGTGATTGGGGGATGATTTTTCCTCAAGTTGACGCACTTGCTCGACACCCGTCGCAACTTTACGAATTCTCCCTTGAAGGTGTACTGATGTTCGTTTTGTTATGGTTTTATTCAAGCAAACCCCGCGCCAGCGGTTCAGTTTCTGCATTATTCTTGCTTAGTTATGGTTGTTTTCGCTTCTTAGTAGAGTACACACGTGAACCAGACGCCAATTTAGGTTTACTTAGTTTTGGCTTAAGCATGGGGCAATGGTTGAGTGTGCCGATGATATTAGCGGCTCTGCTACTGTGGCGATATGCTCATGCCAAGCATTAACAACAGCGTTTTATCCCATTCCATTTTTTGTCTTGCCACTGTTTAAAAAATTGCTGTCGAGATAGAGGAGCTTCATTATCCTGCTGCTGCGCATGACATTGGTAATAATGCTGCAAGTAGCGCTCATAAGCATCATCCCCAGACAATTGACGAATCTTTGCCCAAATCTGCTTAATATTTGCTATCTTCATTTGCGATCACCACAATCTTTATCAAAGTTCCAAAATAGTTTTCTGATAGGGAGCCTCGGTTGAGGCAGGGATTTTTTTACCCAAGGCATATCTGATTAACATAGCTAGCATATCCAGTACCACTACCCACAAAACGATAAGGAAAAATAATGTAATCCAAGCATCCAAATGCTGATTAAATATGAGTTGTGGTGCAATTTTCGCCTTATCTGCAGGTAATAAGCCTGATGCTAATTTATCTGATAGGTCATTCGCCGCGGCGTAAAATCCAACCCTGATATCACTGCTGAATAACTTTTCCAGTGCCGCAGTCGTGGTCACGGTCAACAACCAAATCAAAGGCAAACCTGAAATCCATACCTGTTTAGCTTTGCCCGACTTTACTAGTATGCTAGTTGCTACACACAAGGCAATCGCTGCAAGAATTTGATTGGCGATTCCAAATAGAGGCCACAGTATATTCACCCCACCATTCGGATCAATCACCCCTATGTACAAGAAATACCCCCATCCTGCCACAACCACCGCACTCGTAAACAATACCGAGGGCCACCATGAGGTCTGTGCCATTTTTGGCCAGATATTTCCCAGCATATCCTGCAACATAAAACGCCCAACTCTAGTGCCCGCATCCAATGTGGTTAAAATAAAAATAGCTTCAAACATAATGGCAAAGTGATACCACATCGCCAATAAGCCCTGACCAAATGCACTACCAAATATACTCGCCATACCAACCGCCAAACTTGGCGCACCTCCAGTTCGTGCAAACAAACTGATTTCCCCCATTTGTTGCGCCAAATGCTGCATCTGTGTAACCGTCACCGGGAAACCCCAAGAAGAAATCATATTGACTGCATCGGCAGCTTCTTTACCAACAATGCCAGCAGGACTGTTGATCGCAAAATACACTCCTGGTTCTAGCACTGTAGCTGCAATCAGCGCCATCATGGCAACAAAAGACTCGAGCAACATCCCACCATAACCGATCATGCGAATATCACGCTCATTAGCTAGCAATTTGGGCGTGGTGCCTGAAGCAATCAAGGAGTGGAATCCAGAAATCGCGCCGCAGGCAATGGTGATAAAGACAAAGGGAAATAACTTTCCCCCGAAAATTGGACCGCTACCATCGCTAAACTGGGTCAGCGCTGGCATATGCACTTTTGGATTGAGAAAAACAATGGCAATTGCCAATAGCATTACTGTGCCCAATTTCATAAAAGTAGATAAATAATCACGCGGAGCTAATAACATCCAAACTGGCAAGATTGCTGCAGCAAAGCCATAAGCAATAATTGCCCAAGCAAGAAATAAACCTTCATGATCAAACCAAGAGCGCCAGATGGCATGATGATCTATCCAACCACCAAGCATGACCGACCCAAGCAGTAAAAATACTCCTAGCAATGAAGCTTCGAGCACTTTACCGACACGAATATGGCGCATGTAAATCCCAATCAAAATAGCAATTGGGATAGTGGCAGTGACGGTTGCTGTCGCCCAAGGGCTGTGCTTCATGGCATTGACCACCACCAAGCCCAACACAGCAATCAAAATAATCATGATAAAAAAAGTACCCAATAACGCGGCAAAACCACCAAAGCGACCTATTTCATCGCGTGCCATCTGCCCCAGACTTCGCCCATTTCGCCGAGTAGAGGCGAATAAGGTGACCATGTCTTGCACACAACCTCCCAGCACTGAGCCAAATAAGATCCATAATGTCCCAGGCAAATAACCAAATTGCGCTGCTAAGGTTGGTCCAATCAAAGGACCTGGGCCAGCAATAGCCGCGAAGTGATGTCCAAATACAATCCACCGATTTGTAGGAATAAAGTCACGTCCATTATTGAAACGCTCTGCTGGTGTGGCACGCTTCTCATCTAATAGCAAAACTTTACTGGCAATCCAGGCCGAATAAAAACGATAGCCAATGGCATAAACACAAAGTGCAGCAGCAATCAACCATAATGCATTGATGCTCTCTCCCCTATGCAAAGCGATACCCGCAAGCGCAAAAGCACCTGCAAATGCTACAAAAATCCAAAGTAAAATAGACCAAATTTTGTTTGATTTATTTTTTTGCATTTTTTATTCCTATCCTGATGAAATTAGTATGTTTGTCTAATTGAAAATTTACAGCAATCCAGTTTGCGCAAATGAATAAGTATTATTACCGGCCACCACAAAATGGTCTAGTACGCGAACATCTACCAAGCTTAAGGCATTTTTTAATGCTTGCGTTAGACGCTTGTCTGCCTCACTGGGCGCAGCTATGCCAGAAGGATGATTATGCGCGAAAATGACGCTTGCCGCATTGTGTTGCAATACTCTTTTTACTACCTCTCGAGGATAAACACTGGTCTGTGTCAGAGTACCCTGAAATAGACATTCAGCTTGGATTAAACGATTTTGCGCATCCAAAAATAATACATAAAATTGTTCGCGACTTAACTGTCCAATTTGCATACACAAGTATTGACTCACAGACTGAGGAGTATCTAGGGTATCTGCTTTCATCATTTGTTCAAGCAAGGTGCGCTTAGCTAGCTCTAATACTGATTGCAGTTGGCTATATTTGGAGACACCTAAGCCTTTGATGTTTGAAAACTCCTGCAGACTTGCATTAAAAACACCTTGCAAGCCCCCAAATTGAGTCAGCATTTCACGTGCTAAATCTACTGCAGACTTTCCCGCTACGCCAACTCGCAAAAAAATTGCAAGTAACTCAGCATCTGATAAATAGGCTGCTCCATGCTGTAATAATTTTTCACGAGGTCTTTCGGCCGAAGGCCAATCTGCTATGGTCATGTTTTTTCCTTTTATTTTATTAGTTTTATTAATTATTATCGCCCGCAAGCTGTGTGTTGGCGCGGTTTCATATTAAAATGAAACCATTACATATTTTCGCTAGTTTATGCAATCTATTCGACAACTAGTTTTGGGTATTACCGGTGGTGTCGCAGCCTATAAGGCTGCAGAGTTGACGCGTCTGTTAGTGAGGCGTGGTATTTCAGTGCAAGTGGTGATGACTGATGCAGCCCAACAATTTATCACTCCAGTGACCATGCAAGCCCTGTCTGGTAAACCTGTATTTCACAGCATGTGGGATAGCTGTATCGCAAATGGGATGCCGCATATTGAATTAAGCCGCCAAGCGCTAGCGATATTAGTCGCCCCCGCTAGCGCTGACTTTATCGCTAAACTAGCCCATGGCATGGCCGATGATTTGCTAACAAGCTTATGCCTTGCTCGAGATTGTTGTTTAATCCTAGCACCAGCAATGAATAAACAAATGTGGGAGCATCCAGCTACACAGCGCAATATCCGACAACTGGCCGAAGATGGGATTGTTATTCTAGGTCCCGACTGTGGAGAACAAGCGTGTGGTGAACATGGGCAAGGAAGAATGTTGGAGCCTGAGCAAATTGTTGAAGAATTATTGCAACTATCTGGACTGAATGCCGGACTTTTACAAGGGAAACGCATTCTGATTACCGCAGGGCCAACGCAAGAGGCGATTGACCCTGTTCGCGTCATTACAAATTTGAGCACCGGCAAAATGGGCTATGCACTGGCGCATACGGCCACCTTATTGGGTGCAGAGGTTACTTTAATTTCTGGTCCTACAAATATCGCGATACCGCAAACACACCATTTAATCAAAGTTGATAATGCGGCACAAATGCTGGCAGCGGTAGAGCAACATATTCATGGTCAAGATGTTTTCATTAGTGTTGCTGCAGTGGCTGATTACAAACCAGCACAAGCTAGTTCAGAAAAAATCAAAAAAAATGGCCAAGCACTTACTCTCGAGTTAGTGCCCACTGTCGATATATTATCGACCATTACTTCACGTGCTGACGCCCCTATGTGCGTAGGTTTTGCTGCCGAAACCAATCATTTGTTGGCATATGCAGAAAAAAAACGTTGTGATAAAAAACTAGCCCTGATTGTTGCCAATCAATTGCAAGATGCTTTGGCACAAGACCATACTAAAGTCACTTTATTGGATGCAAAAGGCCAACATGATCTCCCTCGAGGAAGTAAAAATGAGGTGGCACTACAAATATTGCAACACATTGCGAGTTTGCTCGTTGACTGGCCGGTTTGAGTAATTATTGTTAAAGGAAATTTATGCCCATTCAAGTAGAACTTAAAATTCTTGATCAGCGTGTGGCTGATAATATGCCCAGCTATGCCACCGCAGGCTCTGCTGGATTGGATCTGCGCGCCTGTATTGATGAGGCTATTACGATACAAGCAGGTGAAACTATTTTAATTCCAACCGGCATGGCAATTCATCTGGCTGACCCGTCCTACGCAGCGATGATATTGCCTCGCTCGGGATTAGGCCACAAACATGGAATTGTTTTGGGGAACCTTGTGGGATTAATTGATTCGGATTATCAAGGTCAATTATTTGTTTCTTGCTGGAATCGTAGCCAACAAGCTTTTGTGATGAATCCCTTAGAAAGAATTGCTCAACTGATGATTGTCCCTGTTTTGCAAGCCCAGTTTAATGTAGTCGAGGAGTTTGCTCAAAGTGAGCGCGGAACGGGTGGCTTTGGCAGCACTGGTAAACAATAAATAGTCACTAAAACATTGAAAAAAACTTGAGTTAGGGCGCTTTTATATGGTATAAAAGCGGTCTTTTATTTTTTGAGCAGTGTTTCATTGCGGTATTAGGAGAGTGCGTATGGCACGCGTATGTCAAGTAACTGGCAAAAAGCCAATGGTGGGAAACAATATTTCTCACGCAAACAACAAAACTAAACGCCGTTTTTTACCTAACTTGCAAAACCGCAAGTTCTGGGTTGAGAGCGAAAATCGCTGGGTAAGTCTACGTATTACCAATGCGGCATTGCGTACCATAGATAAGAATGGTATCGACGCAGTGTTAGCAGATATGCGTGCAGCTGGCGAAAAGATTTAAGGAGCAATCATGCGTGAAAAAATTAAACTAGAATCTAGCGCTGGTACTGGTCATTTTTATACCACTACAAAAAATAAACGCACCATGCCTGACAAAATGGAAATCAAGAAATTTGATCCAGTGGCACGCAAGCATGTCATGTACAAAGAAACCAAGATCAAATAAGTCTGACCTTCATCACAAAAAAACTCGCCTAGTGCGAGTTTTTTTTATTCTGCTAACAAGACACCAAAACACTTTTATCAATAGACATCATCCCAACGCAACTGAGATTGATTATCTGCAACTTTATTTTGCTTTTTTGTAGTTTTTCCTGATGCCTGAATTACGTGTACATCGCGTCTTGGATAGGGTATTTCAATCCCCAATCGCTTGAATTCATTCCAAATATCAAGATACACAGTAGACTGTACACTCATAGTGCCATCTTCCGGATCGCTCACCCAAAAAGCTAGCGTCAGAGCAATGCCACTGTCAGCAAAACCAGTTAAAAAAGCATCTACAGATAAATCTTGTAATACTCTAGGGTGACGGCTGGCACACTCTGTTAGCACACGCATTACTTGATCTACATCAGCATCATAAGATACTTGAATCGGAAGCGAGACTCTGGTTTTGCCATGTGCATGAGAATGATTAATGACAATTCCAGAGATAATATCTTCATGAGGAATAGTCACTTTAGTACCATCTAATTTGCGCAGTAGTAGATAGCGAAAACGTAGCTCATGCACAATACCGTAATGACCATCTACCGTAATCACATCTCCAATATGCAGAGAGTCATCCAACAGGATAATAAAACCACTGACATAATTGCTAGTAATCTTCTGCAGACCAAAGCCAAGACCTACACCTAATGCACCACCAAAGACTGATAACAGTGTGAGATCTATACCGACTGCGGACATACTTAGCAAGATAGCGATTAAAGAAAATATCACCCTTATTACACGAGACAACACTACCTTCACATTACCATCTATTTGCGTGATTCCCATCAAACGATTCTCTAGCCATCGGCTAATAGATAACGCCGCAAACAAGGTCACAATAATAATCAATATGCCTTGTGTCACTAATAACAGATTCAAATTGGTATTGCCTACACTAAAACCTATTTGCTCCATCGTCGCTGTAATCTTTGGTAAGACACCAAAAATATCCAGCACGTAAAGAATCCAAATTCCGCGCGAAATGAAATTTTCAGTCTTACTCAGCCAACCACTCGGTGAGAAAATGTAACGTAATACATATACTGCAAGGCGAATAATGGCCATTGCAAAAAAGGCAGTAATACTTAAACTGATAAGAGAAATATGATGCCAAAAGCCCACAACTGCTTGACTGATATATAAATAAATTAAAGTCGATAAGGGAAATAGCACTCGATTAATCCCGCCCAAGCCAACTTGCCACCCCACTATTTCGCTCTGATTTAAAAAGTTTGATAATTTAGTTGAGGATAGGCGTGCAACCAGAACGCTGAGCACTACCGCAATCAATTGCCAATACATCGCCGCTGACCCAATGTCAGCGATGATTTCTGGCCAAAGTTGTTGAATATTATTCATCATGTTAAGAATATAGTAGCTAGTCCAAGAAAGATAAAGAAACCCCCACTATCTGTCATCGCCGTCAGCAAAACACTTGAGCCTACAGCAGGGTCGCGACCAAATTTACTCATCAATATAGGCACAGTGACACCAACAATCGCCGCTAACAAAAGATTCAGTGTCATAGCCGCTGTCATCACCACACTTAATGTGGTATTACCATATAAGCTGTATGCGATTAGTCCTAATACACTTCCCCATATGAGGCCGTTAATAATACTAACGCCAATTTCTTTTTTAATCAGCGATTGCATATTCATAGCACTGATTTGCCCTAAAGCTATTCCTCGAACAATCATGGTCGTAGTCTGATTACCTGAATTCCCCCCGATACCCGCTACGATTGGCATCAGCGCTGCGAGCGCTACTACTTTTTCAATCGAACCCTCGAATAAACCAATAACTCGAGAAGCTACAAGCGCTGTGACTAGATTAACAGCCAACCATGTCCAACGATTTTGCACCGAAGTCCAGACCGTTGAGAATAAATCTTCTTCTTCTCGCAAGCCTGCCAATGACAGCATATCGCTTTCAGCTTCCTCACGAATAAAATCCATCACTGTATCCACAGTCAGTCTGCCAACCAGTTTATTATTCTCATCGACTACTGGAGCAGTCACTAGGTCGTATCGCTCAAACGCCTTGGCAGCTTCATCCGCCATATCTTCTGGATGGAAAATCACTGCATCATCTGCCATCACATCTTTAACACCCAGCTCCAAGTCTTTTACCACAAGCCGCTTTAGAGGAAGCACACCGCGCAAAATATCATGTCTATCGACAACAAATAACTTATCGGTGTGATCAGGCAGTTGTCCAATACGCCGTAAATAACGTAAAGCTACTTCTAGACTGATGTCCTCGCGAATTGTGACAATATCAAAGTCCATACGGGCACCTACAGTATCCTCAGGATAGGATAAAGCTGACTGTAAACGTTCACGATTTTGTGTATCAAGACTATCTAGCAAATCTTGCAGAACATCTTTAGGTAAGTCAGGTGCTAAATCGGCTAATTCGTCAGTATCCAATTGCTCGGCTGCAGCTAACAGCTCCTCGCTATCCATATCAGCGATTAAGGTTTGCCGAACTGCATCCGATACCTCTAATAGAATTTCACCGTCGCGCTCCGCCTTTACCAGCTCCCAGACATAAAGGCGTTTTTCTAATGGCAGGGCCTCAAGAATATAGGCCACATCGGCAGGATGTAAAGATTCAAGCTTCTTTTGCAGCAGAACCACATTTTGTCTGTGAACAATGGATTCGACTAGCTCTTGCTTAGGGGTATCCTGTTGTTGTTTATGAACTAAGTTCTCTACCAGCTCGTGCCTATCCAAAAGCTCTACAATAAGCTGTAGACTCTCCTGTAAGCTCTCTTTATTTTCTTGATATTCCGCCATTCAGTAACTCGCTGGTTGAAGGTTTACTTAGTCAGTTAACACTGCACAACAGTGCCGCTGATTTAACGATATTATATCGCCCTAACGTAATTTTATATGGTGACTTCTATGACCGATATATTGCATATTACACTGTATGGTACTGAGCACTGTCATCTTTGTGAGCAAGCCAACAGTGTTTTGCAACAATTGAATCTGATTGTACCTTGTCATGTTCACTATATTGACATCACTACAGATGACTTTATATTCGCACAATATCAAACATCTATTCCGGTCATACATATTCACCAGTTAAATCAATCTCTGAATTGGCCCTTTCAACTATCAGACCTTGTTCAAATCCTTCGTCGCCATCAAGCTTAAATAAAAAAGCCAGCTCAAGGCTGGCTTAATTTAATGTAAATTGATATTACTCAGCTGTTACGGGTTCAGTAGCAAGCTCTGGGCGATCAACCAATTCAACTAACGCCATAGGTGCATTATCCCCATTGCGAAAACCACACTTCAAGATACGCAGATATCCACCTGGACGAGTGTTATAACGAGGACCTAACTCGTTGAACAGTTTACCCACGATATCACGATCACGCAGACGACTAAAAGCCAGACGACGGTTAGCCAAGGTAGCGTTTTTACCTAGAGTAATGAGAGGCTCAGCGATACGGCGTAGCTCTTTTGCTTTAGGCAAAGTAGTTTTAATGACCTCATGACGTAATAAGGAATTTGCCATATTACGCAACATCGCCTGACGATGACTGCTGGTACGATTTAATTTACGGTTACTGTTGCGATGACGCATAGTGATTTCCTCACGCTTTTTCCAAGCCAACGGGTGGCCAGTTTTCTAATTTCATACCTAGTGTTAAACCTTTAGATGCAAGTACATCTTTAATCTCATTAAGAGATTTACGGCCTAAATTAGGTGCTTTTAATAATTCATTTTCGGTACGCTGAATAAGATCACCAATGTAATAGATGTTCTCAGCTTTCAAACAGTTAGCTGAGCGAACCGTTAGCTCCAAGTCATCAACTGGACGCAACAAAATCGGGTCAACTTGTGGAGCTTGCTTCACTTCAACCTCAGTAGGAGCACCCTCTAAATCAGCGAATACTGACAATTGTCCAATTAAAATACGTGCAGCATCACGAATCGCTTGCTCTGGCTCGATTACACCATTGGTTTCAACATCCATGATTAATTTGTCTAAATCTGTTCTTTGTTCTACACGTGCACTTTCAACATGATAGCTTACTTTGTTGATAGGGCTGAAAGAAGCATCAATCATGATAAAACCTAATGCTTTATCTTCATCTGGCTTTTGACGCACAGGAACAGGTTGATAACCTCTACCCATCTCAATTTTAACTTCCATGTTCAACTTACCACCTTTAGTGAGGTGTGCAATAACATGATTTGGATTAAAAATTTCAGCATCATGACCAGTTTCAAAGTCAGCTGCAGTCACCACGCCTTCACCAGATTTGCTTAATTTCAAAACAGTTTCATTTTTGCTGTTGAGTTTCAGCGCAACACCCTTCAGGTTTAGCAAGATATCCACAACATCTTCTTGCACACCATCAATGGTGGAATACTCGTGTACTACTCCATCGATTTTTACTTCAGTGATGGCATAACCTGGGATTGAGGACAAGAGTACACGGCGTAAAGCATTACCTAAAGTAAAACCAAAACCACGTTCCATTGGCTCTAAAGTCACGCGGGCACGTAGTGGATTAATTACCTCTACATCAACCACACGTGGTTTCAAATATTCTGTTGGACTTTGCATATTATTTCCCTTACCGCCCTAAATTAGGTTACTTAGAGTAAAGCTCAACCACTAAGGATTCATTGATCGTGCTTGGCAAGTCATCTCGTTGTGGCTTGGCTTTAAACACACCTTTCAATGACTTGACATCAACATCAAGCCACTCTGGGAAACCTCGTTGCTCAGCTGCGGCTAGAGAGCCTTTAATCCGCAACTGACTCTTTGCAGCTTCAGTCACTTGAATCGTGTCACCTGGCTTGACTTGATAGGAAGGAATATTCACACGCTTACCATTCACCAAAATACTGTTGTGACGTACGATTTGACGAGCTTCAGTACGCGAAGCGCCAATACCCATACGATAAGCAACATTGTCTAAACGGCATTCCAACAATTGCAATAAGTTTTCACCAGTAATACCTTTTTGACGATCAGCCTCAGCATAGTAGCTGCGGAATTGACCTTCTAGCACACCGTAGATACGACGCAATTTTTGCTTTTCACGCAACTGAACACCATAATCAGATAAGCGCTGATTTCTGCGCTGACCATGTTGTCCTGGTGGAAAGTTACGCTTTTCAATAGCACATTTATCAGTGAAGCATTTTTCTCCTTTCAGAAAAAGCTTCTCGCCTTCACGGCGACACTGACGGCACTTAGGATCAAGATTTCTAGCCAAGGTGATCTCCTATAATTCTTTACTGTACGTCGATTAGATACGACGTTTTTTTGGTGGACGACAACCGTTGTGCGGCACTGGGGTCACATCAGAGATACTGGTAATCTTGAAACCAGCTGCGTTTAACGCACGTACAGCTGATTCACGACCTGGTCCAGGACCTTTGATACGCACTTCAAGGTTCTTTACCCCGCACTCTTGTGCTGCTTTACCAGCTGCCTCAGCAGCTACTTGTGCAGCAAATGGAGTACTTTTGCGCGAACCTTTAAAACCGGCACCGCCGGAAGTTGCCCAAGACAGGGCATTACCTTGTCTGTCGGTAATCGTAATAATGGTGTTGTTGAAAGAGGCGTGCACGTGTGCAATGCCCTCAGCAACATTCTTTTTAACTTTCTTGCGAACGCGTACGTTAGCTTTAGCCATGTCTTATTCCTTACTTGGATGCCTTAATAGGCTTTACTGGACCTTTGCGTGTTCGCGCATTGGTTTTAGTGCGTTGACCACGAACAGGTAGGCCACGGCGATGACGAACACCACGGTAGCAACCCAAATCCATCAAACGCTTGATGTTCATTGTCACTTCACGGCGCAAATCACCTTCAACTTGTAATTTGGCCACTTCATCACGCAGTTTCTCTACTTCAGCATCATTCAGATCTTTGATCTTAGTTGTAACAGCAACACCAGCAGCATCACAAATGCGCTTAGCTGTGTTACGTCCGATGCCATAAATCGCTGTTAAAGCAATTTCTGCATGTTTATGATTTGGGATATTTACCCCTGCTATACGAGCCATGTACTTACTCCATCGTGATGACAGTTGTTTTACAAACCGTCAAAAAAGCCCAAAATTTTATCATTTTTACCGACTTTTAACAATCGATAACCCACTAGACGCCAATTAGCCTTGACGTTGCTTATGTCTTGGATCGCTACAAATAACGCGAACGACACCGCGACGACGTACTACCTTGCAATTTCTGCACAAAGCTTTAACTGATGCACGAACTCTCATTTTCGCCTCACAAACCTATATCAAAATCTATTTAGCGCGGAAAACAATCCGTGCCTTAGTTAAATCATATGGTGTTAATTCCACTGTTACCTTATCACCGGGCAATATACGAATATAGTGCATACGCATCTTGCCTGATATGTGACCTAACACCACATGGCCATTTTCTAATTTCACTCGAAATGTTGCATTAGGTAGATTTTCAACAATCTCACCTTGCATTTCAATTCTGTCTTCTTTTGCCATCAACAAGTCCCCTGAATTAACGGTTAAAAGCGTTACCGCCCTTAAAGTTAGCCTTTTTCAGTAGGCCTTCATATTGTTGTGACATCAAATGTGCTTGCATCTGTGCCATAAAATCCATTGTTACGACTACGATAATCAGTAATGACGTACCGCCAAAATAGAATGGCACATGGAACTTCAATATCAAAAACTCAGGCAATAAACAAACCGCGGTGATGTAAATAGCACCAATGAATGTTAAACGCCCCATAATCTTATCTATGTAAAGGGCTGTTTGCTCACCTGGACGAATTCCTGGAACAAATGCCCCACTTTTCTTCAAGTTGTCTGCCGTTTCTTTTGGATTAAACACCAAAGCTGTGTAAAAGAAACAGAAGAACAAAATAGCTAAGGTGAACAACAAAATATAAATTGGCTGTCCAGGTGATAACTTAGAGCCAATATCTTTCAACCATGACACACTATCATGGCTACCAAACCAGCCCGCCAATGTGGCAGGGAACAAAATAATACTGGAAGCAAATATAGGTGGTATTACTCCAGACATATTTAACTTCAATGGCAGATGGGAAGTTTGACCACCCATGATCTGCCGACCAACCTGACGCTTGGCATAATTCACCGTAATTTTTCTTTGCCCGCGCTCCACGAATACAACAAAACCAGTAACCAATATAGCTGCAACAAATAAGAAAATCACAAATACAGGGTTAAATGCCCCAGAACTTGCCAAGTCTAGCGTAGAGAAAATAGCATGTGGCAACCCTGCCACAATCCCTGCAAAAATAATCACAGATATCCCATTACCAATTCCACGCTCTGTAATTTGCTCGCCCAACCACATCAAAAACATAGTGCCACAAACCAAGGTCACAACTGTGGTCATTCTAAAAACAAACCCTGGCGTTAAGACCAATCCAGCTTGAGATTCCAAAGCAATAGCAATACCTAATGCTTGGAATGTAGCTAAAAAAACAGTGCCATAGCGAGTGTATTTGGTGATTTGCCTTCTACCTGCTTCGCCATCTTTTTTGAGTTGTTCCAACTGTGGTGAAACCACCGTCATCAACTGCATAATAATCGAGGCAGATATGTAAGGCATGATACCCAAGGCAAAGACAGTAAAACGTGACAGCGCGCCGCCAGAAAACATGTTAAACATGCCTAAAATACCTGTGCTTTGGGAATCAAACAGTTTAGCTAATACCTCTGCATTAATTCCAGGCACAGGAATATGTGCTCCTAAGCGATAAACGATTAAAGCACCTAAAACAAACAACAGGCGACGTTTAAGTTCGCCTGTTTTGTTTACCGCACTTAAGAGACTATCGTTTGCCAAAGTATTACTCTACTATTTTGCCACCAGCAGCTTCTAACGCAGCACGTGCACCTTTGGTCAATAACAAACCCTGAACAGAAACTGCCTTGGTAACGTCACCTGACAGGTATACTTTTACAGTTTTGGTTTGTATGGGCACTACGTTGGCAGCTTTGAGTGTCAAAAGATCAATAACCTTGGCATCCAAGGACATTAAATCACCCACTCGAACATTAGCTGTATCAGAACGGGTTAGTGATACAAAACCACGCTTAGGCAAACGTCTTTGAATGGGCATTTGACCGCCTTCAAAACCAACCTTATGAAATCCACCAGCGCGGGATTTCTGACCCTTGTGTCCTCGACCACAAGTTTTACCTAAACCTGAGCCAATGCCGCGACCGACACGACGTTTAGCATGCTTACTGCCTTCAGCAGGTGTAATAGTATTTAATTTCATTATGCTTCTACCTTCAAAAGATAGCTCACTGCATTAATCATCCCGCGGTTAGCCGGAGTATCAAGCACTTCAACTGTATGATGCATACGACGCAAACCGAGACCACGAACACAAGCTTGATGAGCAGCTATTCTGCCTATCGTGCTCTTAACCAGCGTCACCTTAATAGTATTGGTGTCTTTATCAGTTTTAGCCATGATTAGCCTCTAATTTCTTCAACAGTCTTACCGCGTTTAGCTGCGATTTCGGCTGGAGTATTCATGGACTGCAAACCATTGAGAGTCGCACGAACAACGTTATAAGGGTTGGTAGAGCCGATACACTTAGCGAGGACGTTAGTAACACCCATCACTTCAAAAATCGCTCGCATCGCACCACCAGCAATAATTCCAGTACCTTCAGAAGCCGGTTGAATAAACACCTTTGCAGCACCATGTACCCCAGTAACAGCGTGATGAAGTGTGCCGTTATTAAGATTGATTTTCACCATGCTTCGACGTGCTTCGTCCATAGCTTTTTGAACCGCGGCAGGTACTTCACGCGCCTTACCCTTGCCCATACCTACTGCGCCATCACCATCACCAACCACTGTCAGTGCAGCGAAGCTCATAATACGACCACCTTTGACCACTTTAGTCACACGGTTGACCGAGATCATTTTCTCGCGCAAACCATCGGTTTGCTGTTGCTGTTCAATATCTTTTGCCATTATCAACCTCTATGTTTAGAACGATAAGCCGTTTTCGCGGGCAGCATCTGCCAACGCTTTAATACGACCATGATATTTATAACCAGAGCGATCGAAAGCAACTGTAGTGACCCCAGCAGTTTTAGCTTTCTCAGCAATACGCTTACCAATAACTGCAGCAGCTTCGATATTGCCGCCATTTTTAACTTTCTTGCGAATTTCAGCTTCCATCGTCGATGCACTTGCTAATACTTTAGCGCCTGTAGCATCGATAATTTGTGCATAAATATGGCTGTTGCTTCGGTGCACACACAAACGTGTTACCTTCAACTGCGCAATTTTGGCACGAGTTTTACGTGCTCTACGCAAACGTGAATTTACATTAATGTCCATGGTTACACCTTATTTCTTCTTGGTTTCTTTAATTACAACCACTTCATCCGCATATCGAACACCCTTACCTTTGTAAGGCTCTGGTGAACGATAAGCACGAATCTGCGCGGCGACTTGACCCAAAACTTGCTTGTCTGCACACTTAAGTACAATTTCGGTTTGACTTGGTGTTTCTACAGTAACGCCTGCTGGCATCTTATGGTTGATAGGATGTGAGTAACCTAATTCAAGATTTAGGTTAGCACCCTGTGCTTGTGCTTTATAACCAACACCAACCAAACTCAACTTGCGAACAAAGCCTTCGGAAACGCCTTGCACCATATTAGCCACCAAGGCTCTCAATGTACCAGACATTGCACGAGCATGTTGTGAGTCTTTAGCTGCCGCGAAAGTTAAAACATCACCATCGCGATTTAAACTGACATCACCGGTTAGTGGCTGACTCAACTTACCCATTGGACCGCTCACAGCGATCGAATCAGGCGAGAGGACTACCTCAACTTTAGCTGGGATGAGGACAGGATTATTAGCTACACGAGACATAGTTTTCTCCTTAAGCGACAACGCACAGCACTTCACCACCGACACCGGCAGCTTGAGCTTTGCGATCTGTCATCACACCCTTGGATGTAGACACAATCGTCACACCCAAGCCATTCATTACTTTTGGAATATCGTTACTTCCACGATAAATACGTAAACCCGGACGACTTACACGGTCTATCATCTCAATCACAGGCTGACCTGCATAATATTTAAGATGAATTGTTAATTCCGGTTTGCCAGCATTTTCTTGAACTGCAAAATCATCAATGTAGCCTTCATCTTTTAAAACGGCAGCAATAGCGCGCTTCACTTTTGATGACGGCATTGCAACAGTCGCCTTATTCGTACTTTGTGCGTTACGAATACGTGTCAACATATCGGCAATAGGATCGCTCATACTCATTGCATTTTCTCCCTTACCAACTAGCCTTGATGACGCCAGGCACTTCACCGCGCATCATTAAATCTCGCAATTTGATACGCGAGATTCCAAATTTACTGAAAACACCACGAGGACGACCAGTCAAAGCGCAACGATTACGTTGTCTTACAGGACTAGAATTGCGTGGCAAACTTTGCAGTTTTTGACGAGCTGAACGCTTGTCATCAGCACTGGCATTTGCGTCATTAATGACAGCAAATAACTCAGCACGTTTAGCTGCATATTTCTTAACTGTTTCGCGACGTTTTAATTCGCGCTCAATCATACATGTCTTAGCCATAAAAGCCTCAGTTTCTGAACGGGAAGCTAAATGCAGATAACAAAGCCTTGGCTTCTTCGTCTGTTTTAGCTGTCGTTGTAATAGTGATGTTCATACCGCGTAATGCATCAATTTTGTCGTACTCAATTTCAGGGAAGATAATTTGCTCTTTGATTCCCATGTTGTAGTTACCGCGTCCATCAAAGGACTTTGCAGAGATACCACGGAAATCACGAATACGAGGAATAGCCACAGAGACCAAACGATCAAGGAATTCATACATACGCTCACGTCGTAGCGTCACTTTACAGCCTACTGGGTAACCATCACGAATCTTGAAAGAAGCGACTGACTTTTTAGCTTTGGTAACAACAGGTTTTTGACCAGCAATTTTGATCATGTCTTCAACCGCGTTTTCCATCACTTTCTTGTCCGCCACAGCCTCACCAACACCCATATTTAGAGTGATTTTCTCAATACGTGGCACTTCCATTGGTGATTTGTAACCGAACTGTTCGGTTAACGCTTTTACCACGTTTTGTTTGTAATAATCTTTTAATCGAGCCATTGTTATGCTGCCTCTCTATTAAGCGTCAACAACTTCACCGCTGGACTTAAAGACACGCACTTTGCGTCCATCATCCAGAAGTTTAAAGCCTACACGGTCACCCTTTTGGGTGGCAGGGTTGTAAAGTGCAACATTAGAAATGTCCAAAGGCATTTCTTTGCTGATTATTCCACCAGCAATACCACGCATAGGATTTGGCCTAGCGTGTTTTTTAACCATATTGGCACCTTCAACCACAACATGTCCTGTTTCAAGAACATTTAGTACCGCACCGCGTTTGCCTTTGTCTTTGCCTGTAGTGACGATGACTTGGTCACCTTTACGAATTTTGTTCATGGTCTATTCCTTACAAAACTTCGGGTGCCAAAGACACAATCTTCATGAAACGCTCACCGCGTAATTCACGAGTCACTGGTCCAAAAATACGTGTTCCGATTGGCTCTAACTTATTATTCAAGAGAACTGCTGCATTGCTATCGAACTTTACAAGAGAACCGTCTGGACGACGCACACCCTTTGCTGTTCTCACCACAACTGCACTGTAAACTTCGCCTTTTTTCACGCGACCACGCGGAGCAGCATCCTTGATGCTGACCTTGATAATGTCACCGATACTGGCGTAACGACGTTTAGAACCACCTAACACTTTGATGCATTGCACAGAGCGCGCACCAGTGTTATCGGCAACATCGAGCCGAGATTGCATTTGAATCATGAGAATAATCTCCAACTTAATCCGTTAAAACCAACACCAGCCGCATGTCAAAACGGCCGACAGAACCACGGTCAGTATTGGGGCACCAGCTTTCGGGTGCCAAAAAAGCCACATATTATATATTGCTTCATTGGATGAAGCAATACAGTTCACTACACAATCGCAGCTTTCGCAACGATTTTACTTACTTTCCATGTCTTTGTTTTGGACATTGGACGAGATTCTTCAATCACCACTAGATCGCCTTCCTTACACTCGTTAGCTTCATCGTGCGCATGGAATTTATTAGAACGACGTACTACCTTACCAATAGTTGGGTGTTTAACCTTACGTTCAACCAATACCACTACGGTTTTGTCCATTTTATCGCTTACAACACGACCGCTTAAGCTACGGACGACTTTGCTTGCTTGCTTATCGCTGTTCATCATTTCTCCGTTCAAGCTTTTTCAGCGTTCAGTTTTTCGGTCAAAACGGTTTTAACACGTGCGATATCTTTACGCACTTTGCCGATTTGATCGACTTTAGTTAACTGTTGAGTAGCTGCTTGCATGCGCAAGGAAAACTGCGCACGGCGAAGATCCAACAATTCGCTTTTCAAAGCATCAACTGACTTTGCTCTTAATTCACTGGCTTTCATCATTAACTCCCCAAGTGACGGGTAGCAAAAGTTGTCTCTATAGGCAATTTAGCAGCAGCTAAACGGAACGCCTCTCTTGCCAACTCTTCACTTACACCATCCATTTCATAAAGCATTTTTCCAGGCTGAATTTGAGCTACGTAGTATTCGGTGCTACCTTTACCGTTACCCATACGAACTTCAGCAGGTTTTTTAGAAATTGGTTGATCGGGGAAAATACGAATCCATACACGCCCTCCACGCTTGATATGACGTGTCATGACGCGACGAGCTGCTTCAATTTGTCTAGCAGTAAGACGACCACGTCCAACGGCTTTCAATCCGAACTCACCAAAACTTACTTTGTTACCAGTCGTTGCAATGCCTTTATTGCGGCCTTTTTGCATCTTCCGAAATTTTTGTCTAGCTGGCTGTAGCATTTTTTGCCCCCGACTTTCTAGGTTTCTTCACAGGCTCTTCTGCTGGCGCTGTAGGTGCCGCTTGAGTAGTAGCGCTTGAATTAGCCTCTAGCTTATTATCAAACACCTCGCCCTTAAACACCCAAACCTTGATACCAATGATACCGTAGGTTGTTGACGCTTCAGCAACGCCATAATCAATATCTGCACGTAATGTGTGAAGCGGAACACGACCCTCGCGATACCATTCAGTACGCGCAATCTCAATTCCGTTCAAACGACCAGAACTCATAATTTTGATTCCTTGTGCACCCAAACGCATTGCATTTTGCATAGCGCGCTTCATGGCACGTCTGAACATCACACGCTTTTCTAGTTGCTGAGCAATACTCTCAGCAATCAAGGTAGCGTCGATTTCTGGTTTACGAACTTCTTCAATATTCAAATGTACAGGCACACCCATCAAACCTTGCAAACTATTACGCAACGATTCAATGTCTTCGCCTTTTTTACCAATCACGATACCTGGACGTGCGCTGTATATTGTGATTTTTGCATTTTTGGCAGGACGCTCAATCACAATCTTGCTGACAGCGGCGTTTGCCAGTTTTTTCTTAAGAAAGCTACGAACAGCGATATCACTATTGAGCATTTCTGGAAAATGTTTATTGTTGGCATACCAACGAGATGACCAGTTTTTCTGGACGCCCAGGCGGAAACCAATTGGATGAATTTTCTGACCCATAACGATTCCTTTAGTTACCTACTGTCACTTTGATGTGACAAGTTGGTTTGGTAATACGACCTGCGCGACCTTTAGCGCGTGCACGCACACGCTTAAGCACGAGTCCCTTATCAACACAAATTGAAGTCACCTTCAACTCGTCGATGTCAGCGCCATTATTGTGTTCGGCATTGGCAATCGCAGATTCCACTACCTTTTTAATGATTTCTGCACCCTTTTTAGGTGAGAAAGTCAAAATATTCAAGGCGTAATCAACTTTTTTGCCACGCACCAAGTCAGCCACTAAGCGAGCTTTTTGTGGAGAAAGGTGCACACCTCTTAAAATTGCAGATACTTCCATCATGCTCTCCTATTTCTTCGCTTTTTTGTCAGCTGCATGGCCTTTGAATGTACGTGTCAACGCAAATTCTCCAAGCTTGTGACCTACCATATTCTCAGAAATCAACACAGGAACGTGCTGTCTTCCGTTGTGAACGGCAATTGTCAGGCCAATAAAATTAGGCAAAATAGTTGAGCGGCGTGACCAAGTTTTGATTGGCTTACGATCGCGAGACTCGACAGCTACTTCAACTTTTTTTGCTAGATGACCATCAATAAATGGTCCTTTTTTAATTGAACGTGCCATTTTAATTACCTCTTATTCGCTGGACGACGTGACACACGCATGTTGTCAGTACGCTTATTCTTACGGGTACGGTAACCTTTAGTTGGAGTACCCCATGGGCTAACTGGGTTCATACCAGCAGCAGTTCTTCCTTCACCACCACCGTGTGGGTGGTCGATAGGGTTCATCACCACGCCACGAACAGTAGGACGTACACCGCGCCAGCGCATTGCACCAGCTTTACCTATAGAACGTAGTGAATGCTCTTCGTTACCAACCTCGCCTAAGGTTGCTTTGCAATCAACGTGAACTCGGCGAACTTCACCAGAACGTAAACGCAATTGCGCATAACTACCTTCTCGAGCAAGCAATTGAACAGAAGTGCCAGCAGAACGGGCAATTTGAGCACCTTTACCAGGTTGCAACTCGATACAATGTATTGTGCTACCGACTGGAATATTGCGTAAAGGCATTGCATTACCTACTTTAATAGGAGCATCAGGGCCGCTTACTAATTGCATTCCTGCAGCAACACCACGAGGCGCAATAATGTAACGTCTTTCACCGTCCGCATAACATAACAATGCTAGATTAGCGCTTCGATTTGGATCATATTCAAGACGCTCCACTTTAGCTGGGATACCATCTTTGTTACGACGAAAATCGACAATACGATAATGTTGTTTATGACCACCACCTTGGTGGCGCACAGTAATGCGGCCATTGTTGTTACGACCAGCATTCTTGTTTTTCTTCTCCAGCAGCGGCGCATGGGGCTTGCCCTTGTATAAATCAGGTGTTACCACCTTTAATACGGCGCGCCGGCCTGGTGAAGTAGGCTTGACTTTGATCAGTGCCATGATTTCTCCTTATTCGCCCGCTGCAAAATTGATTTCTTGACCTGGCTTCAAGCTTACATAGGCTTTTTTCCAGTCCTTACGACGACCCATAATTCGGCCCGCACGTTTCTCTTTACCTTCAACATTCGCTACTGTTACTGCCAAAACCTCAACTTTAAAGGCCAACTCGACAGCGGCTTTAATTTCAGGTTTAGTAGCATCAGTACGAACTTTGAATGCGATTTGTTGATGCTTGTCAGCAATCCGAGTCGCCTTCTCAGTAATCTGAGGGGCAATTAGAATCTGTAACAAACGCTCTTGGTTATTGGCTACGTTACTCATCCCAGCATCTCCTCAAGTTTTTTCACAGCGCCTTTTGTCACTAACACTTTTGGAAAGCGTACCAAACTTACTGGATCAACATATTGTGCTTCGATGACCATTGCGTTTGGCACGTTACGCGCTGACAAATACAAGTTTTCATCAAAGCTTTCAACCAACACCAATACACCATCATTAAAACCAAGACTTTTAATCTTACTGATAAAGTTTTTGGTCTTAGGTGTATCAACACTAAAGTCCTCTACTACCGATAAGCGAGATTGACGCACCAACTCCGAAAGAATTGAACACATACCTGCACGATAGGCTTTACGATTGACTTTGTGACTAAAATTTTCATTTGGGCTATTCGGGAAAGCACGACCACCTCCACGCCACAAAGGACTAGAGCTCATACCAGAACGCGCACGACCAGTTCCTTTTTGGTTCCATGGCTTACGTGTTGTATGACTTACTTCTCCACGACCTAATTGTGCACGAGTTGCAACGCGAGCATTCGCTTGATATGCAACCACAACTTGGTGCACTAAAGCCTCATTGAATTCACGACCGAAAGTAATATCAGATAATTTCACTGCGTTTTTAGTCTCTTTACCAGACTGGTCAATAAGTTTAATTTCCATTATTCACCTGCCTTCTTGTTGTGAGCTTTCACCGCTGGGCGCACGATCACATCACCACCTTTAGCACCAGGGATAGCACCTTTAATCAGTAGTAAGTTACGCTCAGCATCAACACGCACCACTTCAAGATTTTGAGTAGTTACTTTTGATGCTCCCAAATGACCTGGCATACGCTTGCCAGGGAAAACTCGACCTGGATCTTGTGCCATACCAATGGAGCCAGGCACGTTGTGGGATCTTGAATTACCATGCGATGCACGGTTGGAAGCAAAGTTGTGACGCTTAATAGCACCAGCAAAACCTTTACCTATTGAAGTACCTGTCACATCTACTAATTGACCTGCTTGAAAAATATCTACACCAACAGTTGCGCCTGGTGTGTAGTTAGCCAATTGTTCTTGTGAAATAGAAAATTCTTTTAGACCGGAACCAGCTGCAGAACCAGATTTCGCGAAATGACCCGTCAATGCACGGTTCACGCGACTAGCACGACGCTCGCCATAAGCAAGCTGCAAGCTGTTATAACCATCGGATTCGACAGTTTTAATTTGGGTCACACGATTAGGAATAACCTCCAACACTGTTACTGGGATAGTTGTACCATCCTCAGTGAACAGGCGGGTCATACCTACCTTGCGACCAATAAGCCCTAAGCTCATGATCGTTTCCTTATATTTAGTTACAAAGCTGATTACAATTGACCAGCTTCACAAAAGAGCGCGGATTATACCGAACTCACACTCACATGACAACCAATTCGGTTATCGCTCAAAATTAGAGCTTAATTTCTACATCAACACCCGCTGGCAAATCTAACTTCATTAACGCATCTACTGTTTTATCAGTTGGATCTACAATATCCATCAAACGTTGATGTGTACGAATTTCAAACTGATCGCGGGAAGTTTTGTTGACGTGAGGTGAACGCAAAAGATCAAAACGTTCGATTCTAGTTGGCAGTGGCACGGGACCTTTAACGACTGCTCCAGTACGCTTAGCAGTTTCAACGATTTCTTGAGCAGACTGATCGATTAAGCGATAGTCAAATGCTTTCAGACGGATACGAATTTTTTGATTTTGCATATTAGCCTCTCTTAAAGAACGAAAAGCGGGGTTTCCCCCGCCATTAAATAAAATACTATTAATTATTCAATAATTTTTGCAACAACACCGGCGCCTACAGTACGGCCACCTTCAC
>CAYYBG010000019.1:0-39582 GCA_964470195.1 uncultured Methylophilaceae bacterium | reverse complement strand
TTAGATGAAGTGAATGGCAAAACCGGTGTGGCTCATGTGCTTGAGCACATGATGTTTAAAGGCACTAATAAAGTTCCGGCGGGTCAGTTCTCTCGCTTGGTAGCCGCTGCGGGTGGTCGTGAAAATGCTTTCACTTCTCAGGATTACACCACTTACTTCCAGCAACTAGAAAAATCGCAATTACCACTTTCTTTCAAACTTGAAGCTGACCGTATGGCCAACTTAAATTTCAGTGATGAGGAATTTGCTAAAGAAATTAAGGTGGTGATGGAAGAGCGTCGCTGGCGTACTGAGGATAAACCGCAATCTAAAGTGCGTGAACAGTTCTATATTACTGCTTATCAAGCCCATCCCTACGGTCGTCCTATCGTGGGCTGGATGAATGACCTAGAGAATATGACAGCAGCGGATGCGCGTGAGTGGTACAAAAATTGGTATGCCCCAAACAACGCCACAGTGGTTGTGGTTGGCGATGTTCAGGCAGATGAGGTGTACAAACTTGCACAACAATATTTCGGCCCACTCAAGCCTCATGCCTTGCCAGCAAGAAAGCCGCAACAAGAGCCAGCGCAAATTGGTGAGCGTCGCATTATCGTCAAGGCGCAAGCTAAATTGCCCTACCTTATGATGGGTTTTCATGTGCCACCTATCCTGAGTGATAGCCCACAGGAAGACGCCTATGCTCTGGAAATTTTGGCGGCGGTGCTGAGTGGCAATGCGTCTGCGCGATTGAATCAGCATCTTGTTCGTGAAAAACAAATCGCGATTGATGCCGATGCTGGATTTGATATGTTGCAAAGAGGCAAACAAAGTCTGTTTGTATTGGATGGTACACCGTCAGAAGGCAAGACAGTGGCCGACCTTGAGCAGGCTATTTGGCAAGAGCTGGAAAACATACAGCAGTCAGGCATTACCGAAGAGGAGCTGTTGCGGGTCAAAGCGCAAGTGATTGCGGCGGATGTTTATCAACGTGACTCGATGTTTTATCAAGCCATGCAAATCGGTAGTTTAGAAACTGTGGGTTATTCATGGAAATTGCTGAAAGATTATCCTGCCCGTTTGGGCGCAGTCACTGCCCAGCAGGTTCAAGCTGTGGCGCAAAAATATTTACGAAAAGACAATATGACGGTGGCGGTACTCGACCCTCAACCGATTACTGATACC
The DNA here is from genome assembly GCA_964470195.1 of uncultured Methylophilaceae bacterium. Classification (GTDB taxonomy): domain Bacteria; phylum Pseudomonadota; class Gammaproteobacteria; order Burkholderiales; family Methylophilaceae; genus RFPI01. The sequence goes on along the minus strand of CAYYBG010000019.1, from coordinate 38,418 downwards.
AAGCCAAAAGGAAAACCTCATGTTCACTAAGCTCTTCTCATGGGGCAGAAAAACCCCCTCCATCTTATGTTTTTGCATGATAGCCAGCATGCTTGCCACCACAGCACAAGCGGGCGTCAAGATACAGCAATGGAAAACTGCGCAAGGCGCTGAGGTGTTATTCGTCGAAAATCATGATTTGCCCATACTCGATATCAGCACAGGTTTTCATGCTGGCAGTGCGAGAGATGCAGATAATAAAACTGGTGTTGCTGCTTTGACGCGCTATTTGATGACCTTGGGCGCGGGAGGGTTGAGCGATGAGCAAATTGCCAAAAAAATGGCTGATATTGGCGCCACGCTTGGCGGCAGCGTCAATGCCGATCAAGCCAGCTTTAGTTTGCGTACCTTGAGCAATCAGCGCGAGCGAGATTTGGCGTTGGAGATTTACCGCAAGGTATTACAGCAACCTGATTTTCCTGCGACGGTCTTGTCGCGGGAAAAAGCGCGTGTGATTGCTGGCATTGAAGAATCCTTGATGCAGCCAGAAAGTATTTCTAATAAGGCGTTTTATGCTGGTTTATACGGCAATCATCCATATGGTAAGGATGAGGATGGCGATCTGGAGAGCGTAAAATCTATTCAAGTCAATGATTTGAAAAAATTTTATCAACAGTACTATGGGGCTAAGTCGGCAGTCATTGCCATGATAGGCGATATCAGCCGCAGTGAAGCCGAGCAGATTGCCGATAGTCTTGCTGCCGGCTTGCCGCAAGCGGATGCACCAGCAGCCTTGCCTAAAGTCAGTTATCCTACGGCGCCAATAGAAAAACGTATACCTCATCCAGCGACACAGGCGCATATTTTGTTGGGTTATCCCGGTATCAAGCGCGGTGATGAAGATTACTTCCCACTCTATGTCGGAAATTATATTTTGGGGGGTGGTGGATTTGTCTCGCGTCTGACCGAAGAAGTTCGTGAGAAGCGTGGTTTGGTGTATAGCGTTTATAGCTACTTTATGCCACTCGCTGAGTTGGGGCCTTTCCAAGTAGGCTTGCAAACCAAGAAGGAACAAGCTGACGAGGCTTTACAGTTGGTACGCGATACTTTGCAAGCATTTATTGATCAGGGCCCAACGCAAGCTGAGCTGATAGCTGCCAAACAAAATATTACCGGAGGTTTCCCTTTGCGCTTGGATAGTAATAGCAAGATTCTGGAGTATTTGGCTTTGATTGGTTTTTATCAATTGCCTTTAAGCTATTTGGATGACTTTAGTCAGCGCGTTAGTCAAGTCACTACTGCACAGATTAAGCAAGCCTTCCAACGTCGCATTCAACCAGCCAATATGGTCACTGTGATAGTGGGAGCGGAGAACCCATAATTAAATCTAGCGCCAATAATTCAGTCCGAATTAGTGCGGGGATATGGCGTAGTCGCTTGTTACGCTTCCCCGACGCAGAGGGCTTGCGTCCCACCCCTGACCGAGTAAGACAGACTTTGTTTAATTGGTTGGGGCAAGATTTAACGGGCTTGCGTTGTCTGGATTTGTTCGCAGGTACTGGGGTGTTGGGCTTTGAGAGTTTGTCGCGGGGTGCGCGTGAGGTGGTGTTGGTAGAAAATAAGCGTGAAGTGGTTGCTGCCTTAAAAGCCAATCAAATAGCCTTGCAGGCGCATAACGCCCATATCGTACAAGCAGAGGCTACCCAGTTTTTAGCCAGTCAGCCTTTGCCCTTTGATGTCATATTTTGCGACCCACCTTATCATCAAGCATGGATGGAAAAATGTTTGCCATTACTTGCTACCCATTTGCGTCCTGAAGGACTGTTATACGCCGAGGCAGAGGCTGCATTGCAAGATACCCCCCAATTTGAGCTTATCAAGCAGGGTAGAGCAGGCCATGTGTTCTATCATTTATTTAAACTGCGTTAGTAGGTAAAATGCCCGTTCCGACTGGAATGGTGAGCAAAATGCAAAAAATTCTTAAGGTGGTTTACCCCGGAACCTTTGATCCTATGACGCTTGGGCACGAGGATATCGTGCGCCGTGCGGCCAAACTATTTGATCAGGTCGTGATAGGGGTGGCAAAAAATCCTGGCAAACAACCTTTTTTTGACTTGGATAAACGCGTGCAGATGGCGACCCGTGTGTTGAGCGATTGTCCCAATGTGAAAGTAGTGGGCTTTGATGGCTTGTTGATGCACTTTGTCCAATCACAAGGTGCGCAAGCAGTGATTCGTGGCTTGCGAGCCGCCTCCGACTTTGAATATGAATTTCAATTGGCGGGCATGAACCGTAAATTATTTCCAGAAGTCGAATCCATATTCCTGACCCCTTGTGAGCAGTTTATGTTCATCTCATCAAGTTTGGTGCGAGAAGTTGCCTCATTGGGTGGCGATGTTACACAATTTGTTTCGCCTTTTATTAAGGCATGTATTGAACATAAAATTCAAAATAAGACCAATTAGAGCGTGAGCGTGTTATGGCATTAATGATTACCGATGAATGTATCAATTGTGATGTCTGTGAACCAGAGTGTCCCAATGACGCTATTTCACAGGGCCCTGAAATCTATGTTATCGATCCTCATCTGTGTACCGAATGTGTCGGCCACTACGATAAACCACAATGTCAGCAGGTGTGCCCAATCAACTGTATCCCATTCAACCCCGAGTATGTCGAAAGCAAGGAACAGTTACAGCTTAAATATGCCGCGCTGATGGAAGCCAAACAAACCGTTTAAATCTGAAAGGAACCCATGATGCGTATGTTACATACCATGTTGCGAGTCGGTGATATGGAGCGATCAAAAGCGTTTTATACCCAAGTGTTAGGGATGAAGGTGCTGCGTGAGCACGACTATCCCGATGGCAAATTTAGTTTGGCTTTCGTCGGTTATGGCGATGAAAAAAATAACACAGTATTAGAACTGACTTATAACTATGGCGTGGATAGTTATGACATGGGAAAAGCCTTTGGTCATATTGCTATCGAAGTGGATGATGCTTATCAAGCTTGCGAGCAGGTAAAACAAGCCGGCGGTAAAGTGATTCGTGAGGCTGGTCCGATGATGCATGGCAGTACTGTGATTGCGTTTATCGAGGACCCTGATGGCTACAAGATTGAGTTTATCCAAAAAGGGACTTATTAATTTAAATAGAAGTTGATGGGCTTAACTTTATAATGGCCAATTAATCGCTAAGCTCGATGTCATTAAAGCAATTTAAAAATAAGATATCTGCTAGTTTTATGATGCATAAAAATACTTGATTTGTTTTTTTAACCTATTGATTTTTTTATTTAATAAAAACAGCTTGCTGATAAAAAATAAGTATATAATCCACAAAAAAATACCTTGGTCTTTTATGTGGGTTGCCATTGACTAACAACTATCAGCTAAAAAAATTCAAACCAAAAAGTTTATCTTCTACTGAGGAAGCTTGGATTGCAGATCTTGATTGCGCTTGTAATGTTTTTCCATGGGATACTTGGAGAATTATTGAATTAGCAAAATCTCAAGACCCAGAAGAACGAGTATCACAAGGCACCTCTGGACATTTTGTTTACGATATTTTCGATGGTGATTCATTGGTGGCTGATTCTATTGTCATGGTTATTTTGTCGAAAACAACATAGATGGTAGTGAAGTTGTTAGATTGTTTTGTAAGGCCTAGTATCTCTGAGGCAGCTTACAATAAAGATGTAGAGGCAATCAGTAAACTATCAAAAATTTATATCTCAGCGATTCATGGTGTTATTGGAATGTTAGATCGACATTCTATGAGGACAGTGAAAGTATATGGAAGGTCAGATAATCTGTTGACGATTTTGGCAACAATTGCAGAGTTATTAAATACACAGTCCTCAACTTTTTATGCATCTATTGAAGGACGTTGGCTACTCATCAATAAAAAAACTTAGGAGATTAAAATGAAAGTAATTTACATTGCAAATGGAAAGCAAAATCTGGCGACGCAAGAATTAAAAGATTTACTACAACAAGCAATGGATTTGTCCTTAAGCAAACTTGGGCAGCAATTATTTGTTGAGGCCATTTGTACCCCAAACTTTGCTATGCAGATTAAACAGGTCGCCTAAATTTAGTGATAACGAAACTAAAAGTCCAACAATTGGGGTGCAATTCATTCAGCGTCTTCTTTATCACTCAAAAAAATCTCTGACTTTATCTAGCCATCCCTTAGAGCGAGGCTGATGCTTGCCAGAATCTTGCTCACTGATATTGGCAAACTCTTGCAGCAATTCGCGTTGACGCTCAGTTAAATTAACAGGTGTTTCGACCACCACATGAACCATCAAATCACCTGGACTATGGCCTCGCAATGGCTTGATGCCTTTGCCACGCAGACGGAATACTGCGCCAGTTTGCGTTTCTTCTGGAATGCGCATTTTGGCATGGCCATCCAAGGTAGGGATTTCTATCTCTCCGCCCAAGGCGGCAGTGCTAAAACTAATTGGCATTTCACAATGTAGATTGGCGCCTTCACGCTGGAAAATAGCATGTTGTTTCAACTGCACCACAACATACAGGTCACCCGTTGGTCCACCATTGACACCAGCTTCTCCCTCGCCCTGCAAGCGAATACGGTCGCCATTATCTACCCCTGCCGGAATCTTGACCGATAATGTTTTGTGTTGTTTGACGCGCCCACCACCATGACATGTTGGACATGGATCGGTAATCATCTTGCCACTGCCATGACACTTGGGGCAGGTCTGTTGCACTGAGAAAAAGCCTTGTTGCATACGCACTTGGCCATGACCACCGCAAGTGCTACAGGTCACTGGGTTGGTGCCTGGTCGGGCACCAGAGCCATGACAAGTCTCGCAGCTGGTCATCACAGGGATACGTATTTTTGTTTCGGTACCTCGTGCCGCATCCTCTAGCGAGATTTCCATGTTGTAGCGTAAATCTGCACCTCGATAGACATTCGAGCGTCGTCCGCCGCCACCAAATAAATCGCCAAAGATGTCACCAAAGGCATCACCAAAATCGGCAAAGCCTGCTCCTGCGCCACCGCCACCTGCGCTTGGGTCTACGCCAGCATGACCAAACTGATCATAGGCACTGCGTTTTTGTGCGTCAGATAATATTTCATAGGCTTCTTTGGCTTCTTTGAAGCTTTCTTCTGCTTTGGGATTGTCTGGATTGCGATCAGGATGAAACTTCATCGCCAGTTTGCGATAGGCTTTCTTGATGTCCTCCTCGGAGGCATCGCGATTTAGGCCTAGCACTTCGTAATAATCTCTTTTTGCCATGATGTGTTATTTCTCAATCAGGAATGATCCCAAATATTTCACAGGTTGAATCAATCTTGTCGATACAACAAAGCACACTGTCGGTTCTGCTACAGTGTGCTTGGTTGCTTGACGACATACTTATTTATCAGACTTCACTTCTTCGAACTCAGCATCCACTACTTCGGCATCCACGGTCTTTTCACCTTGTGGCTGTGCTCCGGGATTAGCTTGAGCTTGCTGTTCAGCGTAAATCTTCTCACCTAATTTTTGTGAAGCTTCCATTAACACATTGGTTTTTGCCTCCAAGGTTTCTAGGTCGGCGTCTTTCACAACGTCTTCTAAGTCCTTGATCGCGGCTTCAATTTTGGCTTTTTCATCAGCATCAATCTTGTCACCATGGTCAGTTAAAGATTTCTTCACACTGTGAATCAAGGCGTCTGCTTGATTGCGTGCATCCACTAATTCACGTAATTTTTTGTCCTCATCTGCATGAGCGGCAGCGTCATCTTCCATACGCTTGATTTCTTCTTCAGAGAGACCAGAGTTAGCTTTGATGGTGATTTTGTTCTCTTTGCCAGTGGCTTTGTCTTTGGCAGACACATGCAAAATACCATTGGCATCAATATCGAATGTCACCTCAATTTGTGGCATGCCACGTGGTGCTGGTGGAATATCGCTTAAATTGAATTGCCCTAAGCTCTTATTGCCACTGGACATCTCACGTTCACCTTGCAACACATGAATGGTCACAGCGTTTTGGTTATCCTCGGCGGTAGAGAATACCTGTGACGCCTTGGTAGGAATCGTGGTGTTCTTTTTGATGAGTTTGGTCATCACGCCACCGAGCGTTTCAATCCCCAAGGACAGTGGTGTTACGTCGAGCAACAACACATCTTTCACGTCACCTTGTAACACGCCACCTTGAATCGCCGCACCTACAGCAACTGCTTCATCTGGGTTGACATCTTTACGTGGCTCTTTGCCAAAAATCTCTTTAACCTTCTCTTGCACCTTAGGCATACGAGTTTGGCCACCAACCAGAATCACATCACCGATATCGCTGGTGCTTAGGCCAGCATCTTTCAAGGCTACACGGCATGGTTCAATAGTGCGCTCGATCAAGTCTTCCACCATAGATTCAAATTTGGCGCGGGTAATTTTGACCACCAAGTGTTTAGGGCCTGAAGCATCCGCAGTGATATATGGCAAATTCACTTCCGTCTGCTGTGAGGATGACAACTCGATTTTGGCTTTTTCTGCCGCTTCCTTGAGACGTTGTTTTGCCAACAAGTCAGTGCGCAAATCGATGCCGTTTTCTTTCTTGAATTCGTCAGCCAAGAAGTCAATCAAACGATTGTCAAAGTCCTCACCACCCAAGAAAGTATCACCATTGGTAGAAAGCACTTCAAATTGATGCTCACCATCAACACTAGAAATTTCGATAATGGAAACGTCAAAAGTACCACCGCCCAAGTCATACACAGCAATCTTACGATCACCTTCTTGTTTATCTAAACCAAACGCCAATGCTGCAGCGGTGGGTTCGTTGATAATACGTTTTACTTCCAGACCTGCGATACGCCCTGCGTCTTTTGTCGCTTGGCGTTGACTATCGTTGAAGTAAGCAGGCACAGTAATCACCGCTTCTGTCACTTCTTCGCCTAAATAGTCTTCAGCAGTTTTCTTCATCTTACGCAATACTTCTGCCGAGATTTGTGGCGGCGCCATTTTTTTGTTTAATACCTCTACCCAAGCATCGCCATTATCGGCTTTGGCAATGGTGTATGGCATCAAATCAATGTCTTTTTGCACTTCTTTTTCATCAAAGCGACGACCGATTAGACGCTTGACTGCGAATAATGTATTTTTCGGATTGGTGACTGCCTGACGTTTTGCAGGGGCACCAGTCAAAATTTCGCCATCATCTTGGTAGGCGATAATCGATGGTGTGGTGCGAGTGCCTTCAGCGTTTTCAATCACACGAGGTTTGCCGCCTTCCATCACGGCGACACAGGAGTTGGTAGTACCTAAGTCAATTCCAATAATTTTGCCCATTATCTGTCTTCCTTTATCTCTAAAATGCTCATTCTTTAAATTGAAACGATTTGTTAGTGCTTATATAGTGGCGATTCTGTCAATTTCAAGCGCATGGCTTAAGATTTTGCTTTGCTCACTGTCACCAAGGCCGGCCGTAGCACACGCTCATTAAGGCTATAGCCTTTTTGCAATACACTTAATACAGTATTTGCTTCACCTTCAGCTTCAATCGCGCTAATTGCTTGATGCAGATTGGGATCAAATTTTTCACCCAATGGATTGATTTCTGCAATATTGAATTTCTCGAATACGCTGGTAAGCTGCTTGGCGGTCAGTTCGACGCCATCTTTATAACTTTCAACGCTGGCGTTAGCGACATTCAGGGCAGCATCCAAGCTGTCCTTCACTGCAAGCAATTCACCTGAAAATTTTTCTAAAGCGTATTTTCTTGCCTTGTCTATGTCGTCCATTGCGCGCCGACGGATATTTTCACCCTCTGCCTTGGCATACAACACCGCGGCTTGCTGTTCTGCTAGTTGAGCCTCTAATTCGGCAATGCGTGCTTCGGGGGTGTTGGCTGTTTCAATGCCAGTGTCTGGCGCTTGTTCTTGATTTTCTTGGTGATCAGATTGATTTTCTTGCATGATATCCCTCAACAATAGTGTGAATTTGTATAGCCTCGATTAATACTCCTAAGCTGAGTGGGGACATAAAAGCGCATTTCAAGGGCTGATAGGAATTTTTTTTGTGCAGCTTCAGTAGTTGTTTGCCATCGGGGGCTAATGCACGGGAATGACGGTGCGGTGGGGAGGGCTAATGCAAAGTCTGGCTTTAGTCAGCCTGAAGTTTTTTGATATCAACGCATAAGTTGATGTACTTGTTGTAGCACGTCTTGCAGCATTGGTGTTTGCGCTATTCCACCTAGGTTGACGACATTCGGATTGCCAGGGGTATATAAGCCAGTTTTGTCAGGGTTGGTATCGGTATAAATGCCGATGGTGGGAATTTTTAGTGCCACGGCCAAATGCGTCAAGCCGGTATCAACGCCTATCGCTAGTTTGGCTTGAGCGATGATGTCTGCCAATTGCTGTAAATTGCATGCAGGCAAAACGCGTGCATTGCTACATGATTGTGCTATTTGTTGGGCACGCAACTGCTCTTGTGCGTTGGCCCAAGGCAATAGCACTTGCAGTCCATCCTTTGCTAGCGCATTGCACAGCGCTATCCACTGCGCAGTTGGCCATAATTTGCTGTCACGACTGCTGCCATGGAGGCCAATCACTGTTTGACTCGATGCATTGCTGCCTTGTTGGCCAGCGATACCAGCGTCAGCCAGCGCTGATGGTAGGCTGTAGCCCAGCGCTAGTGCGGCTAGGCTACGATTGCGAACCACCGCATGTTGCGCTTTGCTGACTGTGTGACGGTGTTGATAAAACAAGCTGGCTAGTGGTTCACGCGCGGATGTGCTGTCATAGCCATGTCTAACGCCAGTTGCCCAACGGCTAATCCAAGCACTTTTGAGTAGGCCTTGGGTGTCTAATACAATATCGTATTGGCTGGCTGCGATGGCTTTGCGACTGTTGCGTATGGCTTGCCAAGTGCTGGGACTAAAAAGCGCTTTGCGCCATTGTCGTAGCGCGACCGGTAAAACACGATGGACGTGAGGATGCAATTTGACGATATCTGCAAAAGACTGCTCGACCACCCAATCGATTTGCGCATCAGGGTAGTGGCGTAGGATGTCATTGACAATGGGTAGGTTGTGAATCACGTCACCCATTGAGGAGGTTTTTACGATGAGCAGTTTAAGCATAGTCGGCATTTTCGCATACAATGCCACTTTATTTCTAAGCTAGGTTGTTGGTCAGTGCGCTTCGCTTTTTTGATTTTTAAATATTTTCCCTTTGGCGGCATGCAACGCGATATGTTGCGTATTGCTCAAAGATTGTCTGATGCAGGGCACACAGTCGAAATTTTTACCTTGGATTGGCAAGGTGATCAAGCGCAAGGCAATATCGTGATACATGTCTTGCCTTGTCAAGGCTGGACCAATATCAGTCGCTATCAAGCTTTTTTGTATCAGGTGCAACAAATCATCGCGCGACGCGCTGAGCTTGCCGATGCGTTTGACTTGGTGTTGGGTTTTAATCGAGCCCAGTGGTTAGACGTGTACTTTGGTGCCGACCCTTGTTTTAAAGAGCGTGCTTATACACAGCGACCCTTTTTGTATCGCTTTACGCCTCGTTATCGATGGTTTGCGGCTTGTGAGCAGGCAATTTTTTCTGAGTTTAGCGATACCGATATTTTATTGTTATCTAACCAAGAAAAAATTAATTTCCAAAAGTGGTATCGCACCCCTGAGTCGCGCTTTCATTACATTCCCCCTTATTTGCCTGCATATCGATTTGTGTTGCAGGATAAACAACTGATGCGTGCTTATCTGCGTGAGCAATTTCAGCTGAAACAAGAGGATTTTGTTTTTCTGTTGGTAGGCTCTGGTTTTTTTATGAAGGGACTCGATCGAGCAATTCCCGCACTCGCGAGCCTTCCTGATGCCTTGAAACAACGTGTCAAACTGATTGCGATTGGTCAGGATAAGCCCGAGCCTATGTTGAAATTGGCAAAACAATATGGTGTGGCTGAGCAATTAATCATCTCGTCTGGGCGTAGCGATATACCGCAACTGATGCAAGGTGCCGATGTCTATCTCCACCCTGCGCATAGAGAAAATACCGGCTTGGTCATTTTGGAGGCGATGGCTTGTGGTTTACCAGTGCTGACCACTGCCACTACTGGGTATTCGAGCTATGTGCATGATGCCAAAGCTGGCATGGTAGTGCCGTATCCTTATCAGCAAAACCATCTCAATCAAGCCATGTTGGATATGATGACCAAGGCAGATTTGGCTAAGTTCTCAGCGGCAGGTAGGCAATCGGCCGAGCAAGTGATGCGAGCCAATGATGGCGACGCAGAAGCTAAGGTCTTGCTGGCCTTGGCACAACAGCGCAGTCGTCGTCATGCGCCGTTTGCTGGGATGAGTTTTGATCAGGTGATGCAGCTGCGGGGCACTTTGTTCCGCAACCTACCCAAGCGTAAAACCATGCAGATTGTTCATCAAGGACAGCGCTACTTTGTAAAACTACATTTGGGTGTAGGTTGGTCGGAAATTATCAAAAATCTATTCAGCTTAAAGTGTCCTGTGATTGGTGCGAAAACTGAGGCGATGGCAATTCGAAAGCTGAGCGCGCTGGGCATTGCAACAACTCCCTTGGTGAAATTTGATCAGCGCGGATGTAATCCAGCGACACAACAGTCGTATTTGATTACGCGCGATTTGGGTGAGGTTACTTCTTTGGATGATTGGTTTGCGCACAAACAAACTCAAACCAAGCGACAGGCCATCATTAAAGAAATGGCACGCATCACCGCCACCATGCATCAAAACGCCATGTATCATCAGGATTTATATCTATGTCACTTTTGCTTACCAGCGCTTACTAAAACGACCCAAGCTCAGTTATATCTTATCGATCTTCATCGTTGCCGCATGTTGACCAAACCAAATCGCAAGGCGGCGATTAAAGATGTGGCTGCGCTTTATTTCTCCGCCATGGATTTGCATTTCTCAGCCCAAGATTGGGGCTTGTTTTGCCAACATTACACGGCATTGGAGGCTTGTTTTGGATTGCAGGACAGCTTTTGGCAACTGGTGGAAATTCGTGCCCAACGACTGTACAAAAAATTTCACTCAGGCAAATTTCAACGACGTTTATCCCAAGAAAAAGCCCGTTTAAACGATTAGGGCTTGGTCTGACAATCATCCACCGCTAATTTCTTCAGTGCCTTGCGTGACGCTTTGTAGCGGTCATAAGCCCAGTAATACTGGCTAGGGCACTGGCGAATTTGTTGCTCAATGGCTTGGTTAAGCAAAGCGGGTGTAGAAACCTGAGTGCTATCTAAAGCACGTAAATGAATTTTGAATCCTTGGCTATCGGCTAAACGTTCACCAAACGCCATAATCACTTGTGCATTACTCTTGCGTGCCAGCTTGGATACTAAGGTCATGGTGTAAGCTGGTTTGCCAAAAAAGTCTGCCCATTCTCCCTCAGCTTTGGTGGGGGTTTGGTCCGGGAGTATGCCTATGGCCTCTCCACGTTGTAGCGCTTGCAATAATAGCCTCACCCCCTTACGGTTGGCGGGTGCCAAACTCACCCCGGGCTGCTTTCTGCCTATCTCGATGAGGCCACTGAGCCAACGAAGTTTGGGCGGGCGATACAGCACGGTAATGGGATGTTGCGACCCATAATAGATAGAGGTAATTTCAAAGCAGCCTTGATGCGCGGTCAGGAAAATAATGCCACGACCTTGTTGTTGCGCTTGCTCTACCAATTGCCAATCATGACAATGCTGCACCCAGCGCAATAATTCTTGTTGTGGTTTTTGCCATAAAGCAAAGCTTTCTAATAAACTTTTACCGGTTTCTTGCATATTGCAGCGCACCATTTGCAAAAGATCTTGCTGATTGTTGCACAGACCACTTTGCTGTAAATTTTGCTGGATTTGCAGACGGATAGGCGGCGCAATTAGGAATAGTAAATTGCCAAGCAGCCTACCCAAGCGATGTAGTTGTGAAAGGCTAAGCAGCGATAATGGTTTAAATATTAGTGTCAGCATATGTAAACACCTCTATCAATTCAATTTGCGTTGCCATACTGCGTTACTCATATAAAATTTCTCCTTACATATCCCATATATGCGGCGTCAAAATTTTCTATTCGCGCCTTGTCTCGCTTAGCAACTTGCATTGATAGAAGTACCCAAATTCAATTTGCGTTGCCATACTGCGTTACTCATATAAAATTTCTCCTTACATATCCCATATATGCGGCGTCAAAATTTTCTATTCGCGCCTTGTCTCGCTTAGCAAATGCATTGATAGAAGTGCCCATCGGGGTATTCATTTTAATCATAAGGCGTGACTAAAACCAGCGTACTTGTTCGACTGATATAATGTGCGTTAGGCAATTTTGCTTGAGCATTAATAGATTGAGCATTGAAAAGGGGTGTTTGTCACAATCATGCGTTTTAGTGGAGTCAATTTATTATCGCTATTACTGCTCATTTCCTTGGTGGTATTGAGTTTTGGCAATGCTCAGCGTCCTTTGGATAGAATTCAAGAATCTAGAGTCGCAGAAACTGCCCGCGAAATGGTACTGGATCAGCAATGGCTATTGCCACATTTTAATGGTGATTTGCGTCTGCAAAAGCCACCTCTGAGTTATTGGGTCACGGCACTTTCATTTCAAAGTTTTGGTATCAACGAATTTAGCTTGCGTTTGCCCTCTTTATTATTTGGTTTGGCTAGCGTAGGCATGATTTTTATTTGGCTTGCGCGCCGCCTCGATCATACCACCGGCTTTGTCGCTGCTTTGATGTTATTGACTAGTTTGATAGGCATGCGTTATTTCCGTAGCGCGGAAGCGGATGCGATGTTGATTTTCTTTATCACATTAAGTTTGATGGCATTTGATTTTATGTTGCTTGCCACACAGCAGCAGCAAGTCAAACTTTGGCGGCGTGTAGTGATGCTGAGTATGGGCTTGGCCTTTTTAAGCAAAGGCCCAGCAGGATTGGCCATTCCATTGTTCACGTTGCTGTTATATGCATGGCAAACTCAGCGCAGTCGCCTTCGGATATTATTTCAGGATGGCGTTGCATGGAGCTTGTTTATTGTCAGTGCATGTGGGTGGTACGCTTGGATTTGGGGCAATATGCCAGAGATTGCCAGCCAATTTTTCACGCAACAATTAGATGAAACCTTTGTCAGTGGAACGCATATACAACCGTGGTATTGGTATCTAGCTCATGCCTTTGAGTTTTTTAGCCCTTGGGGTGTTTTGCTTGTGCCAGCGCTGTGGTTTTTTTGGCATCAACGGCCATATCATGCATTGATTAAGTTGGCGTCAACTTGGTTGGTGGTAGTGCTGGTATTGCTTACTCTGACGGTCAATAAGCAAACGCAATATGCCTTGTTGTTATTGCCCCCAGTGGCTATTTTGCTGGCTTATTATTACGTCCATGCTGGAACGCTTTGGCAAACGTTGCATGCCAGCATTGCTGGGCTACTACTGATATCAGTCAGCATTTTACTGGCGCTGGTGATTTGGCAAGCAGGCTTGACGTTGCCATTGCTTGGGTTGTGCTGTTTTTGTCTATTCCCTGTGTTGATCTTGAAAGCTTGGCGTGCTCCTCGCGATGTGCTTGTGAGTGCCATGATTTGGGCGTTGAGTGCAAGCACCATTTATTTGCTTGTGGAACAGTATTTACGCAAGTCTGATGACAAACAGGATATCAAGCAATTGGCCCTCCAGTCTCAACATCTGCGACCTATGGTGCAATTCAAACCGGGCAATGGGGCGATATCATTTTATGCGGGAGATATTGTGCATGAAATTTCTGCCATACAATTACCCACCATCGTTCAGCAGGGCGCACCAGTTTGGGTGATGGCTAAAAAATCTACCCAGTTCCCCAATATGCAGGCATTCATCGTGTTGCAAAGTGGTAGTTGGGCTGTTTGGCAGGTGAGCAAATGACCCAGTCGATAAATGAATTATTGGCGGCATCACTGGGTGCCAACACTGAATTTGATTTGCACTTGGAGAGTGGTTGTTTGCGTGTGCTTGATATCGTGCGGCGCTTGCCCCAGCGTCGCGTGGTGATGCGTTGTCAATGGGATGGACAACAAGTGTTTGTGAAGGCGTTTTTGGGGAAATCTGCTGAGCGTTACGCTTTGCGCGATATGCAAGGGGTAGAACGCTTTCAGCAAGCGGGCATTTTAACGCCAGCGTTTTATCAGCATGAAAAATCCTTGCGCTACCAAGCCTCTATTCTGGTGTTTGAGGCGGTTCAGCAAGCCAGCAATGTGACACAATTTTTTTCTCAAGCGGACTCGGCGCAGCGCGCAGCAATGCTTAGGCAGCTATCAGTGACCCTGGGGCGACAACACCGTGCTGGATTGTTGCAAAACGATATGCACCCCAATAATTTTTTAGTGCGTTCCTTGCCCAATGCGATGCAAATTTACAGTTTAGACGGAGATGGGGTGCGCTATATCAATCCTCTTGGCGACCAGCAAGCGCTGCAAAATCTGGCTATATTGTTAAGCAAATTTGATGTCTTGCAGGTGCTTGAGGTGTTGCCATTGTGCCTGCAAGACTATGCAACTGAACGCAAATGGCCGGTATTTTCTCAGGGGCAAGTGGATGACTTTATTCGGCTGATGCGGCGTATGCGTTTAAAAATGTTGGCGGATTATGCAGATAACAAGGTATTCCGTCGTTGTAGCGATGTCAGCGTTGAAAAAAAATGGCCGTTTGTTATGCGCCTATCTAATCGTCAAACATGGCATAGCGAGCGTCTGCTGCAAGCTTTGCCTGTGGCATTTGATCAAGCCAACTATCTCAAGCAGGGCAATACCTGTACGGTGGTGCGTTATGCATTTGCTGATCAGTCTGTGGTGATCAAGCGCTATAACCTTAAAAACTTCTGGCATGCGCTGAATCGTGGCTTGCGTCGTTCGCGCGCGGCGATTTCATGGGGCAATGCCCACCGACTGAGTATTTTGGGTATCGCCACAGGGCAGGCCATGGCTTTGATAGAGAAACGCGTGTTGGGTTGGCAAATGCAGGCTTATTTTATCGCCGCCTATGTGGATGGCATCAGTTTGCGTGACTTGAGTACCAAGTTCAATCCAGAGCAGGTGAGTCAGGCGGCACAAGCCTTAGCCGATTTATTTTATCGTATGCATTTGATTGGCTTATCGCATGGCGATTGTAAGGCGGATAATTTTAAATTTGCTCAACAACATTGGTACTTATTGGATTTGGATAGTATGCAACAGCATTTAAGCGAAAAACGTGCCTTACAAGCTCATATTCGTGATCTGAAAAGATTGTTTGCCAATTGGAAAGCAGATGACAGCCTGTATAATGTCATGCTTTCTGCATTTGCTAAACGTTATGGGAATGACCCAGTGCTGCAAATGGCAGGGCTACAATAAATCTTCATATTGCGTTAGAGACTTTTCATGATAGTTCTAGGTTTGTCCGGTGCCCTTGGGCATGATGCTTCGGCTGCAATTTTGGTCGATGGTAAGCTGATCGCGGCAGCGGAAGAAGAGCGTTTTATTCGTGATAAACACGCCAAAAACCGTTTCCCCTATGAGGCTGCCAAATTCTGTATGCAGCAAGCAGGGGTGCGCGCAGATCAAGTTGATATCGTCGCTTTCCCGTATGCTGAAATTCCATTAAGTAGCGCAGCCCGTTGGCACTATGCAAAACGACATTGGTATGCCCCCGATCGCGCCCTCGATGCGTTATTCAATGGCAACCGTCGTTTCCGTCGTAATCGTGACAAATCTCTGCAATTGATGCGAGAGCTTGGGCTCAGCAAGGCAACATTTGTTCCGGTAGAGCATCATTTGGCACACGCTTCCAGTGCCTATCATTTGAGTGGCTTTCAAGAGAAAACCGCCATCGTTGGCATCGATGGTAAAGGTGAATATGCCACCACATTTTTTGGCTATGGCGAAAATGGCAAGATACACAAAATAAAAGAATTTTATGACCCCGACTCTTTAGGGGGCATGTTCGGCGCGATCACCGAATATTTGGGCTTTGAGATGTTGGATGGCGAATTCAAAGTAATGGGCATGGCACCTTATGGAGACCCTCGCAAGTTTGATCTAAGTCGTTTGGCGCGTTTTGAAAATGGTGAATTAAGCATCAACACCAAGCTAGTCAATGTGGTGGGATTGCGTCGCTATAAAGAAAATGGCAAAGGTTTTTATTTTACCCCTGAGCTAATCAAGTGGCTGGGACCTAAGCGCAACGGCGATGAGATAGATAATCCCTATATACATTACGCGGCGGCTGTGCAGGCGCTGTTGGAAGATATTGCGCTTGAGATGATTGAGTATTATCTGGGCGACATTATCCGTGAGACTGGTCGTATTGCTATGGCGGGTGGAGTGGCCCTGAATGTCAAATTAAATCAACGCATTATTGCCATGCCGCATGTGAAAGAACTGTTTGTGCAACCTGCATCTGGCGATAATGGCACATCCCTTGGCGCTGCCACCTATGCCGCACATTTGGCAGGTGAAACTATACAGCCTATGCAACATGCCTATTTAGGTCCAAGTTATACCACCGAACAATGCATACAAGCTTGTCAGCAACATCCTGCCAAACCAGTATTTAGCAAATTGGATGACGCAGCCAGAACTGGCGCTGAGCTATTAGCCCAAGGGCATCCTTTGGCATGGCTGCAAGGGCGTATGGAGTTTGGCCCTCGTGCATTGGGATGTCGCAGTATTTTGGGTGATCCCTCGCATCCAGGTGTCGCTGATCGTATCAATGCACAAATCAAATACCGAGAGCGCTGGCGTCCTTTCTGCCCAAGTATGCTGGATACTGTGGCCAGTGATATTTTGCAAACACAACATCCTGCGCCCTATATGACCTTTACATTTGATGTGGCAGAGCATTGGAAGTCGCGTATCCCTGAGGTGGTGCATGAAGATGGAACAGCTAGGGCGCAAATTGTGACACAAACGACCAATCCGCGTTATTACGCATTGATTCAACAGCTAGAGAAACTACGTGGCGTGCCGGTGGTGCTTAATACCTCGCTGAATCGTCGAGGTGAGCCTATGGTGTGTTCACCGACCGATGCGTTAAATATGTTTTTTGGTTGTGATCTTGAGTATCTGATTATGGAAGACATTTTGGTCACTAAAGCCGCCTGAATCAGAGAATTTCCCTAACATGACTAGGGTTGTTATCCTTTTGACCTAAGTGCGCTGATTCAGCATAATTGAGTCGGGAGAAGTTTGTTAAAGTTTTTATTTTTTAGATTGTTGAAATCATGAAACATATTCTGAGTGAAGTCACCGAACGTATTAGAGAGCGCAGCGCCCCAACGCGCTATGCCTATCTTCAACGTATAGAAAAAATGTCGCAACGTAAGCGAGGAGCAGACCGTATGGGTTGCGCCAATGTGGCGCACGCTTTTGCGGCCATGCCTAATCAAGATAAGTTCAAAGTGTTGGTGGAAAAAGCGCCAAATATTGGCATTGTGACTGCTTACAACGACATGTTGTCGGCACATCAACCCTATGCAGCTTTTCCTGAGGTGATTCGTGCTGAAGCTTACAAATATGGTGCAACCGCGCAAGTAGCAGGGGGAGTTCCGGCCATGTGTGACGGAATCACCCAGGGTGAACCAGGCATGGAGTTGAGCTTGTTCTCACGTGATGTGATTGCGATGTCAACCGCAGTCGCACTTTCTCATGATGTGTTTGATGCGGCTTTGTTGCTTGGAGTGTGCGACAAGATAGTACCTGGTTTGTTGATTGGCGCCCTGCATTTTGGCCATTTGCCTTGTGTGTTTGTGCCAGCGGGTCCGATGAGTACCGGTTTAGATAACACTGAAAAATCAAAAGTACGTGAAAAATTTGCCCAAGGCTTGGTCGGCCGACAAGAGTTGTTAGATTCTGAATCAGCCGCTTACCATGGACCAGGCACCTGTACTTTCTATGGCACAGCCAACAGCAATCAAATGTTGTTAGAAGCAATGGGCTTACATATCCCTGGAGCAGCATTTGTGCATCCACATGACCCTTTACGCGCCTGCTTGACCCGTGAGTCGGTGCGCGTAGTGCTAGAAAACACCTTAAACAATCGCTTTATGCCTATCGGTAAAATGGTGGACGAAAAAGTGATTGTGAATGCCATGGTAGCTTTGCTGGCTACTGGTGGAAGTACCAACCATTGTATCCATTGGGTAGCGGTGGCGCGCGCAGCTGGGATTATTATTGATTGGGCAGATTTTAATAAACTGTCTCAAGCCGTACCACTATTGGCGCGTGTATATCCCAACGGCAAAGCCGATGTTAATCAATTCCAAGCGGCAGGGGGGCCGGCCTTTATTATTCGCGAATTAGTTGAAGGCGGATATATGCACGAGGATGTGCAAAGTGTGGTCATTGGTGGTTTGCGCGACTACTGTAAAAAACCAAGTACCGATGGTGAAAAACTGACTTGGACAGAATTACCTGCTGACAGTCCAGACGAAAGCATCGTGAGGAAGGCATCCAAGCCATTCAGTGCTTCTGGTGGTTTGCGTTTGTTGCAAGGGAATTTAGGCAGATCTGTGATTAAAAGCTCAGCCGTGCCGGAGGATCGCTATATCGTTGAAGCACCTGCGATTGTGTTTGATGGTCAGGAAGAATTATTAGCAGCCTTCGAGCGAGGGGAGTTAGAGAAAGACTTTGTCGCCGTGGTCCGTTTCCAAGGTCCTAAGGCGAATGGTATGCCAGAGTTACATAAATTGACGCCACCATTGTCAGTACTGCAAGAAAAAGGCTTTAAAGTCGCTATTGTGACTGATGGTCGTATGAGTGGAGCTTCAGGTAAAGTGCCAGCAGCCATTCATTTGTCGCCTGAGGCTTCGGCGGGTGGCGCAATCGCCAAAATCCGTACCGGTGATTTGATTCGTCTGAATGTGGTGGCAGGCACCTTGAACGCCTTGGTGGATGAGGATGTTTGGAAAGCACGCGAAGTACAAGAACTGGATGATGCTAAACGTTTTAGTAACGCCCATGATATGGGACGCGAATTGTTTGGCGGTATGCGTAAAAATGTACTGTCAGCTGAAGAAGGCGCTTGCACTTGGCTGTAAGGGTTAGTGGCCCGAAGTAAAGATTTTGTTAATTTAAATAAAGAAAGTATCAATGAATACATTAGATTTAGCTCAGCATGGCCCAGTAATCCCTGTCATTGTGATTAACCGTGTAGAAGATGCCGTTCCGATGGCAGAAGCATTATTAGAGGGGGGTATTCGTGTATTAGAAGTCACTTTGCGTACTTCATGTGCACTGAAAGGTATAGAGGCGATTGCCAAGTCAGTCCCTGATGCCATCTTAGGTTCTGGTACCGTACGTAGCTTGCAAGATGCACAAGCATCCAAAGACGCAGGTTGTCGTTTTGCCGTGAGTCCAGGATATACCCATGAGTTGGGACAGCACGCAAGAAAAATTGGCTTGCCTCTGTTGCCAGGGGTTTCTACCGGTTCAGAAATTATGCAGGCAAATGCCGATGACTATTATTTCTTGAAGTTATTTCCAGCCGTTGCGGTGGGTGGTATCAATCTACTTAAAGGTTTTGCTGGTCCTTTCGGGGATGTCAAATTCTGTCCAACAGGTGGTGTAACCGTTGAGTCAGCGCCACAGTTTTTGGCTTTGCCTAATGTCGTGGTATGCGGTGGTACTTGGTTAACACCAGCAGACGCAGTGGCAAAAGGTGATTGGTCGCATATCACGATGCTGGCGAAACAGGCGAGTGCCATCAAGGCTGCTGCCTAAACTTGAGCATGATCAAAAAGGGCTTTGTCTAACAAAGCCTTTTTTATTGGGGTGTTGAGTAAATGATATGGCAGTTTTTTAAGGCTTAAGCCGTTTGAACAATATGCAAAACTTAAATAGCTATCAGACCTTGGTTTTTGATTGCGATGGTGTCGTCTTGAACTCCAACTTTGCCAAAATTGAAGCCTATCGTGAGGTAGCTCTACAATTTGGGGCGAATGCTCAGCAAGCAGAAGCTTTAGTGCAACATCATATTCAATTGGGAGGCATATCGCGCTATCCAAAATTTGAATACTTTTTGCGTGAAATTATGCATATAATGGTCAGGCAAGATGATATACAGCAGTTGCTAGATCGCTTTACCCAATTAGTCAGAGCAAAATTAAGCCACTGCCAAATTTCCCCTCACCTGGCAAGATTACGACAAGTTACTGCCAATGCCCGATGGATGATGATATCTGGAGGTGATCAACAGGAATTGCGTGATGTGATGCATCAACGCGACTTGCAGCAGTATTTTGATGCTGGGATTTTTGGTAGTCCAGATAATAAACAGGTGATATTGGCAAGAGAAATTGCTCAGGGAGCTATACTCAAACCTGCTTTGTTTATTGGTGATAGTCACTATGATTTTTTTAGTGCAAATGAGGCAGCGTTAGATTTTGTTTTTTTGCATGGCTGGACCGATGTGGAAGACTGGCAAGATTTTTGCCGAGAGCATCAAATTACTGCCATGGTAGATTTAGGTGAATTAATTCAATAACGATGAAGAAACAGTCATGAGCAAATTTCTCCCCCAACAAATCAGTGTCGTGGTGCCAGTAAAAAATGAACAGGATAATGTTGCCAGCTTGATTGCCGAGATTGACGCTGCGCTTGCGCAAGTAAAACATGAGATCATCTATGTGAATGATGGCAGTACAGATGCGACTTTGAGCATATTGAAAAATTTACAAAAAACATACCAACAACTTCGTATCATCAGCCATGAACAAAGTTGTGGGCAGAGTACTGCAGTGCGCACCGGAGTGAAATTCGCCCGTTATGATTGGATAGCCACCTTGGATGGCGATGGACAGAATAATCCGGCAGATATTCCTAAACTGATGCAAGCGGTCACCGATGGCGTGCAATTGGTTGGCGGGAATCGACGACAAAGCCGGCGTGATACTTTTATCAAACGTATTTCCTCGGTGATCGCCAATACCGTGCGCTCAAATATGTTGCGCGACGACACCCCTGATACTGGATGTGGATTGAAATTATTTCAGCGCGAGGCGTTTTTAGACTTGCCTTATTTTGATCATATGCATCGCTTTTTGCCAGCCCTGATCAAACGTAGTGGCGGTAAAATTGTTTCTGTACATGTGCAACATCGCAATCGTGAACATGGCAAATCCAACTACGGAACACTCGATCGATTGATGGTGGGTATCGTGGATTTGTTTGGAGTAGCTTGGTTACAGCGTCGTGCTAAATTAGCTAAAGCTAAAGAGGAATAATCGTGGAACAAGGCATTGGGTTCTTTTTCGGCCATATCGCTGAATCTTTGCAGCAATATATCCATGGTATGACAAATGCGGATGTGCTTTGGCTGGTAATAGGATTGCTTGGCCAATGTCTATTTATGATGCGATTTATCGTGCAATGGATACACAGCGAACGTCATCAAAAAAGTCTGATTCCTGTCAGTTTTTGGTATCTAAGTTTGGCTGGCGGTTTGATCGTGTTGGCTTACGGAGTGCATAAACTAGATCCAGTGATTATTCTTGGTCAGTTGCCGGGCACCATCGTTTACCTGAGAAATTTGATGCTGATCCATAACGGTAAAGATAACCATACTGTCACAAAATCGTGATGCACAAATTACCTGATTATCTCGTCTTTAGCTTCATTGTATTTTTTTCCTTATTAATTTTTGTCACATTGGGCAATATCCCGCTCAGTACTCTGAATGAGGGTAGACGTGCATTAGTGGTGCAGGAGATGTTTCACCAGCATACCTGGTTATTGCCTACCTTGAATGGTCAACTTTACCTGAGTAAACCACCATTGTTTTATTGGATCGCTTTATGCTTTTCTCATCTATGGGGGACAGTAAGCGAATGGTCTGTACGTTTACCATCGGCTATAGCGGCTATTTTGTTATTGTGGCTGACTTTTGTCACAGGAAAAAAACACTTTAACGTTTTTGTCGCGATGATGGCCACAATTTTGTTGTGTGCAAATCTTGAGTTTGCCCAAATGGCTAGACGTGCAGAAATCGAAATGCTGTTAAGTTTGTTCTGTATGAGTGCCTGGATATGTTTTATTCAATATATACAGACCCGGCGTCAAAGTATGCTGATATTCAGCTATGTCTTGCTGGCTTTGGCAGTGATGAGCAAAGGACCGGTGGCCTTGTTGTTTGTGTCTTTGCCCGCATTGGTCTATGGATTGCTGTATCGTGATAGATTAGTGATCAAATATTTCAGCCATGTGCTGGCATGGATCATATTTCTGCTGATAGCTGGCATTTGGTATTGGTTAGTGTCAATGCGACTAGGATTCGATATTTGGGATTCGGTAATTCAACAGGATATGGTGGAGAAAATCCAATCTACAGAAAATGCCAAACCATGGCTAAGTTATTTGGGTTGGATACTAATCGATTTTTTTGGCTTGATCATGGTTTTGTTCTGGCGCAGTCATTATTTTATTCAACACATCAAGCAAAATCGGCCAGCCATGATCATGCTGATTGGTGCACTTGTGCCTTTGCTGATATTCAGCCTATTTAGAAATAAACACGATAAATATTTGTTGCCCATTTACCCCTTATTAGCTTTGATGGCGGCTTGGCAGATTAGTCTCATTGCACATTATGCGCGGGCGCGATTTGCACAATGGATGTTGGCGCTGGGATTCATCCTTTTGAGCAGTGTGAGCTTGTTTTATGTGCTATTTGAACAACATTATTTTGACTATCGATTTTCTGCCTTGCGAGATTTTTCCCAGTGGCATATCGCCTTTCGTGAAGTACCTATCGTCAGTCTCGAAAGCCTTGATAGCCGACTTATTTTTTATACTGGTAAGCCTATCAGCGTGGTCAAAATGGGCGATTTGCAAACCTTGAGCCAACGACAAAAATCTATCCTGGTTATCTCAGAGCATTTCCCCATCCTGTTCGACAATTCAGTATCACCCTGTACAATGCGAAGCTTTAGGCCATATCTAAAAAAATCGAACACCTTGTACGTGTATGGTCTGGGAAATATATGTCAGCAGGGAGTAAAGTAGCGATGCGAGTGTTGGTGACTGGTGCAGCAGGTTTTATAGGGTTTCATGTGACCATGCAATTGTTGGCCCGTGGTGATCAGGTGATTGGGCTGGATAATCTGAATGACTATTATGATCCTGCGCTCAAGCACGCCAGATTAGATCATATTCAGTTAGCAAAACACGCACAAAATTTCACTTTTTATCCTTTGGATATTGCTGACGCTGAAGCGCTCAACTCGGTCTTCTGTCAACATAAAATTGAGCGAGTCATTCATTTGGCTGCGCAAGCTGGAGTTCGATATTCACTGATTAATCCGCATAGTTATGTGCAAAGTAATTTGATTGGTTTTGTGAATATCCTAGAGGCATGTCGTCATCACCCAGTTGAGCACTTGGTTTATGCCAGCTCATCCAGTGTCTATGGCGGAAACGACAAAATGCCTTTTAGCGAGTCAGATCAAGTCGACCATCCAGTGTCTCTTTATGCGGCCACCAAAAAATCCAATGAATTGATGGCGCATACTTACAGTCATTTATATCAAATCCCTACCACAGGCTTACGCTTTTTTACGGTATATGGACCTTGGGGAAGACCAGACATGTCGCCATTTTTGTTTGCTGACGCTATTCTTAATGACAAGCCGATTAAGGTTTTTAATCACGGAGATATGAAGCGTGACTTTACCTATATCGATGATATTGTTGAAGGTGTGATCCGTGTATGTGATAAGTCAGCTACGCCTGAGCCTGGAAAAACAGCACCCTATCGAATTTTCAATATTGGTAACCATCAGCCAGAGCAACTAATGGATTTTATTGGATTGATGGAGCAAGCGTTTGGCAAAGTCGCCGAAAAAGAATTTCTGCCTATGCAACCAGGAGACGTCAAGGCAACCTATGCAGATACTCAGGCATTAGCTGATTGGGTAGGGTTTAAGCCAAGCACGCCGCTCAAGCTTGGGGTGCAATTATTTGCCGATTGGTATCAAGATTTTCATTCCTCATAAAATCTTTTTTTGGCCATTTCATAGCTAGATAAATAATTTTTCTTAATGGATTGTTTCGTTTCTTCAATATCAAGCACTGGCGGGTTCCAATCAATTGTTCTAGCCATTATCCTAGCCACCAATGGTATTTTTGCTAGCAATTTGTTGACGTAGTTTATTTTACAAATGCCATCCAAGGTCTTTACTCGATAGTCATTCTTTCGAGCACTATCCCAAATAAAGATGACGGGAATGCCCATCGCAATACAAGGCATCGCACAGTGAATTTTTTGTGTGATTACCAAGCGCGCATTGTCACGATAGAAATCCAGTAAAGACTCAGCGAGTTGCATCTTGCTGTTGTGGTCAATCATAGGCAAATGAATATTGGACTGATTGATATGAATCGCATCTTTACGAAGCTTTTTGGGGATAAGATTTTGCATGTCTTTGTCTAGGCCGACGATACAAACTTTATTTTGACTAGGCTTAGACTGCCGCTCATCTAGCGTGAGGGTCAGACATCTGCTGAAATAAGATTGAACACCATATTTTTGCAGAATTTCTACTGTTCCCACATCTCTGCAACCTATCGGTTGGTATTTTTTTAGATACCCCAAACCTTTTGCACTACAAATTATCTGTTCTGATTTTTTTGCGATATGAAAGGCAAAAGGAATAGGGATAACATTCTCTGAGGGGGGCCAATTGGCGGAGGACATAAAAAAGCCATTGAGGGAAACAATACATTTTTTTTGCACCCTATTCAGCGACTCACGTGAGACAAAACCATCCACTTTGGGGAGCAGTCTTGAAGCTGCTAGGGTTTGAATTTCATCGCCTAAATTAATACGATAGTCATGCTTATATCCCTGATAGGATAAAACGAATGTTTGTTGCTCCATCTTGAATACAAATAAGCTTTAATTTACTTAAACCTCTACATAATAAATTAAAGTTTATTTTAATAGTTAATATTTTCAAAAATAGAAACATTCTTGTCATGTTTGTCATTAGCAAACAATTTAATTCGCACGAATTTATCTGAAGTAGATTCGAGCAGTTGATATAGTGCTTTATCTTGTTTAGTAGCGTATACAACAATAAACTTATAGGCCTTGAGTGAATCTAGCTGCGGGTTTAAATAGACCTCGCGGTTATTTCGTTGTGCCGAAATTTTTTCAAAAAGACGCTCGTCACCATAGTAATAGGCGACTCTCACATCATTGAAAAACACTGGCTGATGATGACTATTATGTTGTTTTAACCACATTGCTGCCTCTTTTCGAAAAGCAAACCCCTGTGTTTTAGGCAGTATATTTTTAAGCAAAGTGATGGAGAAGATCGCTAGCACAACGATTGCAATCAACTTACGATATCGCTGAGCCGAATCTTCAATCAGTTGTTTGATAGCTAAGGAAGCAATCATGATCAGCATAAATGCCATAGCAATGGTATATCTGCCTGACAAAATAAATACTTTTGAAATGATTAAATACATGCTGATCAATGAAATGATCATCACGCCATAAATCACACGCAAGCGTGCAGTGTTGTTGGCGGATTTATACAAATAGTTGAAGCAGAGTGCTGAGCAGATTACGCCCGCAGACAAAATACTTTTTATGATGGTGATTAAAAATAGGCCAACTAGAATGACAAACAGGCCGTATTCATTTAAAAATTTTCCTAACACCTGCTCAGACATCATATCTGACTTGCTCAACAGCTTAGCACTATAGGCATGCATGATGCTGGATGGCGATAATTCTTGTAGCCTTCCTAATTGCTGGCTATCCAATACAGCAAACCCGATCAGTAATAATGCTAAGCCGATTAAATTAAGATAGTTGGCTTTGAACCAGCTTGATAATCGGTAGCCCCATGTTTGCTCTTGCTGGAAGAGCAATATCAGAGGTAGGGCAAGATAGAAAATGCCCTCAATTCTGAACAAGGTGGCCATCATGACAGTTAATTGCCAAACACTACCCATCCACCATGAA
The DNA here is from genome assembly GCA_964470195.1 of uncultured Methylophilaceae bacterium. Taxonomy (GTDB): domain Bacteria; phylum Pseudomonadota; class Gammaproteobacteria; order Burkholderiales; family Methylophilaceae; genus RFPI01. The sequence goes on along the minus strand of CAYYBG010000019.1, from coordinate 12,469 downwards.
GGGTGATCCATAAATTTAATCAAAGCCCATATGCTGACTAATAGAAACGCCCAGTAACCTTGATCGCGCATCAGCATAGGCAATATATCGCCGACAATATAGTCACATCCAAACAGGGTAATTGCCGCAATGACGATGGTTCTGTTATTGCCACCCAATAGTGAAACGATGTTGAGCATGGCGGTAGTTGTCAGCATAAAAAAAACTGTGGAGAGAAGTTGTGCTGAGAAAAATATCGGTGTGTGGAGTATTTTGGATACTGTGGCAATACAGATGGAATAAAATGGCCAGTTATATATCGCCAGTGCTTTAGAAAATTCTCCAGCTAGCATCCATTTTGCTGCCTCGAGATATAACACACTATCCGAGTTAATCCAGCCCATATGGATATAGTGAATGCGGACAGTAATCAATCCTGCAAGCATGGCGAAAAATGCGATCAATTGCGTTGATGAGAGAGATTCTAGTTTTGCCAATACTTGATGAAAGAGTATTTTTACAGTCATGTTGAGATTCCGATTTTCTCAATGATGCGGTCAGGGGTGATATGTTTCAAACAATTCAGATGACCCAACTTGCAAGTTCGCTCAAAACACGGACTGCATTCCAATCCCAAATACTCAATCACCGCATTAGAACTCATTGGCGGGGTATGGTGAGGGTCAGAAGAGCCATAAATAGCAATGAGCTTTATATCAAGTGCAGCGGCAATATGCATCAGGCCAGAATCATTACTAATTAAGGTGTCACACAGGGACATCAAATCTACCGCGTCCCCCAGGCTGGTTTTTCCAGCGAAGTCGCGACAGGCGTTGGCAGTGAGTGAGTTGATCATTTGGGTCACTGCTTGATCTTTGCTTGAGCCAAACAAAAACACTTGCCAACCAGCTTGTATGGCCTTTCTTGCCACATCAGCATAATATTGCCCAGGCCATCTTTTTGCCTCGCCATATTCTGCCCCAGGACACAAACCTAGTATCTTTTTGTGGGTATCAATTTTCCATGTGCTGACTAGTTTTTGTACATTGGCTTGATCCACTTGCAGGCTAGGATTAGGAATTTGCGCTGAGTCTTGGGATGGTTGCATGGCAAGACTGACAAAGCGATCGACTGTTCTGGGCAGAGCGTGTTTGTCTAATCGGCGTATATCATTTAATAAGCCATAGCGCATTTCACCGCGAAATCCAGTCCTGATTTTTATCCCAGCAAAAAACGGTGCAATGGCAGATTTCCATGAGTTGGGTAATAAGATTGCTTGAGTGTAGCCCCGACTGCGCCAAGCTCTACCCAATTGTATGCGTTGCCATAAAGAGAATTTTCCATGACTAAACGGCAGTGCAATAGCCTGATCGACCTCTGGCATTCTTTTAAGAATAGGCAAAGTCCAAGCGGGTGCAGCGACGTCAATTTGCATTTCAGCGTCTTGTTGCTTGAGCACTTTAAATAAACTTTGTGCTAGCACCATATCGCCCACCCATGAAGGCCCGATAATCAAGGTTTTATTTTGCATAGCATGCCTAAGCCTTGTGCTTAGCGATTGATTTTTTTCAGAATATTACTGGTACTACGACCTTGTACCAATGGGATGAGCTTGACTTCTCCGCCCCATGATTTGACTTGTTCACCACCCACCACTTGGTCTTCGCGGTAATCATCGCCTTTAACAATCACATCTGGTCGAAGCGTGTTTACCAAGTTTAAAGGGGTATCTTCATCGAATAACACCACAGCATCGACTGATTCTAATGCGGCCAATACACGAGCGCGATCATGCTCATTAATCACTGGGCGTGTAGGGCCTTTCAATGCTTGCACAGATTGATCCGTATTCAGGCCAAGTATTAATTTGTCCCCAGTTTTGCGAGCGGCTTCTAGATAGGTCACATGACCCGCATGCAATAAATCAAAGCAACCGTTGGTAAATACAATCTTGAGTTTCTGTTGCTTCCACATCGCTAGTTTTTCTTGCAATTGTGGCAGTGTACAAATCTTATCAGTTTGCTGGCCAAGCTCTTTATTGGCCAAAGTGAGTATTAATTCTTGGCGTTGTATCGGCACGGTTCCGACTTTACCCACCACGATACCTGCGGCGATATTGGCTAATTGCAAGGCGTGTAAGGGGGGTAGTTGATGTAGTAAACCAGCAGCTAGGGTGGCAATCACTGTATCGCCAGCACCCGAGACATCAAATACCTGTTTGGCAGTTGCGCCAATATCAATGCTTTGTTGCTCGGTCAGTAAACTAATGCCCTCTTCACCACGCGTCACGGCAAGAAAATCGAGTTGTAATTGTTGACGCAAATGGTTGGCTGCTTGCAACAGTGCTTGATTGTCTTGTATCGATACAGCACAAGCCTCAGCGGCCTCTTTTTTATTGGGAGTAAGAGCACTTGCGCCTTGATACTTGGCATAGTCTTTGCCTTTGGGGTCCACCAACACAGGAATGTGACGTTGGCGACAATATTGAATGACTTGCTGGCATAGGCTAGCACTCAATAAACCCTTGGCGTAATCTGACAGAATCACGATATCCGGATGTTGCGCCAAGGCTTGCATTAATAAGCCTTGCAATTCGCTTTGTTCATCAGCATTCAAAGCTTGGCTATCCTCTAAATCAACTCTTACGATTTGCTGGGTGCCACTCATAATGCGGGTTTTGCTGATGGTAGGGCGGTCGGCCGAGCGATAGACATAGTCTGTGTGAATTCCCAAGCCTTGTAATACCGCTAACAAACTATCTCCTTCGTTATCTATTCCGATACAACCACATATTTCACAATGAATACCAAGTTGTACTAAGTTGCTGGCGACATTGGCTGCTCCACCTGCATTCTCTTGATAGCGATGTTGTAAAACGATAGGCACAGGTGCCTCAGGGGAGATGCGTTGTGCATCACCAATAATATAGCGATCTAGCATCAGGTCACCAATCACCAATGCTTTTTTTGCACTGGATTGAAAGCGCTCCACACTCTCTAGTAAAACATGATAATCAGCCAATGTATTCATGCTTAGCTCTCCAGCATTTCACATAAACTATGGCCGATAAAGATATGTGCCTCTTGAATTCTTGGAGTATCGGACGAGGGTACGACAATATTGTATTGGCATAAACCGTTTAATTTGCCACCGCTGCCACCAGTTAAGCCTATGGTCACCGCGCCCAAGCGATTAGCTTCTTCGATTGCCAACACCACATTTTCACTATTCCCTGAGGTAGTGATGCCGATGACCACATCACCTGGGCGACATAGGGCTTCAATTTGCCTTGCAAAAATATAGTGATAGCCATAGTCATTCCCTACCGAAGTGAGTATCGAGGTGTCGGTGGTCAACGCAATGGCGGCTAATCCACGACGTTCTTTTTTATATCTGCCCACAATCTCTGCGGCGATATGTTGACTGTCGGCAGCACTTCCGCCATTGCCCATCAGCAGAATTTTTCCGCCTTGTGCAATACATTGTTTCAGGGTGTCAGCAACTTCGCTGATAACGGGAATCAGCTTGTCCAAACGGGCGAACATTTGCTGATGTTCTTGTATCATTTGATTAAGATATTGTTGATGGTCCATGATGATTATTCTTTCTGATCAGTGTTGTTATTGTTGCATTAGCAATAGGGATCGGCCTGCATAAGATAGTTCTCTACATAGTCCTGCACGCCTTGTTCCAGACTATGGAAAGGTTGCAGATAACCTAGCTGGGCTAATTTCTGCATATTGGCTTGCGTGAAATACTGATAGCGTCCACGTAAATCTTCGGGCATATCGATAAATTCGATATTTGGCTGATGCCCCATACTGCTCATCACTGCGCAGGCCAAATCATAAAATGAGCGTGCTTGTCCTGTACCCAGATTATATATGCCAGAAGGAGCATGCGTTTGCATGGCATGAACCACCACTGCGGCTGCGTCTTTGACATAAATAAAATCCCGCAGTTGTTGACCGTCTTGATAATCTGGATGGTGGCTCTTAAATAATTTGATATAGCCCTGTTGTTGCGCCTGATGAAAGCTATGCATCACCACGCTGGCCATACGCAGTTTGTGATATTCATTGGGACCGTAGACATTAAAAAATTTAAATCCTTGCCATTGTGCGGGGTGATGCCCTTGTTGTACTTGTTGTTGTACCCATAAGTCAAAGAAATGCTTGGAATAGCCATAGCCATTCAGTGGTCTGAGTTGATCTAAGCGACTGTCATCATAACCAAATTCGCCAGCTCCATAGGTAGCAGCAGAGCTGGCGTACAGAAAAGCAACTTGTTGTTGGCTACACCAATCCCACAGCAATTGACTAAAGCGAATATTGTTTTGAAGTAGCTTGTTAAAATCGCGTTCTACGGTGGCGCTGATAGCACCCATGTGGATGATGGCGTCGACTTTGGGTTTGCCGGCCAAGAAACAGGCTAGCTCAGATTTATCTAAATAATTGGCATAGCGACGTTTGACCAAATTTTGCCACTGGTCTTCATGTTGAATGTCGTCCACAATCAACAAGTCATCTCGACCAGCTTGATTGAGCTGCCAAGCAATCATGCTGCCTATCATGCCTGCGCCGCCAGTGATAATAATCATAAATCGTCACCCTATACGCTGAATACGGCTAAAACATTAGCCTACTGCATGGCCCGAGAGCACTATGCACAAGCCACATTATAATGCCTCAGGCAAGTTCGCTGAACTGCTTTTTATTGTTGCTGGGCAGACAGGGCTTTGGCACGCTGATCGCGTAGTGCATTTTCTTGAATAGCCGCCTCAGCATCCCATTCCGCAGAAGCCCATCCATGTAAGTTTTCGATGGCAATTTCGGTCATGGCCTGTATCCATAATGACTGCGCATTGAGCGCTGGAATATAGTGGTATTCGCCCCCCCCATTAGAGAGAAATATCTGTTTGCCTTCCATCGCGATTTCTTCTAGGGTTTCTAGACAGTCGCTACTAAAACCAGGACAAATCACATCGACACGCGCAGTGTTTTGTTTTGCTAAATTTTCTAGTGTCTCAGCAAGATAGGGCTTGAGCCATTCTTGTTTGCCAAAGCGCGATTGGAACGCCACTAAATATTCACTGTTATCCAAGCCCAATGCCTGCGCCAGCAGGCGTCCAGTTTTCATACACTGGCAATGATAAGGATCGCCTTTCATCAGATGAAATTTAGGCACACCATGAAAACTCATGATTAATTTGCTGGGCTTTCCATGCTCTGCCCAATGTGCACGAACACTTTCAGCGAGTGCGCGAATATAGGCAGGGTGATCGTGATAATGACGAATGGTGCGAATGGCTGGCACATTTCGAGTTCTTAACAATGCCCGCCACAGAGCATCCAAACTAGCTGCTGTACTGCTTGCAGCATATTGAGGATAGAGTGGAAAAAGCAAAATACGATCACAATGTTGTGCTTTTAATTTGGCCAGCGCCGAGGCTATGCTGGGGTTGCCATAGCTCATGCCCAATTCGACTGCAAAAGGCGAGGCAATTTGTTTGCGCAAGGAGGCCTCTAACAGATTTTTTTGCGCTTGTGCATGCACCATCAAAGGCGAGCCCTCAGCCATCCAAACGCTGGCATATTTTTCAGCTGATTTTTTCGGACGAATATTCAAAATAATCAAATGCAAAATCCAACACCATATAGCCCGAGGAATTTCTACAATGCGTCGGTCCATTAAAAATTGCCCTAGATAGCGCTTCAGTGCAGTTGCAGTTGGCGCGTCTGGGGTGCCTAAATTAGCCAATAAGATACCGACCTTCAGTTGGTCGCCATGTTGGAAAGGAGGTTCGTCCTGATAGTAGCTCATAAATTAATCTTTACTAGAAAGTGCATTAGAGAGAAGTCGTGCAGTAATATCAACGATAGGAATAATGCGTTCATATGCCATACGGGTTGGCCCAATCACGCCTAGGGTGCCCACTACTTGACCATTGGCTTGGTAGGGGGCCGTGACCATGCTGCATTCGTCCAGCGGCAGATAACCGCTTTCCCCACCAATAAAAATTTGCACGCCCTGTGCATGTTGGCTGTTATCCAGCAATTGCATCAGACTCGTACGGCGCTCAAAAATTTCAAATAGTTTGCGTAGAGAAGCAACATTGCTTGAAAAATCATTGACTTGTAACAGATGATGTTCCCCAGAAATAACGACTTGTTCTCGCTCATTCAGCACCGCTTTATCACTGGCCTCTAGGGCGGCCGACATCAGCCGATTTAAATCACTTTGCATTTGCTTCAGCTCTGTACGAAGTTGTAAGCGCACTTGTTCAATCGATTGACCGGCATAATGCTGATTAAAAAAGTTACCAGCCTGCACTAACTCATTGGCAGAATAGGGTTTTTCAGTCAGGATAATACGGTTTTGCACGTTGCCATCTTCGGTCACTACAATCACCAGAATACGTTTTTCCGACAAAGGTAAGAATTCTAGATGCTTAAAAATCAGCGATTTGCGATTAGGCGCGATCACTAATCCAGCGAATTGTGTCAACTCGGATAATAAATCTGCGGCATTGCTAATCAGTTCTTGTGGATCAGGGGTGTTTAATTCTCGCCGCATACGCATGATGTCATCGTCATGCATTGAGCTTACGGTGAGCAAAGAGTCGACAAAGAATCGATAGCCACGTTGGGTGGGAATTCGTCCTGCCGAGGTATGAGGGCTGGTAATAAAGCCCATTTCCTCAAGGTCGGACATAATGTTTCTGATGCTAGCAGGACTAAGCTCTAAACCTGATGATTTGGATAATGTGCGCGAGCCAACAGGCTGACCATCACTAATGTAATGTTCAACTAATGTCTTGAGTAAAATTTGTGCGCGTTTATCCATAAAGTGCTTGTTGAGTTTCTCTCGGTTGCCGATGTGAGTGGCGCATTAACAATTGGCTCGCCTGTGCTCGCTTAGCAAATGCTCTGAGTCGTTGTAATCTCAAAATAAAATTATAGCTTTGAAATGATCATTTTAATGAGCATTGTTACTTTTTCGATGGAAGAATTTGCTCAAATCACTCATCATATTGATAATTGCTTGCTGTTTGCCCTGTTGTATTTCTGTCAGCTGTTGTGGAGTCAGTTTTTCATCCTTGGCCCCAGATATCTTTACCCCAGCAATGCCACGTTGATTGACTGGGAAAGTAATTTTAACTTCATGATCGATGTAGCAAATTCGGTCCCAATCCGCAACATAGGTATGTTGGCGTGTTTCACCAGCGAGTAAATTAAAACCAGTAGCATAATCGCTGCTGGGGTTGCGCACACCCAGCAGTGGCATTAAAGTCGGGACAATATCCATATGGCTGGTCATGGCATCACTCACTTGCGCTTTCATTCCCGGCACGTAAATCAGTAAAGGTGTGCGGATTTGCGGGTCTACAAAGGTGGAGTTATGACCCCAAAATCCATGCTCCATAAACTCCTCACCATGATCACCGTTGATCACCACGATGGTGTTGTCGAGAAGTTGATGTTGTTTGAGGTAATCAAAGATACGACCAAATTGTTGATCTAAGTGGTGGACCGCATTGATATAGCGATTCTTGATGGGAGCTATGTCTTGTTGAAATTGTTTTTTGTCGATGGTGGCGTAATTAATATCATCACGATAGGGACGTGCAATCACGCTTTCAGGCGGAAAATAATAGCGCGCATGCGGAGACTCAAAAAACATAAAAGTAAAGAATGGCTTGCTGGTATCACGCTGATCAATAAATTGCAGTAGTTGTGTGACATTTTCTCTATCATTTTCCCAGCCTGACGAGTATCGATTTTGATCACGTAATTGCTCGCTAGGAACGCGGGCAAAGATGGTCTTATTGAATTCTGGATAACTAAATTTGGCACTAGTGAATAAGCGCATTTGATATTGTTGTTGTTGTAATACATCGATAATCGCAGCGCCACGATTGGCATCTAAAAAGGTAAACCAATAATTACCTGGAATCCCCATGAACATCGAAAACACCCCCATGCGCGTACCATTTCCTCCGCTATAGTTGTGAGTAAAGCGACCAGCCTGCTTTGAGAACTGCCAGCTATTCGGCATCACCGCGCTATTCAACATGTCCCAGCGTAGCGATTCTGAGGTAAGCCATACAATATTGTATGGCTTGGCAGGGGCTTCGATATTGAGGGCTGTCAATGGGTAATTCAGTTTACCTTTGACACTGACATTGATATTGCGCTGTGGTTTTAAACCCAATGCTTTAAAAAAATTGCGCGCGGAAAGATTTTGGAAAAAGGGGATGGCTTCTGCAGCAGGATGTAATTGATTGTACTTAAAATTATCCAAAGCATAGCCTAAATGCATCAAGATAGTGAGCAAGGCTATCATCAGCCAGCCAAGTTTGCCGGGAAATTGGTATAGCCAACTAGCTAGCCTAAGCCTTTGTGATACCACCCAAAGCACTGCACTGACGATAAAAAAACCGAGCACGATGAGGCCAAAGCCAATAAAGCTAGCGTCACTTCCGCCCAATGATTCTATACCACCTGGGGTGAGTAGAAGGTTGAGTATAAAGCCATTAAAAAACATGCCGTACAAAGAAAAAATCTTGGCATTGGCATAGATCAATAAATCGGTGATGGCAAAGCTGATGATGCCTGTCAAGGCAATAAGTTTGGGACGATCAGCGTTGTATTTTTGAACCAGCCAAGTGATGGCTTGGGCGGGCAACATATAAAACCAGCTATACAACAACCAACTCAGCAAAGCAAAGCTGAATAGCCAAACATTTTGTGAGATAAATTCGCTGAATGGCACTGAATCGGAAACCAAGGCCAAAATCACGCAATAATGAATCCAAAAAAAAGGTTTGAGGCGGATTGTGCTCGCTTGCATAAGTTCCTTAATACATTACATCCAGTAGGCGATAAAGCTAAACTAATATTCTAGTCGAATTGTTTGTATCAGTGCCTAGCAATTCATTGCTGAATGCAAGTCTTTAGGCGATTGATAGGGCGCCCAGCAGCAGGTACAAAAAATACCCAATTTTACGCACTTGTTTTTGCCAAGCAAGCCCGTGTGTGCTTTAATTCGAGCGTGAAAACAACTTTCAAAAAAATCGGCCTCATCGGCAAATATCTCAATCAAGATGCCCTGCACACCATGCGAGGCGACTTGATTCAACTCGCGCAACATCTTACCCAGCAAGGCTACCAGCTGACTGTGGAGAGTTTGACCGCTGAATATGCGGATATTCAAGCCTTTCCTGTACAAGCAATCGCTACACTGATAGCGCAAGTAGATATCATCATCGTGATGGGGGGAGATGGGACGATGCTGAGTGTAGCACGTAGCTTGGAGGGTAATCAGATCCCGCTGATTGGTATCAATCGTGGACGTTTTGGCTTTCTGACAGATTTACGCGCAGAGGATATGCTGAGCGAAATCGATGCCATTCTGCAAGGACATTATCAATCTGAGTCGCGCATGTTATTAAGCGCTGAAATTCACCGTGGCGATGAACACTTTGTTATGGGCCAAGCATTCAATGACGTGGTAATCAAAAGTCATGTACGGCTGATCGAGTTGGATGTATCGATTGATCATCAATTTGTTTCTCGCCAACGCAGCGATGGACTGATTATTAGCACACCAACTGGCACAACCGCCTATTCGCTCTCAGCCGGAGGTCCCATCCTACATGCTAATTTGCAAGCTATTGCACTCGTCCCTATTTGCCCACATACACTGAGTAATCGTCCGATTGCCGTGAGTAGCGATAGCCAAATCTCGGTCAAGCTATTACACAGTCAGCAAGCCCAGTTAAGCATAGATGGTCAAGCAAAAATGGAATTGCAGGCAGGAGATTTACTGCGGGTTGCCCGTTCTCAGCATAGTGTGACGCTTTTACACCCCAAGGATTACTCCTATTTCGAACGTTTACGCAACAAGCTTCACTGGAGTTAATCTCATCTTATGTTGCAAACGCTCTCTATCCGTGACTTTGTGATTGTTGATAAGCTCGACTTGGATTTTGCGCGTGGCTTGACAGTGCTGACAGGTGAAACCGGGGCAGGCAAGTCAATTTTGATTGACGCTTTGTCTTTGGCTTTGGGTGCTAGAGCAGAAAGTGGCATGATCAGACAAGGCTGTGACAAAACAGAAATTTGCGTCAGCTTTGACTTGCAAGCTCACCCAAGCGCACAAGCTTGGTTAGAGCATCAGGCGATTGATTGTGAACAAGGTGAGTTGATCTTCCGACGCGTGCTGTATCAAGATGGTCGCTCGCGCGCATTTCTAAATGGCCAAACAGTCACTCTGCAACAACTCAAAGAAATCGGTGAGGAACTGGTTGATATTTACAGCCAAAACGCCCATCACTCCTTACTCAAAATAGTCACCCAAAGAAATATATTGGATGATTATGCCGGTGCGAGCGAACAAGCAAAATTGACCGCACAATGTTTTCAACACTGGCAACAATTGCGCCAACAGCGTGAAAAATTAGAGCAATCAGACGAACAACATCAGCTCGAGCTCGCCGTGTTGCGCGACCAATGTCGTGAATTAAAACAACTGAATTTCAGCGTAAGCGAGTGGGAAAACTTGCAACAAGAGCATCATCGACTTTCCAATGCGGCAGAGCTGATGAGTGGTTGTGAATCTATCTTGGATGCCTTGACTGAGTCAGACCTAGCCGCGGTGCGGCAGCTCAATGCAGTGCGTCAGCAGCTACAAAAAATGCGCGAAATCGACCCAGCTTTTGATGAATGTTTTGAGACTTTCCAATCTGCCCTGATACAGGTTGAAGAGAGCGCAAGATTAGTCAAACGCTATCTGCAACAGGCCGATTTAGATCCCGAAAAGCTGGCGCAATTAGAGGCAAGATTACAGGCAGTGCACAGTTGTGCTCGAAAATATCGAGTCAGACCAGAAGCCATCCCAGAATTGCTCGCCAGCTCAGAGCAGCGCATGCAAGCACTCGCGGCATACGCCGATGATGGTGAGTTACAACGGCTGGAACAACAGGCAGAGCAACAATATCGCCTGACAGCGCAACGACTCTCTATGTTACGTGCGCAAAGTGCACCCAAATTGAGCCAGCAGATCAGCGCTTTTATGCAAACGATGGCACTGGCAGGCGGGCAGTTTGTCGTCGCATTGACGCCACAAGCACCCAGTGCCGCAGGATTAGAGCAGGTGGAATTTTTAGTCTCTGGGCATGCAGGTGCTGAACCACGAGCCTTGAATAAAGTTGCCTCAGGCGGCGAGTTATCTCGTATCAGTCTTGCCATTCGGGTGGCCACGGCAGCACAAACCCAAGTGCAAACGATGATATTCGACGAGGTAGATGTCGGTATCGGTGGGGCAGTGGCAGAAATTGTTGGCAAGTTACTGCGCCAGCTCAGTGCCAGCAGACAAGCCCTAGTGATTACCCATTTGCCTCAAGTAGCAGCGCAGGGTCAGCAACATCTCAAAGTCACTAAGCAAACTAGCGAGCATGCGACCTTAAGTCAAATTCAGTTGCTATCAGAGCAAGACAGGGTAGAGGAGTTGGCCCGAATGTTGGGCGGCGTTGAAATTACCGATACCAGCCGTCGTCACGCACAAGAGATGTTACAAGATCGTTAAGATTTTTTATTAGCACAATTAGCTTTGGCACAGTCAGCATATAAATACAAAGAGTGCTCCTTGATTTTAAAGCCACGATTTTGAGCAATTTGGTTCTGCAATTGCTCGATGTTCTCGTCGTAGAATTCCTCCACCGCACCACATTGCAAACACACGATGTGATCATGATGATTGCCATGATTTAATTCAAAAACCGCTTTGCCACTCTCAAAATGATGACGTATCAATAAACCAGCTTGCTCAAATTGAGTGAGCACTCGATATACCGTCGCCAGACCCACATCATCACCTGCATTCAACAAAATCTTGTACACATCCTCAGCAGACATATGTCGAGTCTTGCTATTCTCAAACAAACTAAGAATTTTTAGGCGAGGCAAGGTCGCCTTGAGGCCTAAATTTTTAAGGTTTTCGCTTTCAATCATATGTTGTGAGCCTTATTTAGAATAAGCATGATGAACATGTTCAGGCAGTTTATTGCTCGAGTTTTTATGTCTTAATTTTAACAGAGTCAGACAATAATATCCCCTATTCTTGTCAAAGTCATATGCGCCTAGTGTCTGAATACCGTGGTTCTGGCACTTGTTGGATTGAATAGTGAGCGTACAAAAAAGCCAAGCTCATATTGAGCTTGGCTAAATCAGCGCTGCTAGACAATCAACGTCAGGCTAGATGACTGACACATTTTGCTGAATCAGCAGTTGTGCCGCAGCGCTATTGTGATTCCAGATTTCATAGGTGATTGTCCCGTTTGTGACTGTTGCTGCATCGCTCCCGCTAATCGTCGCTTTCGTCCAATCGGTTAATTCAATATTTACCTTATCGTTAGAGGTCCCGGTAATCGCTAATTGATGTTTTGCCACCAAGCTACCTAGTTCCGAACCATTAGTATTATGCCAAC
>CAYYBG010000018.1:0-41021 GCA_964470195.1 uncultured Methylophilaceae bacterium | reverse complement strand
AGACGATAGTCAAAACGGTTAACCATCATGCTGCCATGATTGGTGCTGGCAAGAATAAAAGCGATTGGGCGTAATACAGACATAGGTTTTTCCTTTGCTATTATTGTAAAAAAATTATTTTCAATGTTGATTATACAGTTCATTTTCTGATTGCCACAATCTGACGCTTTAGCGAGCAGGCATTGTGCTTTAGCGTTTACAATATCACCCATGGAAACTTTACCGATTTTTCTCAAAATTCATCAGCAACCTTGCCATGTCATTGGCGGAGGTGAGGTCGCTGTGCGCAAAGTAACGATGTTGCTAAAAGCTGGTGCGGATATTGCTGTTATCTCTCCAGACCTACATCACGAGCTGATCGACATGGTAGAGAAAGGCGACATCCATTGGCGGCAAAAATCCTATCAAATTGAGGATATCCATGGCTGTATGGTGGTGGTGGCGGCTACCGATGACGAGCAACTAAATGCGCAAATATCTGATGATGCAAAATCGCTAGGCATCTTGGTCAATGTAGTTGACGCCCCAGCCTTATGCACCTTCACCATGCCAGCCATTATTGACCGCTCGCCTTTGCTGATTGCGGTGTCGAGTAATGGCGCCGCCCCTGTATTAGCGCGGCAATTGCGGGCTAAATTAGAAACCATGATTCCTGCCAGTTATGGTCATTTGGCGGAGTTTGCCCGCAGTTTTCGTGAGCGCGTAAAACAAGCGTTTTCTGGGGGACAACAACGACGCGAGTTTTGGGAAAAGATTTTGCAAGGGCCAGTGGCTGAATTAGTGTTGAGCGGGCAGCGCCAGCAAGCTGAAAAATTACTCGAGCAAACGCTGGCACAAGAACAACAACGCTTACCCGCGGGTGAAGTGTATCTAGTTGGCGGCGGTCCAGGAGATCCAGATTTGCTGACTTTCCGTGCTTTGCGCTTGATGCAGCAATGCGATGTTTGTGTCTACGATAAGTTGGTGAGTAAAGAGGTGTTAGAGTTGGTTCGCCGCGATGCAGAGATGATTTTTGTGGGTAAACAACGCGACCAACATACATTGCCACAAGACCAGATTAATCAATTATTGGTGAATTTGGCTAAACAAGGAAAACGTGTCTTACGCTTGAAAGGTGGAGATCCGTTTATTTTTGGCCGTGGAGGCGAGGAAATTGAGCGTTTGATGGAGCACGGGGTGGCCTTTCAAGTAGTGCCTGGCATCAGTGCTGCAAATGGCGTGGCGAGCTATGCCGGTATTCCGCTTACCCATCGCGACTATGCACAAACTTGCGTGTTCACCACTGGACATTTGAAAATGCAGGATGGGCAACAACAAGTGGACTTGGATTGGCCAACTCTGGTGAGACCTAATCAAACCGTGGTGATTTATATGGGCTTGGTGGGATTATCAAATATTTGTGCACAATTGATGGCACATGGATTGCCAGCGACTCACCCTGCGGCAGTGGTACAACAAGGAACCACTGCTAAACAACGTGTGGTCATCTCTGATTTGGCTAATTTGGCGCAACAGGTTGAGGCGGCTGCGCTAAAACCACCATGTTTGATTATTGTTGGAGAAGTGGTGAAGTTGCGCGATAAATTAGCTTGGTTTAATCCTTCTGCAGGACTTAAATAGCACTAATCGGTATCGTTAATCTAACTTCCAGTCCGCCTTCTAAGCGATTAATCAATTCCAACTTACCTTTGTGCAATTTAGCGATACGGTCGCAAATCGCCAAGCCTAATCCGCTGCCTTTAGTGTTTGAACGTGCGGTATCTAAGCGTTCAAAAGGTCTTAGCAGACGACTTTTTTGTTTTTCTGGAATACCGGGGCCGTTATCCAGCACGCTCACCACAATAGCCGAAGCATCCAGTATAGAGCGTATCGCCACTTGGCCATTGCCATAGACAAAGGCATTGTCAATCAGATTGCTGATCAGGCGTTGCATGGCTAATGGTCTAAGTGGGATTAAGTGGGTTGGTGCTAGTTGAATATCAAGCTGACGGCCGGCACGCTGGTGACGCTCACAGACCGACATTAATAAATGATTGATATCCACCATTTGCGCAGATTCACCTTCTACCCCTCTTGCGAAATCAAGGAACTGATTGATGATGTTGTCCATATCACCGACGTCCTCAATCATTCCAGATTTGTGCGTAGCACATGAGTCATCAGGTAACATTTCTATGGCCAAGCGAAGTCTCGTTAGAGGAGTACGTAAATCATGCGAGACCCCAGCCAAAAGTAAAGTGCGCTCAGAGTCGAGACGTTCTAATGATTCTGTCATCTGATTGAAGGTATAGCTAACGGCTTTTAATTCGTCTACCCCTTCTTCAGGTAAACGTATTGGGGTCTCCCCCCCACGGATGCGGTTGGCAGCACGAACTAACAGGTTGAGAGGACGATTAATCCGAGCAGCAATCAAGTAGGCACCTGCCAAAGACAGCAGAATCACTAGAGCCCCCCAGTTCAGCCATTGCCAAGGGAAATGCCGCTCGGCTTGCAGGCGCGGAATCACTACCCAGTAGTCATCTTGATTGATACTAAAGCTAATCCACAAGCCGGCTACACCGAAATGATTAATTGTGACTAGGGTGTCGCTACCCAAGGCATTACGAATTTTTTTGGCCAACATTTGAATAAAAGGATCATCGGGCAGTGGCTCAATTTCTTCCAAGATATCGGCAGCATAGATACGCACTCCTTCGCGACCCGATAATTCAGATAGCAGCGCAACTCGGCGATTTTCATGTGAGGCCATCAACGATGCTTTGGTAAAGTTGACTATGGTAATAGCCTGCAGTGCAGCCGCATTGGCACGCGGCTCGCGTTCGAAGTAGTCAAATAGTTTGAGAGCGGCAAATTGACCAACCGTTAATAATATGGCGATAAGCAACATCACGCTGGCCAGCAGAGTGCGTGGCACAAGCTTGTTCTCTAGGCCAATAAGAAAGTGCTTAAGCACTTCCAAACGGTGTTTACTTTTGCTCACCATCGGGAACAAATACATAGCCAAAGCCCCACATGGTTTGTAAATAGCGTGGGTGGCTTGGGTCAGCTTCTATCAGTCGGCGTAAGCGCGACACTTGAACATCGATACTGCGATCAAACACGTCCAGTTCTCTACCACGCGCCAATTGCATCAAGCGGTCGCGTGACAAAGGCTGACGAGGGTGATCGATGAAAACTTTAAGCAACGCATATTCGCCGCTTGTGATAGTAATGGTTTCACCGTTTCTGTTCAGACTGCGGGTGTTGGAGTCGAAAACAAATTCACCAAACTTAAATGTAGCATCCGCAAGCCCCGGTGCTGTGGGGATGGTTTTTACTTGGCGGCGCATGATGGCATTAATACGCGCTAATAATTCACGTGGATTAAATGGCTTGGGCAGGTAATCATCCGCCCCCATTTCTAAACCAATAATGCGGTCGACCTCATCGCCTCTGGCGGTCAACATAATAATAGGCATAGCGTTGCCGTTGGCACGCAAGCGTCGGCATATCGCTAGGCCGTCTTCACCGGGTAACATCAAATCCAACACTAGCAGGTCGACCAGCTCATGCTCCAGCACTTGATTCATCTCACGCGCATCTCCTGCTGTTTTAATGGTAAATCCTTGTTCAGTGAGATAGCGCTGTAAAAGCTCACGCATTCTGATGTCGTCGTCAACGACAAGAATTTTTGCATGTGGTTGGACTTGCTCAGTTACCATCTTGCTAGGCCCTTTAGTTTGGCGAATTATTCAAAAACAGCATTATACGATTGGCAAACAAAAATATTGGATTTGTTTACATTTTGTTACAAATAGAGTGAATCCTGAAACACTAAATTAACAAACTTGGCGCAACATTCGATGTTCAATTTTTTTTGAATAGATTTTTGCAGGGGGAATTGCCAGTATGTTTTTAAACAATAATAATGAGGTTGGCAATGTCAAATCAGATTGTTTTGGCCTGAACTCAGGCTTGCGTTCTGAGTCCTAATTCATAGGTAAGTCGGTTAAACTGATATCTAAAGATGCTTTTAATTGATCACACATTCGCCAAACCAATTGGCAAATTTGTTCGTGTCGCTGGCGCTACACCTTTAGCGTTCATCGTTGCTTCCTTGGTTGGTGCTTATAGCCTTATTTTTGCCACGAGCAGTTATGCTGCCCAGGCCGACTCTGCTGTTAAAGAATTGTCAGGTCTAGACGAGGGCGGCAAAAACTTCGATAGCAAAAATGCGGATGTAGCAAACTCAAAGGCGATTATCATCCCCAATGTGAAAGGGGTGAACATGGACGACAATATTCGATTACGTCGTGATCTAGACGAGTACACCCGTACGGTTGACCCTGCTCATGTGCAGATCGAGGAGCGCCGTCGCCTTATGCACAAAAGATTGCAAGAGAGATTTGCACAGATTGATCGCGATGGTGATGGTATGATTTCTCGTGAGGAAGCGCTCGATGGAATCCCTCAACTAGTGAGACATTTCAATAATGTTGATTTGAATGGCGATAATCAGCTATCGCTAGAAGAGCTAGAAGCGTTGCAAGCGAGAATTATGGAACGTCAGCGCATGATGACCGTTCGAGTTGAGCCAGCTCCAGATTCTGATCAATCCAATAAGAAAAAATCAAGTAAAGACAACCCATCTCGCAAGCCTGCGCTTTAATCTATCCTCTTTAAATCCCTCGCTGTCAACATTCAAGCCGTCAGCATTCGTTGGACAAAATACTAGTAAATTGTTTGTTCGCGTTTTATAGTTTCACAGTTTTCAATACAGCCTTTTGAAAATCACACTTTTAGTGGTTCATACAATATATTCCAGCGAAAGACTGGATAGCGAAAATAATGGAGAGGTAAACATGGCATCATTTCTGTCCAAAGAACGAATTATTGCGTCTGCTCACTATAATCGTTGGCTGATTCCCCCTGCAGCGCTTGCGGTTCATCTTTGTATCGGTATGGCATATGGCTTTTCTGTTTTCTGGAAACCACTTGCCAAAGAGGTAATGCAAGATGGTCAGCCTGTGGCAGCTTGTGCAGCAGGAGCAGTAACGTTTGCAGAAAAATTAGCAGGTACAGGTCGAGCTCTGTTTGCTACCGACTGTAATTGGACTCAGTTTGATTTGGGTTGGATGTATACCTTGTTTTTCGTCTTGCTCGGCTGTTCTGCTGCGCTTTGGGGTGGTTGGTTGGAACGCGCTGGACCGAGAAAAGCTGGTGTGGTGGCAACCATTTGTTGGGTGGGCGGTTTATTGTTAACTGCTTTAGGTATTCACCAACATCAACTCTGGATGATGTGGCTAGGTTCTGGGGTGATAGGTGGTATAGGCTTGGGTTTAGGCTATATATCACCAGTATCTACTCTGATTAAATGGTTTCCTGACAAACGTGGGATGGCGACAGGTCTGGCTATCATGGGTTTCGGTGGAGGAGCATTAGTTGGCTCTCCGATTGCCACCAAATTAATGGAATATTTCTCTAGCGCAGGTGGAACAGGTGTATGGCAGACCTTTGTCATATTGGCAGCCGTGTATGCCGTATTTATGTTGAGCGGCTCTTTGGGCTATCGCGTTCCTCCTTCAGGCTGGCAACCAGCAGGTTGGCAGCCACCCCCAGCAAAAGAAAATAAAGGCATGATTGCAACGCGCCATGTGCATCTCAAAGTGGCACATAAAACCCCGCAATTTTGGCTACTATGGTTGGTTTTATGTATGAATGTTTCGGCCAGTATTGGTATTATTGGTGCTGCCGCACCAATGTTACAGGAGACGTTTGGCGGTGCATTGATCAACCAGCCAGAATTAGATTATGGACAAATAAAAGCTGATGAAAATATGAGTAGCAAAGCTGCGGCAGTGGCTGCAGCATTTGTAGGCCTGATCTCTCTGTTGAATATTTTTGGCCGTATTGCCTGGGCTAGCTCCTCAGATAAATTAGGTCGAAAACCTACTTATTACATCTTCTTTATCTTGGGCATACTGATGTATCTGTTAGCAGCATGGGCGGCACATGCCAAACTGATGGCTGTATTCTTGTTGGCGATATTTGTCATTGTATCCATGTATGGGGGTGGTTTCTCTACAATTCCCGCCTACTTGGCTGATATGTTTGGCACCCAATTTGTCGGTGCAATACATGGTAGATTATTGACCGCTTGGTCGACTGCAGGCATTTTGGGACCAGTTGTTGTGAATTACATGCACGACATTCGTATGGAACAAAATGTGCCTTATGCAGACATCTATCATCCGATTTTTTATGTATTGGCAGGGATACTGTTGCTTGGTTTTGTTGCTAATTTTATGGTCAAGCCAGTTGCAGACAAGTTCTTTATGACGGATGCAGAATTAGCCACAGAAAAGAAACTTGCGCACGAGAAGCCTTTGGCTAAGAGCAAATCAGCTAACACACAAGATGCTCAGCGAGGGGTAGTGACCTACCTCGCTTGGTTAGCGGTTTTAATCCCGATTGCTTATGGGGTTTGGAGTACGCTGATCAAGGCCAAAGTGTTATTAGGCTAATCAACTCGCTTGTACATGTTGTCATAAAAAAGGCCGTTTCAACGGCCTTTTTTGCGTTCTGAGCTACCTTAAATCAACTGATGCGACTTCAGTTCTGACTTAATGTAAGCATATAAAATAGGGGCTAATAATAGACCGTTTATCCCGAATAGAGCCTCCATTATCAATAATGCCAACAAAATTTCCCATGCTGAAGCATTGATTTTGTGGCCGATGATTTTGGCATTCACGAAATATTCTAATTTGTGTATCAGCACCAAAAATAATAAACACAACAATGCGACTTTAAGTGAGATGCTGGCAGCGATAATAGTAATCACGGTATTGGAGATCAAATTGCCGATGACAGGCAGCAAACCAGTGAAAAAGGTGAGCAACACAAGAATTTTGTCATAAGGCAGTGGGTGACCAGAGAGGGGCAACAGCACTAATAAAAAGATGGCCGTTAAAAAAGTATTAAATGCAGAAATTTTGACTTGAGCAAATACGATATCCTGAAAAGCCTGACCCAAGAATATAAAGCGTTCACGCAGCGCCTTAGCAAGTGGTTTACTTTTTTGTATGGGATGAAAGTGTTGTAAATTGAGAATAAAGGCAATGGCAATCGCCATTAAAATTTGCAGCAGTGTATGAGCCCCTTTTTGACCCGCGATACTCAGTTCGGAAGCGTGCTGTTTAAATAACTCACCCATTGAGCCAGACTGATCTAGCCAATCCTCAGGAATATATTGAATCAGATTCTCAGGTAAGTCAGCTTTCAACTCCCCTACCGTTTTTTGCAGCATGTCTAATAAGCCTTGCAGATTTTTGGGGTCGCCGATGAGACTAGAAAAACTATGAATTGCGCCATATATAGTGAGCGAAATGAACAAGCTGATGAGCAATACGGAGATATAACGGCTGCTTATTTCCGGCATATATCGTTTGAGGACTAAGCAAAGCTTTTGAGTGAGCAAGAAAATCAGTAAGCCTATTAGCAATGCTGGCACAATGCGCAAACTCAGAATAAGCACCAGCAATAAAGCCATGATCGCATAAGCGCTTAAAACGATTTTATTCATCACAGTTCTTTCACACTAAAAAGTAAATAACAGTAAAGGCGCTCGCTATAAGCGCTGTCAGCTTGGTCTTGAAAGCGTTTGACCATCATCGTTGGCTTGCCAGCATGGTGAGTGATGGCAAGCCTTTTCAGGCTGCGCCACTGACTGTATCAGCCAGCGACATACAACAGTTGCAGGAATTATAACGCCATGTATTTCTATACGAATTGTTATTTAACTGAAATAGGACTATTTACTTGTTTTTTCATGAATGAAAACAGATTGTCACAAAAAAATGACAAAATTATTGGGCCTGCCTGATGAGACCAAGGTAAATGGATTTATAATATGCGCGCTCTAAAAATCTGAGCACCCCCCTTTTTGTTAATCAACTCCAAAAGAGAAGAAAATGACACCCAAAAATGCTGATATTGGCCTCGTTGGCCTCGCTGTAATGGGGCAGAATCTGGCCCTTAACATTGCCGATCATGGCTATACCATCTCCGTGTACAACCGCGACCCAAAAAAGATGGTGAATTTTATTGAATACTGTAAAAACAATGAACCTTCACACGAGAATGTGATTGGCCATGCTGATTTGGCCTCTTTCGTGTTGAGTATCAAACGTCCGCGTAAAATTGTTTTGTTGGTGAAAGCAGGAAGCGCGACTGATGTCACGATTAATGCTTTGCTCCCTTTCTTGGAACAGGGCGATATTATTATTGATGGTGGTAATGCCTTATGGACAGACACCATTCGACGTGAAAAAGAATTAGCCGCTAAAGGCATAGAATTTATCGGCTCTGGAGTTTCTGGTGGTGAGACAGGGGCACGCTTTGGCCCAAGCTTGATGCCTTCCGGTACACGTCGTGCATGGGCAAGTCTAGAGCCGATTTGGCGTGATATTGCCGCTAAAGTTGATCCCAAAACCGGTGAGCCTCTTGAAGGTGCTGCGCCTGGTAAGCCTGTGCAAGGCGGTTTCTCATGTGCCGAATATATTGGTCCAGATGGTGCAGGTCACTACGTCAAAATGGTCCACAATGGTATCGAGTACATCGATATGCAGTTGATTTGCGAAGCCTATTGGTTGATGAAGAACTTGTTAGGTATGAGCGCTGGGGAGATTGGTAAAGTATTTGAAGAGTGGAACAAAGGTGAGTTATCCAGTTTCTTGATTCAAATTACTGGTGACATTCTGCAACAAAAAGACCCAGTTAGCGAAGGCTTCTTGGTCGATAAGATTATGGATGCGGCAGGTCAAAAAGGCACAGGTCAATGGACAGCTGCAAACGCCTTAGAGTTAGGCTCTCCAGCCAATGCGATTGCTGCAGCTGTGTATGCGCGTGCTTTATCCAGCTTGAAAGAAGAACGTGTAGAAGCCAGCAAGATTCTTAAAGGCCCAGTTGTGACTGTGGAAAAAGATAAGAAAGAAATTATCGAGGCAATTCGTAATGCGCTGTATTGCTCCAAAATTTGTGCTTATGCTCAGGGTTTCCAACTGATAGATAAAGCCCAAGTGGCCTATAACTGGAAATTGAATTTTGGTGAGATTGCGCAAATCTGGCGTGGTGGTTGTATTATCCGCGCACGTTTCTTGCAAAAGATTACCGACGCCTATTTGAATAATTCACGTTTGAAGAATTTGATGCTGGACCCTTACTTCACTCAGGCTTTGAGTGAAGGCCAGTCAGGTTGGCGTAAGGTAATTGCTTTAGCGGTTTCCAATGGTATTCCCGCGCAAGGTTTCTGTGCTGCCTTGGCTTACTACGATGGCTATCGTAGCGCAGTGCTTCCTGCCAACTTGTTACAAGCGCAGCGTGATTACTTCGGTGCCCACACCTATGAGCGTTTAGATGCGCCTAGAGGCCAGTTCTTCCATTTAGATTGGCCAGACGCAAAACGTCCGCAATTGGAAGTTTAATTGCTGATATTAAGGCGCCTTTAGAGGCGCTGATAGCGCGTTAAAAAAGGCAGCTTAGGCTGCCTTTTTTATTGACTGTGATGAGCTTGGCTGGGCTTAGGGATTAACGAAAACCTGAATGCCCAAGGCTCTGATTCTATCCGCCATTTGATTCAGCCAAGCCTCGTCTAATCTGCCCAAGCGTGGGGCTTCTGGCTGATAGGAGGGACGCGCTACGCTGTATAAATGCACTCCTTGAATCTGCTCGCGCACTTGCCCTAGCAAGTTTAGATAGTCGGTAATATCGTCCTCGCTAGGCGGGGCGCCATCTAGTGCAAATAAACAAGTTTGTACCAAGGTGGGACACATGGCGGCGCATTTTTGTAGGCGCTGAATATGCGCGCTGGGGGTCATGTGAATATCGTTGACACGTAAATAACCAGCTTGGTTGGCCGCGTCGATTTTGAACCACACTTCGCCATTCATGCTGGCCAACTTTTGCATCCAAGCCAATACTTCGGGCTTATCCATCTGGCTACCATTGCTGATAAGGCGCACTTTGACGCCTTGCGCGGCCAGGTCATATTGCTGCATCACTTGCTGTACGATATCCAATACCTGTCCAAACTGCTTGCAGGTGGTCGGTTCGCCGTTGCCAGAGAAGGCAATATCTTGCAATTTTCTATCCGCTGGAGCGACAAAGCGTTGCATAAAGTCGCCATGCAACAAGGCTTGCATCATGCATTGCAATTCATCGCTTAATAAGGGCAGATTGATTTCTGGCGGCGCGCCACGGCTAAGGTTGGGCACTTGGCAATAGATGCAACGCCAATTACAGGCGTTATTGATATTCAGATTAATCCCCACCGATACTCCGCCAGCGCGGCGCGACACCACTGGGTAGATATAGGTCATGCCGGTGACATCGCGGTTATGATCTTCTGGAACAAGATAGTCGTTAGTCACCATAGCGTCTAAATACTAGTTTGAGGGTTGCACAACCGTTTTAATTGATCCGCGTCAACAATACGCACATAACGCTGCTTAACCTCGATAATGCCATCCTCACTGAATTTTGAGAAAGTGCGACTAATGGTTTCCAGTTTCAGCCCTAAATAGCTACCGATCTCCTCGCGTGTCATGCGCAGAATCAATTCGGATTGAGAGAATCCACGTGCATGTAAGCGTTGTACTAAGTTAAGCAAAAATGCTGCTAAGCGCTCTTCAGCACGCATATTCCCCAGCATCATCATCATGCCGTTTTCGCGCACGATTTCACGACTCATGATTTTGTGAACATGGCGTTGTAACGGTGGGAATTCTCGGGATAAATGCTCTACGTTAGAAAAAGGCATAACGCATACCTCTGCATCCTCAAGTGCAATCGCATCACAGTTGTGATGATCGGTGACAATGCCATCAAGACCTATAATCTCACCTGCCATTTGAAAGCCAGTGACTTGCTCACGACCATCCTCACTGGCAACACAAGTTTTAAAAAAACCAGTGCGAATAGCAAATAAAGCGTTAAATGCATCGCCATTGGCAAATAAATGTTGACCTTGTTTGACTTGTCGCCGGGTTGCAACAATTTCATCCAAGCGCTTCATTTCCTCTTCATTGAAGCCTACTGGCAAACACAGTTCGCGAAGATTGCAATTAGAACAGGCTACTTTAAACTTGTCGGGTGTCATACTTGTATCAGACGCTTTCAAATGGACTATTTCCAAATTTCAATAAGAATAGTGAGGCAGTGATTCTTGCTATCATTTGATCTACAGATTATCTGACTATGCTAATTGCCCATATTTTACACGCTTATTTTGTTTGATTTATATCAATGTTGGGCCTTGATAAGGTGTTCATACTGACAAACCTAAAAAAGTGTACAGAGAAGGTTTGGTCGTGACAGTGCAATTTTCTAATCATCAAGGGCTATATCAAGATATCAGTGTTGATACCTTGCAACGATATGATGTCACAGGTCCGCGCTATACCTCTTATCCTACTGCAGATCGTTTTGTTGAGGCTTTTAGCGAAGCTGACTACATTCAAGCTTTGCAGCAACGCCGAGAGCGCAGTATCGGTTCACCCTTGTCTATCTATGTACATATCCCATTTTGCGATTCCCTATGTTTTTATTGCGCCTGCAATAAAATTGTCACCAAGCGCCATGAGCGTTCTCGCGAGTACCTTGAGTACCTTCGCCATGAAGTAGATTTACATACCCATCATCTTGGTAAAGGCCAACAAATTTCGCAGTTACATTTGGGCGGTGGCACCCCTACTTTTTTTAATGATGATGAGTTGACTGAGCTAATGGATATGCTAAAGCGCAACTTTCATTTTGTTTCTGGGGGAGAGTACTCTATCGAGGTTGACCCTAGGACTGTGGATCAAAAGCGCTTGGCACATTTGGCTAAACTAGGGTTCAATCGACTTAGTTTTGGGGTGCAGGATTTTGATCCCGATGTACAAAAAGCAGTGCATAGAGTACAGCCACATCACCAAGTATTTGAGCTGGTGCAACAAGCACGCGAATTAAAATTTGATTCGATCAATATAGACTTAATTTATGGCTTGCCCAAACAAACACAAGCTTCATTCAAACAAACTCTGCAACTGGTTGGAGAACTCAAACCGGACAGAATTGCCCTATATGCCTATGCACATTTGCCGCAACGCTTTAAACCACAACGCCGCATTCATGAACAAGATTTGCCTGAGACAAGAGAAAAGCTAGCGATGTTATCCGATGGCATAGCCCATTTTCTTAGCTTTGATTATATATATGTCGGCATGGACCATTTTGCTTTACCCAATGACCCCTTGGCAGTGGCAAAACGTCAGGGTCGTTTACACAGAAATTTCCAAGGCTACAGCACACAGCCAGATTGTGATTTGATTGCATTAGGTGTTTCTGCCATTGGGCGAGTTGGCGCAACTTATAGTCAAAATGCCAAAACATTGGAAGACTACTACGACTGCTTACGACAAGGAAAACTTCCGATAGTCAGGGGACTGGCGTTAAGCAAAGATGATTTGGTAAGACGAGCAGTGATTATGGCCTTAATGTGTCAGGGCGAACTGTTATTTGAGTCGATTGAGTTGGCATACTTGATTGATTTCAAGCAATATTTCGCCGATGAATTGAAATCCCTGACAGCGCTATGTGCAGAGGGCATGTTAGAGATGGATGCGCAAAGTATTCAAATCAGCAGTCGTGGTTGGTTCTTTGTTCGTGCTATCGCCATGAAATTTGATCGATATCTGATGACAGATCAAAATCGTGCAAGATTTTCCAAGATTATCTAACAATGCCAGTACGTAACTGACAATCAAAAACCAGAGCGATGCTCTGGTTTTTTGTTGCCAGGATGAGGTAAAAAAAACCCCCACACGAGGTGGGGGGAGAGGGTGGAACTACACCATGAGACTTAAATTTTTAATCCGATGAAGCGCTTTAAAACTTTTTGCCAAAGCCAACAGAAATGACCCATGGGTCAATATCAAGATTATCAATTTTTCGATAGCCGCTACCAAGGTTTAACTTGACATCCGTATCAACAAAAATCTTTTTAACGTCAAAGTTGACTAACCAACGATCATCCAAATTCACATCCAAACCTGCTTGAAGCGCTGCCCCCCAATTGTTTCTATCGACTCGAATTGGAAAGTCACCAACGCCAGCAGCACGTGCAGTCAAACCATTATCCATTGCGCGTACATAAGAAACCCCTGCGCCTACATAAGGGTCAATCATTTGATCCGGATTAAAGTGCCATTGCAAAGTCAGTGTTGGTGGGAGCAGATTGACCTCACCAAGATTTTTTGCCACAGCGCCGTTTCCTGGAGAAATGCTCACATCATGTTTAGTGCCAAGCGCTAAAATCAATTCTGCCGCTAGATTTTTTGTGAAGTAATAAGAAATATCTAACTCGGGAATCGTGTTGCTATCAACTTTAAGGTTGGCTGAAGAGCTACCGTAAAGTGCCGCAGCAGGAAACGGACTGCCACCATAGGCATTATCCGTGGTCTCGCCTAATCGACTGCTTTCCTGAGGGTTCACATGGGTGGCACGTAAGCGCACAACCCAGTCACCGGCTTCAGCATTTGCCAAACTTGGTAATAATGCTGCACTGATTGCTAAAGCGAATAATGTTTTTTTCATGTAAGACTCCAAACTGATCATTCCAATTCAATGGAGACATCTTAACGATGCAGTGCAGAGATAAATTTGATTTACATCAAACCAGTGCAAATTCGGTATAACAAAGTCCGAAGATTTTTTGCTGTAGTGTTTGGAGAGGAATAATTATTGTGGGTGCTGGATGGGAATTTAGGCGTGTGAAATGCAAGGTTGGTGGTGATGGAGGGAATCGAACCCTCGACCTCAGGATTATGAATCCTGCGCTCTAACCGGCTGAGCTACATCACCAATCCAGACTTTTCGTAAAAACGAAAGCCGCGCATTATAGCCTGAGACTTGAGAGTCGGCAAGGAAGCTTAAGTTCAAACCACTTGCCGACAAGAGATTTATTTGAGTGCGTTAAAAATTTCTTCTTTAATCGCGTTCATATCGCCTAAACCATTCACAAATACATGCTGAGGGGCGCCATTGCTTCCACTGTTTGCCCAATCTACATAATATTTCACTAATGGTTTGGTTTGACTGTGATAAACCTCTAGACGTTTTAATACCGTTTCTTCTTTATCATCCTCACGTTGCACCAAGGGCTCACCGGTAATATCGTCTTTGCCCTCGGCTTTGGGTGGATTGAATTTGATATGGTAGGTTCTGCCACTGGCAGGATGTGAGCGGCGGCCACTCATGCGTTCTACAATTGCCTCGTCCGGTACATCAATTTCTACCACATAGTCGATATTGACCCCAGCTTGCTTCATGGCCTCAGCTTGCGGGATAGTACGCGGAAAGCCATCAAATAAAAATCCATTGGCACAATCTGCTTCTTTAATGCGCTCTGATACCAGACCAATAATCACCTCGTCGGGTACTAGACCTCCTGAGTCCATAAAGCTTTTTGCTTTTAGTCCTAATGGCGTACCAGCTTTGACTGCAGCGCGTAGCATGTCACCAGTAGAAATTTGAGGGATATTGAATTTTTCTTTGATAAAAGTGGCTTGAGTGCCTTTTCCTGCGCCTGGGGCGCCTAACAAAATTAATCGCATTGCTTTCTCCATCTATGAACCATGACATTATATCAGCCCAAATAATTACTGATTTCGACAAATTGTTGCACACTAAGATTTTCTGCACGTAGCTGAGAATCTAAATTCAGCGCTGAAAAATCGGCATCGCTTAAGTAGGTTTTAAGGGTGTTTCTGATGGTTTTTCTGCGCTGTGAGAAGGCCATCGTGACTACTTTGGCAAAAACCTCGGTGTTGTTTGCAGTGAAGGGTAATTGCGCATGTGGAATACAGCGTACGAAAGCAGATTCTACTTTTGGAGCTGGGTCAAAGGCGCTGCCTGGTATGGTGAGGAGATATTCCATTTGCAAGTAATACTGCAACATGACACTTAAGCGTCCGTATTCAGCACAGGAGGTCTGTGCCACCATGCGTTCAACAACCTCTTTTTGCAACATGAAATGCATATCCTGAATTTCATTCAGCGCGTTCAACAAATGAAACAGGATAGGGCTAGAAATGTTGTATGGTAAGTTTCCGACCACTCTAAGTTTTTGTTGTGGTTTTTGTAATTGGCGAAAATCAAATTTCAGTACATCTTGCGCATGAATAGTTATTTTGTCACTTGGATATTGATGTTGCATCCAATCGATAATATCGCGGTCAATCTCAATTAGGTGTAAATGTGCTAGTTGCGCGAGCAAAGGTTTGGTCATTGCCCCCAAGCCTGGACCAATCTCTACCATCAGATCCTCAGGCTGTGGATTGATGGCGCTGATCAGCGCTTGGATCACGCTTTGATCCACCAAAAAGTTTTGTCCGAAACGCTTTTTTGCTTGATGTTTCATGGGATTGATGATGCTATTTTTTTGTTTGCTAAATCGATAGCAAGCTGGATTGCCGCATGAAAACTTCCTGTGTCTATGTTGCCAGTTGCGGCTAAGTCCAATGCGGTACCATGATCAACCGAGGTGCGAATAAACGGCAGTCCTAGGGTGATATTGACGCCTTGACCAAAACTGGCGTGTTTTAGTACCGCTAAGCCTTGGTCATGATACATGGCTAAAAATGCATCAGCGCGTTGAATGTTGCTAGCGGAAAATAGTGTGTCAGCGGGTAATGGACCAATCAGTTGTAAGCCTTGTTGCTTCAGTGCTTCAATCACAGGAATAATAATCTGTAATTCTTCTGTCCCTAAATGGCCTTGTTCGCCAGCATGGGGGTTGAGTCCTGCAATCATAATCAGTGGTTGCTGAATCGCAAATTTTTGCTTTAAATCATCATGTAAAATTTGTATGGTATTGCTTAAGCTTTGCGTTTGGATATGTTGACTGACTTGATTGAGAGGCAAATGGGTGGTCGCTAATGCGACGCGCATTCCACCCCCGATCAACATCATGACTACTTGTTCGGTCGCGCTTTGTTGCGCCAAGTATTCTGTGTGCCCACTGAATGGGATGTGGGCATCATTGATGACTCCTTTATGGACTGGCGCCGTTACCATGGCGTCGTATTGGCCGTTCATACAACCTGTAGTCGCGTGGTCTAGACATTGCAACACATAAAGACTGTTGGCGGGGTTTAATTGACCGGCTTGTACGGTTTGTGCCGTATCGATATGGGCGACATATAGACTGCCATCGCCTTGATGGCTCGCTGGCTGATCGAGCAAACGCAAGCTGACACCTAGTTTTTTTGCTCTAGCTAATAAGGCTGTTTGGTCGCAGATGATGGTCAATTTGACTGGAGCAAGGGTTTGTTGAGCCAACAAAACACACAAATCCAGTCCGATGCCGGCAGGTTCCCCAGCAGTAATCGCAATATGAGGTAAGTTTTTATCCAAGGTATGATTAGAATTTATCTTCGAGTCTAATCTCGACGAAAGCTTTGTCGCGCAATTCTCTTATCCAATCCTGATAAGCTTCTTCTGATTTTCTGGCACGAATTTCTTGTCGAGCTTTGAGTTTTGCTGCTTCTTTGGACATATCCTGCTCACGTCTTTCAGTCACTTGTATGATGTGGATACCAAATTGCGTTTTGATCACTGGGCTGATTTCATTAACAGCCAGTTTTTCCATGGCTCTATCCAACTCAGGGAGATTCTCGTTAGGATTGACCCAACCCAGTTCGCCTCCATTTGCGGCAGAGCTGTCTTCTGAAAATTGTTTAGCCAATTCCCCGAAGTCTTCTCCGTGCTCAGCACGTTCACGTATTAATTCCATACGTTGTCTTGCTTCTTTTTCACTGGTCAGTTCATTTACCTTGATCAGAATATGGCGTAAATGCGATTGAGTGACGACTAAGGGAGAGCTTCCACCACGACGCTCGACAAGTTTTAAGATATGGAATCCATTAGCGCTACGTAATACTGAGGTTGTTTGACCAGCATTAAGGTTACGCACTGCTTCAGCAAACAGTGTGGGTAACTGATTGATATTTTTCCAGCCCAATACGCCACCTTCAAGCGCATTAGGCGCATCAGAAAATGCCGCAGAAACTTTGGCAAAGTCTTTGCCAGATTGAATTTGACTCAGGGCGTCATCGGCTTTTTGTTTTAACTCAGCCAGTTTGCTTGGTGATGCATCTTCTGGGGTGCGAATTAAGATGTGCGAGAGATTGAACTCATCACTTTTTTGCTCTTTGTTTTGCAGTGTCAAATAATTTTCTACTTCGGCCTCTGTGATATTAAGTTTGCTGTCGACTTCACGCTCTTTAAGGCGGGCTAATAGAATTTCATTTCTCAAATCTTCACGAAATTTCCTATAATTTACTCCCTCAGCACTCAGCGCTTTTTTAAAATCAGCCAGTTGCATTTTATTTTGCTCTGCAATGCGCTCCATGGTGCGATCAAGTTGCGCGTCATCCACTTTGAGTCCCGTTTGCTGAGCAAAAGAGAGTTGTAGTTTTTCTATCACCATGCGTTCCAGCATTTGTTTCTCTATCACATCGCGAGGCGGGATTTCAATTTTTTGTTTATTCATTTGCGCTATAAAAGTGGCGATACGCTCACTCAGTTCTTTTTCGGTAATCACGGTCTGCTCAACCAAGGCGACAATACGATCAATTTTTTGTATGTCTTCATTGGCGTGCGCAATAGCTAGTGATAAAGCCAGGATAACTAACAAACTGACACTTCGAATTATTAAATTATTCATATTGATCAAATCTAGAGTTATCAAACTGCGATGTTGGTGTGTAGCCAGGAATATTTTTAGTCAAGATACGGAATGGGCTAGTTCCAATCGATGCCATTCCACCCAGCTCAAGTTGGTAGAACAATGCGTAATTGGCCGTTGTAGTCGCTGTTGATAGGCGTTGCATGACGAAGCGTGATTGCCAACATCCAGCATCATATTCCAGTCCGCCAATCGCTTGGATAGTTTTGGAGTTTTCAATGGAATAGTTCCATCGACCAACTGCGTACCAATTAGGTGAAATCGGCCATTGCCCAGAAATATTAAATTGATCAACGGCGCTACCGTTAATCGCTTTACTCAGTGCGCTATCAATATAGCGATAGCTTAGATTTAATACTTTGCCTGGTTCAGGCAAATATCGAGCACCAAAGTTGGCTCGATTGGTATTGCCTTGGGTATCAAACTGCCAACCGCCATACATATCCCATTTATTGGTTAATGAGGCTGACATCGCGGCAACAAAGTCAGAAAGTTGGTTGATATTGTTACTGCCTGATGTCAGGCTGACACGTTGGTCGTTAAAGTAAAAACGTTGTCCTAACGAGACCGACAAACGCTCTCTACCACTGGATGAATCGATCATACGGCTTGAAACCGAAAGTGTTACTTGGTTGGCACTATTCACTCGGTCAAAGCCAGCAAACTGATTCTCGTTAAAAAGTGTGGCCATATTTAAGTCAGCAAAAGTGGTATCAAACAATGGCAGATTAGATTGATCGCGATATGGGATATAAACATAAAATAGACGTGGTTCCATCGTCAGCGAATAGCCCCGACTGACAATACGTGTCTCTTTCTCGAATTGAAGACCGCTATCTAATGAGAAGATAGGCAATGTTCTTTGGTACCTATTGTCATAAGCACCAACCGTGCTGGTTAATCCGTAAGAGGTATGATGGATACCAAACTTAGGGGTGACAAAGGCGTAAGAATTGGCTAGCGGTAAACTAATGGATGGATAAGTGACAAATCGATTACCCGTTGGTCGGTTATTGTCCCAGCTATTATCTAGTTCAAAACGAGTTGCCTGATTGATGATTTTGAATGAAATAGGTCCAAAATCGTCCCTGTAATTCAGATTGATAGAGGGTAGGCGTTGATATGGGTAGGTGTTTCTATCATCCGATAAGGTTTGGAATTTATTGGCTGAAATATTGAATTGCCATTGATCATCGCTATAGCCTATGGTTGCTTGTTGGAGCAAGTTGACTCGACTGGTCATAATCAATCGACTACCCAGCTCAGAGAAATAGTTTGAGTCTGAAACGCGGTCGTAGTCCCAGTTACCATACCATCCTTCACCAAAATTCTGTTTATGATGTGTAGAGATTAAGAAGCGATTGTCGCCCGATAAGCTATCTGAAGGTAGGTAATGGGTAAGCGCATATCCACTGTAATTGTCTTCTAAGTAACGATACTCACCTTGAAACTGCGTGCCTCGTTTACTCAAGAAACGCGCTGAAATGGTAGCGTCACGATTCGGACCAAGATTGAAATAGTAGGGGGTGAGCAATTCAAAACCACTCTTAGAGGTAGTCCCCCAAATGGGGCTTAATAAGCCAGATTTTCTCTCAGTGCCATAGGGAAAACTAATGCTTGGGGAATATACAACTGGTACTCCCTTGAATTCAATAATGGCATTTTTTGCTTTGGCCTCTTTGGCGATATCATCTAGCTTGATTTCTGAGGCTTTGATAAACCAATCTTCCTTGCCTACTTCACAAGAGGTAAATTTAGATTGCAAGGCACGTTTTTTACCCTCCCCCTCAAAAAATAGTACCTCAGCCTCCCCGCGCGACTGATCTGAAGATTTTTTTCCAGCTTTTGCATTGTTGGCGTTTTGAGACGGGTTGGACAGCATATTGGAGAGCGGATCTTCACCAATCAAATCGACTTGTCTGACACTGGCTTGATTAAAAGCAGTAAGCGGAATAATCGGGGTAAGCGCTTGTTTAAGAGTGAATTTTACTTTGGTCATCTGACCGATAGTATCCTCCAAATTTAGGTGCAGCTCATCCCCAGTTGCGTAAGTATCTGGAGTTGTTATTTTGGTATTACCTACCGCATGGATGGTTTTGTTTTGGGTGTCGTATTCCAGCCTGTCAGACTCGATATGTTGGTCTTTTTTATCAAGTAAGGCATTGCCAAGTGCAGTAAAAGTTTTGTCTAGATAGATGTCAAGCCTATCACCTTCGATGATAATGCCTCCACCTGCTTTAATATGGTTTTCATCCACCACTAATTGCCCATAATCAGGCGTGTCGACATCGCTAGGCAAAATGCTAGGATTAGGCTGTGAGGCAGTGGCAGCCTGTTGGTGGTCTAGGCTTTGCCCATCAAGTGCCTCAGCTGCGGCTTGATGCATTACAGCTAGCGTTAAAAACGCTAGGCTTGTGATGAATTGTAAATTTAGTTTTTTTAGCACTGTACTCAAATTAGCGAAAGCAAATTGCTCCGGCACATTAGGGTTTGAATGTTAAAATTCCGGCTGTCCGCCAAATAAAAGCCAATATGATATATGAAGATAGGGCAAAGTCCTATTATTTGTGCGGACTTTCATTAAGTTGAGTTGATTAATAAAGAGGTTTTTTTTGGATAGATTGCAACAACTTCATCGCTGGCTTAAGCAAACCCTGATGGGGCAGACTTTTCAAATAAGCCCTGCATCAGCAGATGCCAGCTTTAGACGATATTTTCGTGTGACCACAGCACAGCAATCCATGATTGCAATGGATGCCCCACCGGACAAAGAAGACTCTGCCCCATTTGTGAAGATAGATCAGCTGTTTGAAGCGGCTGGTATTGCTGTACCTAAACTCATTGCGCAAGATTTAAAACAAGGCTTTTTGTTGTTATCAGATTTTGGTAATACAACCTTGTTGATGGCGTTAGAACAGCAACGCGATATTCCCAAGGTGGTTGATTTATATCTTCAAGCGATTGATGTGTTGATTGACATGCAACTTGCTAGTCAACCCAATCTGCTTCCCCCCTATGATGAGGCTCTACTCAGGAGAGAATTAGGTTTATTTGATGAGTGGTATATCGGGCAGCATCTGGGAGTGCAACTGGATGCTGAGCAGCAGCAAGATTTGCATCAGATTTATCAGCAATTGTTAGCTAATATTTTGGCGCAACCCTTGGTCTATGTGCATCGAGATTACCATTCCAGAAATTTAATGGTGAGAGATGACGGCAGTTTAGGGGTATTGGATTTTCAGGATGCCGTGTATGGTCCCTTGAGCTATGACTTGGTGTCTTTATTAAAAGATGCTTATATCCGCTGGGACGAGGAGTTGGTCTTAGATTTGGTGATTCGCTATTGGCAAAAAGCAAAACAGCGCGGTTTGCCAGTTGCAGTGGACTTTGCCGAGTTTTATCAAGATTTTGAATGGATGGGGGCACAGCGCCATATCAAAATATTGGGCATTTTTGCGCGTTTATATCATCGCGATGGCAAGTCGGGGTACTTAAAAGATATGCCTTTGGTCATGGATTACTTAGTGCGAGTTTGTGAGCGCTATATCGAGTTGAAGCCTATGCTTAGACTGTTGAATCAGCTTGATGGAAAGCAAGCTGAAGTTGGATATACCTTTTAGGACAATGGTCATGCGGGCGATGATTTTAGCGGCAGGACGAGGTGAGCGGATGCGTCCACTCACCGATCATATGCCCAAGCCTTTGCTAACGGTGGCTGATAAGCCGCTTATTGTCTGGCATATCGAATCCCTAGCCAAGTCAGGTTTTATCGATATCGTCATCAATCATGCCTATTTGGGGCAACAAATTGAAGCGGCTTTGGGGGATGGTTCACGTTGGGGAGTTCGATTGCATTACAGCGCTGAAAGCCAAGCTTTGGAAACTGCTGGAGGAATTGCTTACGCGCTGCCTTTGCTAGGGAATCAGCCTTTTTTGGTGGTCAATGGGGATGTATTTTGTCAGATGGATTTTGCTGGAATACAACTCCATGCCCCTGATTTGGCGCATTTGGTGATGGTGCCCAATCCATTACATCATCCGAATGGCGACTTTGCGCTGGCTACGCAGCGTATTTCCGAACAGCAAGGTGAGCGTCTCACTTTTTCCGGAATCGGTATTTATCATCCTCAATTGTTTGCTGATGTCGTCCCAGGTCAGCCTGCTAAATTAGCGCCATTATTGCGAATAGCTATGCAACAGAGACTGGTGAGTGGTGAGAGATTCAACGGTGTTTGGCATGATATTGGCACTCCGCAACGCCTGCACGAGATAAATGCTCAGTTCAAATCTTTAAGTGATAAAACTGAATGACATTGAGAACTTAATCACCACGGCTATGACAAAACGATATCGATCAAATAAACACCAACCTTTTGTTCAATTCAGATCAGTTTAGAGCGCGTCAAGGATGCCAAAATGAAAAGCAATATTCCCATTCAATTTTTTAAGCACAACCGCTTGCGTCTGCTGCAACAATTGTCACCAGGGATTGCCATTATCCCTACCGCGCCAGAATTAGTGCGTAATCGAGATAGCCTGTACCCTTTTCGCTTTGATAGCTATTTTTATTATTTAACCGGCTTCACTGAACCAGAATCGGTATTGGTGCTGATTGCTGGGGAGCAAGCAAAATCGATTTTATTTTGTCGAGAAAAAAATCTCGAAAAAGAAATTTGGGATGGTTTTCGTTATGGTCCAGAGGCTGCTTTGCGTGCTTTTGATGTCGATGAAACCTACAGTATCAATTCGCTTGATGAGAAATTACCTGAGTTGATGGCCAATCAAGCTAATCTATATTTTAGCTGGGGCGCCAGTGACTATTGGGATAAAAAAGTGGCCACAATGATGAATGCCTTGCGAACGCAAAGCCGCTTAGGTCTGCATGCGCCTGCGCAGACTCAGGATATCTATCAACTCTTGGACGAAATGCGCTTGATCAAATCTGCTGATGAGCTTCAAGTGATGCGTCGCTCTGCCAATATCGCTGCTATGGCGCATCAACGTGCTATGCGTGTTACTCGTCCGGGATTATTTGAATATGAGGTCGAGGCAGAGTTTTTGCATGAGTTTCGTCGCCAAGGGGCTCAGTCACCTGCTTATGGCAGTATTGTGGCTGGCGGAGCCAATGCCTGTACTTTGCATTATCACGCCAATGATTGCCAGCTCAACTCTGGAGATTTGTTGCTGATCGATGCCGGTTGTGAATTGGATGGTTATGCCTCTGACATCACGCGCACTTTTCCAGTCAATGGAAAATTTAGTGCAGCGCAAAAAGCGGTCTACGAGCTGGTTCTTGCAGCGCAATATGCCGCTATAGACAAGGTCAGAGTGGGGCAGCATTGGAACGCGCCTCATGAAGCTGCTTTGCTGGTATTGGCGCAGGGGTTTAAGGACTTTGGCTGGTGCCAAGGGTCGTTAGAATCGATTATCGAGAGTGGACAATATCGCCAATTTTATATGCACAGAACTGGCCATTGGTTAGGACTAGATGTCCATGATGCGGGTGAATATAAAACTTCTGATGGTGCTTGGCGTGATCTTCAGCTCGGTATGGTGACGACGGTAGAGCCAGGCTGTTATATTCGCCCAGCAGATCATGTGGCGGAAGAGTTTTGGCAGATTGGAGTGCGTATCGAAGATGACGTCGTGGTGCAACAAAATGAACCTGAGGTACTCTCTGCGGCTGCACCTAAAACTGTGCAGCAAATTGAGGAATTGATGCGCAATGACTAGTCCTATTGTCATTATTGGCGGGGGCCCGGTTGGGATGTGTCTGGCTTTACGCTTGTTGCAAGCTGGTCGCGCATGCGAGGTGCTCGAAGCGAGAGCACAAGGGGCTTATTATGATGATCATCGTGCGCTAGCTCTGTCGCAGGCAAGCAAAATCATGCTAGAGAGTTTAGATGTATGGCGACACATTCAACATATCACCTCCATCCAAACTATTCATGTGTCGCAAAAAGGTAGTTTTGGACGTAGTATTTTGCGTGCCAGTGATTATGATATGCCAGCCTTGGGCTATGTACTCTCCTATGGCAGCTTGATGAAAGCTATCGACCAAGTAATATCTGAGCGTCAAACAACAGCGACAACATTGACTATCCATTACTCAACCGAAGTAGAAAAAGTCATGCCTCATGACACGGCGACTGATTTACACATTCAACAAAATGGCAAAACACAAACGCTGACGACAGCCTTGGCTGTGCTTGCTGATGGCGGTCGATCTTTAAATGAAATTGCGGGCATCCAAAGAATCAACAAGGAATACGGCCATCATGCCTTGGTTTGCAAAGTGGCTGCCGAGTTAGCGCATCATGAGGTTGCCTATGAGCGCTTTACCCCGATGGGGCCAGTGGCGCTATTACCCAATGGTGAGCGGGAATTTTCTCTGGTGTGGACCGGCGAAAGTGCGCGAATACAGCCTTTATTATCCTTGTCAGATGAGCAATTTTTGCAACAATTACATCAGCATTTTGGTGATCGCGTTGGGCGCTTCATTCAAGTGCAAAAGCGGCTTTGCTTTCCTCTCAAACTGTCATATCTCTCTCCGGTTACAGCACCTCATTTAGTCGTGATAGGTAATGCTGCACAGACCATGCACCCTGTGGCGGGGCAAGGATTTAATGTTGGATTACGAGATGCATGGGAATTAGCCCAGTTGATTATTTCAAATCAGCAGTCCCTTGTGGGTGAAGCTGCATTCTTGCAACAATATCAATCCAGCAGACAACAAGATAGCCAACGTGGACTTAAATTTACTGACTTTTTAGTGCGTTTATTCTCTAACGATATTGTCGGGCTGGGGGGTATGCGCAGTTTTGGTCTAGGCCTATTTGATGTTTTTACAACAGCCAAAGCCCACCTAATCCGAAAAATGAGTTTTGGGAGTAAAGGCTAGTGTCCAAACAAGAGTTTGACGTCGTCATTTTGGGTGCAGGGATAGTGGGCCTCTCGGCAGCTTTGGCGCTTGATCAATATGGCTATCGTGTGGCGCTGATCGATCATTTGGCTGCGCCAGCATTGGTCGATGAAAATACAGAGTTAGATAGCCGGATTTACGCACTCACACCGGGCAATATCGCATTACTGAGCAAGTTAAAGGTATGGCAAAAGATGCCTCTTGCACGCATCTGTTCAGTAAATCAAATGCAGGTGTGGGCAAATACTGATTTAACCCCATTAAGTTTCAACGCATTTGAGGCGGGATTGCATGATTTGGGGGCGATTGTTGAAAGCCAACAATTAATCCATGCTTTGTATTCAAGGGCAACAGAGCGCGACTTGCCGATGTTTTTTGCCACACAGTCGCATGCACTGAAAATCGATGCTGAGCAAGCTCTGCTCACTACCTCTGCAGGCGATTTTGTCTGCCGATTAATGCTTGCTGCAGATGGTGGGTCATCCTGGCTTCGTCAGCAAGCGGGCATCTCGGTAAAGCGTCAGGACTATGCGCATCAGGGGGTGGTGGCAAATTTTGCTTGTCAGCAGTCGCATCAAAATATTGCAAGACAATGGTTTTTTGATGGGGATATATTGGCTTGGCTACCATTGCCTAATCAACAAATATCGATGGTTTGGTCCACGCAATATGCCGAACAATTATTACAACTGGATGCGGAGCAATTGGCACATCATGTAGCGCAGGCAGGTGCGCACTGCTTAGGCGAGCTACAATGTGTTACCCCAGCAAAAGCATTTCCATTAGCTAATCAAACCGCTCAACAAATGGTTGCGCATCGATTAGCATTATTAGGAGATGCGGCGCATCTAGTGCATCCTATGGCAGGTCAGGGAGTCAATTTAGGCTTGCGAGATGTCGCGCAACTCAGTCAATTGCTGGCACAAAAGCCCAGAGATATTGGGGATTTTCTATTGCTGCGGCAGTTCGAGCGCGCGCGCCAATTAGATATTAAAAGTATGCAGTTGCTTACTAGTGGTTTGTATCAACTATTTCAAACGCAAACGACTTGGATCAAGCGGGTGAGAGAATGGGGGATGCAATTACCAAATCAATTGCCATGGCTAAAGCAACAACTGATTAAACAAGCGATTCGTTAACGCTAAAGGCTAATGAATCTCTCTATAATAATGACCAGAGAAGGAAATAATATGAACATCCAAAGTAATTTATTAGCCAAAATTTTATTCGTGATCAGTCTAGGTTTAGTAGCGCTTGCTAATGCTAATGAGACTGCTTTAAAAAAAACCATCGAAGCGGCATATCCCAAATTTAGTGTCGATAATATTTCCAAAACTCCTTATGCAGGACTTTATGAGGTGTATATCGGTGGACAATTAATTTATACCGATGAGAAATTTACTTTCTTGATTGTCGACGGACGTGTCGTTGATCCCAAAAGTAAGAAAGATATGACAGCAGAGCGCTTAAATGAGTTAAATAAAATTGATTTTTCTGCTCTGCCATTAGATCTAGCAATAAAGGTCGTCAAAGGCAATGGTAGCCGCAAGATGGCAGTATTTTCAGATCCTGATTGTCCGTTCTGTAAGCGTCTTGAACAGAATGAATTGGTAGAACTAAACGATGTCACGATTTATACATTTTTGACGCCGCTAGATCAGCTTCACCCAGATGCCAGCAATAAATCTAAACTTATTTGGTGTGCACCAGATCGCGCAAAAGCTTGGCAAGATTGGATTTTAATGGGCAGTTTGCCAAAAAAACCCAACACTTGCGATGCTCCTCTGGAAAAAATTGCTGCATTGGCGAAGAAGTATGCGGTGACTAGTACCCCGACACTTTTTTTTGCAGATGGAAAAAGGCTCACTGGGGCCTATCCATCAGCAGAAATCGATAAGGCCTTAGGTAAAAAATAGTCTACAAAACATATAGCAAGTAAAAAATTGTAAAAAAATGTGACAGGCTGTAAAAAATTGCTTGACAGTTATCTCAAACAAAAGTAAAACGACAGACCGGAGTTTGAGATTTCGAATAACAAATGCTCTATACACAAGGGTCAATGGTTTGAAATACAAACATTTTGGGGGGAAACCCTTTTGTGATTAGTAAGGAAAGTATTAAATGGCAACAGGTACCGTAAAATGGTTCAATGATTCTAAGGGGTTCGGTTTTATTACTCCTGATGATGGTGGTGATGATTTATTTGCGCACTTCTCAGCAATTGTTGAATCTGGCTATAAAAGCTTGAAAGAAGGCCAACGTGTTACATTCGATGTAACAGAAGGCGCTAAAGGCAAGCAAGCCTCAAATATTCAAAAAGCAGCATAATCCAGATAAATTAAAAAGGCCTGATTTTTCAGGCCTTTTTGTTATTATCATCCGCTACATTGTTAAATGTGGCGGATTATTTCTTGGGCGAATTCCATTGTGCTCACTTGTGTCGCTCCCTCCATTTGGGAGGAGAAGTCTTGTGTCACACGTTTACTTGCAATGGCTTTGCCGACTGCTTGTATTACCAAATCTGCAGCCTCTGACCATCCTAGATGGCGCAACATCATTTCTGCCGAAAGTATTAATGAGCAAGGATTGGCAATATTTTTGCCAGCAATTTTAGGTGCTGTACCATGCGTGGCCTCAAACATAGCCACTGTATCAGACAAATTCGCGCCTGGAGCAATGCCGATACCACCTACCTGTGCGGCTAAAGCGTCGGAAATATAATCACCATTAAGATTCAAGGTGGCAACCACATCATAATCACTGGGATGCAATAGAATTTCTTGCAAGAATGCATCGGCAATACAGTCTTTAATCACTATACCATTTGGTAGTTTGCACCATGGACCACCATCAATTTCCAATGCAGCGAATTCTTCTTTGGCGACTTGATAGCCCCAGTCTCTGAACCCGCCTTCAGTGAATTTCATAATATTGCCTTTGTGAGCAATCGTGACTGATTTGCGATTATTATCAATGGCGTATTGAATTGCTTTACGAACTAATCGCTTACTGCCATCACAAGACACTGGTTTGATGCCGATGGCAGAGGATTCAGGGAATCGAATTTTTTTACGCGCTCCCATATCACTCAAAAAACTGATGACTTTTTCAACTTCAGGGGTTCCCGCTGCCCATTCAATCCCCGCATAGATATCTTCAGTATTTTCACGGAATATCACCATATCAGTTCTGTCAGGATGTTTTAATGGACTGGGCACACCCGTGAAATATTGGATAGGACGTAAACATACATACAAGTCTAATTCTTGTCGTAAGGTCACATTAAGCGAGCGCATACCGCCACCGACTGGCGTCGTTAATGGTCCTTTGATAGAAACGACATAGTCTTTCACTGCTTGCATGGTTTCTTCTGGCAGCCATGTATCGGCGTCATAAACTTTGGTGGACTTTTCGCCGGCATATACTTCCATCCAAGCAATTTTGCGTTTGTTCTGATAAGCTTTGCTGACCGCATGATCAATCACTTGATGCATCGCTGGTGTAATATCAATGCCAATGCCATCGCCTTCAATAAATGGGATAATGGGTTGGTCAGGTACACTTAAGCTGTGGTCTGCATTCACGCAAATTTTTTCACCGTATGACGGCAGTTTTATTTTGGACGACATGATTTCCCTTAACGATAAATTAAAAATTCAATTGCAATGTTAGTATTATTCAACAAACCCTACGGTGTAATCAGCCAATTTAGCCACCATGAAAAACATCAAACGCTGGCTGACTTCATTCAAATGCCTGGAGTTTATCCCGCGGGTAGACTTGATACTGACAGTGAAGGATTGCTTATTTTAACCGATGACGGGGCACTACAACATCGACTTGCACATCCAAAATACAAACAAATTAAAACTTACTGGGCACAGGTTGAGGGGATTGCACAGGAAGAAAATCTCAAGCCATTAAGAGTCGGGGTGGATTTAGGGGATTTTATTACTCAGCCAGCACAGGTGAGAGTCATCCCCGAACCCGCTATATTGTGGCCAAGAAACCCGCCAATCCGCGAACGCAAAGCCATTCCAACCTGTTGGCTGGAGATCAAAATCAGTGAGGGTAAAAATCGTCAAGTAAGGCGTATGACAGCCAGCATCGGTTTGCCAACGTTACGGCTTATTCGTTATGCCATAGGCGATTACAACATTGATGGACTAGCCCCTGCGGCGATCAAAATACTTAAATAAATATGCTTAGCATGTCATGTAAACGTGGGTGTTAGGCATATTTTTTGCTGCAAGTTTTTTATCAAACTATTTGCACAGGAATATTGATGAAACCAGTTCTCGTTATACGACACGCCAAGACTGAAGGAGCAGGTTATCTGGGCGATTTTTTAAATCAGCATCAAATCCCTTGGCAAGTGCTGAGCATTGACCGTGGCGATAGTTTGCCAGTCAGCGCACAAGCATATGCCGGATTGGTGATGATGGGTGGGCATATGAGTGTGAACGACCCTTTGCCTTGGATTGCACAGGAGTTAGTCT
This sequence comes from uncultured Methylophilaceae bacterium, assembly GCA_964470195.1. Taxonomy (GTDB): domain Bacteria; phylum Pseudomonadota; class Gammaproteobacteria; order Burkholderiales; family Methylophilaceae; genus RFPI01. The sequence continues at coordinate 11,833 of CAYYBG010000018.1, read as the reverse complement.
TGATACGAGATGCAATTCAACGAGACATTCCAGTGTTAGGTCACTGTCTAGGAGGGCAACTGATTAGTAAGGCCTTGGGGGCGAAAGTGACTGCCAACTCTTATAAAGAAATCGGTTGGGGCAAGGTGCAGGTGTTGGATAATCCGCACAGCCAAGCATGGTTTGGGGATTTAAAACAGTTTGATAGTTTCCATTGGCATGGTGAAACCTTTGACTTGCCTCAGGGTGCACATCATTTATTGAGCAGCCCACATTGCCATCATCAGGCCTATAGTTTGGGCAAGCACTTAGCCTTTCAGTGCCATATTGAGATGACTGCAGAGATGGTTAGGCTATGGTGTCAAAACGGGGCGCAGGAATTGAGTGATGCCAAAAATAGCCCTGCAGTACAACAAGCAGAGCAGATGTTGCACAGCTTAGATCAGCGTATTCAGCAACTCAATCAAGTGGCCAAATCTGTTTATCATCAATGGATAAAAGGTTTTTAGCTGATCTGCTTGTTAGCCGGCAAAAAGCCTGCTTGTGTTAAAATCTAACCTTTCATTTGCTTAAGCGCACACTATGTCAGGGAATACTTTCGGAAAATTATTTACGCTCAGCTCTTTTGGAGAGTCTCATGGTCCCGCAATTGGCGGAATCGTGGATGGTTGTCCACCAGGATTAGCGCTGTCAGCAGAGGACTTACAGGTAGACCTTGATCGCCGTAAACCTGGCACCTCGCGTCATGTGACGCAACGCAAAGAAGACGATGCGGTAGAGATTCTCTCGGGTGTATTTGAAGGAGTGACGACCGGCGCGCCTATCGGTTTTATTATCCGTAACACGGATCAGCGGAGCCAAGATTACAGCAAAATCATGAGCACTTTTCGACCTGGTCATGCTGACTATACTTACAGTCAAAAATATGGTGTGCGCGACTATCGTGGGGGTGGTCGGTCTAGTGCTAGGGAGACGGCGGTTCGCGTTGCCGCAGGTGCAATTGCCAAAAAATGGCTGAAACAACGCTATGGGGTGACTATCCAAGGCTACCTCAGTCAGTTAGGCGAACTCAAAGTTCCATTTGTCAGTTGGGATGATGTTTTCCATCCTGACAATAAAATCTTTAGTCCGAATATGGCAATGATGCCAGAATTAGAAGCTTATCTTGATGCGATTCGTGCTCAGCGAGACTCGGTAGGTGCTCAGATTACTGTGGTTGCGCAAGGCGTGCCAGTAGGCTGGGGCGAGCCAGTTTTTGATCGATTAGATGCCGATATCGCTTATGCCATGATGGGGATCAATGCAGCCAAAGGAGTAGAAATAGGGGCTGGTTTTGCCTCAGTTGCACAGCGCGGTAGTGAACATGGTGATGAACTTACCCCGAATGGTTTTGCTAGTAATCATGCAGGTGGAACATTGGGTGGGATTTCTAGTGGCCAAGATATCTTAGTCAATGTTGCATTCAAGCCGACCTCAAGTATTCCTCAAGAACGTCGCTCTATTGATCAAAGTGGTGACGCTGTCATGATGCAAACTACCGGTCGCCATGATCCTTGTGTGGGGATTCGCGCAACACCCATTGCCGAGGCCATGTTAGCCCTCGTGCTGATTGATCACGCTTTGCGCCATCGAGCTCAATGTGGAGATGTGCAGCCTGTTACGCCCGCTATTTAGTGGCTAGATTGTCGCTATGTTCAGCAAGCTCGTTTGCTCAACAAGATATGGCGAGAAAAATTTGCATGCAAACTGGCAAGCATTAATAGCAATCATTCTTTGATGAGCAACACATTACGGCAGTGCAAATTGGATTGACACAAAAAGCTATCATGCAAATTCCCTATTGGCCGCTTTCCTTATTCTATTTCTCCTATTTTAGCTTCGTTGGGGCGTTCGCTCCATATTGGAGTTTGTACCTTCAGTCGCTGGCATTTAGTGCTTTTCAAATCGCTGTTTTAATGTCTTTGTTTCAGATTGCACGTATTTTTTCACCGGGACTTTGGGGGTGGATGGCAGATCATTATGGTCGTCGTGTCACAATGATTCAGTGGTTGGCTGGTTTAAGTTTGCTGAGTTATCTAGGCATTTTTATTGGTAATAGCTATGGCTGGCTATTCGCTGTGATGTTGTTACTTAGCTTTTTTTGGAGTGCCTCTTTACCGTTAATCGAAACAGTGACGCTAGGACATTTGGGCGATCGTTTTGATCGTTATGGACATATACGAATGTGGGGATCGATAGGATTTATCGTCTCGGTCATCGTCCTAGGTTATTTGCTCGACTGGTTTTCAATCCGTCTATTGCTATGGGCGATTCTACTGTTTATGTTGGCAGTGTTTATTTTTTCCTATCGTGTACCAGAAGCTAATCTTGTTAGGCATGATACGCATCATGATTCGATTTGGCAGATTATCCGCCAGCGCCATGTCGTCGCATTGTTAGTAGCGTGCTTTGCCATGTCTGCTGCGCATGGGGTTTATTACACTTTTTACTCTATTTATTTGGTTAATCACGGTTATAGCAAGGCACAAGTTGGTTGGCTATGGGCGCTAGGGGTGATTTGTGAAATCTTAATTTTTCTATTGATGCCTAAATTAACTCAACGTTTTAGTTTGAAATATATTCTAATGCTCACTTTATTGATTGCCTTTGTGCGATTTAATTTGATTGGATGGGCTGTGAGTTTTGGCGTTGTGGTGCTGATCGCACAAACATTACATGCCGCCACTTTTGGGGCTTATCATGCCTCGGCGGTTGCTTTGACGCATCAATATTTCAAAGGTAAACACCAATCTAAAGGACAGGGGCTTTATACCAGTATCTCTTATGGGGTAGGTGGGACTTTTGGCGGGCTTGTTTCGGGGTATGCCTGGGAATCGCTGGGTCCTCAATGGACTTTTTCTATGAGTGCCTTCATGGCACTAGCCGGTGCTTTGCTATTTATCTATCTTGAGCGCGATATTAAGTAATAAAAAAACCCGCCTAGGCGGGTTTTTTTGGATTGTTCAATCAAACGCGTTTGTCTTTTTCAATCAGTGCGTAAGCTGAATGGTTATGAATAGACTCAAAGTTCTCAGACTCAACAATAAATTTATCAATACGAGACTCGTTATTCAATGCGGTAGCGACATCACGCACCATATCTTCAACAAACTTAGGATTATCATAGGCACGCTCAGTCACATATTTTTCATCGGGGCGCTTGAGCAATCCATACAACTCGCAAGAGGCTTGCGATTCGACCATGGCAATCAGGTCTTCTACCCAGATAAAGTCATTAATTAATGCCGTTACAGTCACATGTGAACGCTGATTATGTGCGCCATAGTCAGATATTTTCTTAGAGCATGGGCATAAGCTAGTCACTGGTACGAGTACTTTTACTGTGATATCAAATTTACCTTGCTTGATTTCACCAATAAAGCTGACCTCATAATCTAACAAGCTTTGTACGCCGGATACTGGCGCTGATTTATTGATAAAGTACGGGAAAGTCATCTCCACATAGCCAGATTCTGCCTCAAGACGTTTTACCATTTCACGCAAAATTGTCTCGAAAGATTCGATGGAAATTTCACGCTCATTCATGTTGAGAATCTCTACAAAGCGTGACATGTGAGTGCCTTTAAAGTTGTGTGGCAGATGCACATACATATCAAACATCGCAACTGTGTGTTGCACACCGCCAGATTTGTCTTTTACTTTGACAGGGTGGCGAATGGATTTGATACCAACTTTATCAATGGCTAGATGACGCACATCAGGTGTGTTCTGAACATCTTCAATAGGGAGCTGTGCAATGGTATTCATGAAGTTCCTAAAGTAAATTTTTCAATGATTATATCTAATACTTGAGTAAATTGCTAGGTTAATTGGCGGATGATGGCGCAAATTGCTTCGCTACTTAATCCGCAATCAGACAACATTTGTTCATGATTCCCATGCTCAATAAATGTGTCAGGTAAACCAACAGAGTGGGTTTTACCAGCAAAGTTCAATCTTTGAAGTACCTCAAGCACAGCACTTCCTGCTCCGCCTAGTCGGGCGTTTTCCTCCACCGTCAAAATAATGTCATGGCTGTTAGCTATTTCAGCAATCATTGATTCGTCTAGCGGTTTGATAAAACGCATATTGACAACGCTAGCGTCACATTGCTCAGCTGCTTGCATACATTTAGTCAACATACTTCCAAAAGACAACAGCGCGACTTTTTTACCTTGTCTAATCAGCTTGGCACGACCGATTTCCAGTGCCTTTAAACCTGCTTCAACCTCAACCCCAGGGCCGGTACCGCGTGGGTATCTAACAGCACTAGGGCCTTGGTGATAATAGGCGGTGGTCAACATTTGTTTGCACTCGTTTTCATCGGCTGGCGCCATCAATAGCATATTCGGAATACAGCGCAAATAACTCAAATCAAAACTCCCAGCATGAGTGGGACCATCTGCACCAACCAACCCAGCTCGATCTATAGCAAACATCACTGGCAGCTTTTGTAAGGCAATATCATGAATCAATTGATCATAGGCGCGTTGCAGAAAGGTAGAGTAGATGGCGACTACTGGCTTTAATCCCTCACAAGCTAAGCCAGCCGCAAAAGTAAGCGCATGTTGTTCGGCGATACCTACATCAAAATATCGTTGAGGAAATTGCTCGGCAAATGCATTGAGTCCAGATCCGTCACACATAGCTGGAGTAATCGCCATTAATTTATCGTCTTTAGCTGCCATCTCTACTAACCAGTCTCCGAATACTTCGGTGTAGGTTTTCGCTTTTTTACTGGTTAGAGATGAGCCGTCTTCAGGGTTAAATTGACCTACGCCATGAAACTTACCTGGACTTTGTTCTGCGGGTGCATAGCCATGACCTTTTTGGGTGACGACATGAAGAAATTGAGGGCCTTTCAACTTGCGAATATTGCTTAGGGTAGTGACCAATGTATCCAAGTCATGACCGTCTATTGGACCGATGTAATTAAAACCAAATTCCTCAAACAATGTGCCCGGCGTCATCATGCCTTTTACGTGTTCTTCTGCGCGTTTAGCAAATTCAAGGACCGGTGGAACCACCCCTAATACTTTTTCGCTAGAACGTCGCATGGTGGTATAAAGCCGACCAGAAAGTAGTTTGGCGAGGTAATTTTGCAATGCGCCTACATTTTCTGAAATCGACATATCGTTATCATTCAGAATCACCAATAGGTTTGCATCCATCGCACCAGCATTATTGAGCGCCTCAAATGCCATACCAGCAGTCATGGCACCATCACCAATAATGGCAACGACACGTTTATCCGAGCCAGTCTTTTGCGCCGAGACTGCCATGCCCAAAGCAGCGGAAATCGAGGTGCTTGAGTGACCAACACCAAAGCAGTCGTATTCACTCTCTTGGCGTCGTGGGAATCCAGCAATACCCCCTGCTTGGCGCAGGGTATACATTTGTTCGCGCCGTCCTGTCAGAATTTTATGTGGATAGGTTTGATGTCCAACATCCCATACCAATTTGTCATCTGGGGTATTAAACACGTAATGCAATGCGATGGTTAACTCTACCACCCCTAAATTTGAAGACAGATGACCACCCGTTTGTGCCACGCTTTGAATCATAAACTCGCGTAATTGCTGAGCCAAATCAGGTAATTGCTTACGTGTTAAATCGCGTAATTGATGTGGGAAGTCTATGGATTCTAGTAATTCAAAGGGATGACTCATTAGTAAGCTCGATGTGCGATAAATTGGGCAATTTGTATCAGTCTTTGTGAAGCATTTTTAAACGGTTGAAGCGTTGCACAAGCTTCTTCAATCAGTTGTTTAGCATAAGCTTGGGCATTCTCTAACTGCATTAAACTGACATAAGTTGGCTTATTTTGTTCAGCGTCTTTGCCCGCTGTTTTGCCCAAGGTTGCGGTATCAGAAACTGTATCCAAAATATCGTCTACCACCTGAAACGCCAAACCAATCTGTTGCGCATAAGATTCCAGTGCATGAAGTTTAGCGCTGGGAATTTGCTCTGCACAATGAGCGCCGAGAAGCACTGCAGCCTCAATCAAGGCGCCTGTTTTCATTCTATGCATGCGCTCTAATTCATCACGTGTCATAGCTTTGCCGACATGCGCCAAGTCTATCGCTTGTCCACCGGCCATACCTTTTGCCCCCGATGCTAACGCCAATAGGTGCAACATGGATAATTGCTGCTGAGCATTTGAATGCCAATCTGGGGCACTCATCACCTCAAATGCCAGCGTTTGTAATGCATCTCCTGCAAGTAAAGCAGTCGCTTCATCAAATTGCTTATGACAGGATGGTTTGCCGCGCCTTAAATCATCGTCATCCATACAAGGTAAGTCATCATGGATAAGAGAATAGGCATGAATACACTCGATAGCTACAGCAACGCGTTCTACGCGCTCTATAGGTGCTTGCACAAACTCTGCTGCGGCAAATGCAAGCAAGGCGCGCAGGCGTTTGCCTCCGCCTAGGGTGGCATATCGCATTGCTGAAACAAGTTCACTAGCATCATCCGCGTCATCAGCTAAGTAATGTTGCAGTGCCTGCTCTGTTCGCTGTTGCGCTATGGCACTCCATTGATGGAATTGGCTAATCTGGTTCATGCGCAAGTAGATAGCTCTATTTATCTTGGAAAGGGCTGAGTGTTTGCTGCTCAGTCAGAATTCGCACTTGTTGTTCTGCATCCGCTAGGGTTTGTTGGCATTGTTGAAGTAATGCGGTACCGCGCTTGAATGCAGCTAGGGCATCCTGTAGAGGTAACTGCTGACTCTCCATCTGGCGAATAATGGTTTCGAGTTCGGCAATGGCTGTTTCAAAGCCTAAAGCTTGTTCAGCTTGATTGGGGGTTGTTGGAGTTTCATTCATATACTTATTTTACTCTATCTATTAGCAAAAATACCCTGCATAAAATTTCGGATATGGATGATTTCATCATCGCATACGCTATGTGCCATCGGGTACTCATGCGACTCGACAGTTAAATTAGTATGACTCAATATCTCACACATTTGCTGATAGCTTGCCAGAGGAATAATTTCATCCCAAATCCCATGTGCCAAAAAAATGGCTAAATGCTGATTGGCCGGATGAATAGATTGGCTGATCTGATGTTTTTGCGGTAAGTAGCTGGATAACATCATTAAACCGGCTAGAGGCTTGGGATACTGCAACGCACAATAGGCTGCCATTGCCCCACCTTGAGAGAATCCCGCCAATATCATTTGTTGACTGTTTATCCCCTGTGCCAATTGATTTTGAATTAGCGTATCAATTTGCTTGGACATCAGTCGCATGCCATCAACATCTTGTTGGTCATTGCCACCTAAACCATAAATATCAAACCATGCGCGCATTTCAACGCCATGATTCAGGGTGACAGGCCGCACCGGGGCATGAGGAAAAATAAAACGCGTGTTGGAAAGCTCAAGTTGCGGCACGATGGGGCTAAAGTCATGTCCATCCGCACCTAATCCATGCAACCATATGACACATCGATTAACGCTGTTTGAGGTTTCGATAATGACGGCATCTAACATAATGATTTCTCAACTTGATTATGCAAATAAAAAAGCCCAGTGCTTAGACTGGGCTTTCAATGAATGTGCTATTAATTCGCTTCAGCTTTTGCTTTTAAGCCATTCAAGCCAGCGTCAAAAATAGTATTCACAGCATTAACTGCACTTTCATCATCCTGACCAGCTGGGATAGGCGGGTTAAGTTTATAAACCCGATAAAAACGACCAAGCCATGTTACAGTGCTCTCACCCGCACCAGGGCCAGCTTTAACAGTCATCTTGCCATTAAAATCAGCAACTGGCACAGCACCCTCGATAATTTCATATTTCAACACCATATCGCTGTCGTCAGCACTTCTGATTTTTTCAGAGACAGTACCACCTGCTTTTAGAGTTAAAGTACGAAATGTCGCATCTGAACCACTATCATCTTTTTTTACTTCCAACTTGGTGTCGGTCACCAAAGGTAACCAGTTTTGTACATGCCCGACATCTTTCACGATTGCCCACACTTTTGCAGGCTCAGCTTTAATCACCATTTCTTTTTCTACTTTTTGTGGGCTTGGTCCGTGAGCAAAAGCGGACAAGGCAAATGTACCCATGGCAATTAAGGCTAATATATTCTTCATGAAATTTCTCCACTGTATATCAATAAAATAAAACGTTGTAAGCAAAAAATAAAGCGAGTACTTTACCTAAATTTGCCAATTTTGACGAGAAAAATGCCCTATTTAATGCAAAATAAATTGTCCAAAAGCACGACTTTTCTCCCCAGTTTTTATCTGTTTTATCAGTTTTAATTGTTGGCTATTCACCATACTTAATTCGCCAGAGGACCAATTGGCCACTAACACTAATCCTGAAGTGGGGTCGATATCAATCCCTTCTGGTACCTCCCCAACAGATATCTTTTGTATCTGTTGCCCGAGACTTAAATCAATCACACTAATATTGTCATCTTGTGTATTGGTGACCATTAAATAGCGACCGTCGATAGATTCAACCACACAATAGGGATGTTCACCCACGCCAATATGCTGGATGGGCTGATCAAGTTGATTAAGCTGAATAACAGAAACGGAATTACTTAACACATTGACAACATAAAGCTTGGCACCATCATGGCTTAACGCCATTCCGAATGGGTGTTTTTGTACATCCAAAGTTTTGATGATTTGCTTGCTGGCGATATCCACTATGCTTATCTGGTTGTCATCTCGGCTAGCCACCAGTAAAAAATGATTATCTCGACTCACTAACAGTCCAGATGGTGCTTTTCCTACTTGAATTGAGTGTATACGTTGTAATGAGCGAGTGTCATATAGATGCACAAGATCGGTAGTCCACTCGGCCACAAATAATTGCGTTTCATCAGGCGATAAAGCTAGACCAACAGGCGACCCACCAATCGATAGTCGCGCCAGCTCAATCATTTGCTTGCTATCAATGATACTTACATCTTGGCTATCGACATTACTCACATACACTAACCCACGTTGATGGGAGGTTGCCACACCAACGGGAGCCTTGCCTACTTGAATAGTTTTAATCACGCTCTGCTGCTGGATAGAGACCACCGACACGCTGTTATCACCTTGGTTGGTGATAAATGCCAATGGCTCAGCGTGCAACAAGGAACATGTCAGCATGAGAATGAAAAATAATTGCTTCATTGGATAGCTTTCCCGAGTTATACGACAAACATCATGATTTTATCTTGGCCGCAGACTATATGCTTTTACATTGTGGCGGAAATATGAAAAAATTATCAGGAACTGAAAATTTAGGGTATTTGGATATGATAGATCGTGAAGGTTATCGTCCGAATGTCGGCATTATTCTCTGTAATCATAAGAACGAAGTATTTTGGGGTAAGCGGGTTAGGGAACATTCCTGGCAGTTTCCTCAAGGGGGCATCAAACAAGGCGAATCGCCAGAAGCGGCTATGTACCGCGAGTTGATGGAAGAGGTTGGTTTGCGCCCCGAGCACGTAAAAATTCTAGGCAGAACCAGAGACTGGTTGCGCTATGACGTGCCGAATACTTGGGTTAAACGAGAGTGGCGTGGGACATATCGAGGACAAAAACAGATTTGGTTTCTGCTTAGATTAATCGGCAGAGACAGTGATGTTAGTCTCAGAGCTAGTGAGCATCCAGAGTTTGATGCTTGGCGTTGGAGTGACTATTGGATGCCTATTGATAGCGTCATTGAGTTTAAACGTGAGGTTTATCGCATGGCATTGAATGAGCTGGCAGTGCATCTTCATCCCAGAGGAGGAGCAAAGCTACGCTATCTTGGGCATAAGCCGCGAAAAGAGCCTCAGCAAGAATAGTTTGGTGATTTAATTAAAAGTGGTTGACTCGAACGAGCTACCCCTTTTTTTGAGCCTTAACTATCCGCTAAGCACTATTCCACTGACATCGCCTCACCAAGCATGACTGGCTTACCAGCATACCAATCAGGATGAAATTGAAACTGACGCTGTGGTAATAGGATGATGACAGTTGAACCAAGTAAAAAGCGTCCCATTTCTTCACCTTGTGCAAGATGGATATTCTGTTTTCGATAATCCCAATGTTGGATTTTCCCTGGACGAGGCGGATTGACTACGCCATGCCAGACGGTGGCCATACTGCCTACAATGGTTGCGCCCACCAAAATCATTGCAAAATTTCCAGCTGCCCCATGAAATTCACAAATCACTCGCTCATTGCGTGCAAATAATCCAGCAACATGGGTTGCAGTAAGCGGATTGACTGAGAATAAATCGCCCGGAACATAGGTCATGCTGAGAAGCTGTCCTGAGCAGGGCATATGAATGCGATGATAGTCTTTTGGGCTGAGATAAATCGTTGCAAAGTCGCCATCAAGATAGTTTTTAACTAACTGAGTATCGTCAGCTAATAATGCTTGCAAGCTGTAATCATGCCCTTTTGCCTGAATCAATCTGCCTTGATGAATAGCGCCAAACTGACTAATCCGCCCATCGACTGGGCAGGTAAGCAGATGCATAGCCTGAGGTCTTGTACCTGGTTTTAATGCGCGGGTGAAAAAGTCGTTAAAGCTTGCATAACCCTGAATATTTGATTCAACAGCCTCTTGCATATTCACACCATAGCGCCGAACAAACCATGCAATCACTCGCTGGGTGAACCAACCCAGCTTAGCGCTGGCCAATTTGCCCGCTAATGCAGTCAATAATTGCTTAGGGATGAGATATTGTAATCTGATAGAGAGTGGTGTTTGCATGATGTAAAAAAGGGAAGGACTAGCCTTCCCTCGGTATTTGCCTTTCTGGCTTAGTTCTTGGACTGATCAACAAGTTTATTTTTGGCAATCCAAGGCATCATTGCACGTAGCTTGCCACCTACTTGTTCAATAGGGTGCATTGCAGTCAAACGACGACGTGCCGTCATTTCTGGATAGTTGGTTCGACCTTCAAGGATAAAGCGTTTGGCATATTCACCATTTTGGATATTGGCCAATGCTTGACGCATTGCTTTACGCGAATCGTCATTAATGACTTGTGGGCCTGTGACATATTCACCATATTCGGCATTGTTTGAAATGGAGTAATTCATATTCGCAATGCCACCTTCATACATCAAATCGACAATCAATTTCAGTTCGTGTAAGCACTCGAAATAAGCCATTTCAGGGGCATAGCCGGCTTCCACTAGGGTTTCAAAGCCAGCTTTCACCAATTCAACGGCACCTCCGCACAATACTGCTTGCTCACCGAATAAGTCTGTTTCAGTTTCTTCGCGGAAGTCTGTTTCAATTACGCCAGCCTTAGTGCCACCATTCGCTGCTGCATAAGACAGCGCAATATCTTTAGCTTTGCCAGAGGCATCTTGGTAAACCGCGATCAGAGATGGTACTCCGCCGCCTTTTAAGTATTCAGAACGCACAGTGTGGCCAGGGCCTTTAGGTGCAATCATAATCACATCCAAGTCTTTACTAGGTACGATTTGGTTATAGTGAATATTAAAGCCGTGGGCAAATGCAAGGGTTGCACCTTTTTTCAAATGAGGAGCAACATCTGCATGATAGATAGATGCCATGGATTCATCAGGTAGCAAAATCATGACTAAATCTGCATTTTTGACAGCCTCTTGAATTTCTAATACATGGTGTCCAGCGGCTTGTGCTTTATTCCATGAGCTGCCATCTTTACGGATGCCTACAGTCACGTTGACGCCGGAGTCTTTTAGGTTCTGTGCGTGTGCATGACCTTGAGAACCATAACCCACGATAGTGACCTTCATTTTTTGAATCAGAGAGAGGTCAGCGTCCTTATCGTAATAAACTTTCATGTTTTACCTTTCAGTACTT
>CAYYBG010000017.1:0-42006 GCA_964470195.1 uncultured Methylophilaceae bacterium | reverse complement strand
AAATGTAAGATAAAACTCTCAATAACACTGGTACTAATTTTAAACGCAGTTCAGCTATGTCATCTTTGGTAAAACCGATACCTCAGCCGTCAATCTGGCGACTATTGCCAATACCGGAGGCTATGGTTATCTTGCCCCAAGCAACACGCCTACTGATGGCAATGATACCTTTGTAGGTTCGAGCGCTGCTGAAATTATCATAGGCGCAGCGGGCAATGATACGCTGACGGGCGCTGGCGGTAATGATGTGCTGATGGGCGGTGCGGGTAATGATGTACTGATAGTAAATGCCAGCAATATCAGCAGTCTAGCTGCAAATGCGATACAGATTACCGATGGTGCCGGCTTGACCTACCCACAACTGGCACATATTGATGGTGGTTCTGGTATTGACGTATTGCGACTAACAGAGGGGGCTCACCTGAACCTGAGCAATATCAGACAAATCTCAACCAGCAGCACTAAGGTTGATAGTCGGATTAGCAGCATATAGCGTATTGATTTAGCCACAGATAGCGCTGCCAATACCCTCACTTTGGGATTGGCTGATGTGCTGGATATGACAGGCTTGAATTTGTTTAATAGTGGCAGTGGTTGGTACAGCTTAACCAATGGCCAATCCTATGCGATTCAAGAACTAAGAGTGCATCAACTGGCCATCACCGGCAACAATGATGACAGAGTGGATATCGACACCACCGTTTGGATCAAGGCGGCGAATATCAGCGTGAGTGATGGCAGCGTCAACTATGATGTTTACAACCACAACAGTGCGGCGGCACAACTGCTTATCCAAACGGGTGTAGTGATTATTTAACCGAGTTTTTCCCTTAGCATCCACTGACAAACCCCTCCCCCTCACAAGGGAGGGGTTTTCATCATTCCCGCCTACGCGGGATGATGGTGGTGAGGCGCGGGAATGACGGCAATGGGGTATTTTGGCTTGAATGATTAGCGTGTCAGTATCGCCAAATCCGCTGTTAAGTCATCGATATGCTCTAATCCAACAGCAATTCTGACCAAGTTATCACGGATGCCTGCCGCCGCTCTCTCCTCTGCGCTGACACGACTGTGGGTTGTAGTGGCTGGGTGGGTGATAGTCGATTTGACATCCCCCAAATTTGCCGTGATAGAAATCATTTTTGTGGCATCAATCACTGCCCAAGCAGCTTCTTGTTCGGTCTGACCTGCTTTTGCTTTTACCTCAAAACTGACTATCCCTGCCCCATTGCTTTGTTGTTTCATGGCTAATGAATGTTGTGGATGAGAGGCCAGTCCTGGGTAATATACCCGCTGTACGCCGGTTTGTTGTTCTAACCAAGTGGCTAATTTCAGGGCGTTTTGTGCGTGGGCTTGCATACGAATATGCAGCGTTTCTAAGCCTTTTAGAAACACCCAAGCATTAAACGCACTCATGGTGACCCCAGCGCTACGCAAAAAGCCATACACTGGCTCCATCAGCGCCTTAGTACCCAGCACAGCACCGCCTAGACAACGACCTTGTCCGTCAATATATTTGGTGGCTGAATGAATAATAATATCAGCGCCATGCTGAATCGGCAGTTGTATCGCGGGCGTACAAAAACAATTATCAACAGCCAATAGCAGGCCTTTGCTGTGTGCCAAATGCGCCAGTGCGGCGATATCACATACTTCGGTGAGCGGGTTGGAGGGTGTTTCTACAAATAATAATTTGCTATTAGGTTGTATGGCTTTTTCCCATTCATTGATATCGGTCAATGAGACGAAACTTACCTGCAACCCCCAACGCTTCAAAATATTGCCGAATAACTGTACGCTGGTGCCAAAAATACTGCGCGAGGCAATCACATGATCACCGCTGTTACATAAACCCATGACACACGCCAAAATCGCTGCCATGCCACTTGAAGTGGCGACACATTGCTCTGCCCCCTCTAATGCTGCCAATTTATTTTGTAGCATGCTGACCGTTGGATTGGTAAAGCGCGAATAGATATTGCCAGGCTCAGTTCCGCCAAAACGTGCTGCCGCTTGGGCTGCAGTTTTAAAACGAAAACTTGAGTTCATAAACAGTGCTTCAGAGTTCTCTCCAAACTCGGTCATCTCTGCACCAGCACGAACGGCTAGGGTATCAAAATGTGGTGACTTGCTCATCGCATGGTTTCCTGTTTTAGGCTGGTGATATTAGGCAGACGCTTCTGTTTCAGGCTCATCTTCTGCGGTCTGTGAACCGACAAGATTTAAATCTAATTGGGTGATGGAATCGGTGGGACGCTTAATTTTCTCTCCGTCACCTCGGGCATTTTCGACTGCCGCCAAATAGGCCTCGTCTATATCTCCAGTGATGTATCGACCGTCAAAACAAGAACAATCAAATTGTGTGATGTGCGGATTGCTTTGTTTGACTGCCTCGATTAGCGCATCTAAATCCTGATAAATCAAAGCATCAGCGCCGATTTCACGACAAATCTGTTCATCACTGCGACCAGTGGCCAATAACTCATGTCGGCTTGGCATATCGATACCATACACATTGGGGAATCTGACAGGAGGCGCGGCAGAAGCAAAAAATACTTGATTGGCACCAGCATCCCGCGCCATTTGTACGATTTGCTGCGAAGTTGTGCCACGAACGATAGAGTCGTCGACCAACAGTACATTTTTTCCCTTAAATTCCATGCCAATAGGATTAAGTTTTTGCCTGACTGATTTTTTTCGTAACGCCTGTCCTGGCATGATAAAGGTTCTGCCAATGTAGCGATTCTTGATGAATCCCTCACGATAGGTGAGCCCCAATTCATTGGCTAGTTGTAATGCGCTGGGACGACTGGTATCAGGAATAGGAATCACCACGTCTATCTTGAGATGTTGCCATTCCCGACGAATTTTTTGCGCCAAGCTTTCCCCCATATGCAAGCGGGTTTGATATACCGATACGCCATCGATTAGCGAGTCTGGTCGTGCTAGATAGACATACTCAAAGATACAAGGGCTCAATTTTGCTTGAGGGGCACATTGACGACTGAACATATTTCCTTCTAGATCAATGAATATCGCCTCACCTGGCGCTACATCTCGCACTAACTGAAAGCCCAACACGTCCAACGCCACACTCTCTGAAGCAACAATATATTCCACGCCCTTGTCGCTCTCGGATTTGCCTATCACTAAGGGACGAATACCATGCGGATCACGAAACGCCAACAATCCATAATTGGCAACCATAGCCACCACGGCATAAGCACCTTTGACACGCTTATGTACGCCAACCACCGCATCAAAAATCATATCTGCGTCGAGCACCGCACTGTGGGCTGTTTGTTCGATTTCATGCGCCAATACATTGAGCAAAACCTCTGAATCAGAGCTGGTATTAATATGGCGCAAATCCTGACGGAATATTTCTTGTTTCAGCTGTTTGGAGTTGGTCAAATTGCCGTTATGACCCAATACGATGCCAAATGGTGAGTTCACATAAAAGGGTTGTGCCTCTGCGGCTGATGACGATCCAGCAGTGGGGTAACGTACATGCGCGATTCCTGCATTGCCTATCAAACTACGCATATGTCTGGTTTGAAAAACATCCTGAACCAAGCCATTATTTTTATGCATATAAAAGGTACTGCCATCACATGTCACGATACCAGCGGCATCCTGTCCACGATGTTGAAGCACCAGCAGTCCATCATAAAGCAACTGATTGACTGGATTTTTTCCGACGATACCTAAAATTCCGCACATATTTAATGACCTATCGCGTTTTACTCAAAATGAATTTTTTCTGCGAACACGCTTGGCATCCATGGCAACACTTTACCAACCAACGCTTCTAACGGCGCACTCAGCAAGGCAGAGCGCCAAGCAGGATGTTGTGGCAATGAGGTCAATCCACACAACATCACTACCATCACCACCACCAATAAACCACGGGCAAAGCCAAACACAGCACCGAGCACCCTATCCAACCAGCCCATGCCTGCCACCTTGACCACTTGTGATAATGCAATACTTAATAAGGTAAAGACTAATAAACTGGCAAGAAAAAGCATTAAAAATGCTGCTAAGTAACGCAATGAATCACTTGGGATTGCCTCGGGTAATAATGCCGATAACTCCACGGTATACAACTTGGCTACGATAAACGAAACCACCCAAGCAATGATAGATAAAAGCTCTTTTACCAACCCTCTCACGACACTGAGAAGAACCGAGCCGGCAATCAGGGTCAATATAAAGTAATCGAAACTAGTCATGCACAATCATTGGATTAAATTTAAGGGTTTGTAACTTGGCGATGGCAGCATCGGCGTCAGCCTTTGTACTGTATGGCCCGACACGGATACGAATCTTGCCAGTGGCGTAAGCGTTGGTTTGCACTTTAAAACCGTTGTTTTCTAGTTTGCTTTGAATTTGCTTGACGTTGGCGCTATCTGAAAACACCCCGACTTGTACTTGAATGGCACTGCCATTGGTCTCGTTTTGATCAACTACAGCAGGCTTTTCTGGTGTTGCTTCAGCTTGACTCAGGTCTTCAATGCCAGCATTGTCGCTTGGGCTTGCTGGCGAGGCGGCTGGTTCAGGGTTGGGCGTTGGCACTGTGTTTTGTTCATTGGGGATGCTAATCACTAAATTTGGATTGGTTGGCTCTTGATGTTTATCCTCCAGCACCATAGGCAACAACACTATCATTAACAGCACTAAAGCAATCGAACCAACTAATCTTCTGCGTGCGCGCTTGTTAAATTCAACTTCCTGATAATCCGATTGCGTGTTTTCTTGTGCCATTGTTTTCCCTATTTAATCGAGCAGGATTTGCATAATTGCCGCTACTGTAAAGAAAGAACCAAACACTATAATTCTATCATTTTCAGCGGCTTGCTTGTAAGCGTCAAAATAGGCATTTTTCAGGTTTTCATGCTGATGCTCACCACCACGCCATCCCGCTTGGCGCATTGCAGTCACCATTGAAGATAATGGTGCCGCACGTGGATGTTGCAGTGGTGCAACGTACCATTGGTCTATCACCGGCATCATGATCTCAACCACTTGACGGATATCTTTATCTGCCAACATGGCCATTATCGCAATGGTGTTGCCAGCACATGGTTGGTTTGCCAAGGTGGTCATTAATGCTTGTGCTGCATGGGGGTTGTGTGCCACATCGACAATCACTTGCGGATTATGCGCCAAAGTTTGAAAGCGACCCGCCAACTCAATATGAGCAAGCGCATATTGCAGTACCTGCCAATCCACAGGCAATTTGTTCTGCATTTGTTGCAATGCCATCAACGCGACACTTGCATTATCCAGCTGAAACTTGCCTTTCAAAGAGGGTAAAGGTAGCTCGGATAAGCATAATTCGCCATGCTGAAATTGCCAGCCATCGCCGCTTGTTTGATAGTCGAAATCTCGGCCGATAAGCAACAGTTGGCTTTGTATTTGTTTGGCATAATCCAGCAAGGACTTAGGCGGCTGACGATCGCCGCATATCGCTGGTTTATGGGGTCTGAATACACCTGCTTTTTCTCTACCTATGGCTTCACGTGTGGGACCTAAAAACTCCATGTGATCCAAGTCTACACTGGTGACGACACTACAATCAGGTTCAAATAAATTGACAGCATCTAAACGCCCACCCATCCCTATTTCCAAAATGGCGACCTCGATATCGGATTGTTGAAAATGCCACATGGCGGCTAAAGTGCCATATTCAAAATAAGTTAAGGCAGTATCTAATCGGGCTTGTTCGACTGCCTCAAACGCCGCCAGCGCCTGTGACTCAGCAATCATCTGCTGGTTGATACGAATTCGCTCAAGGTAACTGATTAGGTGTGGAGAGGAATAGCTGGCAACACGATAACCCGCGGCTTGATAAATCTGTGCCAGCATGGCACAGGTAGATCCTTTGCCATTAGTACCGGCGACTGTAATGATGGGAAAATCGGGCTGCAAGCCTAGGCGTTGGGCTACTTCACGCACTCTTTGCAGACCCAACTCAATATCTTTGCTATGCAAACCTTCGATATAGTGGAGCCAATCGTCTAGGGTATTGGGAAGTGAGTGGCCGTGGTTCAATTCAAAAGTCGTTACTGTTGAGTAGGAGCAGGTTGATTCATCAATGCTGTGATGATGTGAGACAAACGCTCACGCATCTGCCGGCGGTCAATAATCAGGTCGACTGCACCGTGCTCTAACAAAAACTCTGCACGCTGAAAGCCTTCTGGTAGGGTTTCACGCACTGTTTGTTCAATCACACGAGGACCAGCAAACCCAATCAATGCTTGTGGTTCGGCGATGATGACATCGCCCAGCATGGCAAAACTAGCCGATACGCCGCCCATAGTGGGATCAGTAAGCACGGAAATAAAAGGCAGTTGCGCCTCACTGAGTTTGGTTAGAGCTGCGCTGGTTTTTGCCATTTGCATCAAGGAGAACAAACCTTCTTGCATACGTGCACCACCACTGGCTGAAATACAAATAAAGGCAGATTGATTGGCAATGGCCGTTTGCACGCCTCTGACAAAGCGCTCACCCACCACTGAGCCCATCGACCCACCCATAAATTTAAACTCAAATACCGCCACCACCACTGGGACTGACTTGATGCTACCTTTCATGACCACCAACGCATCTTTTTCGCCCACTTCAGACTGCGCTGATTTAATCCTGTCTGCATATTTCTTGCTATCTTTAAAATGCAGTGGGTCGATAGGCTCTACCTGCGCGCCAATTTCCTCACGACCGGTTTCATCTAACAATAAATTTAATCGATCTCTTGCAGAAATGCGGCTGTGATAGGCGCATTTGGGACAAACCTCAGCATTAGCCTCTAAATCTGTGCGATACAGCACGCTGTCACACTTGGGACATTTACTCCATAAGCCCTCTGGTACATTTTTTTTGCTAGGTCCAGCAGAACGTTTGATTTTTGGTGGAAGAATTTTTTCTAACCAACTCATGGCAATCTCCTCAGATGTATTCTTGGCTTTGGGCGCGAATTAAGCGTCGATAGCCTGACGTAGTGAACGTGTCAAAGCAAGGGTGTTGCTCACCACATTGTCCACTGACGATTGTTCGATTTCTTGCACCATACGACTACCCACCACCACGGCATCAGCAAATTGCGCCACAGCGGAGGCAGTAGCTGCATCTCGCACACCAAAACCCACGCCAATAGGCAGTCCTGTCATCGCACGAATTTCTGCGACACGCTGCTGCACCTCTTGAACGTCCATGTTCTTGGCACCCGTGACACCTTTGAGAGAGACATAATAAACAAAACCACTGGCCTGCTCGACTATCAGTTTTACTCGATTTGTATCAGTGGTCGGGGATAATAAAAACACCGGATCAATGTCATGGGCTTTTAGTTGTTGCGCGAACTCAGTGCATTCTTCGGGGGGATAATCCACCGTGAGAACTCCATCTACCCCAGCTTGTTTGGCCAAATCAGCAAATTTTTGGCTACCCATGGCTTCAATTGGATTGGCATAACCCATTAATACGATAGGTGTCTTATCGTTTTGTTGACGAAACTGTTGCACCATCGCCAACACATCGCGCAATCCAACTTTGAAAGCCAAAGCTCTCTCGCTGGCACGCTGTATCACTGGACCATCGGCCATCGGGTCGGAAAAAGGCACACCCAATTCAATCACGTCGGCACCCGCCTCAACCAAACCATGCATAATCGCAACTGTTTTATCGGGATGTGGATCGCCTGCAGTAATGTAGGGGATAAGGGCTTTCTTATGCTGTTGCGCCAATTGCGCAAATGTTTGTTCTAAACGCGACATAAATTTACAGTTTAATTCCTGATAGATTTGCAACCGTGTTGATATCTTTATCTCCACGACCAGATAAGTTGACCAATATGACTTCCGATGGCTTCATGGTTTTGGCCAATTTTTGAGCGTAAGCCAATGCATGGCTAGATTCTAATGCTGGAATAATGCCTTCTGTTTGACACAGATGGTGGAATGCTTGCATGGCTTCATCATCGGTGACTGCCACATACTCGGCACGGCTGCTGTCTTTTAACCATGCATGCTCTGGGCCAACGCCAGGATAATCTAAACCTGCAGAGATAGAATGGGTTTCAATGATTTGACCATCCTCGTCTTGCATTAAATAGGTGCGATTGCCATGCAACACTCCTATGGCACTATTACTTGTTAATGGTGCTGCATGCTTGCCTGTTTCTATGCCATGACCAGCCGCCTCAACACCGATTAAACGTACATTTGGCACATCAATATAGGGATAGAAGATACCCATGGCATTTGAGCCACCACCGACACATGCCACCACTGCATCTGGCTGGCGGCCTACAATTTCTTGCATTTGAATTTTAGCTTCGACGCCGATAACCGCCTGAAAATCACGCACCATCATAGGGTATGGGTGGGGACCAGCGACTGTTCCTATGATGTAGAAGGTATTTTCAATGTTGGTCACCCAATCACGCATAGCTTCATTTAAGGCATCTTTCAGGGTTTTAGAGCCACTTTCAACTGGGACTACCGTGGCGCCCAGTAGCTTCATACGAAACACATTGGGGGCTTGACGCTTAACGTCCTCAGAGCCCATATACACCACACATTCCAAGCCCATACGCGCTGCGATGGTAGCGGTTGCCACCCCATGTTGTCCTGCTCCAGTTTCAGCAATGACACGTGGCTTGCCCATACGTTTGGCTAATAATGCCTGCCCTACTGTGTTATTGACCTTGTGAGCACCGGTATGATTTAAATCCTCACGTTTCAGATAAATCTGCGCACCACCCACCTGATCAGACCATCGTTTGGCATGATAAATAGGGCTTGGACGACCTACGAAATGCTTGAGATCATGGGCGAATTCGGCCAAGAACTCAGAATCAAAACGATATTTTTCATACATGACGCGCAGCTCTTCTAGCGCCTCAACCAAGGTCTCCGCGACAAAGATACCGCCAAAAGGTCCAAAGTGACCTCGCGCATCTGGCATATCATAGGGTTGCATGTCTTACTCCTTGCATAAAAGCATTGATTTTCTGTTTGGATTTAATACCCTTGCTTTGCTCTACACCACCACTGACATCCACCGCATACGGCTTCACTGTTTGGATGGCTTGTCGGACATTGTCTGCTGACAAACCACCAGCAAGCACGATGGGCAGCGTTAAATCTTTGGGAATAAGATCCCAATCAAATGACTGACCAGTACCTCCTGGCACACCCTCGACAAAAGCATCCAACAGAAGGGCCTGAGCGTCATCAAATTGACGTGCGTATTGTAGCAAATTTGACTGCGAATGAACGCGTACAGCACGCATATAAGGCATTTTAAATTGACGGCAGAAGTCAGCAGTTTCGTCACCGTGGAATTGCAAAAGTTGCAAAGGCACTTGCGCTAATACCTGACGAATCTCAGACTCATGGGCATTTACGAACAATCCCACGATGCTGACAAATGCCGGCACTGTGCGCGCTATCTGAGCGGCTAATTCAGGCGTTACATAGCGCGGACTTTGTTGGTAAAAAACCAGACCAATGGCATCTGCTCCTGCTGCCACGCAGTGTTGAGCATCGATGGCATTGGTAATTCCACAAATTTTGACTCGGGTTCGCAAGGCGCCAATTTCACTAAAAAAAACGATGTTATTTTAATGAATTTTAGGCAATTAGTAACGACATATTGCTTACTGTGACAGGCAAATTCCATTGCTCAGCATAACTGACTCCAGTGAGGTACAAACCATCACCAGAAAATGTAGGCGGCGCCAATGTTCTATCTTTTTGGATAAGTAATTGCTTGATCGCTTCGGGCGCCAGATTGCCTTTGCCTACATAGACTAATGCGCCGACCATATTTCTGACTTGATGGTGCAAGAACGCATTGGCGCTAAAACTAAACAAGAAGTAATCACCAAACTGTTGCAACTCGGCACGTTGCATGTGTCTGATTGGACTTGTCGCTTGGCATTCAGATGCTCGAAAAGCACTAAAGTCATGCTCTCCCAACAAATATTTTATCCCTTGCTGCATCGCAGAAAAATCCAAGGGCACATGAAACCAACTGACTTTTTTGGCTCTTACCGCTGAATTTACTCGGCGATTCAACAATAACAACTGATAGTGTCTGGCGTGTGCAGAAAAACGCGCATGAAATTGGTCTTGCACTTGCTGTGCCCAAACAATACGAATACTGTCTGGCAAGTAACGATTGACGCCACGCACCCAAGCATCCATATGACGCTGCACTGGCGTATCAAAATGAGCGACTTGCATCAAGGCATGAACACCACTGTCAGTTCGACCCGCGCCAACCACTTCTATTGGGTGCAGTGCAATCTTGGCTAAGGCAGCTTGCAAAGTATCTTGCACGGTATTGCCTTGCGACTGGGTTTGCCAGCCATTGAAAGAGCTACCATCGTACTCAATCCCTAAGGCAATACGCATTAGCCTTGCCCCCATGCCATGACGATGCTGAGTAGCATCAACCCCATAAGACTATAATCCAGCAGCGAGAATTGAATTTGCTGGATAGTTAAGCTATCAAATTCAAGCTGAGAATCAGTGTTTGTTGCCGAAGTCTGCTGTATAAATTCCTCCAACAACTGTCTGGATTGCCGATTATCAGGGCTTTTTTTCATATGTGTATGAATATACTGGATGGTCAAACATAGTCGTATCGCTAATCGCTGCGGAGATAGCCCAAGATAACGCAGAGGTTTGGAAAGCAAATAAAAAGCGCTGAGCAGTTGTTCCATGCTCAGGGCGCAGGTCATCAGGGCGATAAGCACCAGCATCAATGCCAAGCGTGCAATTTGTAAGCCCCCTTGTTGCAGGCCTTCATAGGTGGGCACTCCGTACCAAGTCCAAAAAGCCAGCACTTCGCCGGGGGTATTAAACGCCATGATCAATACAATACTCAACCATAACCAACGCATTCGTCCCAGCGTGGTCCATAGAAACTTTCTGCCATGCTGATTCAATGTGATCCATAGCAATAAGCCTATGATGAAGATGGGTAGCAAGGTTAATTTTGGCATCAGCACAGCCATCATGATAATGAGGAGCAAATACAGGATGGGATGCAAAACAGGGTCACCGCGACTATTTCAGCGCGCTTAACATTTTGCGAGCTTTGGATTGTTGGCTGGCATTGCCGTCTTGGATGATTTGTTGCAGCAATGTTGACGCGCCAATCAAGTCACCCATATCGATATAGCTTGCCACTAGGTCAAATTGGGTATCAATGTTGTTTTTTTGCTTTTTCTTAGTTGTAGACACGGCAGACTGAGGCGATGCATTGCTTTGATGTGACCAATCTAAATCGATGTCTTGAATGAGTTGCTGGGTTTTTTGCAAAACGCTGGCGGCATCGGTTGGCACTGCTTGTGGCGAGATATCCTGTTGATTGAGATGCGCATTTGACTGAGCAATATCCGCTAATAGCGCTTGTAATGCTTGGTCAGTTCTGCGTTTGCTGATGGAATAAACAGCCCACATACTTGCCAGCATCAGCGCCAATAAGAACGACAGTAAAGCCCATGGGTGATTACCCAACCAAAGCGAGGTTTTAGACCACCATGGGCGAAGTCGTTCCTGCTGTTCTAGTGCCTGGTCTTTCATCAAGATTAACTTCTGCATTTCTTGAATTTGTTTTTCCAGTGCAGCGGTTTTTAGATTGGCCTCTTTGATACTGACTTCATGGGCTGCGATTTCATCTCGTAATGCATTGATTTCTTCTTGTACGGTCAAGCCAAGCACCTTGCTATTTGCACCAGCCGCACTGCTCAATCGCACAATATCTCGTGCTTGCGAGTCATGTTCGGGCTTGGCTTCATCATTGGCTTGTAGGCTATCAACTGGCGTTTGATTATCTTGGTCGCTCTGCTCGCTGAGGCTTGATTGTCGCATCACACGCCAATCTAAGTTGGATTGCTGAACCTGTTGCAAGGCTTGGTCACGATCAATAGATTGCCATTGTTGTTGACTGGGGATTTTTAATAGACTGCCTTGCTTGAGTAAATGGATATTTTGATGGATAAAGGCGTTCGGGTTGAGCTGCAATACTGCCAACATAAACTGGTTAAACTCGATTTCCGCTACCCCAAACTGTCGTGCCACATTCATCAAGGTCTCGTTGGCTTGGACTTGATATAGTTGTGCTGAGCTTGCAGACTGACTTGGACTTGATTCATCCTGAGTAGCACTGAGGGGCAAATTGGCATTCGACACTGGGTCTAATACAACTAAAAAATCTCTCAGTTGATGCGCATCTTGATTGGATGAAATGACCAACAGCAAATGAAATACCGATGCGCTGATGGCTTGTTGGGACTGCAACACCAGTCGAGGCAAAGCACTGGATTGATGGTTGGCCTCTATGTGGCATTGGATATCGCTGGTAAAGCTAGGTTTGCTCATTCCCATACTGGAAAAGTCGTCAGGCTGGGCAACATCACATTGCATGGCATTCACATCCTCACCCTCTGCCAGCTTTAATTCCATACTGATTTTGAGCGCTTGATCCAGCTGGCTTCTGCTGATGACTTTGCCTAATTCTGCAGCCGCCAACTGCCCTATCGGCGCCAAGCTCAATATCAGCATGAAAACCGCAATCGCGATGCGCAAATAGCTAATCATTGGAATATTAGGCCGCATCCTGAACCAGAATCATCAACATACGGCGTAGGGGCTCGGCAGCTCCCCATAACAATTGGTCACCGACGGTAAAGGCAGATAAGTATTCACCTCCCATGGCCATTTTGCGCAAACGTCCAACCGGCGTATTTAAAGTGCCGGTAATGGCGGCTGGAGTGAGCTGCTGCATACTCGCCTCACGGGTGTTTGGTATAACGCTAGACCATGCATTGGCTTGGTCCAACATATCCTCGATTTCATCTAAAGGCACATCACGCTTTAACTTGATTGTCAGCGCTTGCGAATGACAGCGCATAGCGCCAATGCGTACACACAAGCCGTCGACCACAATGGCTTGGTCTAATGCCAAAATTTTGTTGGTCTCAGCACCACCCTTCCATTCCTCTTTGCTTTGTCCATTTCCTAAATCTTTATCGATCCAAGGAATTAGGCTGCCGGCCAGCGGTGCGCCAAAATGCGCATGAGGAAGATCATCACTTCGCAAGGTATGCGCGACCTGACGATCAATTTCCAAGATAGCCGAGGCAGGATCATTTAACAATTGCTCGGCATGATGATGAATGGCTCCCATCTGTTTAATCAATTCGCGCATATTCTGCGCACCAGCTCCAGAGGCTGCTTGATAGGTCATTGAGCTGATCCATTCAATCAGATCGGCTTTAAACAATCCATCTAAAGCCATCAACATGAGAGAAACTGTGCAATTGCCCCCTATCCAATTTTTTCCACCTTGTGCCAATGCCTGATCTATCACATGTTGATTGACTGGGTCTAGGATTACTACCGCGTCTTTTTCCATACGCAAAGTAGACGCCGCATCTATCCAATGTCCTTGCCAACCACTTGTGCGCAACGCTGGGAAAATCTGGCTGGTATAGTCACCCCCCTGACAAGAGACAATCACATCCATTTGCGCCAAGGCTGGGATGTCTTTTGCGTCTTTTAAAGGGGGGGTTTGTTTACCAACATGAGGACCTTCAGCAGCCACTTGAGAAGTAGTAAAAAATTGGGGGTTGATATGAGCGAAATCACCTTCCTCGCGCATGCGTTGCATGAGCACTGAACCGACCATACCCCGCCACCCTACAAAACCTACATTTAACATCTGCTATTCCTTTTTAAACATCGCTTAGGCGCTGAGCCCGCATTACAAAGCGGCGACCACCGCATCTCCCATTTCGCTACATTTCACCTTGCGACAACCCTCAGTATAAATATCTGCAGTACGATAACCCTGTTGCAATGCTGTTTTAACCGCATCTTCTATGCGTGAAGCGTGCTGTTCATCAGCAAAGGTGTAACGCAACATCATGGCAGCCGATAAGATGGTGGCCAGCGGATTAGCGATATCTTGATTGGCAATATCCGGAGCAGAACCATGGCTGGGTTCGTACATTCCCTTATTATTGGCATCTAACGAGGCTGAAGGCAACATCCCAATCGACCCTGTCAACATCGATGCTTCATCCGACAAAATGTCACCAAAAATATTACCGGTCACCATCACATCAAATTGTTTGGGTTGCCGAATTAATTGCATCGCAGCGTTATCAACATACATGTGGCTGAGCTCTACTTGAGGATATTGTTGGGCAACCTCTATCATGATCTGACGCCATAGCTCTGTGGTTTCTAAGACGTTGGCTTTATCCACTGAGCAGACTTTTTTGTTGCGTTTCATGGCGATTGAAAAGGCAATATGGGCAATACGCCGGATTTCTGTTTCATTGTAGCGCATGGTATTCACACCCTCGCGCTCGCCGTTAGCCAAGGTGGAAATACCACGCGGTTGACCAAAATAAATGTCCCCAGTTAATTCCCGCACAATCATGATATCCAGACCAGAAACCACTTCTGGCTTGAGGGTGGATGCGCTGGCTAATTCTGGATAAAGCAAAGCAGGACGCAAATTGGCAAATAAATTTAACTCTTTACGAATACGCAACAATCCTCGCTCTGGGCGCATTTCCCTTGGCAAGCTATCGTATTTCCAGTCACCTACTGCGCCTAACAGTACCGCATCAGCTTGTTTGGCAAGCGCCAGAGTATCGGCTGGCAAAGGATCTCCAGCCGCCTCGTAACCAGCACCCCCTATCGGCGCTTGCTCAAGTTGCATATTCAAATTTAAGGCTGTTAATACATTGACGGCTTGCGCTACGATTTCTGGACCTATCCCATCACCTGGCAATACTGCGATTTTCATGCTGTCTTCCCTGTTTTTTAATTGCGCGAACGATTAACTAAATAACCATGGTTGTGCTTGACGATGTTGGCTCTCAAACGCACGTATCTTGTCTTGGTGTTGCATGGTCAAACCGATATCATCTAAGCCGTTGAGCAAACAATGTTTACGAAATGCATCGATAGTAAAGTTGAAGCAATTGCCAGCCGGCGTAGTCACGGTTTGTGTTGGTAAATCAACGGTCAACTGATAGCCTGCTTGTGCTTGCACTTGCTGAAATAAAATATCGACTTCTTGCTCTTGCAGCACAATGGGTAACATGCCATTTTTGAAGCAGTTATTGAAGAATATATCAGCAAAACTAGGGGCAATAATCACCCGAAAACCGAAATCTTCAAGCGCCCATGGCGCATGCTCACGACTTGAACCGCATCCAAAATTCTCTCTGGCTAGCAGGATGCTGGCTCCCTGATAGCGAGGCAAATTCAATACAAAATCTGGATTCAGCGGGCGTTTGCTATTATCCATTCCAGGTTCACCGTGGTCTAAATAACGCCACTCATCAAACGCATTTGGGCCAAACCCACTGCGCTTGATGGATTTTAAAAATTGTTTAGGAATGATGGCATCGGTATCCACGTTGGCTCTATCCAATGGCACCGCTAATCCTGTCAATGTAGTAAAAGCTTGCATATATTTCTCTTTTAAAAATTCTGGGTGACTAGGGCTATCAATCAGAACTCGCTTGTCCTGATATCGACAAAGTGACCTGCGATGGCAGCCGCCGCCGCCATTTCTGGACTGACCAAATGGGTACGACCACCCTGCCCCTGACGGCCTTCGAAATTTCGGTTAGAGGTTGAGGCGCAACGCTCTCCTGGCTCTAAACGATCGGCATTCATGGCCAAACACATCGAACAACCAGGCTGACGCCATTCAAAGCCAGCGGCAGTAAAGATTTTATCTAGTCCTTCTGCTTCCGCTTGCGCCTTCACTAGTCCAGAACCGGGCACAACTAAGGCCAATTTGATGTTGCTAGCGATTTTTTTGCCTTGGGCTACTTTGGCAGCGGCTCGCAAGTCTTCAATACGTGAATTGGTGCATGAACCGATAAATACTTTGTCGAGGCTAATCTGTTGGATGGGGGTATCGGCTTGCAAGCCCATATATTCCAGCGCACGCAACATCCCTGACTTTTTGGTGGGATCTTGCTCTGCAGCAGGGTTAGGTACCTTACCATTCACTGACACCACCATCTCTGGCGAGGTACCCCAAGTCACCTGTGGCGCAATCTCATCTGCATGCAAACGCACCACCTGATCAAACTGAGCACCATCATCACTCACCAAGCCACGCCAATAGCTGACCGCCTGATCCCACAATGCGCCTTTGGGGGCATAGGGTTTGTCTTTTAGATATTGAATGGTGGTGTCATCCACCGCCACCATGCCAGCACGAGCGCCAGCTTCAATCGCCATATTACAAAGCGTCATCCGACCTTCCATGGTTAAGCTTCGAATGGCTGACCCAGCAAATTCAATGGCATAACCTGTACCACCGGCGGTGCCAATTTTGCCAATAATCGCCAAAGCCAAATCTTTAGCGGTGACGCCACATCCTAACTGCCCATCGACTTGAATCAACATGGCTTTGGATTTTTTTTGTACTAAACATTGTGTGGCAAGTACATGCTCTACCTCAGATGTTCCGATCCCATGCGCCAGCGCACCGAATGCCCCATGCGTACTGGTATGGGAATCTCCGCATACCACTGTCATTCCAGGCAGCGTTGCCCCTTGCTCAGGACCCACAACATGCACAATTCCTTGCGCTTTATCCATAAAAGGGAAATAGGCTTTGGCACCGAACTGCTTGATATTGCTATCCAGTGTCATGATTTGTGTCTTAGATACTTGGTCAGCGATGCCATCTAAGCCTTTTTCCCAGCCTGTGGTGGGGGTATTATGGTCTGCCGTTGCCACCACACTTTCAGCACGCCATGGTTGACGACCAGCGAGACGCAATCCCTCAAAGGCTTGAGGGCTGGTGACTTCGTGCACAAGGTGACGATCAATATAAATCAATGCCGCCCCGTTTTCTTCATGCACCACATGAGAATCAAACAGTTTGTCGTACAAGGTTTTTGCTGCCATAGATATGTCTCTTACATTCGCTATGTGTTGTTTTAGATTAGTCGCGGAAATTACCGAATTGCAAAGGAAAGTCGGTAATCGATTTTTTTACCAAGGCGATGGTGTCTTGCAACAAGTCACGTTTTGCACCGGTCACTCGAACCGTATCACCTTGAATGCTGGCCTGTACCTTAAAACCACTATCTTTGATCAATTTAACCAATTTCTTGGCTAACTCAGCATCGATACCAGCGCGAATTTTAAGCACTTGCTTGACCTTGTTACCTGAAATTTTCTGCACCGGTTGATGATCGAGTCGTTTAGCGCTATCCGGCTCTTTTTTTTCCATCGCTGGTAAAAGTATGGCTTTTACCTGATCTAATTGAAAGTCTGAGTCTCCATGCAAAATGATCTCATGGTCTTTTTCGTTGAGGTCTGCCGCAGCACTGGTGCCTTTAAAGTCATAACGCGTTGTGATTTGGCGTCCAGCCACATCCACTGCGTTTTTTAAAGCCACCATATCGACTTCTGAAGTAATATCAAATGAAGGCATCGTTATTCCTTATCCATTGACTTATCAAAAATTGCCTACTCAAAGTGGCAAACATAATCTAAAGTTTCTAGGATTTCGATATCAAAACTGGAGTTGCCGGGAACTGTGAATTTGTCACCTTGCTGGTAGGTTTTCCAATCGGCTTCCCCTTGCAATTTGACTCGACAACTCCCAGAGTTAATTTCCATCAGCTCTGGGGCTGCGGTGTTAAAAGTGAGTTGGGCAGGAAACATGACTCCGATGGTACTGCGAGTACCGTTGGGAAACATCACAGTATGACTAACACATTTGCCATCAAAATATACGTTGGCCTTTTTCTTTACACTGACATTATCAAATTGCGCCATGCTAGCGTCCTTTATGATTTGATTTTACGGTTGATTAAATTAGCGGCGATACGCATTCTTAGTGCATTGAGCTTGATAAAGCCACCAGCGTCTCGCTGATCATAAGCACCTTGGTCATCTTCAAAAGTAGCGATTGTCGGGTCAAATAAGGAATCTGTTTTGGAGTCACGTCCAACCACCATCACATTGCCTTTGTATAATTTTAATCTTACCCAACCATTCACGCTTTGTTGAGTATGATCAATCAGTGCTTGCAAGGCTTTACGCTCTGGGCTCCACCAATAGCCGTTATAAATCATGCTGGCGTAGCGTGGCATCAAATCATCTTTCAAATGTGCCACCTCCCTATCTAGGGTCAATGATTCAATGGCTCGATGTGCTTTCAACAAAATCGTTCCTCCTGGCGTTTCATAACAGCCACGAGATTTCATGCCAACGTAGCGATTCTCTACCAAGTCCAAACGGCCTATGCCATGCTTGCCACCTAATACATTGAGCTGAGCTAATAATTCATGCGCTTTCATGCTTTGGCCATTCAGGCTAATCGGGTCGCCATGATGGTATTCCAAGTCAATATATTGCGCTGCATCTGGCGCTTTTTCTGGAGACACAGTCCAGCGCCACATCTCCTCTTCTGCTTCAGCTGCCGGATCTTCGAGGTGTCTTCCTTCATAGGAAATATGCAATAAATTAGCATCCATACTGTATGGACTACCACCCTGCTTGTGCTTCATCTCAACGGGGATACCATGTTGTTCAGCATAGGCCAGCAATTTCTCGCGCGACAATAAATCCCACTCGCGCCACGGGGCGATAATATGAATATTCGGATTGAGTGCATAAGCGCCTAATTCAAAACGCACCTGATCGTTTCCTTTACCTGTTGCGCCATGAGAAATGGCATCGGCATTGGTCTCACGTGCAATCTCAATCAAACGTTTAGCAATCAAAGGACGTGCAATTGAGGTACCCAATAGATATTCGCCCTCATACACGGTATTGGCACGAAACATGGGAAATACAAAATCTCGCACAAATTCTTCACGCAAGTCATCGATATAGATTTCTTGCACACCAAATTTTTTCGCTTTTTCTCTTGCTGGTTCCAGCTCTTCGCCTTGTCCAAGATCGGCGGTAAAGGTCACCACTTCACATTGATATTGGTCTTGCAGCCATTTTAAAATAACTGAGGTATCCAAGCCCCCGGAATATGCCAATACCGCTTTTTTGATTTTACTCATTGATTAGACCTTTACTTTTCCCATCACTAAATATTCCATCAGTGCTTTTTGCGTATGAAGGCGATTTTCAGCTTCATCCCATACCACTGAATGCGCACCATCAATTACCTCTGCTGACACCTCTTCGCCACGATGGGCGGGCAAACAATGCATAAATAATGCATCTGTTTTTGCTACGCGCATCATATCGGCATCCACTTGCCAATCGGCAAAATCACGCATGCGTTCTTCGTTTTCTGCCTCAAAACCCATCGAGGTCCACACATCCGTAGTGACCAGGTCCGCTCCACGCGCTGCCTCCATCGGGTCAGCAAATTGCTGATAGTGTTGATTACTGTACAAGCCAGCGCGTTCTGGCTCAACTTCATAACCAGGTGGTGTAGACACATTGACATTAAAATCCAATACTTCAGCCGCCTGCAACCAGGTGTTACAGACATTATTAGAGTCGCCTATCCAAGCCACCGTTTTACCCTGTATCGATCCTCTATGCTCAATAAAAGTAAAGATATCTGCCAAAATCTGGCATGGATGGTATTCATTGGTTAAACCGTTGATGACTGGAACACGGGAGTGCTTGGCGAAGCGCTCGATAATCTCTTGCTCAAAAGTCCGTATCATCACTAGGTCACTCATACGCGAAATTACTTGCGCAGCATCCTCTACTGGTTCACCTCGACCTAATTGTGAATCACGTGTGTTGAGATAAATAGCTGAACCACCTAGTTGCTGCATACCTGCTTCAAAAGATAGACGTGTGCGTGTACTGGCCTTCTCAAAGATCATCACCAGGGTTCTGTCCACCAAAGGCCAGTATTGGCGATAGGCTTTGAATTCAGCTTTGATCCAAGCACTGCGCTCAAATAGATAAATCAGCTCTTGGCGACTCAGGTCTTTAAACTCTAGAAAATGTTTGATATCCATAATGCTTCCTTCAGCACCGAACTGATGGCTATTTGCCGGCGCCTTGCTGTAAAAACTGTTTCACTACTGCTGACAAACCGTCAACCAAGTGCGCCACTTCCGTCTCATTGATAATCAGAGGAGGTAATAGGCGTATTACTCGCTCGGCGGTGACGTTAATCAACAAATGATGTGCCAAGGCGAGCTTCACCAATTCGGCACAAGGCCTATCAAGCTCTATCCCTATCATTAATCCAGCGTTACGGATGTTCAGCACTTGTGGAACATCAGCAAACGCTGAGCGGAAACCTTGGGCAATCCGCTTGCCCATGTCAGCAGCATTTTGTTGTAGTTTTTCTTCTTGAATAATTTGCAAGGTCGCCAAACCAGCTGAGCTGGCTAGTGGATTTCCACCAAAAGTAGAACCATGCTTGCCAGGAGTAAACGTTTCTGCAGCAACCCCGCGCGCCAAACATGCCCCTATAGGCACGCCAGAACCAAGACCTTTCGCCAACGACATCACATCTGGCTGAATACCACTATGTTGAAACGCAAACCATGTGCCTGTGCGAGCAATACCAGTTTGCACCTCGTCCACCATCATCAACCAGCCTTGTGCATCACATAGCTGACGTAGCGCCTGCAGATAACCAGTAGCGTCATGGGGGATATTAATACCACCCTCACCTTGAACAGGCTCAACTAAGATGGCCACAACATTTTTATTGTGGACCGCAACTTGTCTGACGGCTTCGATATCATCAAATGGAACTCGCACAAACCCACTGACTAAGGGCTCAAAACCTGCTTGGGTTTTACGATTTCCCGTCGCTGACAAAGTAGCCAAGGTGCGTCCATGGAAGGATTTTTCCATGACGATGATTTCTGGATTAGTAATGCCTTTGTGATGACCATACAAACGCGCTAATTTGATACTTGCCTCATTTGCCTCACAGCCAGAGTTACAGAAAAATACCTTATCCATGCCAGAAATTTCACATAACTGATCGGCCAATGCCTCTTGTTCACGAATGTGATAAATGTTTGATACATGGATGAGTTTGGCGATTTGTTGGTTGATGGCTTGCAGCAGTTTGGGGTGCGCATGTCCAAGGCCATTCACAGCCACGCCTGACAAGGCATCCAAATAACGTTCTCCGCTACTATCAATTAACCACACCCCCTCACCTCTGTCAAAGGTGACGGGCAATCTGCCGTAGGTATTCATCAAATGTGACATAAATTGCTCAATCTTTAATTGCAGTTATTTGTCGGGAATAAGGAGGTTAGCCATTACCACAGACAAAAAAGAAAATGGCGGCTGTTTGCCGCCAAGCGATGACAAGTCTTGGTGTTGGAATCTTGTCACAAGCTTGTTACTTTAGCGCAAAACTACCCCTAAAATCAAGCAAATTCGGGCAGTACAGCGTGATTACTGAGAATTCAATCGAGTAAAACTGAACTGCCTCAAGCAAGTGAGGTCTTTGTTATGGTAACAACTCAGCATGATGGCTGATGGTCGCTTTTGAGGCAAATCAGTCCAAACCAAAATTTTTCTTGAAAATTTTTTGAGATAGGGCAAAATCATGCCCCTTTTACTTGCTAGCCTTTTTAATTCGTTGAAATAACTCAAACACATTAAAGACTTATGATTTCATCAAGCACTTTGGATTTGCACCTCAAGCTGTCACAACAACCAGTGCAGTTGCCGGTAGCTTGGTATACAGATCCAGCGATTTATCAACTAGAACAACAATATATTTTTGCTCAGTCTGCCAGCTATGTAGGTCATCAGTTGATGGTACCCAATCAGGGTGATTACTATGCTCTAGCATGGATGAACAACGCTAAAACTTTAGTTCACCATGAGCAAGGTATCAGCCTGATGAGCAATGTATGTCGTCACCGACAAGCCATTATGTTGGAAGGTCAAGGCAATACCAAACATATCGTATGCCCTTTACATCGTTGGACATACAATATCCAAGGTGAGTTAATCGCAGCCCCCCATTTCCAACAGAATCCATGCTTGCATCTAAGTCAAACGCCATTAAAAAACTGGAACGGTTTACTTTTTGACTCAAATCGCGATATTGCAAAAGACCTTAAACAACTGGGCTGCAAGCAAGACTTTGATTTCACAGGCTACCGCCTCAATCGCGTGATGATTGAGGAATATGACTTCAACTGGAAAACTTTTATCGAAGTTTACTTAGAGGACTACCACGTTGGCCCTTTCCACCCCGGCTTAAATCAATTTGTAGATTGCGAAGATTTACATTGGCAATTTGCTGATGAGTTCAGTGTACAAACGGTGGGTTTTAAGTCTTCCCTCAATCGACCAGGAAGCCCAGTCTATCAACAATGGCAACAGCAAGTCGCCAACTATCAAGCCCAGTCTGGTCAACCAACGCCAAAATATGGCGCGATTTGGATGGTTTACTATCCTTTCTTAATGATTGAGTGGTATCCCAATGTGTTGGTGGTATCTCATATTATTCCGCGCGGTGTGCATCACTGCAGCAATGTGGTGGAGTTTTATTATCCTGAAGATATTGCTCTGTTTGAGCGCGCTTATGTCGAGGCACAACAAGCTGCTTATAATGAAACAGCGCTTGAAGACAAACAGATTTGTCAGCGTATGCATGATGGCCGTGTTGCCTTGCATGCTTTAGGGGTCGATGAGCGAGGACCTTATCAGCACCCGATGGAAACTGGTATGCAACATTTCCATCAATGGCTCCGTCAGCGTCTCAATCCACATCTGTGAAATCACCACATTTAGGCAGCTTATGGATGTTAGCGGCAGCAGTATGCTTTGCCGTGATGGGGGCTTTGGTTAAATATTGTGGCGATTATTTCACCAGTGCCGAATTGGTGTTTTATCGCTCATTGTTTGGACTAATCTTGGTCTCTATCTACTTATACGGCAGTCACTTGAGCATTCGCACCCCTTTGCTCAAGAAACATATCACTCGCTCGATATATGGTTTTATTTCAATGCTCATGTTTTTTTATGCATTGAGTCATCTGCCCTTGGCCAGCGCTATCACCCTAAACTACACCTCACCGCTTGCAATGGCTGCCATTCTTACCATCAGTCATCATGAAAAACCCCGCCCAATGTTGATCTTCGCTTTGATTTTGGGATTTGCCGGTGTGGTATTACTGCTTCGCCCTAGCCTGCATGTCGCCCAAATCCTCGCAGGAATTTCTGGGCTTTTGTCAGGACTTCTGGCTGGCTTGGTGTATGTGCATGTCATGCAATTAGGTCGTGCCAATGAGCCAGATTGGCGCACTGTGTTCTATTTCTCTTTGACTTGTACTGTAGGGGGCGGATTATGGATGCTGATGCATCAATATCATCCTATTCGAGCACATGATGTATTGCCATTGATGGGCTTAGGGGTATTTGCTACATTGGGTCAATTGACCATGACACGCGCCTATCGAACAGGTAATCCTTTTGTGGTGGGGAGCTTGGCTTATAGTACCGTGGTGATTGGCAGTTTGATTGCTTATATAGCGTGGCAAGAAACACTTGTGGCAAGCAGTTGGTTGGCCATCTCGAGTATTGTGCTGGCTGGCGTGATTAGCGTGTACAGCAACACGCATTCTAATTCATCATGACTAAGGGTCAATTAAGCCACAGCGCATAGCAATCAATGCAATCTCTGCTGAGTTATTGGCATTCAGTTTTTGCTTAATATTGTAGAGATGGGTTCCCACTGTGCGCGGCGACAAACTGAGCGTATCGGCAATCTCATTGGTTGTTTTACCTTTAGCCAAGGCAATAAATACCTCAAACTCTCTATCCGACAAGATATCCACTGGATTCTGCTCGCCATTTAATTGTTGTATCGCCATTTGTTGGGCAATATTAGCCTCAAGATACATTTTGCGGCTGGCTACCGTGCGTATTGCTTTAATCAATTCTTCTGCCGCACTTCGTTTGGTCAAATAACCCATGGCACCAGCATTGAGTACACGCTTGGGATGTACTGAATCCTCATGCGCAGACAGAATTAAAATTTTGGCATGACTATCTTTTGCAATGATTCTATCGGTCGCTTCCATACCACCAATGCCTGGCATGGTGATGTCCATGACGACCACATCGGGATGGTGTTCCATATATTGCTTAATCGCTAGCTCTCCACTCTCGGCTTCTGCAACCACTTTGATATCTGATGCCGACTCTAACAGCATTCGAAAGCCCATACGGACCACCGCATGGTCATCCACTAGCATCACTTTGATTGGCTCGCTCATAGCTTATCCTCAGGTATCACAATGGCAATCAGGGTACCACGAGTTGGTTGTGAGTTCACTTGAAACTCTCCATGCAAAGCCTGAACTCGCTCGCGCATACCTAACAAACCAAAATGTTGCGATTGATCTATTTCGTTAATCTTCATTCCTTGGCCATCATCCTCTATGCTCAGGCGCAAATCTCGCCCTTTTTTTCTGTTCAAACTAATCTTGAGGTGTTGTGCATTAGCGTGTTTCACCACATTGTTGACCGACTCTTGCACAATACGATAAATATTAATATTGATGGTTTCACCTAAGTCATTTAATTCACCACTTAAGTTCAATTCAAATTGCAGTTGTGGATATTGTGTTTGCCAGTTATTGACCGCATCACGCAGCGTTTCTGATAAGCCTAAATTATCCAGTGCGCCTGGTCGCAATGTGCGAATAATGTGATGCATTCCGTCATAAATATGATTGGCTGCTGATACGATGGTTTGCGCATTAGCGCTAATATCTGGCTGAGATTGTTCAGTTTTCTTAACAATCCCAACAGCAAAGGTCTTGATTGCAGTGACATATTGTCCTAGCTCATCATGTAATTCGCGCGCTAAGCTTCGGCGCTCATCCTCGATATGCGTTTGTATTAATTGTGTCAATTGACGATTTTCTTCTAATTGTCGTTCTGCCCCGAGTGATTCCGCCATACGGTTTAGACTATGGGCGATATGGTCAAATTCGGGCAATTTAAAACTGCCCAAGCGCACTTGCAAATCACCTCCCTCGATCGCACGTATCGCCGCCAAAATTTGTTTTACCGGTTGTAGCGAAACACTCAATAATAGGTAGACCATGACATTCAGCAGAATAAAAAATCCGATACCCAACCACATAAACTGTCTGACCCCACGCCATGCGTCTCGAATCGAGCCTTCTGCGTTAGATTGTATGACCAACACACCATAGCGAACGCGACGCTCAACACGCTCTTGGTGGGGCTGCACCATGCTGACAAACCAAGCAGGGGGATGTATTTCTGAACGATAAGTTGAGCGAGGAGATTCATACAATACTTTGCCATACAAGTCATACAACACAATGTGATTACTTCTAACATAACCTAATGAACGCAAAAATTGACTTAATACATCGCTGGTCAGACCCAAGCTTGGGTTCATCGCTGAGCTAATAATGACTGTATCTAAAAGTTGAACGGTGACGCGGGTAGCTGCTTCGACGCGCTCTTGGATGGATGACTTGGCATCTTGCACAATCACGATACCTGACGCGATCATAAACAAAATCGAGATTGTAGTAATCAGCAAATTTAATCGTAGTCGCAAACTCATGCTTGGCTCTCTGTGTGGTTAACCATGTTTCTAGGATTTCGTGCTTTGCATCAAATAAAAACCCAAAGCCGTCATCAACAATGCACCTACTACATGCAAAGTAGTATGCAATATTGCCCAGCCATACTGATGACGTAATAACAGACTAAAAGATTCCCCAGAAAAAGCGGAAAAAGTGGTTAAGCCACCTAACAATCCAGTGGTCAATAATAATCTGATGCTGGGAGAAATATCGCTACGTTGATTAAGCCAAGCCAGCACCATGCCCATCATCAAACCGCCAATTAAGTTGGCGATCAGGGTGCCTATGGGCAATTGATCGCCAGAGCGATTGAAAACACTGGCCAAGCCCCAGCGTAGCCATGCACCTAATGCGGCACCAGCACCTACGGCAATCCATCCTTGCATTGCTATCCCCTTTTAGTTTTCTTGATTTGAACTTAGCCAGTAAGTATGATGGAGCGCTGTTTTTGATTCAACAGAAAGATTTTAATTGCGCATTTTATTTGCTACTTCTGAAGCCCATCCATTGATAAAAACAGGCGGACTCGCAGATGTTAGCGGCGCCTTACCTGCAGCACTGAACAATTTAGGTCATCAGGTACAGATTGTTTTACCTGCCTATCCAGGCGTCATCGACCAACTGCATGCTCCTGTCAAACGATGCACTTTGCAGCACTTACCGATGGTTGGTGAGATAACGCTATGGCAAGGAATGATGCCGGATAGCGGCGTAACAGTGTTGGCATTATGCCATGAGGCATTGTATCAGCGGGCTGGCAATCCTTATCTTGATAACCTTGGTGATGACTGGCAGGACAATCCTCTACGCTTTGCCACCTTGGCGCATGTCGCAGCCATCTTGGCTTGTGATGATAGCCCACTGACACAACGCTTTGATATTGTGCATTGTAACGACTGGCAAACTGGTTTAACGCCCGCTTATCTTTATTACAAACGCAGACAAAAGCCTAGTCTGCAATGTGCTAAATCGCTCATGTCGATTCACAACCTTGCATTTCAAGGTAATTATTCTCAGTCATGGCTGACGCAACTCGGCTTGCCACAGCAGGCTTTTCATATGGATGGTGTGGAGTTTTATGGTCAGTTTTCTTTTCTGAAAGCTGGACTGTTTTATGCAGATAAGTTATCCACAGTCAGCCCAACCTATGCCAAAGAGATACAAACTGATAGCTTTGGCTTTGGTATGCAAGGGTTATTGCAATTACGACAAAATGATTTAGTCGGCATTCTGAATGGTTTGGACACCCAAATATGGGACCCTCAAACCGATCCCTATTTGCCTGTGCATTACAACGCACAGCAACTGCTTGGTAAAAAACAAGTGAAGGCATCACTGCAACATAGCATGGGCTTGGAAGTTTTAGCAGATTCGGCGCTACTGGGGGTAGTGAGTCGTTTGACTCACCAAAAGGGCTTGGATATGTTGTTGGAAATAGCTGAGGATGTATTGCAACAACATTCTGTTCAGTTAGTGGTGCTTGGGTCAGGTGAAGCCAATATGCAACAAGGCTTTCTTAATTTAGCGAGTCGCTACCCTGGCCGTGTTGCCTGTCGGATAGGTTATGACGAAGCGCTATCGCATCAGATTATGGCAGCTAGCGATCTATTTATCATGCCCTCGCGCTTCGAACCTTGTGGCCTCAATCAAATGTATGGCCTGCGCTATGGCACCCCGCCCTTGGTGAATCAAACCGGTGGCTTGGCGGATAGTGTGATTGATACCAACACGCAAACTATGACGAGTAAACAAGCCAATGGCTTTGTCATGCACCAAGCTGATCCAAATGAGCTCAAACAGTGCATTACCAGAGCCTTGAGTTATTATCAGCAGCCCAAGCTCTGGCAACAAATACAACAACAAGGAATGCAATTAGAGCTAGGTTGGCAACACAGCGCGAAGCGTTATATCGCCCTCTATCAAGCCATGCTAGAGATACCTCAGTAAGTTTACTTGCCGCTAAATTTCATGCCCCATGACAAAGTTGGCACAATAACTGCTTTGTATTAACTGAGCTAACTCTTAGCTTAATTCTCCTCCCTCGGGGTGTCAGGGCTAACAATGACTTGACACCCCATTTTTTTCTATTCGTCACTGATGCGCAAGAAATGCTCACGGTAATATTTAAGTTCATCAATCGATTCATAAATATCTGCCAAAGCCTCGTGACGACTGTCTTTTTTAAAGCCATTATAAAGTTTTGGTCGCCAACGTCTGGCCAATTCTTTAAATACACTCACATCTAAATTGCGATAATGAAAATAGCGTTCAAGTTCGGGCATATATCGCGCCATGAAACGCCTATCCTGACAAATAGAGTTGCCACACATAGGTGACTTTCCTGCCGGGGTATGTGCGCGTAGGAATGCTAACGCTTGTTGTTGTATCGTTTGTTCATCTAATACCGAGGCTTTTACTTTTTCAATCAAACCAGAACGGCCATGTGTGCCCTTATTCCATGCATCCATTGCATCCAGTATTTGATCGCTTTGATGTACCACGAAAACCGGAGATTCAGCGATCACATTTAACTCAGCATCGGTCACCACGATGGCAAGTTCAATAATGCGGTCAGTATCTGGATTGAGGCCTGTCATCTCCATATCAAGCCAAATTAAATTGTCATTGTGATTACTCATCATGATTTCCATTAAAATAAAGCCCTAAAGATCACCGGAATGAACCTAGGGCGTATTAATCCTTCTATAATGCTAATTAGTTTAACTTAAAAATTACTTTTTCTTATGCAAAACCAACTCAGTATTTTATTCATTTTTGTCGTGGTGATTACCACTTGTGTACGCTTTTGGTTGGGTCGCCGACATATTTGTCATGTGCAACTCCACCGATCCACAGTGCCGGCTGCTTTCGATGCTGATATTGCATTATCAGACCATCAGAAAGCGGCTGACTACACCATCGCCAAAACCCGATTGGTGCTTAGCTCCTTGTTGGTTCAAGCGGGCTTATTGCTTTGGTTTACTTTGGGTGGGGGCCTAGACTTTATCGACCATTATTTACGTGGCCATTTAGTTAGCCATGAATTTGTACGAGGTGGATTATTGGTTCTCAGTGTATTGGTCATTAGTGCATTGATTGATTTACCTTTTGATTACATCAAATCATTCAGTATCGATGAACGCTTTGGATTCAATAAAATGCGCCCAGCCATGTTCTTTTCCGACCTGATCAAACACAGTTTGGTGGGTTTTATGATGGGGGCTCCTATTTTGTTCGCAGCATTTTGGCTAATGCGCGAGGCCGGAGAATGGTGGTGGTTGTATTTGTGGATTTTATGGAGTGCTTTCAACTTGCTCATGTTGGCAGTCTATCCTAGCTTGATTGCACCATTGTTCAATCAATTCTCGCCACTACAGGATGAAAAATTGAAAAATAGAGTTGAAAAGTTACTGCAAAAATGTGGCTTTAAATCACAAGGCTTATTTGTGATGGATGGTTCTGCTAGAAGTGCCCATGGTAACGCATACTTTACGGGTTTTGGCGCTAGTAAACGGGTGGTATTTTTTGATACTTTACTAGACCGCCTCAACACCAATGAGATTGAAGCAGTGTTAGCCCATGAACTTGGTCATTTCAAACATCACCATGTACTAAAACGTATTATCAGTCTGTTTATCATTTCATTTTTGGGTCTAGCGTTGTTGGGATGGTTGAAACAACAAACTTGGTTTTATAGTGGCCTTGGCGTGTCAGTTCCCTCTGACTATATGGCTTTAATGCTTTTTATGTTGGTTAGCCCTAGTTTTTTATTTGTATTGCGTCCGCTGATGGCATGGTATGCACGCAAGAACGAATTCGAGGCTGATGATTATGCGGTTAAACATGCTAAGGCAAAGGATTTAATTGATGCCTTAGTCAAACTTTATCGTGACAATGCCTCTACCCTCACGCCTGACCCTTGGCACTCTGCATTCTATGACTCGCATCCACCCGCCAGCATTAGAATTGCCAAAATTACCGAGAAAATATCATGAGAATTGTAAGCTTGCTGTTATGTTTGCTGCCATGTTTTGCTTTGGCACAACCATTCTCTGAAGGTAATCCGCAGATAGGCAAAGCCATGGTAGAAAAACATTGTATCGAGTGCCACGCCCGCCGCTATGGTGGAGATGGTGCCAACATCTACACACGTGAAAATCGCATCGTCAACTCCTCCAAGGGCCTTATTGCTCAAATTCGTAATTGCAACACTATGTTGGGAATGAAGTGGTTTGAGGATGAGGAACTGAACGTCGCCGCCTATCTCAATCAAAGTTACTACCACTTTGACAAATAAAACGTTTTACACCGGCCGAGTCGTGGCCAGCTATGGCAAACGCTATCAGGTCGAATTGCCTGATAACAGTATTTGGCACTGTGTAACACGAGGAAAAAAACACGATGTCGCCTGTGGCGATTTAGTGGATATTTTTCCGACTGCTCAAGATGAGGCGGTGATAGAGCATATCCAAGCTCGAAAGTCGCTGCTATATCGAAGTAACGCCTACCGAACCAAAGTGCTCGCTGCCAATGTCACACAAATTATTATTGTACTGGCGGCACTGCCTAGCTTTTATCAATCTTTATTAAATCGCTGTCTAATCGCCGCGAGTCAAGCAGGCATTGATGCGCTCATTGTTTTGAATAAAGTTGATTTGGCTGAAAGCGATGCCGCATGGGAAAAACTCATCCCTTATCAAGCCCTAGGCTACCAACTGATCAAACTGAGTGCTAAACAAGATATTCATGCGCTAAAACCTTATTTGAATCAGCATACCAGCATCTTGGTTGGGCAATCTGGGATGGGTAAATCCACCATCATTAATGGTCTGTTACCACAACTGGATATCCGTACTCGTGAAATTTCAGGTGTTTTAGACAGCGGCAAACACACGACCACAGCCACACATCTGTATCATTTGGATGCCGATAGCCATATCATCGACTCTCCTGGCTTGCAGGAATTTGGTCTATATCATTTAAGCATCGATGAAATCGAACAAGCTTTCCCTGAATTTCGTCCCTATCTAGGCCAATGTCGTTTTAATAACTGTCGCCATCTGCACGAGCCAGACTGTGCCCTATTAAATGCCGTTAATGCAGGTAAAGTCAGCGCTGCAAGATTGGCTTTCTACCACGAATTATTGCAAGAACTGAAGCAATCTGCTTAAGCAAGGCCAAGCCATCTTTGCCCCTTCTCGTTTATAATAGCGAAATGCAAATTACCACACGTTTAGAATTTGATGCGGGTCACCGTATTCCATGCCATAAAAGCCAATGCCGCAATTTACATGGCCACCGCTACGCCATAGAAATCACGCTATCTGGCGATATTATTCATCAAGAAGGTAGCTCGGAAGATGGCATGGTGATGGATTTTTCTGATGTCAAAGCAATCGCTAAAAAAACTTTAGTGGATGCCTGGGATCATGCTTTTTTAGTGTATGAGAAAGACCATGTGGTGATACAACTATTGGCGCAGATCCCTCAACACAAAACGGTCATTTTGCCCTGCGTCCCTACCGCAGAAAATCTTGCTGCAGAAGCTTTTAAGCAATTATCAGCGCAATACCAAGATATCTATGGCAATCAGCTTAGATTGGAGCGAATTCGTCTATACGAGACTCCGAATAGCTGGGCAGATGCTACTCGCTAGTACTTTGCTCTAGTTTGCTCCAAACACTTTGCCCAGATTTATTCAAATCTTGTAGATATTGTTGATGGGCGAGCAACTCTTGCGCATCAGCAAAAATCACCTTTTCACTGACGCCAACTGACATTTCCACACTGCTCTGCACCATGTCAATGCTGTTCACACTCTCACTAATCAAACTATCCTGCCCACGTGTCATCGCAAGATAAACCTCAGCGAGTAGTTGTGCATCCAATAAAGCGCCATGCAGTGTACGTTTTGAATTATCCACATCATAATGACGACACAAGGCATCTAGGCTATTACGCTGTCCAGGACGCATATCTTTTGCCATCTTGAGCGTATCCACAATATTAACGGCAATGGTTTCAACCATGGGCTTATCAATTGCGCCTAATTCGCTATTTAAGAAACCCAAGTCAAAGGGGGCGTTATGGATAATCAACTCAGCTCCATCAATAAATTGTAGGAAACTATCAGCAATTTCAGCAAATTTAGGCTTATCCAGCAAAGACTCTAGACTAATACCATGCACTTGTTGTGCGGCCTCGTCAATTTCACGTTCTGGATTAAGATAAAAATGGAAATGACGCTGTGTCATCTGCCTGTTAATCGTTTCTATTGCGGCAATTTCGATAATTTTGTGCCCTTGCGCAGGATATAAACCCGTGGTTTCTGTATCCAGAAAAATTTGTCTGATAGTCATATAGTTATTCCTTTGCCATCGATGGTAAGCCTGATTTTGCCAATACTTGATCAACCCCCTGATTGGCTAAGGCATCGGCCCGCTCATTACCAGGATGTCCCGCATGTCCTTTTACCCAATGCCAATCAATTTGGTGCGTTTGAGCTAATGTATCTAGTAGACGCCATAAATCCTCATTTTTAACCGGTTTTTTGTCACTGGTGCGCCATCCACGTTGACGCCAAGCATGAATCCATTCGGTCATCCCTTTTTGCACATATACTGAATCGGTATAAATATCGATCCTACAGCTACGTTTAAGGGCTTTCAAACCCTCAATCACTGCGGTTAATTCCATACGATTATTGGTGGTCACCAACTCACCACCACATAAGGCTTTTTCATGGCTACCCACTTTAAGTAGCACACCCCAACCGCCTGGGCCAGGATTACCTTTACAAGCCCCATCGGTATAAAGACTGACGATTTCGGAATGGTTCAATTTGCTTTCACTCGACGGCTGATTTGTTTTTTATTTGGCGTTGGGACTAATTTTTTGGCAACTGATATGGATTGCCAATTGGGTTTAATGATATGCATCCCCACCACGCGTTTACGCGCCAGAATGGCATATACCCCTCCTGTCATAGGCCAGCATTTTAAACCAAGTAGTGCAAGCCAGCTAAAGCGCTGTGCCATTTT
The DNA here is from genome assembly GCA_964470195.1 of uncultured Methylophilaceae bacterium. GTDB lineage: Bacteria > Pseudomonadota > Gammaproteobacteria > Burkholderiales > Methylophilaceae > RFPI01. Next base: position 9,348 of record CAYYBG010000017.1, on the reverse strand, counting down.
TTGTGAATGTATGGGCCATGCATGGCACAACATGCGGGTTTGTAATACTTCAAATCCCAGCAGGGACAACCAATCACGTATGCGCGTCATAGTAAAAAAATGCGCCGTCCACAAATCTGCAATCTCAGAGCGTCCACATCCCATCATTCGACGAACGCCCCAAGGACTAATAGGATTAAACATGGTCAGAATGACATGACCCTCTGGAACTAGAACCCGTTCTGCTTCACGTAAAGTTTGTTGAGGTAATGCGCTAAACTCCAAAACATGGGGCAACAGCAATAAATCCAAGCTATGTTGTTGAAAAGGCAAAAATGCACTATCACAAAATATATCAGGGTTCACCACATTGCTACGGAAACAGTGTTGAATCCGGCTGTTGCGCAATAAATCTTTCGGCATATTGCCCAATTGCAATGCATGATAGCCGAACAGATTGGTTACCCAATCGTCGAACAATATTTGCTCTTCGGCACATAACATCTGACCAATTGGATGATGAAACCAGTCTACTGGTGAGACAGGATTTGCGCTAGTATGCGGTATATTTAACGGCTTGTTAGTTTTCATCTCAACTTTGTAAAGATATGCTGAACATTAGTCCTATTGCTGCTTTTAGCGATAATTATATTTGGATGTTGCACAACCAACAGCATGCCGTGGTGGTTGACCCCGGTGATGCACGGGTGGTGTTGGATACACTAGCGCAACAGAACTTAACACTGAGCCACATCCTGATTACCCATCATCACCAAGATCATATTGGTGGCGTACAACATTTATTGCAACACTTCAACGCCACAGTGTATGCCTCGAGCTATGAACAATATGCATTTAATCATATTCCTCTCCAGCATGGAGAAAGCATTTATATTGATGAAATAGCACTAGACTTTGAGATCAAACATGTCCCTGGGCATACATTAGGTCATATCGCTTTTTATGGTCATGGGCTATTGTTTTGTGGCGACACCCTTTTTTCGGCTGGCTGTGGCCGGCTTTTCGAGGGCAGCGCCGCGCAATTGTATGGTTCATTAAAACAACTTGCCCAACTTCCTGCATCAACGAAAGTATATTGCACGCATGAATATACCGAAAAAAATATTCAGTTTGCTCTCACTGTAGATCCGCACAATCAAGCCTTACTAGACTATCAAAAACATGTGGCCGAATTAAGACAAAAAGGCCAAGTGAGTTTACCTAGCTCCATTCAACAAGAGTTGGCAGTCAATCCTTTCTTGCGTTGTCAGCAAATCAGTATCAAATCTCAATTGGGTATGCCAGACGCAGACCCAATAAAAATATTTACTGAATTACGTTCGAGGCGCAATCTGTTTTAACTATTGGCTTAGCGCTAAGTATGATGAAAAATAATATCGCTAAGTACAGATATTTTAGATTGACTGAAAAGGCTGAATTGCCTACCATCAGCGGCTTGTTTTAAAGCTTGTATTGGCAGGACAATCGCATGGGTTGGAAAACATTATTGCTTACAGCAGCCTATCTGATGATGATTTCATCAAGCAGCAATGCGGATACCAATCTAATGGGTGATTACATTATTGTGATCGATAATCAAAGCATTGAGGCGCTAGACCCAAGTTTTAATCTAAATAAAAATATTCAAACCCCAGCAAAAAGCTTCTTACCAGACGAGATCAGCCAAGACAATCTCAATAATCCCAACCAAGACTTACGTGAACGTATCATTAGTGGTTATGGCTTACCTGAGGTTAATTCGCCATACACTCAAAACCACGAGGCTTGGTATGCTGCCCGTCCTGACTATGTGCAACGCATGATGAGCAGAAGTCAACGTTATCTCTACCATATCGTCAGTGAAGTTGAAAAACGCGGCATGCCCAGCGAGATTGCCCTACTGCCAATGGTGGAGAGTGCTTTTAATCCGCAAGCATATTCGCGCAGTAAAGCAGCGGGCATTTGGCAGTTTATGCCTGCCACTGGCAAAGACTTTGGTCTAAAACAAGATTGGTGGCGCGACAATCGTCGCGATATCACGGCAGCAACCGATGCTGCTTTGACCTATTTGCAAAAACTCCATGTCATGTTTGGTACTTGGGATTTGGCTTTGGCCGCTTATAACGCTGGTGAAGGCACGGTTAAACGTGCGATTGAACGGAATCGTCGCAAAGGCCTACCAACTGACTATGCCAACTTGGCTCTGCCAAGCGAAACCAAGAATTATGTGCCTAAGCTGCAAGCCATCAAGAACATTATGACTAAGCCAGAAGACTATGGTCTAAGTATTGACTTTATTCCCAACAAGCCCTACTTCAAAAAGATTACAGCGCCAGACAAGATTGACGCCAAAGTAGCTGCTGAGTTAGCAGAAATCAGCTTGGAAGAATTCAATCAGCTCAACCCCGAGTACAACCGACCGGTATTAAATGCGAGCGGTGGAATTCATGAAATTCTTTTGCCCGTTGATGCTGCAGAGACTTTTCAAATCAATCTTGCCAATTACAATAAGCCTTTGGTCAACTGGCAAACCTACCATGCAAAACGGGGCGAACGGGTTGATAAAATTGCTAAAAAATTTGGTATTGATGTCGCCAGCTTGCGTGATGCCAATAACATAAGTCAACGATTAGCTGTGACCAGCGAACCGTTACTGGTTCCCAATAATACCCCCTCTGATAGCACACAAAAACTAAGCAGTTCAGGCAGTGAAAAAGGGACTGAAGCGGCAACACTAACGCATATCGTCAAAGCTAGAGAGACCTTGTTTTCAATTGCCAAACAATATGGCATAAGCATTGAACAAATTATGCAAGTTAATCAGCTCAACTCACAAAATTTAGTGATCGGGCAACGCTTGATGATTGCTAATGCGGTACTTGATAGCACCAACGTGATGACAGACTCAACGGCCAGCAAAAAAGAAACTAAATCAAAACGCAAGCGTCAGAAGAAAGTCCATTAATCAACTGCTGTGATGATCATTCCCCTTCAATGAAACCTATCCTTTCTCTATTTTTTTCAAGCATCATGGTTTTCATGCTGACAGCTTGTAATCAAGTCAATCAATCAAGCAACAGCCAACTCGATAATCAATATCCTGCTGAATCAGGTGGTATCTTAATCGATGCCCTTTCAGGCGAGCCTAGCGGGCTGATTGCGATGCTAGCGGGAGAATCCTCTGCCTCCGCCATCGCCGGTAATATATTTAATAGCTTGCTCAGATATGACAAAAACCTTGAACTAACAGGTGAGCTTGCGCAAAGTTGGCAGATATCTGCCGATAAAAAAACCATCATATTTCATCTCAAACCCAATTTGAAATGGGCTGATGGTCACGATTTAACCAGCGCAGATGTGCTATTCACTTGGCAATTAATGACCGATGACAACACTCGTACCCCTTATGGTGCTGATTACAAACTAGTTCAGAAAGCGAGTACACCCGATGCACAAACATTTGTGGTCAGCTACGCCCAACCCTATGCTCCCGCGCTAGATTCATGGGCTAGTCTGCATGTGTTACCAAAACATATTCTGCAAGGTCAAGATATCAACAATAGCGACTTTGCGCGCCATCCTATCGGCAGTCACTATTATCAACTGGCAAGTTGGAAGAATGGCGAAAGTATTAGTTTGGTGCGCAACCCCAATGCTACTCAAGGATCCGCTAAAATCGAACGCTTGTTGTCGCGTATCATTCCTGATAAAGCCGCTCAGTTTCTTGAGTTAATGGCTGATAATATAGACTCGATGGGGCTCAATTCAGTGCAATATGCACGCATATTTCCTGCTCGTCCTGAGCTGAATCAAAAATTTAATTTATACAAAGAATTAGGTAATAGCTATACCTATCTTGGCTTTAATCTGAAGCGCAAACCATTTGACGATATCCGTGTGAGAAAGGCATTTAATTATGCAATCGATAAACAGGAGATTATTGATGGCGTATTACTTGGCCTAGGTGAACCGGTTGCCTCGCCCTACAAACCCGGAACACGCTGGAGTAATCCCAAGCTAAAACCTTATGAATATGACCCAGAAAAAGCCAGAGGTTTGCTGGCAGAGGCAGGCTATATTGATCATGATGGCGACGGAATCGTCGATAAAAATGGCCAGCCTTTGCGTTTTGAAATTTTAACCAATCAAAATAAAGAACGTGAAATGACCGCAGTATTGATACAACGCAGACTCAAAGATGTCGGTGTTGATGTATCAATTAGGGTGGTGGAATGGGCAACATTTATCAGTCGCTTTATCAAAACTGGTGACTTTAGTGCGGTGGTGTTAGGTTGGGGATTGGGTCAAGAGCCAGATCAATACAATATCTGGCATTCCTCGCAGCAACAACCGGGTCAATTCAATTTCATCGCTTACCAAAATGCACAAGTCGACCAATTGTTAGAATCAGGTCGATTAGAATTAGACCCTGAACGGCGTACGCAGATATATCATCAATTTGCTGAAATACTGTATCAAGATAGCCCCATCGTTTATTTATTTGCGGGCTATGGATTGCCTGCTATCCATAAGCGCGTTAAGGGCATAGACAACCCTGCACCACCCGCTGGAATCGGCCATAATTCTTACCAATGGTATATTCCAAGTCCGTTACGCAGAAATGAGATAAGTGCTTACTAAATATGCTGAAATATTTACTTAAACGTTTGTTTTGGATGATTCCTATGTTGATAGGAATTAGCTTGATTTCTTTTTTTATTATGCACCTAGCCCCTGGCGACATCACGAGTACAGAAGCAGGGTTTAACCCCAAGGCCAGTGAGGAATCCAGACAAAAATTACGTGAGTTGTATCATCTAGATAAGCCCGTTATTGTGCAATATGGCTTGTGGTTAGAACGGATGAGTCAATTAGATTTTGGTAACTCATTTGCTAGTCATCAACGCCCTGTGTTTTGGCAAACCACTGACGAGAATAATCAAACCAAACTGGGCATGATCCAAGAAGCCTTGCCTATCACCTTGTTGATTAATGTGCTCAGTATGGCTCTGATTATATTAATCGCCCTTCCTTTAGGGATTATTTCTGCCCTGACGCAAAATAGACTGCCGGATAGAAGCATCACGCTATTTGTTTTTATCGGTTTTGCTATTCCTGGATTTTGGCTAGCACTAATGCTGATGTACTGGACCGGCGTGGTTCATCACTGGCTACCTATCTCTGGATTGCATTCTATGGGTGCAGAAAACTTATCCAACTGGGGGCAAATGTTGGATACGTTAAAGCATTTGTTACTTCCCGTATTTATCTCTGCGATTACCGGTTTAGCAGGTATTTCTCTCTTTGTTCGTAACGGCATGTTGGAAGTTTTACACCAAGACTTTATTACTACCGCCAAAGCAAAAGGCCTACCTGAAAGTACTGTTGTTTTCCGTCATGCCTTGCGAAATGCATTATTGCCACTGATCACCATATTTGGCCTGTCAATTCCTGGATTAATCGGTGGCTCAGTGATTGCTGAATCCATATTTGCTATCCCAGGTATGGGAAAATTGTTTTTTGATGCAGTTCTGATGCGGGATTTTCCAGTGATTATGGGCATTCTGACTATTGGATCGGCACTCACTTTGGTGGGTAATTTATTGGCAGATATCACTTATGCTTGGGCAGATCCACGCGTCAGAAAAGGGGTGATGCAATGAAAAAAATCATCGCCAATCCACTAGCACTAGCTGGTTTGATGATTATTAGTCTGATTTTGCTGTTGGCTATATTGGCACCCTTGATTGCTCCATATGACCCTAACGCCATTGATGTAAAAGCCATTTTGCTGCCACCTTCACTGCAGCATTGGATGGGAACAGATGCGCTTGGAAGGGATATTTGGTCACGTATGCTTTATGGTGCACGTATCTCCTTATTGGTGGGTATCGTGGCGGTAGGTATCGCTACCAGTATCGGCATTGTGTTGGGGGCTTTGGCTGGATATTATCGTGGCTGGGTGGATACACTGATGATGCGCTTGGTCGATATCATGTTGTCTATTCCAACCTTCTTTTTGATTTTAGCGGTGATTGCATTCCTCACCCCGTCTATATGGAATATCATGATAGTGATAGGCCTGACCTCTTGGATGGGGGTGACGCGCCTAGTGCGAGCAGAGTTTCTGAGTTTGCGTAATCGAGAGTTTGTGCTTGCTTCACAAACCCTAGGCGCTAAAGATATGCGTCTCATTTTTAAACACCTACTTCCAAATAGCTTAACCCCGATTATCGTTAGCTCAGTCTTAGGAGTTGCCAGTGCAGTGCTAGTTGAATCGGGATTGAGCTTTTTAGGCTTGGGGGTACAAGCACCTCAAGCTTCTTGGGGCAATATTCTCACCGATGGTAAAGAATATATTCAATTCGCGTGGTGGTTATCCTTATTCCCCGGCTTGGCCATATTGATTACCGTGTTGGGTTATAATTTGCTTGGTGAGGGATTACGTGATGCGCTAGACCCGCGTAATCAATAACGCAAACACATCCAACTCGACACACTCGCTAAACGAGTGCATGTATCAATAAAAGGAAATAAAAATGGGATTCCTGACAGGAAAAAGAGCTTTAATTGTTGGTTTGCTAAGCAACCGTTCTATCGCTTATGGTATTGCCGAAGCGATGAAACGTGAGGGTGCTGAATTAGCATTTACCTATCAAATGGAAAAATTCCAAGAGCGCGTTGCTAACTTGGCAAAAGACTTCAACTCGAACATCGTATTGCAATGTGATGTCAGCCAAGACGATCAAATCGAGCAAATGTACCAAGATTTAGCGAAGCACTGGGATGGCTTTGATATATTGGTTCATTCAGTGGCATTCGTACCAAAAGATGCCTTGGATGGGGACTATCTTGACAAAGTCAATCGCGAATACTTTCGTATCGCTCATGATGTCAGCTCATATAGTTTTGCTGCCTTGGCTAAGGCTGGGTTGCCACTTATGCAAGGCCGTAACGCCAGTCTTTTGACGGTCAGTTATTTGGGAGCCGAGCGTACCATGCCAAACTATAATGTGATGGGCGTAGCCAAAGCCAGTTTAGAGGCCAATGTGCGCTATATGGCACAGAGTCTTGGTCCCAAAGGTATTCGTGTAAATGCTGTATCCGCTGGCCCGATCAAAACCTTAGCCGCTTCAGGTATCGCTAACTTCGACAAGATGTATACCTTTAATGAAAAGCATGCGCCATTACGACGCAATGTCACAATTGAGGAAGTTGGCAACGTATCAGCTTTCTTATGCAGTGATTTAGCCTCAGGAGTGACTGGGGAAATTACTTATGTCGACGGTGGTATGAATATCACGGCAGCAGGTGTGATTGACTAGTCACTAGATAAATTAAACGCTATATATAAAAAAAGCCCTATGTCAGCACATAGGGCTTTTTGTTCTATCCGGATTGATTACTGTGATTGGGCTTCGTTGCCACTCATCAGCAATCTATCATTCACTTTGACTTTATTCTTAGCCGTCAATGAAGCAATATAAGCATTGGCATATTCTTCAGCTAATGCCGCACGATAAGCTCTAACAGCTGTCTCTTTAATACTCTCATCATCGGTAAGTTGATCATGCACTGCTACTAATTTAATAATTAAATAGCCTTTTTGAGCATCTTCGACTCCCTTGAAAGCCGGCAACTTGTCAGCATTCACCGAAAATGCATTGCGCATCGCCAAGTCTGTCAAACCTTGCGCATTTTTTCGGTCTATCGTGACATTAGGAATCCAATCTAATTTTTCAGATTGATCACCAGCATTTAACTTAGCCAAACTAGCTTTACCTTGTGCAATGGCCAATTTACCAGCTTTTTGTAATTGTAAAAATTGCTCAATACCCGCCTTTACATCCTCAAAGGCTTTTGGCGCAGCAGGCTTAAAATCAACAACACGCGCTGATACTAAGGTATTCGGACCCACTTCAACAGCTTCACTGTTGCGTTTTTCTTTCAATACTTCATCAGAAAACACCAAGCTCATTAACTTGTCGTTCTTGAATAACTTAGCGCCTTCTTGAAAGCTAATCCATTCAGTATTTTGTGTTTGCAAACCTAATTTATCAGCAGTTGGCTTCAAGCTTCCAGACTGCTCATACACCATGTTACTGAAGCTTTCGGCATCTTCAGAAAATTTATTGAGTGCTTTTTGGTACAGCAACTCAGCGCGAATTTGCGTTTTCATGCTATCGAAAGATTGACCCTGGCCAGTGATGTCGATCAACTTAATAATGTGATATCCAAAGTCAGATTGGACCAGATCACTAATTTGTCCCGGCTTCATGCTAAACACTGCCTGTTCAAAAGGCTTGACCATCATGCCGCGACCAAAACTACCCAAATCACCACCCTTTTGAGCAGAACCTGGATCCTGAGAGTACTTTTGCGCCAAATCAGCAAACTTAGCAGGATTCTTTTTGACTTCAGCCAATACTTGTTCGGCCTTTTTCTTCACCTCTTGCTTAGCTTTTTCATCCGAACCAGGACTAAAAGACAGCAAAATATGGCTGGCATGACGTTGCTCACCACTTTGCAATTTATCGGCATTGTCTTCATAAAAACGTTTCATTTCTTCATCAGTTACTTGAACCTTGGGGATTAAGTTGGCAGCTGAGAAAGTTAAGAATTCAAGTTTTACGCGGGCAGGTTCATTAAACTTGGCTTTATTTTTTTCGTAAAAGGCTTTGGTTTCATCTGCAGAAACGTTTACCTGATCAAGATAATCTTGCGCTTTAAATTCTACCAATGAGACTTCACGTTGTTGGAATTCTGCTTGCAAAGCTAAATCGGTACTCTTAGTGCTGGCACTGACCATGGTGGGGAAAGAGTCTCGAATTTGTTGGGTAATCAGCTCAGTACGAATTTTTTGTTCAAACTGAGAAGGAGTCAATTGATTCGCGGCTAACAATTTGTCATAAACATCTTGAGAGAACTTACCACCCTCTTGGAATTCAGGTAAATTGACAATAAAGTCACGCAACAAAGCATCGCTTACAGTAAATTTCTGTTCACGCGCCTCGAGTGCCAACAATCGCGAGCTTAACAAGCGATCCAGTAAAGCACGGCGGCCACCGTATGAATCGAGGAAAGCTAAATCTTTTTGACCTTGTTTTTGCAGCTCATTGCGCAAATTCTGTAAAGCGACGCTGTACTCTTGCACGGTAATTGGTGCTGTCCCTGAGACATCGGCAACCGAAGCACTGTTACCTACATTTTTTAAATATGCCTCGATTCCAAACAAAACAAACGGAACCGTCACCAAAGTAAGAATCAACTTTGCTACCCAGCCATGGGTAATTTTGCGCACAAAGTCCAACATAACATTTATCCTTCGTTATTCAGTGTAAATTTCAAACCCGAGAATATACCACAGTC
>CAYYBG010000016.1:0-43085 GCA_964470195.1 uncultured Methylophilaceae bacterium | reverse complement strand
GTGAATCTTTGGGCAGAATCAGGTAGCAACATCTCAGTAGTATTGAGTAAAGGTGTAGCATCCATTAATAAATCCTACACTAGCTCAGGTAGTAATATTGCCGTCACATTAACCGATAGCGATTTGACCAGTTTAGGGACGGGGGAAGTCAGCTTGAGCGCGATCGCTACAGATTCGGCGGGCAATTCTAGCTACAGCAGCCTAATTAATTTCAACGTGATTTAAGCCTATATAACTCAGGTCCTGCAGTGCAGTACCTGTTTGCCTAGAGAGATTGCTGTATCAATACTTGTTCTGATGATTCAGTTGTTGTTGTTTCTGTGCCACTTTAATTTCAAATCGTTGCTTATCAATCACAAAACGCTCATGTGTGCCTTTTGCTATCACGTCTAAGCCATCATGGGCTTGGACTGAAAAAAGCAAACGTCGTCCATCGATCTCAATTAACTCAATATCTGCGACCACCTCAGAACCCACTGGTGTAGCGGCTTGATGGCTAACATTAATATGTGTCCCCAGCGTTTGTTCATCGGGCCAGTTCAAATACGGGTTAATGGCTTTGATACATGCCCACTCTAAAAACCCCACCAAAAACCCAGTCGCAAACACTTGTGGCATTTGAACAAACTCTTCTGCTTCGGGGTACAAGGCTGGAACGGTTTTAGTTAATGGCACCACAAATCGATGTTGATAGCGCAATCCAACTGTTAATTTTGCTGCTGGCATTCACTTCTCCTAAGCTTGATTGTTCAGGCACGCATTATCGCGGCATACAAGGTGGCACTTACCACTAATAGTCCCCCCAGCCACTCACGCAACGTCATTACCTCATCCGTTAAAAAATAAGAAGCGATGGCGGCCACTACTAATTCAAACATAAATAATACCGTCGCTTTTGTGGCTGGTAAGTGTGTCACCCCATATTGCACAAGTAGTGTTGCCAGCATCAACATCACCGTCACAATTAATATCAAAACCCATTCTTGCAAGGCGATTTGATCTGGCCATACAAAAGGTTGAGACAACAGTGGCAAAAATACTAAAGAAACCACCACCACTCCTAACCAAACAGCCATTGTTTTAGCTGGCAAAGATAATTGTTTGGAATGTCGAGTAATGACATTAGACACCGCAAAACCAATGCCAGATGATAAGCCTAACCACTCTGCCGCATTGTGTGGCAACGGCCAATCACCAGGCTTCCATAACATCATTGTAGCGCCTGTCAATGAAATAAAAATCACTAGGTAACGTTGAAAATTAATTTGCTCATGAAGAAAAAATTTGGCCAGAATTAGTGTCCACAATGGTGACAAATAAAACAGCAGCATCACCCGCATCACTTGACCATCAATAATCGCTAATACATAGCTGAGATTAGTCCAACCAACCGTGATCGCCAGTAAATAGAAGTTGATTGTTTGTCGCCATGCATGTTGGCGATAACGATAAAACAAACATAAGCCAAACAAAGAACTCAATGTATAGGTATAAATACTAGCGACTGTACCGGAAACACCTGCTTGTTCTAATAAGCGATATGGAAACCAGACAGTACCCCAACATATCGCACCAAATAACAAACCCGCACTGGCAATTCCGCTATGTGCGGTGTTTAACTTGGAAAAAGGCACGACAACCCCCTGGAAAATCTGTATGTGATGTTATTCAAACCCGCTATTTTAGTATAATTGCACTATGAATCCACGAATCGAACAGCTACAACCCTATCCATTCCAACGTTTGCGCGCTTTGTTTGCTGATGTGACCGCTAACCCAAGTTTCACCCCAATCAATTTGTCAATTGGTGAGCCTAAACATGCTACGCCTAGCATTATTCAAAATACCCTAGCCGAGCATTTGCAGGGGCTAGCAACTTACCCTACTACGCAAGGCAACGAGTCGCTTCGTACAACCATACAAAAATGGTTAATAAGACGTTATGGCATTCCCGCTTTAAATATCAACCAAGAAATTCTTCCCGTTAATGGCAGTCGTGAGGCTTTATTTGCCTTTGCCCAAGCGGTAATTAATCAGGATAAAAGTGAGCCTCCTATCGTTATCAGCCCTAATCCTTTTTATCAAATTTACGAAGGGGCAGCCTTATTGGCGGGGGCACAACCTTATTATCTAAATACCCTCCCCGAAGCAGATCATTTAATGGATTTCGCCAGTGTGCCCGAGTCTATTTGGAGACGTACACAATTAGTCTATGTATGCACCCCTGGCAATCCTTCAGGAAAGATAATGCCTTTGACACAATGGCAACAACTATTTGAGTTAAGTGACCGTTATGGCTTTGTCATTGCAGCTGATGAGTGTTATTCCGAGATTTATTTTGATGAGCAACACCCCCCATTGGGAGCATTACAAGCAGCCCATCAACTACAGCGAGATTGGCATAATTTAGTGATGTTCTCATCGCTATCTAAGCGCTCAAATGTACCAGGTATGCGCTCAGGTTTTGTTGCGGGAGACGCGCAAATTTTGCAAAAATTCTTGCAGTATCGGACCTATCATGGTTGCGCCATGAGTCCAGCTATTCAGGCAGCGAGCGAAGCTGCATGGAATGATGAAACTCATGTACAACACAACCGAGCTTTGTACCGTAGTAAATTCGCGCAAGTCACCCCAATTTTGCAACAGGTGTTAGCGCTAGAAATGCCAGAGGCAGCTTTTTATTTATGGGCAAAATCAGACATTTCGGATACCGAACTGGCTTTACGATTTTACCGAGATTTAAATATTGTGGTTCTGCCTGGCAGTTTTTTAGCGCGAGAGGCGCATGGTATTAATCCAGGTGCACACTTTATTCGTATGGCTTTAGTTGCTAGTGAGCAAGAGTGTCTTGAAGCTGCTCAAAGAATACAACACTATTTATCACGCTAATGCGATATAAACTGCCTGATTGCCTGTAGCACCTGCTGAGGCATATCCGCTGCCAAACAATCGATATTCACCGTATCCTGCATTGCCCTTAACCAAGTTAATTGTCGCTTAGCCAATTGGCGCGTGGCGTACACTCCACGGTTGAGCAATTCAGCTTTGTCGAACTCCCCCGCTAAATGTTGCAAAGTTTGTCTATATCCCACACAACGCATGGAGGGTAAACTGGGATTTAACTCAGGAAAATCTTTTTGTAATTGTTCAACTTCTTCAATCAGCCCCTGTTGCAGCATCAGGCTAAAGCGCTCAGCTATCCTTTCATGAAGAACACTGCGCTGTGAAGGCACCAGCGCCAATTTCAACAATCGATATGGCAAAGGTTGTTGTGCTTGTTGTTGATGCAAAGCGCTCATGGTCTGTCCGGTCAAATGAAACACTTCTAAAGCGCGTTGTATGCGCTGGGTATCAGTTTCTTGCAATCGTGCTGCGGTATCGGGATCAATTTCAGCTAATTTGGCATGCATTGCTGGCCACCCTATCTGCGCTGCTTGTGCATCTAACTCGGCACGCACTTCAGCATCCGCTTGGGGCAGCTGACTTAAGCCACTTTGTAAGGCGTTGAAGTACATCATAGTGCCACCTACCAATAATGGAATACGCCCACGATGGCTAATTTCCTGCATCAAGCTAAGCGCATCCGATCGGAATTGAGCTGCAGAGTAAGTCTGCAAAGGTGAAATTAAATCAATCAGATAATGTGGTGCCAAGCGTAACATTTGCGCATCAGGTTTTGCCGTACCGATATCCATGGCGCGATATACCAAAGCAGAGTCGACACTGATGATTTCTATCGGCAACTGTTGCGCTAAAGCTATGGTCAATGCAGTTTTTCCACTGGCAGTTGGACCCATTAAGAATATCGCCGGCGACAAGCTCATCAATTATTGTCCACGCATAAATAGTTGATCTAAATCGCGCATACTGAGCTGATGCCAAGTCGGCCTGCCATGATTACATTGTCCAGAACGTTGCGTGCGTTCCATATCGCGTAGTAAAGCATTCATCTCGGCAATGGTTAATTGACGATTGGCTCGTACTGCCGCATGACAAGCCATAGTAGCTAGCATTTCATTACGACGCTCAGTCAATACTTGGCTTGCGCCATAATCACGAATATCTCGAATCACATCTCTTGCAAGTGCCACTGCATCGGCATCTTTGAGCAATACAGGTAAAGCCCGAACGGCTAAAGTAGTAGGTGACAAAATTGCAATATCAAATCCCAACTGTTGTAGATGTGAATGCGCAGATTTTAAGGTGTCTTGCACTGTCGCTATTTCGAGTTTATCGGCCTGAAAACTGACTGGTACTAATAATTGTTGCGTAGGGATTTGTTGATGTTCTAGCGCATTTTTGAGCTGTTCATACATAATTCTTTCATGCGCTGCATGCATATCAACAATCAGCAATCCTATTTGATTCTGCGCCAATATATAAACACCATGCAATTGCGCTATGGCAAAACCTAAGGGATATTCTTCATCTGAGGAAAAATTGACTTGATAGTCAGAAGTCTCAACTTTGGCAAACTCCTGTTTCATCGGCGCAAACATCTGCGCATAGTCAGTAAGCGCCTGTTGATTGGCAGACAAATCAAAACGCTGTTGCTGACCGGCAAGATAACTAAAGTTAGCACTGGAGGGAGCATCAGACGGCCAGTTGGATGTAGTTGAACTGGATGATATCGAATGATGATCAACACTTGATGCTAAATTTTGCGCTTGTAATGGAGCAGACAAACTTCGATGTAAAGCATGAAAAATAAACTGATGCACTGCCTGACTCTCACGAAACCTCACCTCTGTTTTTGCTGGATGTACATTGACATCGACCAAACTAGGGTCTAATTCGAAGAACAATGCATAGGCGGGATGCCGTTCGTGATGAAGAACATCTTGATAAGCTTGTCGTATCGCATGATTCAACACTTTATCTCGAACAAAACGGCCATTCACAAACACATACTGGCTATCACGAGCAGAGCGAGAGAATGTGGGTTTGGCTGACATTCCCCATAAACGTAAACCAGCCGCTTGCTGATCCAAAGAAAATGCATGTTGGGCAAACTCAGTCCCCAGTACATCTGTAATTCTCTTTTCTGAACTACCTGCAGCATAGCGCGCTATCACCTTGCCATTGTGCTGCAATGTCATGGTTAAATCTGCTCTAGACAAAGCAATGCGCCTAAATACCTCCTCACAATGAGCAAATTCAGTCGTTTCACTTTTAAGAAATTTTCGACGCGCTGGCGTATTGAAATAAAGGTCGTTGACTTCTACGATAGTACCAACATCTAATGCAGCAGGTTGTATCTCTGTTTGCATAGCACCATCTGCGGCTATTTTCCATGCATGCGTTTGGTCTAGTTGGCGGCTAATCAGTTGCATACGAGAAACCGAGGCTATACTCGCCAGTGCCTCACCTCGAAAACCTAAACTAGCAACCGACTCGAGATCATCTAAGCTAGCAATTTTACTGGTGGCATGACGAGTTAATGCTAAAGCCAAATCCTGTTGAGCAATGCCACGACCATTATCAGTCACGCGAATTTGTTTAATACCACCTTGTAACAGTTGCACTTGTATCGTACTGGAATCTGCATCTAGGCTATTTTCAAGAATTTCTTTGAGCGCAGAAGCAGGTCGTTCGACTACCTCTCCTGCAGCAATTTGGCTAATCAGTTGATCTGGTAATAAATGAATTTGCTGACCCATCTATGGTGTCCTTAACTTAAATTTATTTTCTGAAGATAATCAGGAACACAGGTTGACCAATGCAATTGTTCCTCGATATGCAAGCGCATCGCATCTGCAGCAACAGGCTCTCCATGGGTAACAAAAGTGCATTTTGGCACTTGTTTAAATTGTCTTAGCCAAGCCAGTATTTCGGCATAGTCGGCATGTGCAGATAGCGAAGTAATATATTCAACTCTGGCCTTAATAGGGATATATTCCCCATGTATTTTGATTTCATTGGCACCATTCACCATGGCTGATCCTCGCGTCCCTGCAGCCTGAAATCCAACAAATAATATGGTATTGCGAGGATTACCAGCAAATGCTTTGATGTGATGAGTGACTCGTCCACCAGTTGCCATACCGCTAGCGGCAAGCAGTATCATTGGTTGATGCATATGATTCAGGGCTTGGGATTGCTCTATCGAGTTCACCATATGTACATCGGCAAACATCGCCACGCATTGTTCTGCATCTAATCGATGTTCATGGCAATGTAATTGAAAAATTTCCGATGCATCAATCGCCATTGGGCTATTCAAATAAATTGGGATATCTGGAATGCGCTTCTGTTGTTTGAGCTGATGCAGATAGAACAACATCTCTTGCGCTCGCCCGACAGCAAATACTGGAATCAATAAGATACCGCCTTGCTGAACAGTTTCACGAATATATTGTGATAACAATTCCAAGGTATTGATATTGTCATGCAATCGATCGCCATAGGTGGATTCAATCACCAAATAATCACTGGCTGGCGGTATTTCTGGAGCGCGCATCAGTGGATCATTAGCCCTGCCAACATCACCAGAAAATAGTACAGAAGTCTCTGCATCACTGATGTGTATACACGCAGAACCCAAGATGTGTGCATTGCTATAAAAACGTGCCTGCAGCTGATCAGCTAACATCAATGGCTGGTGATAATCCACTGTTTGAAATAAATCCAGCGCAGCTTTGGCATCCTCTTGGGTATATAGAGGCAAAGCTGGATGATGTTTGGAAAAGCCTTTTCTATTGGCGTATCTAGCTTCTTCTTCCTGAAGGTGTGCGGAGTCAGGTAACAATATCTGACATAGATCCCGAGTCCCCGCAGTGCAGTAAATCACTCCCTTAAATCCCAATTTCACTAAACGCGGTAAATATCCACTGTGATCGATATGAGCATGGGTCAACAAAATAGCGTCAATACTAGCGGGCTCTACTGGAAATGCATCCCAGTTTTTTAGACGCAATTGTTTTAAGCCTTGAAACAGTCCACAATCGATCAAGATACGTTTGCCACTGCTTTGCAATAAGGTTCTCGATCCAGTGACTGTCCCAGTTGCACCAAGAAAAGTAAGTTGCATGATTATTCCTGCACCAGCTTGCCACGAGTTAAAGCTGGATTGCTGGCAAAATATTTTTTAATTCCTGACAATATCGCCTGACAGAGTTTATTGCGATATTCATCATCATTAAGTTTGCGCTCTTCTTCCGGGTTCGAGATAAAGGCAGTCTCTACCAAAATAGAAGGGATATCAGGTGACTTTAGCACGGCAAATCCGGCTTGCTCTACTGAGCCTTTATGGAGAGGATTAATCTCCCCTATTTTCATCAAAACATGCTTGCCTAGCTTGAGGCTATCATTGATAGTCGCGGTTTGACTCAGATCTAGTAAAGTACGTGCAAGATTCATATCGCCTTTATCTAAACTCACCCCACCAATTAGATCTGATTCATTTTCCTTTTTTGCTAAGTATCGAGCAGAGGCACTGGTTGCCCCCTTCTCTGATAATGCAAATACCGAAGAACCACGGGCATCTGGACGAATAAACGCATCGGCATGAATAGAGACAAACAAGTCTGCCTGCATATTTCTGGCTTTAACAACACGACCATGTAATGGAATAAAGTAATCGCCGTCACGGGTCAAAATAGCGCGCATATTTGCCTCAGCATCTATTTTTTGTTTCAGCATCTTTGCAATCGCCAAAGTAATATTTTTCTCATGGGATCCACTAGCACCTCTAGCCCCTGGATCTTCACCACCATGTCCAGCATCAATGGCAATCGTAATCAAACGCACACCATTCACTACAGCAGGTTTATTGCTTATGGGCGCCTCGGGCATTGGTTTAATGATGGCAGATGCAGTGGTGTCCGCTGCAGCAGGCGTTTCTGCAATGGATGGTACATTGTTCACTTCAGCACTAGGGGTATTAGACTCGCTTGTGACATCAGCGCTATTAATTTCATTAGGTTGAGCCAATTGCTTGAGTACACCTGCAAGTGGATCCTGCAATGGATATACATCTAAAACTAAGCGATGCTGATAGCTACCCGCAGGTTGTAACATCATCACCTTAGGATTAACTTGTGTTTTTAGGTCTATGGCTAACCGTACTACACCAGGTTTAAAGTTAGCGATTCGGATTTGATGGATATAAGGGTCATTTGGACTAATACTGATAGGTAAACTTTTGAGTGCTTGATTGATTTCAATATTTTCTAAATCCAACACCAAACGGTCTGGATTATTCAACATCAGCATTTTATGGTTAATCTCACTATTCACTTCGATAGTGATTCGAGTGTAATCTACCGCTGGCCAAACTCGACTTGCAATGACAGTCACTGGCCCGGCCCAAGTACTCTGAGCGAACAGCATCCACAATAAGAAAATTTTTACCACGCACTTAAACATTGTTTTCCTATTTCTGTATTGGCGACTATTGCTAATATTCTTGCTTGGCCTTGATGCCTCAGGCTAATATCAATATCGGCAATCGGGATCATCGATCCAGCTTTCTCAGGCCATTCCACAAAGCAAATCGAACCAGCATTAAAATACTCACGGAAACCCAATGCGTCCCATTCTTCTTCATCTTGAAACCGATACAAATCAAAATGAAATATTGGCCGTGGTAGATCAAGTTGGTCGTAGCATTCCACCAAATTGTAAGTTGGACTTTTTACTGGGCCAGAATATCCCAACGCGCGCAAAACTCCACGTACTAAAGTGGTCTTGCCCGCCCCTAAATTGCCATGCAGGTAAATAGCTAAACCTGGGACCAGCATGCCAGCCAACTTAGCAGCAAAATCCAAAGTTGCCTGCTCATCAGCAAGTGCTAGTGTAAAATCTTCACTCATGAGCTCATCTCAACATGATATGCATAAGTTGGCACAGTCTATCAAGCTGTGGGGAAAAGCTTTGGGATTTGATCAAGTGGGTATCACGGATATCGACTTGCGTGAACAAGAAACTCATTTTTTGTCGTGGCTGGAACAAGGTTTTCATGGTGCTATGGATTATATGGCAAAACACGGCAAAAAACGCACTAGACCAGCAGATTTGGTACCTGGAACTGTGCGTGTCATCTCAGTACGCATGAATTATTTTCCGCCTCACGCCAGAGATGCCATCGACACATTACAGCAAGCTGACCTTGCTTATATTTCTCGCTACGCACTGGGTCGCGATTATCACAAAGTCATGCGTAAAAAATTACAATCTTTATGCAGTCAAATTCAGCAACAGGTGAATGATTTCAATTACCGTGTTTTTACCGACAGCGCCCCAGTAATGGAAGTTGCGCTGGCAGAAAAAGCCGGCTTAGGCTGGCGTGGCAAACATACTTTATTGTTATCCCGTGAGGCAGGTTCTTGGTTTTTTCTTGGAGAAATTTATACCAATTTGCCACTACCGCTTGATACAAACGAGTCAAATCATTGTGGCACTTGTGATGCTTGTATCAAAGTTTGCCCTACTCAGGCCATCGTGGCGCCTTATCGTCTTGATGCGCGACGTTGTATCTCATATCTCACCATAGAGCACAAAGGCAGTATCCCTATTGAATATCGATCATTAATTGGCAATCGCGTTTATGGCTGTGATGATTGTCAACTGGTATGTCCCTGGAATCGTTTTGCCAAGCTTACCCAAGAGAATGACTTTCATGTTCGTATGGGATTAGATCAAGCCACATTACTCAATCTTTTCCAATGGACACAAGCGCAATTTGAACAGCAATTAGCTGGCAGCGCGATTTATCGAATAGGCTATCAACAATGGTTAAGAAATATTGCCGTGGGTCTAGGAAATGCTCCGCGCTCAGAAAACATTATTCAAGCATTACAAGCACGCCGAGAAGATGCAAGTCCGTTATTGCGTGAGCATATTGATTGGGCATTACAGCAACAGCTGGTTGATTGAAGACAAGATTTAAGCGAGCAATGCCGCTCCCAACATACCGGCAATATCATCCGACTGAGACACACGAATAACTAATTGACCGCGTAATACTGGGATTAAATCGAGTTCCAATTGATGTTGAAGCGCAGGCACTATCCATTGATGTGCTTGCATCACTCCCCCACCTAATATCCAATGTTTGATGTCGACTATCTTTGCCGCATGGGCAATGGCTATCGCCAAATATTGTCCTGCATCAGCGAGAGCTTGCTGGGCAGCCACATGTCCCTGGTCTGCTTGTTGTGCAATTTGTTGAGCAGTTAAATTCTTTCCCGTCGAGAGCCTGTAATTTTGCATGATCCCGCCCGCCGAAGCATATTGCTCAACACAACCACGATTACCACAACCACACACTCTTCCTGCTGGCTGCACGATAATATGACCAAACTCCATGGCCACCCCATGCTCACCGGGGAAAGGTACACCACGATAAATCATCCCCCCTCCTATGCCAGTCCCAAGCCCAATATACATTAAGCTATCGGGTGAGTTAAGTTGAGCCAAATGGTATTCGGCATAGGCCGCGCATAAAGCATCATTATCAATATGAACTGGTCGCTGAATGCGCTGTGACAATAATGGCGCTATCTGTGCATGATGCAAGCCAGGTAAATTCGGAGATTGCACCACGGCTTGACTAAGCGGGTCGATAAAACCCGGAAAACCAATCCCTAACCGTTCAATTTGAGGGAATTGTTGCAAGATGCTGGCTATTTGTTGCGCCAACATATCAATGATAAGCGCCAATGCATGCTCTGGTTGATGTTGGCACAGTTGCGAAAAATCAGCTTGTATCCGTTGTTGGTGCAATAGCTGCAAGCCATCAAATACGCCCATGCGAAGATTGGTACCACCAACATCTATTCCCAAGCGCAGAGACATTAATGCATTCTTCCGTAATATTTAATTTCAGCTTGAAACTCCTGACAATATTGCTGGTTTACTTGAGACCAATCAAATTTCCATTGCCAATTACCCTCCACTGTCCCTGGAATATTCATTCGATGTTGAGCATCTAAGCGCAACAAATCTTGCATAGGAATAATGGCCAAAAAGGCCGAGCAAGATAAAGCGAGAGAAATCAAATGCTCAGGCATTCGACATGACTCACCCTTTTGTATCCACTGATGTGATATGAAATAATTTTCTACTATTTGTTGTTGTTCGTTGGAAAGACTTTGATACCATCCTAAGCTGGTATCGTTATCATGTGTGCCGCTGTAAACCACATCTAGCTCAACTATATGCTCAGGTAAATGGGGGTTTTCAGCACTGCCATCAAAAGCAAATTGTAAAATTTTCATCCCAGGCAAAGAAAAATGGTGTTTAAGCGCTTGCACTTCTGCGGTAATGATACCCAAGTCCTCGGCAATCAATTTAAGTGCTGGCATAGTGGCTTGAATCGCATTCAAAAGTTCAGCGCCAGGGGCTGGCTGCCATGCGCCATGAATAGCTGTTGGTTCATTAACAGGGATTTCCCAAGCTGCTTGCAAGCCCCTAAAATGATCAATACGCAAAATATCGAACAATAAAGATTGGGTGTGCATACGCTGTATCCACCATGCAAAATTGTTCTGCTGCATCACAGCCCAGTTGTAATGAGGATTACCCCAACGTTGTCCAGTAGTAGAAAAATAATCAGGTGGTACGCCGGCTACCACGGTCATATTCAGTTGTTCATCTAGTTTAAATTGTTGCGGATTTGCCCATACATCCGCGCTGTCATAAGCAACAAAAATCGGGATATCGCCAAACAGAAGAATGCCTCGCAAGTGGGCATACTGCTTAAGATCAACCCATTGACTAAAAAATAGATATTGTACGAATTGATGAAAAGCAAAGTGCTCAGACAGCTGGGTTTTAGTTTGTGCTAATGCATCTGGCACACGTAACTTGATGGCCTCTGGCCAACAACTCCATGGCTGATGACCATAATGTTCTCGTATACACATAAATAAGGCAAAATCATCTAACCAGTAAGCATGGCGTTGACAAAAAGCTTGTAAGATCTGTTTTTCATTGGTATTTGCATGCGCATTGAAATCATGAAATGCGCTCCACAAAGCCGCTGTCCTATCATCTGCAAGTGATTGTTGTAGCCAAGTTTGCTGTTGTAATTGTTTAAGCGAGATAAAAGCAGGGTTGCCCGCATGGGCTGAGAGACATTGATAAGGGGATTTATCTTCATGGGTGATATTGATTGGTAGAGTTTGCCAAACACGACAACCGCAATCATGAAGTAAATCAATAAAACGATAGGCATCCTCGCCCATGCACCCGCTCGGTAATGAGCTTATATGTAGCAGCACACCTGCCATTTTTTGCTGATAATCAAACATTAACTTCCTGACCACGTCGCATCGTGCAAACCGCCTCTGCTTGGTGACTTCCAAGGCTTACCGACTCATTCAAATGCGCTGGAACTTTGAGTCCGAGAAGATGATATAAATTAGCAAGATTGCGTCGATACAAACGATCAAAGCTTTGTACACTCACTGCATCGTTATAATCACCAAACCACCAAAACCAATCAGATCCCTCACAAATAGCTAACTGTCGCTCGCAAGCTTGGCACTCCTCAACGCTTAATGTTCCGGACCCTATCACACGGTCATACGCCAACTTCACCTCGCATAACAAATCCCAAGCATTATTTTTATCAGTCTCACCTATCCATGTACTAAAGCTACCGTACACCCAACTGCCAGCGGCAATATCAGTCAACACAGTAGGCGCAGGAAGGTCGCCTTGTTGGGTCAAGCTAACCACTTCACTGAAGGTGGTAGTTTGAATAAATGGGTGTTGAGCTAAGGCTTCGTAGAGCTCCTTGATAAAGTAAAAACCATTGTAAGGATAATATTCCCAAGCATTTTCACCATCTAAAATGACACTCACGACTGCGGGACCATGGCCATTAGATTGAGCATAAATATGTTCGAGTTCTTGAATAAAATCAGCAACAGCGACACTGGCATGAAGTTTTGCGTATTCAAAGCCAATTTTGTCGGACAACATATCATCGCGGAAGAAACAATAAATTTGATGTCCACCATGCTGTATCAAATAACTTTGATACAAATAATCCTGCTTATCAGGGATATTGCCGTGACTCACTTTTTGCAGACTATTTGCTAATACACCTTGGCCAGTGGCAGCCCATTGCACACCCTCTGCTGCCATCAATGCGAGTGCTTGATAGCTTACTGCACCCTCAGCTGGCCACATACCATTCGGCTTTGCACCAAAACGCTTTTGGTGTGATTGCTGGGCGGAGCGAATATGTGACAAAGCACGTTGTTGACCATTGGGATAGCTTTTATAGATAGGCAAGGGAGCAAATGGCATTGCGTCACGGGTGGACTTGAAATCCAATAACAATGGCAAGATGGGATGATAATGCGGTGTAGAAGACACTTCTATACGCCCCAACTGAGCAAGACGTTGATACCTGCCAGGTAAGTCACGCATTATTTGTACGATTAATTCAAATAATTGTCGTCGCTCCTGAACAGTAAACTGCTCGCCTTTTTTCATTAAATTTTGTACCAGTAAATGATGACGCTTAATGCTCTCACCCATCCACGCTAGGTGATACCAAGTAATTAAGTCCGCCATATACTGACCAGATAAATAATTTGAAGCAGTGGACTCTTCATCTTTGAGTGCGCGATAGATATTATGCAAACGTTGGTATTGTGCATAAGGCGCTAGCATTTTTTCATGATGGCTTTTAAAGCAACTATCCACAATCAAACAACGTTCATGCTTATCTAAATACTCTAAGTTTTCACGCGCCAGCATGGCCAATAAAGGGTCGCGAAGCTGTCCGTTATCAAACTGATTGATATAGTCCTCAAGTTGATCGAGCAATACCGGCACAAAATTAAAAGTTACTCGGATATCGGGGTTCTGCTCAACATGATAGGCCATATCGGCATAATCCTTAATGGCGTGCAAATAGGTCCAAGGCAACATATACTCAGCGCTCAAAGTATCGCGATAATCAGGCTGATGCATGTGCCAAAACAAATTTAGGTAAAGCTTGGACGGTTGGTCGGACATATCAATACTTCCATATTTAAAACAAATTAATCTCGGGTGCAAAAGCCAGCAGCGGCAAAACTAACTAACGGATTCTGTGAGTAGGTTTACCCAACATCGCCGGTGTTACTAATGTCACCCCTTTATCACTCACATAGAAACGCTTTTTATCAATTTCAGGGTCAAAACCAATCTCCATGCCTTCGGGGATTTCAGCTCCTTTATCGATGACCACACGATTCAGTTTTACATTCCGACCTATCGTCACTTTCGGAAGTATCACCGAGTCTTTGATATCACAGAAACTGTGAACACGCACATCAGAAAACAATACCGACTGATTGATTACCGAGCCACTCACGATACAACCACCAGAAATCAATGAGTCAGTAGCCATCCCGCAGCGCCCTTTATTATTGAATACAAACTTAGCTGGAGGGAGTTGTTCCTGACAGGTCCAAATTGGCCAATCACGGTCATATAAATTCAATTCAGGAGTGACCTTGGTCAACTCCATATTGGCTTCCCAGTAGGCATCTACCGTGCCAACATCGCGCCAATAATAATTTCCATCGGTAGCCCCTACGCAACTATCGGTAAAGCGATGTGCATAAACCCGATACTTATCAATAATGCGCGGAATAATATCTTTGCCAAAATCATGCTCAGATCTCAGTTCATCCGCATCATAAATTAGCTGCTCGTACAAAAATGCTGCCGAGAATACATAAATTCCCATACTGGCAAACGCCTGTTGCGGATTATCTGGTAGTGCTTTGGGATAATTAGGTTTTTCTTGAAATTCAATAACACGTTCCTCGTGATTAACGCCTATTACACCAAAGCCTTTGGCGTCCTCAAGAGGAACATTGATACATGCAATCGTTAAATCTGCGCTATTTTTGACATGAGCGGCTAACATCTGACCATAATCCATTTTATAAATATGATCACCCGCCAATATCAATACATACTCTGCGCCAATGTTGCGAATAATATCCAAGTTTTGGAATACGGCATCCGCAGTGCCTTTGTACCAATCTTCTTTAACACGTTGTTGTGCAGGCCATAACTCAACAAACTCATTAAATTCGCCGCGCAAAAATCCCCAACCGCGCTGAATATGCTGATTCAAGCTATGAGATTTATATTGCGTTGCAACGCCAATACGCCTAATACCTGAGTTGATACAATTAGAAAGAGGAAAATCAATAATCCTGAATTTACCGCCAAACGGCACCGCCGGCTTAGCACGAGTATCCGTAAGGCTCTTTAAGCGCGAGCCTCGTCCACCTGCTAAAATTAAAGCTACGGTGTTTTTAGTCAGCGTACTAATGAAGCGTGATGCCATTTCCTGCTGCATGATACAACTCCTCGATGTTTTTTCATGGTAAGCCGCAAGATGCACGTGACAATTGCTATAATGCAGCCATGCTGTTGTTCATTATATGCACGATAGCAAAGGATAATCCAGCCCCTAAATCAAGCCCGACGCTAAAGTTGTAAAGAGATTATTTTGAAGCCAATATCTGCCCCACTGAATCGAGTTATTCAAGCGACACAACATAATCCATTTTCATGTTTGGGTTTGCATCAGATAGACGACACAACATGGTCAGTTATCTGTTTTCAGCCCTACGCTGAACAAGTCGAGTTAAAACTTGATCAACAATGGGTAGCGCTGCAACGTATTCATCCTGATGGCCTATTCCAATGGCAAGGCAGTCAGGCAATCAAAACACCTTATCAAATTCGTATTAGCCAGACTGACCATCAATACGTGATTTATGACGCCTACAGCTTTCCGTCTAGCATACACAGCGAAGATTTATACCTATTTGGTCAAGGTCGATTGCACCAGGCCTACCTGATGCTTGGTGCGCAAGTCATGACTTGCTGTGGCGTTGATGGTGTTCGCTTTGCTGTTTGGGCACCGAATGCTGAAAGAGTAAGTGTCATTGGAGAGTTTAATCGTTGGGATGGACGCATACACAGCATGCGTAGCCACGGCAGTAGTGGTGTATGGGAAATTTTTATTCCTCATCTGCAAGAAAACGATCTCTACAAGTTTGAGATACGCAACCGTCATAGCGGCCATATTCTTATCAAGACTGACCCATACAGTTATGCCTTTGAGGCACTTCCGGGCACCGCATCAAAAGTAGCCAATTTGCATTATCATCAATGGACGGATGATCAATGGATGAAAAAACGTCGTGAGAGCGACTGGCTTCATCAGCCTTTTAATTGCTATGAATTACATCTTGGATCATGGCGTAGAAATGACAATCAAAGCTTTCTGAATTTTGATCAGATTGCAGATCAGCTAATACCTTATGTGCAAGAGATGGGTTTCACCCACGTAGAATTGATGCCAATATCAGAGCACCCCTTGACCGAATCATGGGGTTATCAAACGACTGGTTATTTTGCTGTAACACACCGTTATGGCACACCGCAACAATTTAAATCCTTTATCAACCGCTTGCATCAAGCCAATATTGGCGTCATTTTGGATTGGGTACCGGGACATTTTCCAAAGGATGACTGGGCGTTGGCGCGTTTTGATGGTACTGCCCTATATGAACATGAAGACCCTCGCTTAGGTGAGCATCAAGACTGGGGGACTTATATTTTTAACTATGGCCGTAATGAAGTTCGTAATTTCTTGCTTGCCAACGCCTACTTTTGGCTGAATGAATACCACATCGATGGGCTACGTGTGGATGCTGTGGCCTCAATGTTGTATTTGGACTATTCACGTCAAGCAGGCCAATGGTTGGCAAATCAATATGGAGGCCGTGAAAACCTAGATGCAATAGAGTTTCTCAAACAGCTCAACCTAATGGTTCATGCAGATTTTCCTGGTGCATTTACCATCGCTGAAGAATCCACTTCCTGGCCCATGATTTCTCGTCCGGTTTATGCCGGTGGATTAGGTTTCTCAATGAAGTGGAATATGGGTTGGATGAATGACACTTTGAGTTATATAGAAAACGACCCCATACACCGCCAGTTTCATCATGACAAGCTGACTTTTGGTCAGTTATATGCTTACAGCGAGAACTTTGTGTTGCCTTTCTCTCATGATGAAGTAGTTCATGGTAAAAAATCTTTGTTAGACAAAATGCCGGGAGATGCTTGGCAAAAATTTGCCAATCTTCGACTTTTACTCACCCATCAACTTTGTACGCCGGGCAAAAAGTTAAATTTTATGGGCAATGAAATTGGCCAAGGCAGAGAGTGGAATGTCAATGCTAGTGTCGACTGGAGCTTGCTAAACAGCCACTGGCATTCAGGTGTACAAAAAACAGTGAGAGATTTAAATCATCTTCTGTTAAGAACGCCTGCGTTGTATGAGTTGGACTTTGAAGGGCAAGGATTTGAATGGATTGATTGCAATGACCATCATCATTCCACGCTAAGCTACATAAGACGCGCACGAGACGGGAGTTTTGTATTAATATTACTAAATTTTACTCCTGTACCTCGGCACCACTACCGAATCAGTGTGCCTCAGACTGGAGATTATCAAGAACTTTTTAATAGCGATAGCGCCGAATATGGGGGCAGCAATCTAGGCAATTTTGGTCAAATTCATACCGAGCAAGTCGCATGGATGGGCCCACACCTGCACCTAACCTTGCCTCCATTGGGTGCACTCATATTGCAATTAAGCTAATTTAATCAAGCATTTTAAAACACAATAGAAACAAGTATGACAAATCCGACACAAACGCCTGCATGGCAAGCATTGAGCCAACACTACCAAGAAATTTTTCCACAACATATGCGAGATATGTTTGTTGAAGATCCGCAACGTACAGAAAAGCTCTCATTACAATTCGATGATTTTCTGCTGGATTATTCCAAACAAAGAATCAACCAAAAAACCTTAACATTACTGTTGCAACTCGCCCGTGAAAGCGACGTTGAGAACTGGCGTGAGCGTATGTTCACCGGAGAAAAAATCAATTTCACCGAAAACCGTGCTGTATTACATACAGCTTTGCGTAACCGTAGCAATCAGCCAGTGTTAGTTGATGGTAAAGATGTGATGCCAGAGGTCAACCGTGTACTGAAAAAAATGCGCGAGTTTACTGAGCAAGTTCGTCAAAAAAAATGGCTGGGCTTCAGCGGCAAACCTATTGATACTATTGTCAATATCGGCATTGGGGGTTCTGACTTGGGCCCGGTGATGGTGTGTAATGCACTCAAGGCATTTGCTAGTCCAAATTTAAACGTTCATTTTGTATCGAACATTGACGGTACTCATTTGGCACAAACCTTGCAGGTATGCAACCCTGAAACCACGCTGTTCATTGTTGCCTCCAAAACATTCACCACCCAAGAAACAATGACCAATGCGCGCTCAGCACGTAGCTGGTTTCTACAACAGGCGAAAGATAGACAATTTATTGCCAAACATTTTGTTGCGCTATCCACCAATGCGATGGCGGTTGAAGAATTTGGCATAGACCCAGTCAATATGTTCGAATTTTGGGACTGGGTGGGAGGACGTTACTCATTATGGTCTGCGATCGGATTATCCATTGCATTGTATATAGGCATGGACAATTTCGAACAATTACTTGAAGGCGCTCATGAAATGGACAAACATTTCAGAACTGCGCCACTCGAGAAAAATATGCCAGTGATTATGGCGATGATAGGCATTTGGTATAACAATTTTTTCCATTGTGAGACGCATGCCATACTGCCCTATGATCAAGGACTCTCTCGATTCCCAGCTTATTTACAACAAGGCGATATGGAAAGTAACGGAAAGTTCGTTAATCGACAAGGCAGTCGCATTGATTACTCCACTGGCCCTATCATCTGGGGGGAAGCAGGTACCAATGGTCAGCACGCTTTCTATCAGTTAATCCATCAGGGCAACAAGCTGATTCCTTGTGATTTCATTGTTCCTATTAAGAGCCAATATCAAGTCGGAGAACATGGCAACGAACATCATTACATTTTACTATCCAATATCCTTGCGCAAACCAAAGCTCTAATGCAAGGAAAAACCTCAAAAGAAGCCAAATCGGAATTGGAGGCTCAAGGGCTTGACCATCAACAAATCATGATGTTGTTACCTCATCGCGTATTTGGCGGGAACCGCCCAACTAATACGCTGATGATCGATGAGTTAACGCCTAAAAGCCTTGGTAAGTTAATCGCACTTTATGAGCACAAAATATTTGTGCAAGGAATAGTGTGGAATATTAACTCCTTTGACCAATGGGGCGTCGAGTATGGCAAACAAATTGCCCAAAAGATTTTGCCTCAACTATCCAGCAAAGACACCATTAGTGATCATGATGGATCAACAAATTATTTGATAAATTACTTCAAGAAAAGATATTAATTTATTGTTTTAATTTATAAAAACCACCCCGTAGGACGGGGTGTTTTTTATAAATGCTATCTAATGCTGTTAAAAGCTTATCGCATTGAAAGTGATTTACTCAAAGTTTGTGTCATAGAGGCACCCAAGCGTTTAGCAAGTCGATTGGCAAAATCTTCCTTGCCAGTAAAGTCCACTATATTTTCTTGTTTAATCACTTCACGCGCAACATAATCTGTACTTCCCATAGCATCTGCCAGACCAAGCTGTACACTTTTTTCACCGTTCCAAAATAAGCCTGAAAAAATATCTGGATTCTCTTGCAATCTTGTACCACGGCCCTGCTTGACTACATCAATAAATTGTTGGTGCACTTCGTCCAACACTGTTTGCACATATTCTTTCTGCTTTGAGTTAACAGGAGAGAAAGCATCCAACATGGCTTTATTCTCTCCAGCGGTCATTAGACGACGTTCCACCCCTATTTTTTGCATGAGCCCAGTAAAACCAAACCCATCCATTAACACACCAATAGAGCCAACAATACTGGCCTTATCGACAAAGATTTTATCTGCGGCGACAGCGATGTAATAACCGCCAGAGGCACAAACATCCTCCACCACTGCATATACAGGAATATTGGGGTGCAATTGTTTTTGACGGCGAATCTCGTCGTTGATAATGCCTGCTTGCACGGGGCTCCCGCCAGGGCTATTGATACGCAAAATAATGCCTTTCGTAAAGCGATTGTCATAGGCGTCTTTTAAACTAGCAATCACGTCATCAGCCACCACATCGTCCTCAGCACCAATGACTCCATGAATATCTATCAAAGCAGTATGATTGGTATTACTCTGCAGTTTGTTATTTCCTACCCAATCGAATAAGTAGAATAACAAAAGAAAAAGATAAATAAAGGTAAGAATTTTAAAGAATACGCGCCAAAATCTATTTCTTTGCTGTTCCTTTAGCGCAACTTGCAAAAGGTTTTGCAGCGTTTCTCTCTCCCAATGACTGGGTTGTTCATGTTGATTTGCCATTTCGTTTTGCTACCCATCGATTTGAATAAAAATTTGTTGATGACTTTCTACAACTTTTAATTTAGTCAGGTATTTTCCAGCACATGGCCCCACAACACAATAGCCAGTTTGAGGTTCATACAGCGCGCCATGCGTCGCACAAATAAGATATTGACCTTGCTTGTCAAAGAACTCGCCATGATTCCAATCCAACTCTACTGGCAAATGCTGACATTGATTGAGATAGCCATAAACTTGATCTTGAAAGCGTATAACAAAGCAAGCCAGTGTTTCAGCAATGCCCACATTCAGCATAAAGCGTTTGCCAGTTGCACTATTTTGCAACTCATGACTGGCGCATATTGGTATTAATTGCTCAGGCATGATGCAGTAACCACTGAGTCAGTTGGCCAAACTCATCAAAACACGCAATTGGCTGATGTGCCAATAATCTTTGTTTGGGGTGAGCACCAAAAGTCACTCCGATTGCAGAAACCCCAGCATTTTGCGCCATTTGTAAGTCAAAGCTGGTATCTCCTACCATCAGGGTACGCTCAGGCACTGTCATGGCTTGTTCTATCATTTCTTGCAACATTTGCGGATGTGGCTTTGAAAAACATTCATCGACAGTACGCGTCGCCATAAAGTGATGCTTCACACCACTCCTATCCAAAGCACGATTAAGTCCTGCACGCCCTTTTCCTGTGGCAACCCCAAGTTGCACCCCTCGCCCACTCAAATGTTCAATAATTTGCTGCGCTCCGTCGAATAGCGGAATGTCGTTTTCCCCAGCGCCATAATATAGCGTATAGCGACTGGTTATTTGGTTTAATAAAGAATCAGGGATTCTTCCAAACAACTCATATACCGCCTCTCTGAACCCCAAACCAATAATCGAGCTTGCTGCCTGCTGTGAGGGCATGGTCAATCCGACATCTACACTTGCCTGACAAATAGCATCAACAATCAGTTGTGTCGAATTTGCCAGTGTGCCATCCCAATCAAATACAATCAGGTCATAATTTTTTACTTGTGAGTTCATGCTTGTTACTTTTTAGATTGTTGCAAAATAGTGTGAATAAATATCTCTAATTCTTCTGGCAAAGCTGCCTCTAAATCGAGCCTTTGTTTGGACACTGGGTGCTGAATAGTGGTTTTAAAAGCATGTAAAAACATTCTTTTAAGACCTTGCTTTTGAAGTTGCTTGTTTAATTCAAAATTACCGTACTTTTCATCACCCAAAATAGGAAAGCCTAAATGTGCTAACTGCACTCTTAATTGATGTGTTCGCCCTGTGACTAACTGCGCTTCTAGCAAACTAAAGTCTCCAATGCTTTGTTTTAAGTAAAACACCGTTTCTGAATGCTGAACTTCAACGCCATCAGCGCTTTTCTTTGGCAAGCTGTTGGATTTTACAACTGTCACTTTGCGTTCACCGTTGCTAAGGGTATGTTTCTGAAGATTTAATCTTACCCGTTGTTGCTGATTTTTCCATTGTCCTGCGACCAATATCAAATAACGCTTATCGGTCTCATGACGACGTATAGCATCTTGCAACGCAATCAAAGCAGCTCGTTTTTTGGCCAGCATTAATATGCCAGAGGTCTCTTTATCTAAACGATGGACTAACTCTAAAAATTTAGCTTGAGGTCGTTCAGCGCGAAATTGCTCGATGACGCCACGACTAACACCACTGCCTCCATGTACTGCAATTCCGCAAGGCTTGTTGATCACTAACAATGCCTCATCCTCAAAAATGATACTGGGCTGGAGAATTGGCTTACTGGTGGTCGCTATGCTTACCATTTTGGGCAATGTCTTCATCGGCGGTATGCGCACTAAATCCCCAAGCTGAAGCTTATAAGAAGCATCAACTCGCTTTTTATTGACTCGTACTTCGCCACTTCGCAAAATACGATACAAATGACTTTTGGGGACATCTTTGTAGTGTTTTGCCAAATAGTTATCTACACGCTGAGATTCGCTACGCTCATCCACAGTCAAGATAAGTACCTGTTGCTCAAGCTGATTGTGCTTTATTTTGCTTAAATTCGTCATCTCGCCTATACTAATATCTTCTGAATTGATTTGCGTATAGCGCATCCTCAGAAATTTTTGAATTACTTCATAAAATCAAAAAGTTATATAAGATCTATATGAAGATGAATGTTGGTTAATTTCGCTCGCCAAGAAAAACTAAGTAGCGATTAGTAAAAATATTTTGCGCTCATACTAGACATACACAGTTTATACCTTGCATGGTCATACTCTGATTGGGTCAGTAGGCAACGACTTAAATTTTAGCTGATTTCATCAGCTGATTTGAAATAAAACAGATTTATTTAACAACCATCACAGACGAGGTCAATCACTTAATCTTCCCCAAGCACTTAATGATCTTATATCACCCTACTCGATGATATATCAATTCGATTGACCATCAACAACGGTCTTTCAGCTTTTTAGCGCAAATCGCTAATCAAGCCCATCATAAACTTGCTTGAAGATAAATGCTTGATAACATCCTCGTGTTGTTAAAAATCCCACTTTAAGTCCTTCCTCCCCACCCTGCAACGATGAGCGCAGGGAGCCCCATAATGAAAAGAATGTTATTTAATGCAACGCAATCTGAAGAATTGCGCGTTGCCATTGTCGATGGTCAAAAACTAATTGATTTGGATATTGAATCTGCTGGTCGTGAACAACGAAAAAGCAATATTTACAAAGGCGTCATTACCCGAATCGAACCTTCACTAGAAGCAGCTTTTGTCGATTACGGTACAGATCGTCATGGTTTCTTACCTTTCAAAGAAATCGCCCGCAGTTATCTTAAATCAGATGGTGAAAGTGGCAAACGTGTTCAAGATCAGATTAAAGAAGGTCAAGAACTGATTGTTCAAGTAGACAAAGATGAGCGCGGAAATAAAGGAGCTGCGCTTACAACCTTTATTTCTCTAGCTGGTCGCTACTTGGTATTGATGCCAAACAATCCTCGCGGAGGTGGTGTATCTCGCCGAATTGAAGGTGAAGATCGCAATGAGTTACGCGACACCATGGCGCAATTGGAGTTGCCTACTGGCATGAGCATTATTGCTCGCACCGCTGGTATTGGTCGCACTGCAGAAGAATTGCAATGGGATTTAAATTACCTCATTCAATTATGGACTGCTGTAGAAAATGCTTCCACTATCCAAGCTGGCGCTTTTCTGATTTATCAAGAGGGAAGCCTAGTGATACGTGCCATCCGTGATTATTTCCAACCTGATATTGGCGAAATATTAATAGATACTCCGGATATCTATGAACAAGCTGTACAGTTTATGAATCATGTGATGCCAAATAATGTCACTAAGGTGAAGTTGTATCAGGATCAAATACCTCTATTCTCCCGCTTCCAAATAGAACACCAAATTGAAACTGCATTTGCCCGCGAAGTAAGATTGCCGTCTGGTGGCGCAATTGTAATTGACCACACCGAAGCTCTGGTTTCAATCGATGTCAACTCTGGACGCGCTACTAAAGGTAGCGATATTGAACAAACCGCTTTCAATACTAATCTTGAAGCAGCTGAAGAAGTAGCACGTCAATTAAGATTGCGTGATATTGGTGGTCTGGTGGTGATTGATTTTATTGATATGGAAAATCAACGTAATCAGCGTGACGTGGAAAATTGTTTGCGGGATGCCCTGCACTACGACCGTGCAAGAGTTCAAACAGGAAAAATTTCCCGCTTTGGACTACTGGAATTGTCCCGACAACGCCTGCGTCCAAGCCTAGGCGAAGGCAATCATATTCCATGTCCACGCTGTCATGGCATCGGCCATATTCGTGGTATCGAATCAACTGCACTGCATATCTTACGTATTACTCAAGAAGAGGCGATGAAAGAGAACAGCAAAGCGATACAGGTACAGCTACCTGTTGAGGCTGCTACTTTCTTGCTCAACGAAAAACGTTCAGATATTCATAAAATTGAGCAACGTACCGGCGTTGAAATTATTCTTATTCCGAATATTCATCTAGAAACGCCAAATTACAGCATCGTGCGTATTAAGACCGATGATAGTCGAGATGATGGCCCACGCAGCTACGAATTGGTAGAGATGCCGACAGAAGATGAGCTGTCAGTAGCTCAACAAGAGACAGCGATACCAAAAATGCAAGCCGCAGTGAAAGGCATCACGCCAGTCGCCCCGGCGCCAATGGTGAAAGTGCAAAACGAAGGTCTATTAAGTAAGCTAAAGAAGACCATTACCGGTTTGTTTGTTCGTGAAGAAGAAAACAAGGACAAATCAGACCGCAACAGTAACCGTCGAGACCGCAACCGCAGAACTCGAGGGGGCAGAAATCGCAATGAACGAAATCAAACTCGCCTTGACAACACAGTCGCCAAAGAACAGCGTCAGCCAGCACCTGCTCGTCAAGAATCAACGCCTGCCAAGATACAACAGACGGCAATTATTGAATCTGATGCTGGTAGCACTTCTCGTTCGGGTGTAGTGAACCAAGAAGGTCGCGAAAATCGTGAGTCTCGCAACAGTCGTCGTAACAGAAATCGCCGTGACCGCAACCGCCAAAATCGCCAAATGGATATGACTGAAAAGCCATTTGTGCCTAATCCACCAAGCGATTTAGCAGCCACCGAGAGTGTTGAGAAGATAGAGAAATTGGAAAAGCCAGTCGATCTGCCAACTGAAGTTACTCACACAGAATCAAGTAATGCAGCGGCCAAAGCAGTGCCAAGCAAAGCAGAAAAATCTGGTAAAAGTACCAAACCTGCAACCTCAAAAACAAACGTGGCAATGCCTGAAATTGTAGAAACTAAGGTCAAGTCTAGCGAAATAGAGACGACCGAAGTAGTTGCCGATGAAAAGCCAGCTAAAAAGAAAGCACGCACTCCCGCGCGTAAGCCGGCTAAAGCCACTAAAACGGCTAAAGTAGAGGGCTCTGAGTCAGCTATTCAATTGGTAGAAACTAAAGCAGAGGCGATTGCCGATGTCACACAAACAAGCGGCTCTGGCGCTAACAAAAAGCCTAAAAAAGCTGCTGCTTGGCAGAAAAAACAGCAAAAGCCAGCACAAGATGAGCCACTCATGATTGTGCAGACTAATGCTGGTGAATAAGTCTGAATCTAGTTAAAAAAAAGCCTTGGCATCACCAAGGCTTTTTTTATTTTATTGTCGGTTAGATGATGTTTGATCACCCACCTCGGCTCCATAAAACATGCCTTTAAGTTTTTTCAGCTGATCTCGATAACTAGCTGCTTTTTCAAATTCCAAGTTTTGAGCACTATCATGCATCGCTTTTTCTATGCGTTTTATCTCTTTCAGCATCTGCTTTTCAGATAATGCCTGATAGCTAGCTTTATCTTGCGCAGCTTGACGCTCCTGCACAATCTCCTCTTTGCTATAAGCATTTTCAATCATATCTTTTACTGGCTTAGTTACGCCCTTGGCGACAATACCATGCGCTTCATTAAAGGCTAATTGTTTGGCGCGACGACGACTGGTTTCATCCATCGCCATTTTCATTGAACGGGTAATTTGATTGGCATAAAAAATAACCCGTCCATTAAGGTTACGCGCAGCTCGACCTGCAGTTTGAATTAACGAACGACTTGATCTTAAAAAGCCTTCTTTGTCTGCATCCAAAACGGCAACCAATGCCACTTCAGGAATATCTAGGCCCTCCCGCAAAAGATTGATTCCAACCAACACATCAAATTCACCAAGGCGCAAATCGCGAATAATCTCCACGCGTTCGACCGTATCAATATCCGAGTGCAGATAGCGAACCTTAATTCCATGTTCGGACAAATAATCCGTTAAATCTTCTGCCATACGCTTAGTCAGCGTGGTCGCTAATACTCTCTGTTGTTGCTCAACACATAACTGAATTTCAGATAACAAATCATCAACCTGAGAATCAGCTGGTTTGACAATAATTTCTGGATCCACCAAGCCAGTTGGTCTAACCACTTGCTCGACTATTTGTTGGGTATGTGACTCCTCATAGTCAGCAGGTGTTGCCGAGACAAAAATCGATTGCGGCATAATTTTTTCAAACTCTTCAAACTTCAGTGGTCGGTTATCTAAAGCAGAGGGAAGGCGAAAGCCATAGTCCACTAAGTTTTCCTTGCGCGACATATCACCACGAAACATCCCTCCAATTTGGGGAATAGTCACATGGCTTTCGTCCAATATCATGAGTGCATTTTTAGGCAGATAATCAATCAATGTAGGAGGCGCATCGCCGGGTGCACGCCCTGATAGATGCCTAGAGTAGTTTTCAATGCCTTTGCAAAATCCTATTTCATTGAGCATTTCTAAATCAAAGCGAGTGCGTTGCTCAATCCTTTGTGCTTCTAGTAATTTATTGTTTTTTATAAAAAAGTCCACACGTTCACGTAATTCCGCTTTGATCTTCTCAATGGCCAGTAAGGTTGTCTCTCTTGGCGTCACGTAGTGACTTGAAGGATATACTGTATAGCGTGGTACTTTATTCAAGATTTGGCCGGTTAAGGGGTCGAATAAGGTGAGATGATCAATTTCGTCATCGAACAAAGAAATTCTGACTGCAGTCTCACTATTTTCTGCAGGAAAGATATCAATCACGTCACCACGAACTCGAAAACAACCGCGAGAAAAATCAAAATCATTTCGCTCATACTGCATCCCGATCAGTCGTAACACCACATCACGTTGAGATATTTTGTCACCTTGTTGTAAGTGCAAAACCATACCATGGTAATCAACTGGATCTCCAATACCATAAATTGCCGATACCGATGCCACGATAATACTATCAGGTCGTTCAAGTAATGCTTTGGTTGCAGACAAACGCATCTGTTCAATATGCTCATTGATACTAGAATCTTTCTCAATGAATAAATCTCTAGAGGGAACATAAGCCTCAGGCTGATAATAATCGTAGTAAGAGACGAAATACTCTACAGCATTATTAGGGAAAAATTCTTTAAACTCAGCATAAAGTTGCGCAGCTAAAGTCTTATTCGGCGCCATCACAATTGCTGGTCGTCCTGAACGCGCAATAACGTTGGCCATGGTATAAGTTTTACCAGAACCCGTCACCCCAAGTAAGGTTTGGTATTTCAGCCCATCATTGATCCCTTGCAAAAGCTTGTCTATTGCCTGCGGTTGATCTCCTGCTGGGGGAAAGGGTTGAAATAATTGATATTGGCTATTGGGGAAAGAAACAAACACGCATCACCTCGTTTGAATAAGCCAAGATTTTATCAGGCAATCAATAATTTTCATTCACTTTGTCAATCATCTCATCGCTTATCCGAACTTTATGTTTATAACCATTGTCATTTAGATGACTTTTTTTTTCGACTTGAACTTTTTCTAGGAAGTGTTTTATGAGAAGCGTTGCATTTGTCTACTCTGCCATATTCAGCCGTCAGTTAATAATGATGTGTTATTTACTGGGATTTATGTTGGCAAATATGCTACCAAGTCATGCGCACGCTTATGACAAGGAAAAGTTATTTGATTCATTTCTTGCCATCGTCATGATTAAAGGTTACACCACTGACGGGAATATGGCCTATGGTTCTGGTGTGGTGGTTGAAAAAAATAAAGTACTCACCAATTGTCATATCATGCGCCAGACTAAAGAGCCTTGGGTTGCACGAGGTGAAGACACATTCACAATTACCTCTGTACAGGCCGACCGCTATCACGATTTGTGCCTAGTGAGTGTTGAAAATCTGCCTTATAAACCGGCTGTCATCGGTTCAGTCAGCCAACTAGCAAAAGGCACTCCCATCGTTAGCATTGGTCACTCCAGCGCTAATCCATCACCGCTCACAGGCATAGGAAAAATTCGTGCTGTATATCCATACCATGATGGCATGATTATCAGTGGCACTGCCAGATTCAGCATGGGAGCCAGTGGAAGCGGGATGTTTGACGAGCAAGGCAAGCTGATTGGTATTAACACATTCAAATCTCCTGGACGAAATGCTTATTTTTTCGCACTACCCATTGAGTGGTTAAAGCAAGTAGAAAAACTTCCTGTTGAGACGCATTTCCCAATTACTGGCAAAGCTTTTTGGGAAGAAAAAGATGAGGATAAGCCTTTCTTTATGCAAGTGGTTCCGTATGAAATAAATGCCAAGTGGGATGATTTATACACTGTGGCGCAGCGTTGGGTGAAGGCCGAACCTAATAATAGCGAAGCATGGTACGAATTAGCCTATGCGCAAGAAATGACAAAGCAATTAGAACCAGCTCTTGAAGCCTACCATAAAGTGCTTCAGTTAAACCCTCAACATACCGAAGCGCTTTATCGTTTAGGGCTTAATGCTGCAGAGCATGGCGACACAAGCGAATTTGAGAGCTTGCAAAAGCAATTGACAGCATTGGATAGTGACCTTGCTGAACAATTGTCCAAACAGGCGTCTTGCAAATCTGATTGTTGAGGCTTTTTATTCTTCTTAGGCTGTTTCTCACAAGTAATTTTATGAGTAAAATTACGGGTTTAATTTCTCCTAACAAGGATAGCAACCCGTCATGTCAGGCACGCCACTTTCACAACGCGTTTTAGCGATCAAAGAGTCTCCCACTTTAGCAGTCACGGCAAAAGCAGCCAGGCTCAAGGCTGAGGGCAAAGATATTATTGGCTTAGGCGCTGGAGAACCTGATTTTGATACGCCTCAACACATTAAAGAAGCAGCAAAGAAGGCCATTGATAATGGCTTTACTAAATATACCCCAGTAGCAGGGATTGCTGGTCTAAAACAAGCCATTGTGGCTAAATTCAAACGCGATAATCAATTAGATTACAGTGAAAAACAGGTGATTGTTGGCGTAGGCGGCAAACAGTGTATTTTTAATTTAGCCCTCGCTGTTCTAAATCCTGGTGATGAAATTGTGGTGCCTGCCCCTTATTGGGTGTCTTACGCTGATATTGGAATGGTGGCTGGTGCAGTACCGGTAATTATCGAGTGCGGTATAGAGCAAGATTTCAAACTTAAACCAGAACAGTTACATGCCGCGATTACGCCTAAAACAAAGCTGTTTATGATTAATTCGCCTTCCAACCCAACCGGTTCGGTATACACCCTAGACGAATTAAAAGCATTGGGCGAAGTACTTAAACAGCATCCGCATGTGCTGGTGGCTACCGATGACATGTATGAGCATGTCAACCTGACGGGAGAACCTTTCTACAACATATTAAATGCAACGCCAGAATTAAAACACCGCTGTATCGTATTAAATGGTGTCTCAAAAGCATACTCAATGACAGGCTGGCGCATAGGATATGCCGCAGGACCTGAAGCAATTATCAAAGCGATGGAGATTTTACAATCTCAATCCACCTCTAACCCCACCTCAATTTCACAAGTTGCAGCGCAAGCTGCTCTAGAGGGTCCTCAAGACTGCATCCAACCCATGGTGCAGGCCTTTATTGAACGTCATGCGTTTGTTGTCAATCGCTTTAACCAAATGCCAGGTTTAAAATGTATTAAAGCTGGTGGCGCTTTTTATGCTTTCCCAGATGCTAGAGCAGCCATTGCTAACTTGTATAACAAAGGAAAAATCGCCACTACAACGGATCTTGCCCTGGCGGACTATCTTCTGGACGAATACGGTGTAGCAGTGGTTCCAGGTAGCGCCTTTGGCGCTGAGGGCTATTTCCGTATTTCATTTGCTACCTCAATGGAGAATTTAAAGAACGCCTTGGATAGAATTGAACGCGCTTTAAGCGTCTAATGGCAATAAATTTGCGCATTTTCGCTGATTGCTTATTGACCAAAACGGCTCAAATCTTTATTATCACGCCTTCACCGATTCCCCGATAGCTCAGTCGGTAGAGCAACGGACTGTTAATCCGTGTGTCGCTGGTTCGAGCCCAGCTCGGGGAGCCAAGTTTAAAATACCCGCCTAGGCGGGTATTTTTCTTTCTAGTGTTTGCGTTATATCAATCACTTAAGCGACCAATCCGGTTAGCATTTTTACTGTGTTGTTTTAACAGTAAAGGAGTGCATCATGCTAGATATTCTATTCAAAACCCCAGTCGGCATATTGTCTGTGGTGACGCTGGTGATGGTGTTTGTCATCATGGCTGTCATTTATGGCTACTTTTATAAAAAAATAAATGAAGCGAGCAAGCAAAAAAAATCAAAATAAATGATGCGTGATGCAAGTCTGGACGCTGAGGTATAATCAAACAACTGTCAACTGTGCGAGCTACCTTTATGAAACCTAATCGTTTTACTCTATTCGCCCAACTCATCATGGGGGCTATCGGACAAATCGTATTGCTGGTGATTACCTTAGCCACAGTATTTGGTATCGCACAAGAAATTGGCACTATCTGGAGCAATAAAGCGATTGCGGTCAGTGATATCTTAATGTTGTTCCTTTACCTAGAGGTAATGTCTATGCTCAATCATTACCTTGGCTCAGGCAACTTACCAGTGCGATATCCTTTATATATTGGCATTATCGCCTTAGCGCGCTTCTTGGTATTGGATATTAAAGAGCTAGATGGCTTTAGAATGTTTGCCCTATCGAGTTCAATTCTTCTGATTGCACTCGCTATCCTGATTGTACGTTATGGGCATGTGCGTTTCCCTTATAACGACGACTAAGCTGAGCTCAGTCTATGCAAATCAATTGGAGTGAATTTACCCCTATAGCCTCTTTAGCAGGCGGTTTATTGATTGGTCTTGCTGCCAGCATTATGCTGTTGTTGAATGGCAGAGTGACTGGTATTTCAGGAATAATCAGACAAACTTTTTTTGCTGCACAAAAAGAAATTGCTGGAGGGTTGAGTTTTATCATCGGCTTGCTGTTATCACCCACTCTTTATTTTGCACTGTATCCATCCATACAGATACAAATCACTGAGCACATCCCTTTGTTAATCACCGCTGGATTATTAGTCGGCTATGGCACAGCCAAGGGAGCGGGATGCACCAGTGGTCATGGGGTATGTGGTCTTTCTCGTTTGTCTAGGCGATCATTTGTCGCTGTAGTGCTGTTTATGCTTTCCGCTATGCTCACTGTCTTTATAGTCAGGCATTTTTGAGGACGATATGCTGACATTCATTATTTCTCTATTATCTGGCTTGATTTTTGGGTTAGGTTTGCTGATTTCAGGAATGGCTAATCCACAAAAAGTATTGGCTTTTTTGGATATCACAGGCGCATGGGATCCAAGTCTGGCCTTAGTCATGATGGGGGCGATTACAGTCGCATTATTACCGTTTCAATGGGCAAAAAAACAATCACGAAGTTTGCTTGGCCATGAGATGAAGCTACCCCAAAAAAAGCCAATCGACCAAGCGCTATTAATTGGTAGTGTGATATTTGGTATAGGTTGGGGACTTGTGGGAATATGTCCAGGCCCTGCCCTTGTATTATTGGGTCTAAAACAAGTCAATGCTATTTACTTTATAATAGCGATGCTGGCTGGCATGGCAATCTTCCAATTTTTGCAGCAAAAAAAATAGCCCAAGATTTATCTTAACGCTCTTACTTCAGCCAAATTTCTCCACCATCCGTATACATCCATTCCACAGCCAAACACGTAGCGATCAGGAACTTGCAAGCCGACATAGTCTGCTTGTACTGGCTTTATATCGGATAAAATCTTCTCAAATAACACCGCAATTTTGACTTGACGCGCGCCCATATCGAGACACTTTTGTTTAATCGCTGCCAATGTAATCCCTTGATCTAGAATATCATCTAATACCAACACCACCCTGCCCTGCACGGCTTGCGGAGGATCAACTTTCCAAATCAAATCCGCTCCATCGGTGCGGTGACCATATCGGCTGGCTTGTAAGTAGTCTAGCTGCATAGCAAAGTCAAGCTTGGCAAGTAAATGTCCTGAGAAATAAACAGCCCCTCCCATGACGGTCAATAATATAGGTTGGCAGTCCGTCATATCGTGGTTGATTTGTTGGGCCAATCCATCCATGGCATGTTGCACTTGTTGTGCAGTGAAAATCACATCCGAACTGGCTAATATTTGCTGTGGCGTCAATGATGCAGACATAGCTTATTTACCTCGCTCCAAAACCACTCAAGATGACACGTATGGTACGGAATACAATAAGTAAGTCTAGCCAAAAAGAAAAATGTTTAATGTAGTAAAAATCATAGGTCAACTTAGTCCCAGCTTGATCTGAGTTCGAAGTATATCCATGCATCACTTGAGCCCAGCCAGTAATTCCTGGCCTGACAATGGAACGATAGGCATAAAAAGGGACACTTTTTTCATATTCGGCATGCAGCACGGCAGTCTCAGGCCTTGGTCCAATCAAGCTCATTTCGCCCTTTAAAACATTCCAAAGTTGCGGCAATTCATCTAAGCGATATTTACGCAAAATAGCCCCAATAGGAGTGACACGATGATGATCATCAGAGAGTTTCTGAGGTTTACTTGGATCATAGGGGGTCATGGTACGAAACTTATACATTTTAAACACTCTGCCTGCTAAGCCTATGCGTTCTTGAACAAACACCACCTTACCATAGCCATCAAAAGTCACCATCAATGCCACGATGATGGACAACAGAATAATCAGGGGCGAAAAAATAATAATCAGCAAAGACTCTAAGCAACGTTTTTGCATCATATATAACTTAGAAGGTGCTAATACACCGAGGTTATTTTCCATTAAGTGCTTGATATCCACGCTACCAGTCATCGATTCATACAAATGATGAGCGCTATACACTGGAATACCGTGAATAGCGGCACGTGCGACAAAACTCTCCCAAGCTTGGCTTAAAGCGCCACTTCTAAAATCGACGACTAGTCCATCGTAATTTTTTAAAACGCTCAAATTGTCTTGGCGCATCCATGTCTCTGACAACTCGCTAAATTGATGTTGTTTGATCGATTTGAATTGTTGTGAGTAGCCAGAGGGAATAAGCGCAAGCGTCAATCTGCTCTTATTGAGATTAAGTCGTACCATCAGCGCTAATTGAATGGCAGCAATCATCAATCCAATTGCCAATGTTTTAATGGAATACGGCAACCTCAACAAAAATATCATCATCATCAAGGCAAAATAGCTGCCTAATAACATATTGATGGATGAGCTAATTTTGGAATTACCTGTGAATCTATCAAAGCGATAAATTAAGATTAAACAACTAATAAAAGCCAGCAGATTGGTATAGGTCGAGATCTGAATAGTCTTGACATAGAAATTATCAAGGACAGTATGCTTGATAGGCAACAAAAGCACTGGCAAAAAAATGATCATCACACAACTGAGGATCACAAAAGCTGCCTGTAGGCTAAATCGAGAAATAGTCATTGAACGCCCTTATATTGTCTAATCATGGCTTTAAGTAACGGCTTTCTTGAAAGTATTTATTCAAAAAGCTTAGCTTGACTCAATAACAATCCAGCGGCATCTTTGCTGGAAATAATGGGGTCTATCATTGGCAGACCCCAATCAATATTGATAGCAGGATCATTCCACAGGATGACCTGCTCATATTCTGGAAGGTAAAAGTCTGTCGCCTTATAAAGCACCTCAGCAGATTCTGACAAGGTGACAAAGCCATGGGCGAAACCCTCGGGCACCCATAACTGTTTTTTATTCTGGGCAGACAATATGACGCCAACAGATTGTGCGAAGGTTGGTGATGAGCGTCGCAGGTCAACTGCAACATCTAAAATCTCACCACTAATGACGCGTACAAGCTTTCCTTGAGGATGAGGAAGTTGGTAATGCAATCCGCGCAAAACATATTGGCTAGATTTACTATGATTGTCCTGTACAAAATTTACTGAGCGACCCAAGGCTTGCTCAAATTTTTGTTGCTGATAACTTTCAAAGAAAAAACCTCTCTGGTCTCCATATACGGTAGGCTCAATTACCAATAGATCGCTAATTTTCTGTGCGCTAAATTGCATTAATACACC
Source organism: uncultured Methylophilaceae bacterium (assembly GCA_964470195.1). Classification (GTDB taxonomy): domain Bacteria; phylum Pseudomonadota; class Gammaproteobacteria; order Burkholderiales; family Methylophilaceae; genus RFPI01. Next base: position 8,834 of record CAYYBG010000016.1, on the reverse strand, counting down.
CGCTCTTTAAGCATTCTCAGCAGGTATTGTCCATAATCATTTTTGCTTAATGCGTTTGCTAGTGTTTCAAGTTGCACGGCATCAATCCATCCTTGGCGATAGGCGATCTCCTCTGGGCAGCTCACTTTTAAACCTTGCCGCTTTTCGATGGTAGCAATGTATTGTCCAGCCTCCATCAATGCTTCATGGGTGCCAGTGTCTAACCAAGCATAACCTCTACCCATCACCTGTACATTGAGCTGACCTTGTTGCAGATAGGTTTTATTAACATCAGTAATCTCTAACTCACCTCTTGGTGATGGTTTGAGAGATTTAGCAATATCAACCACTTGTCCATCATAGAAGTACAAACCGGTGACCGCATAATTTGATTTTGCCTGCACAGGCTTTTCCTCAATAGAAACGACTTGGTTGCGCTCATTGAATTCTGCTACACCGTAACGCTCAGGATCATGCACATGATAAGCAAAAACTGTAGCACCATCATGGTGTTGAGCCGCTTCATTCAATAACAAATTAAAATCATGACCATAAAAAATATTATCGCCCAGGATTAATGTGGAGGGATGTTGCTGAATAAACTTTTCACCAATCAAGAAGGCCTGCGCAAGACCATCTGGCTTGGCTTGAATGGCATATTGCAAAGATAGCCCCCATTGCGAGCCATCGCCTAGCATCTGTTGAAACCTTGGTGTGTCTTGTGGCGTAGAGATAATTAATATCTCTCGTATTCCAGCCAGCATTAAAGTGCTCAGCGGATAATAGATCATTGGTTTGTCATACACTGGCAGTAATTGTTTAGAGACAGCCAAAGTTGCAGGAAACAATCTACTTCCTGACCCCCCTGCAAGAATAATGCCTTTACGTGCTTGCATGATGCCCCTCCAGCTTATGCAAATCTGTGACGACTCGCTTTACCTCGGTTTGCCATGTTGGCAATGACAAACCAAATGTTTCGATGATTTTTTTTGTTTGTAATCGTGAATTCATGGGACGCGTAGCAGGCAAAGGATACTCACTGGTCTTAATAGGCTTAATATTATTTACCTTTAGCTGGCATGGCATACCTAACTGCGTGGCCGTTTCTATCACCAATTTGGCATACTCATACCAACTGGTTTCACCCTTGCAAACCAGGTGATAGGTTCCATATTTACGATAAGAACCAGGCTCGGCTAATTGCTTAATAATCTCTGCAACGGAATCAGCTAACAGGCGTGCAGAGGTAGGAGAGCCTATTTGATCAGAAACAACCGTCATCTTCTCTCTCTGTTGTGCTAGCCTCAGCATGGTTTTGAGAAAATTCTCACCATGTGTGCCAAATACCCAACTAGTTCTCAGGATAATGTGCTTGGCTACCATTTTTCTAACTGCATCCTCGCCTAGCCACTTAGTCTTGCCATAGACCGAACTTGGTTTAGCATCATCATCTTCCAGATAAGCTTCTTGTTTATTGCCATCAAACACATAATCGGTAGAGAAATGAATCATGGGAATATTTTCTCTCGCAGCGTAGCGTGCCAATATCTTCGGAGCTTGTGCATTGATCGCATGAGCTGTGGTGGGCTCACTTTCTGCCAAATCAACTGCTGTATAAGCGGCAGGATTAACAATAATGTCAGGTTTGATTTTTTGCAGCATCAACTCAATCGCAGCAGACTGTCTAAAATCACACTGCTTCACATCAACCCCTACCACATCACCAAGGGGTTTCAAGCTAAGCATCAATTCGTGCCCAACTTGGCCATTTTTGCCAGTGACTAAAATTTTCATTCTAAGCTTTCTTGTTGGTAATGTTGCTGAATCCAGTTGCGATATGCACCACTGGTAATTCTTTCTACCCAAGTAGGATGGTCTAAATACCACTGCACTGTTTTTTTCAATCCAGAGGCAAAAGTTTCTTGCGCTGTCCAGCCGAGTTGATGTCTGATTTTACTCGCATCAATGGCATAACGCTTATCGTGACCCGGTCTGTCGGCAACAAAACTCATCTGCGTTTGATAGGACAGACCATCAGACCTGGGGCGCATTTGATCTAATAAATCACAAATCGCTTTTACCACGTCAATATTTGCCAACTCATTGTCTCCGCCAATGTTGTAAGTCTCGCCAACTTGACCATGCGCTAGGACTGCACGTAGCGCTGAACAATGATCTTTGACATAAAGCCAGTCACGAATTTGTTGGCCATCGCCATAAATGGGCAGTGACTTGCCAGCTAATGCATGAATAATCATCAAAGGAATCAGCTTTTCAGGAAAATGGTAAGGCCCATAATTATTGGAACAATTAGTCGTCAGCACAGGTAGTTGATAAGTGTGATACCAAGCACGGACCAAATGATCAGAGGCGGCTTTTGAGGCTGAATAGGGACTGTTAGGCTGATAGTTATTTTGCTCTGTAAAAGGTTTGTCGAGGGGATTTAAAGAACCATAAACCTCATCGGTAGACACATGTAAAAATCTAAACTGTGCACGATGTGTTTGATCCAGAGTCAGCCAATATTCTCGAACTGACTCGAGCAGATTGAAAGTGCCAAGCACATTGGTTTGAATAAAATCAGCCGGACCGTGGATGGATCTATCGACATGACTTTCAGCAGCAAAATTAATCACTGCCCTTGGTTTGTGTTGCTTGAATAACTGTGCCAATAGTGCACGATCAGCAATATCGCCATGAACAAAAATATGACCTGCTTGATTGTCTAGCGAGGCCAAATTGTCAAGATTACCGGCGTAAGTAAGCTTGTCTAAATTAACTAAAGACTCTTGGCAATGGTCAAACCAATCCAATACAAAGTTGGAACCAATAAATCCGGCGCCTCCAGTGACCAATATCATCGTTTCGTTACCATTCCTTTCAGTCTTTATATTATGGCTAATTGAGTCTGCCAACGCCAAGCGTCAGCACACATTTGCTGTAGATTAAATTGGGCTTTCCAGCCGATTAATCGTTCTGCCAAACTTGGGTCTGCATAACAAATTGCCACATCACCGGGTCGCCTGTGAGTAATTTGATATGGCACTTTTTGGCCGCTGACTTGCTCAAAAGCGGTGACCATTTCGAGCACACTATGCGGGGTTCCAGTACCAAGGTTGATGGTGATAGAGCTTTGTTGTTGCAATATATAACGCAAGCTTTGAAGATGCCCCGAGACCAAATCTTGGATATGGATGTAATCCCGCAAGCCAGTACCATCAGGGGTAGGATAGTCATTGCCAAATACCTGCAAATAATCGATTTCACCACTGGCTACTTTAGCAATAAAAGGCATCAGATTATTGGGTATCCCATTCGGATCTTCGCCTATCAAGCCTGAGGGATGGGCGCCAACAGGGTTAAAGTAGCGCAAGATACCTACGCGCCAGCTTGCATCGCTGGCTTGCATATCGCGCAACAACATCTCCACCATATATTTACTACGCCCATAAACATTGCTGGGATTCAATGGCATGTGCTCTTGATATTTCCCATCAGCACTGTCGCCATAAACAGTGGCAGAGGATGAAAACAACAGCGTTTTAACAGAAAATGACTGCATCGCTTGAAATAGTGTCAGACTGCCAGCCACATTATTTTGATAATAACGCAAAGGCTGTGACTGTCCCTCTCCCACCGCTTTCAATCCTGCAAAATGCAGCACTGCATCGATTGCATAGTGGCTAAATATCTGATGCAAACAAGCGCAATCTAGGATATCTCCATGAATAAAAGTGACTTTTTTCTGAGCTATCTGCTCAATACGTTGAATGACGTCAGCCTTACTATTGCTGAGATTATCTAAAATAATCACTTGATAGCCAGCCTCGAGTAGCTGTACACAGGTATGAGAACCTATATATCCAGCCCCGCCCGTAACAAGTATGGTTTGCATCGTCATTACAAAAAATCAATCCCAGTAAATTTTCTAATATCCCGCAATTGTCGTTTGGTGGGACGTCCTGCACCCCGCTCACGTTTGGCATGTTGTGCCAACTTGGTTACTTTGGCATCTTCTCTACGCTGCAGACTCTGCTCGGTCTCTTGATATAACAGCTGAGCTTCTGGTGCACCCCGCCTTACCGAGGATAATCCTTGCACGACAAGCTCAATTTCGAGGTCTTTACGTCTGATAAACACCGTAGCACCCAGTCGCACCTCTTTAGATGGCTTCACTCGCTCGTTATCCACCAACACCTTGCCACTGTCTATTGCATCGGTTGCTAAACTACGCGTCTTAAAAAATCTAGCGGCCCACAACCATTTGTCTAACCTGATTTTTTCACTATCCTGCGCCATACCGACTAGTCCTGACCGAATAAATCTCGGCTATACACTTTATCCAGAACATCCTGTAAATCATTACTTACACGATTCGCTACAATGACATCAGATTGTTGCTTAAAGCTGGGCAAATCATTCACCACACGAGAATTAAAAAAGTGTGTTTCGCTCAAAACAGGTTCATACACGATGACCTCTATGCCCTTCGCTTTAATGCGTTTCATAATGCCTTGTATACTCGAGGCACGGAAATTGTCAGAGCCCGATTTCATGATTAAGCGATAGATGCCTACAACCTTGGGCTGTTTTTCTACAATAGCGTTAGCAATATAGTCTTTACGCGTGGTATTGGACTCGACAATCGCTTTAATCAGATTCTGTGGCACCTCACCGTAATTCGCGTACAACTGCTTTGTATCTTTAGGCAGGCAATATCCCCCATATCCAAATGAAGGGTTGTTATAAAAATCTCCGATACGCGGGTCTAAACAAACCCCTTGAATAATTTGTTTGGTATCCAGGCCGTGACTAGCCGCATAGGTATCCAATTCATTGAAATAAGCTACTCGCATTGCTAAATAGGTATTGGCAAACAGCTTAATCGCCTCAGCCTCAGTACTATCCGTGAGCAAGATAGGCGCATCTTGATTGCAGGAACCTTGTAACAATAAGTTGGCAAATTGCTGGGCACGCTCAGATTGCTCACCTACGATAATGCGAGAAGGGTATAAGTTATCGTAAAGCGCTTTACCCTCGCGCAAAAACTCCGGAGAAAAAATAATATGCTTAGTTTTAAAGTCTGCTTTGAGTTTTTTGGTATAACCCACTGGAACGGTAGACTTGATGACCATCACAGCATTGGGATTGATGGCAATCACCTCAGCAACCACTGACTCTATCGATTTTGTATTAAAGTAATTGGTTTCAGGGTCATAGTCTGTTGGTGTAGCAATCACTACAAAATCTGCATTGCTATAAGCTTCTTGTTTATCCAAAGTAGCGCGCAGATTAAGTGGCTTATTGGCCAGATAATCGCTGATTTGTTGATCTTCAATCGGCGATAATTTGCGATTAATTAAGGCAATTTTTTCTGCCATGATATCGAGCGCCACGACCTCATGGCTCTGGGCTAGCAAAACTGCTATCGACAATCCAACATAACCGGTACCTGCAACCGCAATTTTCAATTTTTGCTCCCTGACTGATGGCATTGATAACGCTGCTATTCTTTCACCCATGCTTGTTTTGCTTGCATATCACTGCTTTTTGCATCGACCCAACGCTCACCATGGTCGAATAATTCTTTTTTCCAAAATGGTGCGTCTGCTTTTAAATAATCCATGACAAATTCACAAGCCGAAAAGGCTGCTTTTCTGTGTTGCGCCACTGTCAACACTAATACTATCTGCGAGCCCGCTGCCAACTTACCCACACGATGAATAACCCGCACAGCGTCAATAGGCCATTTTTGCATTGCCAGCTCGGCAATCGAAATAATGGCTTTTTCTGCCATCACAGGATAATGCTCAAGCTCGATAAAATCGATAGTCATCGACCCATCTTTGCCTCGCACTAAGCCTACAAAGCTCGCTATCGCGCCACAATCATTGCTGGCTTGAAGCAACAAGGCAATTTCAGTGGATAGATCAAAATCTTGCCTCTGAATATCTACTTTAATCAATTTATCCTCCCGATACAGGAGGAAAAAAAGCCACTTCGTCTTGATCAAAAATTTCCTGCATGTCCTCAACCAGCGCATGATTGATTGCCGCGCGCAAGTTTTTATCATGGAAAAAAATTTCTGCCCAAGCATCACCTCGCTGTGCCAACAAGTTTTTTAAATCAGCGACTGTCTGAATATCGTCAGGCAAATGTAATGACTCAATCGAGTAATTAAGCTTTTCTTTGACCCGGGCAAAATAAAGAATCTGGATATGTCGCATCACTATTCTACTGTCCCAGAAAAGTCATCGACGTCGTCAACCGCTAATGTCAAAGTATCTTCTGCAGGACTCAGCTCCACTCTCTCGATTTGTGAAAAACGACGCGATATTTTTTGGGTAGTGATATGGATATCCTGAACGTCATCGTTTGCTTGTCGAATGTGGGTAGCCAGATTTTGCATACGTCGGTCAAACAAACCAAAGTCTTTACTGAGCTTAGCCAATTCATCCTTAATGATATGTACCTGCTTGCGAGTTTCTACGTCTTTCAGAACTGCCCTGGCAGTATTTAACACTGCCATTAATGTGGTGGGAGATACCACCCAAACACGTTTATTCATTGCATAATCAATTAAATCACGATGACTCGCATGAATCTCAGCAAAAACGGCCTCGGCGGGGATAAACATCACCGCGCCATCGGAAGTAATGTTGCTGATAATGTATTTCTGCGAAATATCATCAATGTGTTTTTTTACGTCAGCTTTGAATTGGCTTTGCGCGCGTTTTCTTTCCTCATCAGAGGCGTCTGCATCACTTAATCGATGATAGTTTTCGAGTGGAAACTTGGAGTCCACTGCCACAGTGCCAGTGGGCTCTGGCAAAAATAATGCACAATCGACTCTGCTGCCATTGGGTAAAGTGTATTGCATCTCAAACGACTCGCTTGGCATGATATTTTTTACCAGTGCCTCTAATTGCACCTCACCAAAAGCTCCACGAGAACGCTTATCCCCCAACAGGGCTTGCAGGCTCACCACATTGCTGGTCAGACCATCAATTTTTTCTTGTGCTTTATCGATGGTCGCCAGACGCTCCATCACCCGCGTAAAGGTTTCATTGGTTTTTTTGAACCCCTCATCTAAACGTTCTGTCACCTTGCCGCTAATTTCTTGCAAACGTTCATCCACTACTTTTCGCAACGTAGCAACACTGTCAGTCAATTGGGTAGAAGTTTTCAACATGGTGGTTTGAATCAGCGCTTGCTCGGCTTGGCCTTGTTCAGTCAATGTGGTATGAAGTTTTTCCAGCACCTCAATCCGCGTCTTAGATAAACTTTCGCTTTGTGTTAGTTGCATCGTTGTCAGAGTGTCACGGGTTTGAGCAAGCTCCTGTGCCACGGCGTTGCGCAATCTATCATTAGCCTCTTGGGTTTGATTGGCCAACCTGTCACCCAAACGATTGAGACCATCATTTAAATCGCGCAACATCGCAATATGTTTTTCTTCTAGCGATTTGGCCACCATATCGGCGCTGTTTTGCTTGTTACGAAAAAGCAGCAACAACAACAAAACAATAATGATGATTAACGATGTCATGACAAAAATTTGCATGTCGAACATTATACTCCAGCTCAGCGGAATATCGCGCTATAAGTGCTTGTTAGCACAATGCCTCGCTGTAAGCCTCGGTTTAAATTGGTGTAAAATAGGCTTTATTATTACTACCCTATAGAGGAGAACGGCGTGAATATTCAGAGCCATTTTGTTGACTTAAACACCCCAACTGGCGTAATGCGGACTTATATTCACCGTCCCGCTGGAGAGGGTCGTTTCCCTGCCATTTTATTTTATTCAGAAATCTTTCAACAAACTGGACCGATAGAGCGAGCTGCACGTTTTATGGCTGGACATGGCTACGCGGTGTTGGTCCCTGAGGTATTTCACGAGTTAAATCCAATTGGCACTGTGCTTGGCTATGACGACGCAGGGCGAGACAAAGGCAATGCAGATAAGGCTGCAAAAGATGTACAGGGTTACGACACTGACAATCGCGCCATGATAGATTTTGTTAAGCAACAAACTTGGTGTACTGGAGATATTGGAGCAATGGGCTTTTGTATTGGTGGGCATTTAGCATTTCGTGCTGCATTACAAGCTGAAGTTAAATCAACCGCCTGTTTTTATGCGACCGATTTACACACGCAAATTATCCCCAACAAAGCTGGCCAGCATTCAATGGATAAACTTGCCGATATCAAGGGCGAGTTGCTCATGGTTTGGGGCAAACAAGATCCACATATCCCATCAGCAGGACGAGCAGAGGTTTATCAAAAACTTAGTGCTACCGATATTAAGTTCACTTGGCATGAATTTAATGGTCAACATGCTTTTATGCGTGATGAGGGTGACCGTTACGATCCACAACTTGCCTCTATGGGATATCACTTGGCGTTGCAGATGTTTGGCCGTACTTTAAGATAAACAGGCAAGCAATCATGCAATCAAGGGGGGGGTCATCACCACCCCTTTTTTATATTCCGTAGATTTAACTCAGACTTTGCATTAGACCCACGCAACGCCAATACCTCCTCTGTCACTAGAGAATGCCTCACCTGATACAAAACCACGCATCACCATTGTCATTCTCGCGTAGGCGGGAAGCAAGGTGATAAGGTGCGAAGATGACGCGGGTGGTAGGGAATTAATGCAAGTAAAGTATTGGGGGATGGCGGCAATGCTTGTCACAAAATAAAGCTTACCTTTGAGATTTTTGCAGGCAAACTGACACCAACTGTCATGTTAAATTAATCGCCCAACACTCAATTAACCATTAAAAATCAGTCGATTGCTCTAATGTTGTGAATCGAAAATTATTCACTGTCGAAAAAGCTGGGGTCTAGTTGAC
>CAYYBG010000015.1:0-44310 GCA_964470195.1 uncultured Methylophilaceae bacterium | reverse complement strand
AAACTTCAGCCGTGAATTTTGTTTAAAATTTTAACAGCAAGATTTATCTAAACTGTTATAAAACTTACCCAAGTTTTACCTCTCGACTCTCCTTAGTCATTGATTCGTCTAACCTCTCTCAACCTCTGGAAATAAAGTAAAGTCATCTCAATTTTTTTTGATTATTACTTATCAATATGAGAACTATAAGAGCTTAATTCTGTCATTCAAAGGTCAATAAATTTATGGGAGAAAATGAATGGCAAGTTTAAAAATTAATAATGCTAGCGTAGTGCAAACAATAGCTAAATTTTTAGATAGTTTATCTGCTAATCCTGGCGAGAATGGGCGTATTGATCCGAATCAACTTCCGTTTATTCGTGATATGTTTTTATTCCCAGGGCTTTCATTGCCCAGTGTGTTTAAAACTGCGCTAACTGGGGTTCCAAGTTTTGATAATTCTAATGCTAGCTTTAAACCAACCAGCTACCAATTTACAACTCTTGCATTATCAGAAGGGAATCAAGATTTAGAAACCGTATTTAATATTAAGGGCAGCAATTTAATTCCTTTAAGCACTAGAAGCCGTGGCACGGATATGGATATCAGATTCTCATCTGTTCGATATCTGACTGAAGATAAATCAGTTGAAAATATTAAATCAATTTACTCAGGTAATTTGACTCAAACATTGAAATATTCGCCATTCAATTTGGCGAATGATGTAGAGGGTGACGGCACCATTAAGGTTTACGGGGTTCGATTCTCATCTTCTGGAACTGAGTTTGATCGTGATGGGGATAATTTAACTACCTATGCTGAAACAGGAAATCGTTCTATGCGTTCAGATGTAATGGTTAATGAAACTGGCAGCTATGCGGGCAAGGTATTTTCTATCTCGATTAGTGGCACATCAAAGGGTTCTGACCAATCAAATTTCAAAGACAGTTTATCTATGTCTAGTCAAAAAGGTTTTAATATCGATAGCGCTGACAACTATTCTGGTGTAATCAATTCAATTAATTTTTCTCAATCTTATCGAGATAATAATTTTGCTCAATCGATAAATCTTAAGGTAAGCAATACACAACAGGATATCGCTATTCAATTAGGCAGGTACATGAAAGGTGAGATTTCCGTTGCTGAATTTGCTGAGGTAGTATTTAGTAAAAATGATGTAATTACTGCAACAAATGGATTTAATGTCATTAATGGTTATGCTGGAAACGATCGCTTAATTGGCGGGAAAGGTATAGACCATTTTGAATTTACCACTGCTTTAAATCGATTAAATAATATTGATCGAATAGAAAATTTTAAAAGAAATGGCGCAGATAAAATTTTATTAAGTCAAGAAATTTTCCAAGGCTATACAGGCGCTGATAATTTTGTGTTGGGCAGTCGTGCTTTAGATGCTGATGATAGGATTATTTATAACCGCACCAGTGGCGCTTTGTTTTATGACAGTGATGGCACAGGCGCCGCTGCACAAATTCAATTTGCTACATTGGTAGGTAAACCTGTGATTGATGCCAATGATTTTATAGTGATTTAGAATCCTTTTGAAATATTAATGGTATGAGGTTTGAAGCCCCATAGCATAATGGCTATGGGGCTTAATTTTTGAATAAAATAAATTACTTTTTTATAGTAAAATAATCGTTGTTTTTAGAATATATTTCTATCATTAATTGTTTTGAAAAAACTAATATTTTGGAATCTCATACACCTTCAATTAATACAACGCGCACGATTTCACAGCAGGAGCTGGCATATTTGAATAACAAATTTGCTGAGGTTCGTGGGCTGATGAAATGTGAGCACTTTAAGCAAAGTAAGCAGTTGTGTCTTGAGCTTTGTCAGGCTTTTCCTTCGATTGCTGAGGCGTGGTTGTTGTTGGGTTTGAGTTTGCAACGCATGTGTTTGAATGCGCGAGCGCTTGAGCCGTTGAAACGGGCATTTGAGCTTATGCCTGATAAGGCTCATTACATTGTTCCTTATGCAATTGCGCTTGCCAGGGCTGGTCAGCCGCAACAGGCAGAGAAGCTTTTTGAACAGGCGATTAGTGTTGCGCCAGATAATATTCTGGCTTATCAGCGCTTATTGATGGTGCGTCAACTGGATTTAGAACACCCTTATATTTTCAAGATACTTCAGATTGCTGGGGATGTCGCTCAAACAAAAGCAGATAGGTTGCATGCGCTTTTTGCGCTAGGAAAACATTACGCAGATCACCATCAATACAACCTTGCATTTGATTATTACCAACATGCCAATAGTCTTGCAATTAATGATATTAAGCCTAACAATAATTTTTTGAATGGCACTTTTTATACTGATTTTAAACAAGTTTTTTATAAACATTTCGCTCGAAAAAATAGTCAGCAGAATAATCTGCCAGTGGTATTGATAGCAGGTCTACCAAGGTCAGGAAAAAGCTTGGTTGAAAGGCTGATAAGCACACATGATCAAATTGTTGCAGGTGATGAACTGGCGTTTTTTAAGAATGCGGTTACTCAGCAACTGACTGAGCTATCTGAACAATCTGGCAAAAATCTTATAGATCAATTAAGCAGTATTGATGAGCAGGGGTTGTTAAATCAATATCGTGAACGGTTGGACTTTTTATCAACTGAAAAACAAGCCAACATCATTACAGACACCAGCCCGGGTTCGCTTAATTTTATTACTTTCTTACCATTGATTAACCCGCATATCCCTGTGATTTTTTGTCGTCGTAATGCGCTTGATCTAGCCATTAGTATTTATTTCAAATGCTTTTCAAGAGAACAACATCTTTATTCTTATGATTTAACTGTGTTAGGTGAAACAATCGCAGCTGCTGAATGTTTAATGCAACATTGCCTAGAGAATTTGCCCAATCCTAAGTTAGTCATTGACTATGAACAGATGGTAAGACAGCCAGCGCAAACCGCGAAAACTATTTGGCAATTTTTGCAATTGCCTGTAGAGCAAGACTTGGACAAGTTATCGCAGCAGCTCGCTTTATCAACAGAACAAAACTTACACCCCGCGCATACCAGCAATCATCAAATGCACTATCAAGATAGTCTCATCGGTATCAGCGATCACTATCTACATAGATTAGATGGCTTTATTCAGGCTTATCAAAATTACCACCGTAGCTGGCAAGAAAAGTTGTCGGCTAGTCACTAATAAACAACTGTTTTTTAGGACTGATTGGATGATTGACTAGATTGTATGCTGTGCTTCACCGCTGCAATTGCTCTTTCTTTAAACGAAGTTAGCATTGTGATTAGCTCAGCTTTGGACTCACCGTAATAGGATTGTGTATCGAGAACTGCTTCATCAATGGCTTGTATGGCGCGTTGAACATCTGTCAGTTGCAACGGTTTATTTTTCTCCAGCAGCGCAGCAATATCAGCGGTTTGTTGCGCACTAAGATTAGGAAAAAATAGCTGGATTAGTTTGATCCGCCAAGGCGTTTTTCTGGCTTCATGGGCAGCACTGCGCGGATTGTTTTCAGAGGTTATATTGGTGTTGTGGCGGCGATAATACAACAGATAGTCGGGCAAATTGGCGAATTTTGCCCCTAATTGCAGGGCATGTATCCATAAGCCATGGTCTTCATCAGTTTCTACCGCTGGATAGCTTAGTTGATGTTGTTTTAAAAACGAGGCTCTCATCATTGTGCTTGGATGTATCATGCTTGAGGCGTTTAATTTCAATAGCCTTGCTTTAATCACACTATCATGGGTGGGGTGGTCTAATTTGACTTTATTGTTGCCTAAGCCCTTGATGACCTGTGTTCCAAGGAGTTGAATATCTTGATGTTGTTGCAGAAATTGGTACTGCATAGACAAGCGTTTGGGCGAGGCAATATCATCAGAGTCCATAATCGCGAAATACTCACCACGTGCCTGTTCAAAGGCATAGTTTCTCGCATAGGCAATGCCAAAATTTTTATCCAGACTGAACAGTCGAATACGTTGCTCTTGCAATGAATGAATAATTTCAAGGGTTCTATCGCTAGAGCCATCATCCACAATAATCAATTCGAAGTCGGCAAAATCTTGATTGAGAATCGACTTGATAGACTCAGCGATATACTGCTCTCGATTAAACACAGGCATAAGAACAGAAATAGCAGGGAAGTGTGTCATGATGAAAGCTGAAAAAATAATATGTCACTGAATGATTTTAGTGACAATAACATATATTTATACTATCTTTCTAAGATGTAGAATCATTGTTACAAAAAAACTGATTTCATTTGTTAGCTCTATTCAACCCCTATAATTCATCTAAGTTGCCCTAACCGCTATGCTTTCACATATCCATAAAACACTCTTCGTGCATATTCCTAAATGTGGGGGCACTAGTATTGAGACTGCCTTTCTTGCTTCATTACAACTGACTTGGAACAATCGTGCGCCGCTACTGCTAAGGCCAAGAATCGTTGGTGAACTGGCGCCGCCAAGATTGGCGCACTTGCTGCTGAAAGACTACATACAAAATTGTTATATTTCACCGGCTTTGTATGAAGAATATTTTAAGTTTGCAGTAGTACGTGACCCGTATGAACGGGTGAGATCGTTCTTTTATTATCATCAGATATATCAAAAAAAGAAGCTGAATGACTTTGTTAGTGAAGATTTAAATCAATTTAATCAGCCAAGCAATGAGAACTTTTGGTTTTTCCGACCGCAAGTAGATTTTCTTCAAGCACCAGAGGGATTATCCGAACTTAATCGTATTTATCACCTTGAACAACTGGATAATGATTGGACAGAAATCACCGAAAAAACTAGTTTATCCATCGCAAAATTAGCGCATATCAATCAATCCAAACTGCCCGCTAATATACAGAAAGAACAACTTACTCCAGCATCAAAATTAATCATTAAAGAAATCTACGCCAAAGACTTCGAACGCTTCCCGATTTATGATGTTTAGTCGCTATGCTAGGCTACAGCTGGATTCCATAGGGTTTTCGTTTGCGGAAATCTGCGATTACAATACTGATAGACATCTGCGTAATAGGCGATGATTTGTTGCTTTAATTGCTTGGATATCGCTTCTGTTTTTTCTGTGGTATTAAATTTAAACTCGGTGTGTGAATAAATTGGCTGAAGCTGCAAAAATTCAGATATCTGTTGTATTTTTTCTTTACTAAACATTTCTTCATAAATCCCATAATAGATATTTTCTGGGCTAAATACATTTTCTAGCCTAGCAATCGTATGCTGATAGCTAGTTCTAAAAATATAATTATTCGTCTGATAAAGATTTGCTAGCATACTTTCATCCGAACCTTGAATATCACCATTGCGCTTCTGCATTCTTACCGCACTCCAACACCTTTCAAATGGATCACGCATTAAAAAAATTACTTTGACTGTAAACCCGACTGACTCAAGTGCTTGCTTGATTCTAATCAATGCTTCTTGCGGCAATCCAGAGTAGGAAGGCGTAATATCTGCGGTGCAATTACATTTGTCTGATAATAGGCTTAGAAAGTAATGCTGATATAAATCAGGGTGATTTTGTAATAAAGCTTTGTTATAAAATTTACGATATTGCTTAGCAATTTTATCTTTAGGCGTACTTAAAATCTTTTTTGGGATTAGAAATTTCTTACATTCTTCTAGATAAATCGCATCCCAAATGTGGTACTCCTTATCAAAACCTAAATTAAAATGTTCATATTGTTTTAAATAGGAATAAAGCCAAGTCGTCCCTGATTTCTGCGCCCCAACCCCCAGTACAAAAGTTTTCTGCATTAAGCTCTATTTCCTAATATATTGCTGAAGCGTATTAATCAGCTGTTGCATTTCATCGGATAGCGGCGTTTTGCTGCAGATATCAAGCGAGCTGATGGCATTAAAGGGCAAACCAGATTGATTAAACTCGGTATCTTGAATCACCACGAATAGTTGTTTTACTTGTTTGTTTTGCAGCATTACCCGACATATGCCAAACAAGCCCGGCTCAGCTGCTTGAATGAAATAATCTCCGCTCGCAGACATCACTTTTTTGGCGCTGCACAGATAGTGACCTGTTTGTTCTGCGTTGCCTTGTTGAAATTGCTGCAAAGCTTGTTGCCAAGCTGATTCATCACCTACAAAAACAGCTATTGGAATGATGCCATTGTCTTGAATAATGCGTGCAAAGAAGTCTTTCATGCGCTGCTTGGCGGCGTCTGATGCGCCAAAATGTGGCCGAAAATTGACCTCCGTCACAATGCCATTCACTTCCCACCAAGGACGACTGATATCTGTGGTGATTAAATCCACCCCTGCATTACTTAAACATAAGCTATTGGCTGCGCGCTCAGCCAGCAGAATATTCTCAGGGTGCACCTTGTCTGTCACATCCAGCGTAGTTTCGCTCCACTCGGTCGATTCTATGATTCTCAATGGCACCACTTCGCCCTGTGCCGGAATACTGCTTAACTGATAACCACGCATAGTCAGTGCCGCTATCGTGGCTTCATCCGCTTGGACAATTTTTTTCCTGCGCCATAGCGGGGCTAGTTGCTGGGCTTGTGTATCTTGCTCTATCAATATAGCAATGGTATTTTTGCCATCCCCTACTACTGCTCTAGGGCCACGTTCTACACAATATAAAAATTTTCCTGCGGCAATTAATAATCGATAACATTTACCCGGAATTTGCTTCTCAATCACAATTAACTTGGAGAAACTAGCGGCATATTCAAACGCTTGAGACAGTTGCTGTTCGTTCTCTATCATGGTGGTGACCCCCTCGCTACGCTCACGATTGGCTGGTTTAATCACCACTGGGTATTCAATTTGCTGCGCTGCTTTAACCGCCTGCGCTACATTACGCACCATTTGCTGAGTGCTGACTGGCAAGCCCGCTTGCATTAGTAATAGTCGACTTTGATCTTTGCGATTGCAAATCTCAGCCCCTATACATGAATCACTGTCTAGTGCGCTACGCGAAATAATTCTTGAATGGGCGCCCCAGCCTAATTGATATACGCCACTGCCTAAATATCGCACCGGAACCCCTAACTGATGGGCGGTATTGAGAATGGGCATGGTTGATACACCGCCCATTTGCAGACTGGGGACATAGCGCATGACATATTGATTGACTAAATTATCTAGCTCTTCTCTAGCCATTGCTTGCGGGGCAAGCTTAATCACATCGGTCAAAATCTTGATAGCCAGATTGATGGTTTGTTTTAAGAATGCTAAAGGAATATTGTCTAGAAAGGCGATGGCTAGATTGGCCTGATAAATATTTTTTGATTGATCAAGTGGCTTCACTTGCATGATGTTGCTGTCATCATAAATAGGCACTTTGCCAATTTGCAGCAAGGCCTTGTTACAAAGCAAAATTCTTTGCAAGTAAGCATAAGCGCGTTGCTCGGTTTGGCTTGTATCACGCGTGTTGAGTTTTACTATTTCATCTGGCGCAATATCCAACATATTGATTAAGAATTGATCCAAATAATCGATATCTAGCGTATCTGAAAAATCAAAGCGCAAGGTTAACGGGACACTAGGATACGACAATGCATAGCGATAGGCCGGAGTTAGCATTTTTCCACTCATACTTTCTTCATACAATTTACATACCTCAATCCCCATCGCATGCCGATAGAGCCGTTTTGTAAGGCGTCTGTGCCTAAAATGTCTTCAATCGCCTGACTAATTTGTGACAAATTTGCCTGATCTATACCAAACATCATTTGTATCGCTTCTGTCAATTGTCGTCTGGATTGAAATTGCCAGTGATAACTTTGATAGGTCGATTGATGCACTAAAAAACCCGCTTGTTGAATCTGTCCCAGATAATGCGCTGAGAAAAAATCACCTTGATGGCCAAGGCGGCTGTGTTGGTCAACAAACTGATTCAGGAATGTGGCTGGCGCGGAATCTTGCTCCACCTCTGCAATCACCAAAAAGCCGCCAGGCTTAAGTATGCGCTGAGCGCTGTGCAGAAATTGTTGCAACTGGGTCTCGTGATGCAGGCTGACTAGGCAGAGTATTTTGTCAAAACTATGCGCTTGAAAAGGCAACGTGGTTAATGATGCGCAGACGCTATTGAGGCCAGTTTCAGCGGCTAATCGACTCAAATCAAAACACGGGTCAAGGGCAATGACTTGGTCGTGATGTTGTTGTAGGTGCTGGCTAAGAAAGCCACCAGCTGCCGCCGCATCAAGCACAACATCAGACGGATGAAGGTCGGCAAAGCGAATAAAATGATTAAGCTCATCTTGGATTGCAGCCGCATATTGCTGACATGCTTGCGCGAACTGTAAACCACGTTGCTGGAAAATTTGTTGATAAGAATTCATGGCGTCACTATCGCTCAGCTAGCGGCATCAGTCGCTTGCTCGCGTCACGATTTACCTGCCAGTTGTTCCACCCAAGCAATCTGCTTAGGCAAGCAAATTGTGGATAGGTCATATTCTTGCACCACTTTATTGCGCGCATTAAGCGCCAGTTGTTGACGTAATGATGGGTTATCCAGTAGTTGGCTAATCGTATCGGCAAAGCCTTGGGCATCAAAGAAGTTAACCAAC
Organism: uncultured Methylophilaceae bacterium; assembly: GCA_964470195.1. GTDB lineage: Bacteria > Pseudomonadota > Gammaproteobacteria > Burkholderiales > Methylophilaceae > RFPI01. Next base: position 35,789 of record CAYYBG010000015.1, on the reverse strand, counting down.
AAGCCTGTTTTGCCGTGCTCTATCAACTCTTGCAGAGGTTGAGTATCACTGGCGACAATGGCGCAGCCTGCACTCATGGCCTCGAGCAGGCTCCACGACAGCACGAATGGGTAGGTTAAATACACATGTACCGTTGATATTTGTAGCAAGCTAATAAAGTTTTGATAGGGAATCTGACCAAGGAAATGCACACGCTGCCAATCAGCATCGGAAATTTGCATGCGCACTTCCTCGATAAAAATATCTTTCCACTTTTTGCCATCAGGCGCTCTGGCGCCATAACTGACATCATCAGCGCCGACGATTAATACCTTTGCATTAGGCCTTTGTTTTAACAGACTAGGTAGCGCGCGCATAAAAATGTGATACCCACGATAAGGCTCTAAGTTACGGTTTACGAAGGTAATCACCTCATCTTGTTTAGTCAGGGTGAGCTGCTCATTGATTGGCAAACTGGCAGTTGCTAGCGGTTTGATGATATTGGTATCAATCCCATCATGAATCACACTAATTTTTTGCTGAAACGTTTGCGGGAATGTGCTGGCTTGCCAATGGGTAGGGCTGATGGCGGCATCCGCTAAATCAAAATGCAATAAATTGCTTAAGTTTTTTAAATATAAGCGGCACGATTCGGTGGTCTCTGGGATCTGAAATTCCGCGTCAAAACCTACGTCACTGCCATGTAGGTTATAAAAAAACTCACAATAAATACCTAGTTTGGCTTGTGGCCAGACTTGTTTTATAAACAGACTTTCACCCCAGCCATGATGGGCAATAATCAAATCCGGTGTAAAGCCACTTTCTTTTAATGCCAAAGCGTATCGAAAACAGGCTTCTGCACGGATGATTTTGGTTTCAAAATCGGTCACCCATGGGTGTATGTTGGGGGTGCTACTACGTTTAGGTTGATAGGGAATCACATCCACGCCCTGCCATTGCACAGGCTTATTTTGTTTCAATATGCACAAAGCCTTAACTTGATGCCCTTTGCTGGCTAAAGCTGGCGCAAGAAATTTAAACTGCCCGGGGAAATTTTGATGGATAAATAAAATATTCATATTATTTTCTCGTCGTTAGCGGATGAATCAATAGTTAACTTATGCTAGCCAACCAAAAACTGGACTGGTCCACACTGCCCTGTATGGTTGCCAATAACTCTACACTTATCGCGTCGGCTGCTTGTTCAGGCAATATATCGTTGCCAGCAACATCTACATAGCCTAGCAAGCTTCTTCCTGCCAACACGCCCTGATTAACTTGCACAGCAAACATGAGCTTGCCGCTCGACATAGGCGCAAATTCAAACGATAGATTGATTAACTGCAGAAGTTGATCAGCCGCGTCTAAGCTAGCGTTACTAATCAGCAATAGTTCATCTTGAGCATCCACTTGCTGGGCAGCTAAGCCAGACACCTGTCTGGATAATAACAGGGTATTGCTATCTTGGTCACGGTGCACAAAATCGCTGAATTGCACCACATCAATCCCATTAACAAAGTTTCTTACACTGTCATTAGCAGATTGCTGATTTAGCACCAAGGTGTCTTTGGATCTGTCTCTGCCTAAATCAATTATATCCGCACCTGGTCCTGCATCAACGCGGTCAGCGCCTAATCCGGTACTAATCCTATCCACGCCTTCTCCAGACTTAATATTGTCTGCTTTTGCGCTGCCTCGTATGGTGGCAATATTGTTGACATTGATAGGCATCAGCACTGAATTTGTCGCCCCTAATTTATCTGTGGCGGTAAATCGCACAAGCAAAGGGCTATCATCTGCGCTGTCAAATCTCGCTTTTCCTGACAGCACCCGAGTAGTGGCGTTGAATTTCAACCAAGTCGGCAAGGCTTGACCATCCTCAAGACTGGCGCTATAGGTCAGACGGTCACCACGGTCGGGGTCAGTAAACAATGTCTTACTCAGCGTATAGCTAAAATTCTTTCCCTCATCCACTTTTCTACTACTCAGGCTACTCACTTGCGCGCGAGGCGCTTGATTAATATTGGCGATAGCCAAATCAAAACTATCGCGCAAGTTGGTGTTGCTTGGATCGGTAGCACTAATGGTGATTGCAAGCATGCCAGTATCAGCATCATTCGGGCGTCCCGACAACAGGCCAGTTAGCCTATTGAATGTCAGCCATTTAGGCAATTTGGCGCCATTACTCAAGCTGATTCTAAAAGTTAAATCTCTAATTCCGTCAGGATCAACAAAGTATTCAGCTAGATTTAATGCAAATAATTGCCCCTCATCGATTGCCTGATCCGCAATCGGATTGACTAGGCTAGGGATATCATTTTGTCCTATCACATTGAATAAGATGCGATTGCTTTCAGCAGAATAATCAATGCCGTCCGAGACTTTAAAGCTGAATTGACTATAGCTGGCGCCAAAACCATCGGCTGCTGGGATAAAGCGTAAGCCGCCATCTAGTAACTGCTGCAATGCTATCTGCTGATTCAATTGCACAGCTTGATCAGCGTATAGCAACTGCCCTTGCGTGGGCAGTTGGCTAATTAAAATACTGGCTAATCGATCAGCACTATCAGCATCACTAAAAGCAAAGTCAGCTGCTGATAAATCAACAAAACTATCTTCGAATAAGCTGATGGTTTTATTCGCTGATTTGGCTTGGAAATTGGTGCTAAAGCCTAGCGTTGGAATGATCGTCCAAGGGTTGCCCGCGATATCAGTAAAATTGTCTGCTGCGAACTCAACGCTATAAAAAGCACCCGAATTAAATGGTCGATTAGGCTGAATCATCACTATATCGTCAGAGATTTGAATATTTTCTTGCGTTAGCAAGATGGTGTCATATATTTTTTGGTCTGCTGTTTTAATCAATATTTGACCAGACCCTAATCGCACCGCTTCATCGAAATCAAGCTGTAGATTGCCATTCACCGACACCCTGCTGGCCAGATTAGCTGGATTGCTAGAAGATAATCGAGGCGGAGTACTGTCTTTGACAATCAATAATGGACTACTGGCCGCCACATTAAGATTGCCATTAGGGTCGCTAAAGCTTTGTGCAGCCACTTGCACGCTGGCTGAGCTGGCATCATCCAACATCGTCAATTGCGCGCTATAGGACGAAGCTGAACCAGTAAAGTTGGATAACTCAGCACCGCTTACCAAGATATCGTCGAGTTGAAAATCGCTACTTGCTTCAGATAAATTAAATGTTAGCGTCACCGTGTTTTCGCCAATTTTTAGTAAAGATTTATCTGCATCCAGCGTCACATTTGGCGGCAAGGTATCCAGCGCAATAGTTAAGGTGTTGCTGGCTAAATTAAGGTTGGCGGAATCGTCATTAAAACGACCGGCTGCCACTTGCATACTCGCGTTACCTTGAATATTAGCGTTGGGGCTAAATAGCGCGGTATAGAGAAAGTCACTGATCTTGACTAAGCCACTTAGTTGACCACCCAGCACGGTGACATCAGACAAAGAAAAATCTGGCGACCGTTCACTTAATTGAAAATTGATGGTGGCGCTTTGTCCAAGTTTTAAAAATGTTGAGGTGGAATTGATTTGTATGGTGGGCGGAATATCGTCAAAGGGTAACAATGCACTTGGTGCTACTGTGGCATCTAAAAAGCGAATCTGTTCTATGCTAGAAATCCTATCTTCACCCAGCACACTGGTCAGGATATAACCATTTCCGCTAATTACCGCGCTGCATTGGCTTCTAAAGCAATTCATCACCAATACATCAATGCCATTGCCGCCTTCCACCGTATCGTTACCGCTGCCAGCGTCTATGGTATCGTTGCCATTACCGCCATTTAACAGATTCGCTCTATCGTTACCGATAAGTGTATCGTTGCCGCTACCACCAATGGCATTTTCAATATAGCTGTTATAAGCGATTCCTAAATTATTTTCGCCGGTATAGAAATTGGTATTGGCATTATCATCACGATAACGAATCGAAGAATACGCCCCTGGGGTTAAATTAATGACTGAGCTATTCGTCCAGTTACTCAGATTAATTTCATCCAACCCGCCCGCATCCCAGATCGTCATATAAAAAGGATCTTGTATATCAAACTGGTAACTATTATTACCGGCATTGGTGCTCATATTGGCACCGTACATATATTGAATGGCTTGGATATCCAGCACCATAGGGGTGATAGGTTGTATATCCAAATTGGTCAGCGGGTCAGTATTACGGTAATCGTTATACGACATAATGCTGTATTGAGTGCTATCCAAGGCGCTAGGCAGATATGGCGGTGGACTGCCACCGCCGCCAGCATTATAGTTGCCGGGATGTTTAAGCCCTAGGCCATGGCCTATCTCATGCAGCATAGCAAAATAGTTATAGCCACCCTCTGCCCAATCGGGGTCAAAAGCAAGACTGGGATTCACCCATACATCTGCCGCTTCAGGGCTAAACTCATTTGGCAAATAAGACCAGCCCCATATTCCTATGCCGACCTCTGAGGAGAAGGCAAACCTGAAATCACCGACATTGCTTGGCGTTTCAACCGTTTCAACAAAGCTAATATTGGCCACTGCAGACCATTTGCTAAGCGCACTAATAGTGGCTTGTTTATGCAGATTATTAAACGCAGAGGCGCTAGCATAAGGCTCGTTATAAGCATAATTGACATCCCAGTAACTGCTAGTCCATTGCGTGGGAAAGCTATAACTCAGTGTAACGCCAGTACCTAAGGGACCACCCCATTTACCACCACCAAAAGAATTATAGTTATAAGTCAATAAGGCGTTGATTAAGTTGTTTGAACTTAAAGAGAAAGTAGTCGTGTTGGAGGAGGTGGTAGGACTAGGCATCAGCTTAATTTTTCATGGGTGACTGGCGACGCACGCTATTAATCGCGCGTTTACGCTGAATAGAGGTTGGCACTATATTTAAAAAAAGCTTGAGTTGTTCAAATACATTGGCTGGAGAAGCCAGTAGGTCTTCATAGCGCACCACACTGTAGGGAATATTCTCAGTCAGCAATGTCTTAAAAGTAGCGTCATAGATTTTTTGTGCGCCGACTATGCCAAAATTTTTGTGCCAATTTCTACGTACACGGGTTTTTTCTATGTCTTGCAAATTCCTGGCCACGACCACCACGCGTAGATTAAATACTTGCGCTAACTCTTTTAATATAAAACAACTCAAAGGATGCTTAAACATAATAGCTTTATTTTGTTGCGAGGGATTTTTCTCCAGCAAGTCATGGATAGGGCCATCACGAAATTGCAAGAGTAAGTCAATCACTTCTTGCGATGATTGTTTCACCTGTAGCATTTTCTCCGATACCAAGGTAATCATCACGCGACGGAATAAATCAGACTCAAATGTATGCGGGGTTTTGCTATCTTTAATTTCATAAAAAGGCCCCGGTGATGGCACACCCATCTCGCTAATCATGCCAGCGGTAGCCGAAGTGCCGCTACTCCATGGGCCGCATACCAGCACCAATGGATGGGGCTGATCTGTATGCTGAGGAAATTGTTGGGCTAAATCAGTTAAGTGATGCACCAACACACTAGCATTTTTAACGATGTCATGTTTTTGCTTGGCATGTGCTTGAGCTTTCTTCACCATCGCTTGGTAATAGGCGTGGTCATCGTAGAACTTAATAATCTCTTGTATAAAAGGCTCGACATCATTGGGGCTTGGGACTGTACCAAAAGGCGGCTGATTAAATTTGCTATCGACTTTAATCTTTACTCCTGCATCCCCCATCATTTCAGGCATACCGCCATTGTCAGTAATAATTGAAGGTATGCCATTTAACGCGGCTTCTGCAATTACTCTAGCTCCACTTTCCCACCATAAGCTCGGCGCTAGTAACAGCTTGGCACGTTGAAATATAGGGCGCATATCATTGGTGTGCGGTGTCACCACTACATTGCTGAATTGATTGATTTTGCCGCCTAAGGCCTTAAAGAATTTGTCAGCAACTACACTCCAGCCACCTCTAGAATCTACCACTTCAATGATGATATCGGGACGACGTTGTTGCAGTAGCAAGGCGATCATTAACACAAAAGTAACGCCTTTTTGCGGACAAGGATTCACAAATAACAAATGCTTAGGTTGATGATTTTTTGCCACAACCTTGACAGGGTCTATGAACGTGCCTGTGGGGATAACTTTAATAGCAAGGCGTTGCTCATAAAGATTTGCCGTGGCCTGAGAGTCGGTAAATATTAAATCGACATCTCTATGCCAACGGTCGTTATGATAATTTCCATTGACTAAAAGAAAGGCAACCCCGGCGCCATTAGCTTTGGCTTCTGCTGCAACGAGAAAATCGAGTATCGTGCCGCCATAAAAAAATACGATATGCGGTTTAAAATCTAGCAACATTTTTCTATAGCCAGAAAACCATTTCGTTTGGTCAGCATTGCTCATTTTATTAGAGACAAGATTACGACTGACTAAAATAACATGCTGATACGCATCATCTTCTACTGTTATTAACTCACCAATTTTATTGCTGATTTCCGGCCATTTTCCGTCAAAGCCAGCCACACCCGATTCATTATCAAAGATAGTGCCTGTATATGCTTGTACCTTGATGCCCTGATGGGCAATGCGTCGCAAGATTTCACGCACCGCAATCGAGGCACCACTAGTGGTATCTAACAAGCAATTGCTACTAGCCCACAACACCCGAATTTCTTTTTGCTTGGTCAAAATTTATCTACCTTAGCGTTACTTTATCGCCAGATTTGGCGCTTAAACTGAAACGGAATTTGTAAGTAATACAATACTTTATATGCAAAAAATAAATGTGTTCTAACTAACAATTCTTTATTCAGTAGTTGCAGCACTAGGCATGCTGCGATTGGTGTTGCGCATAAAAAAACCCCCAGCATTGCTGCCGGGGGTTTTTGATTCAACTCACGCTGTTTTGTGAGCATCTCCTGAGGAGATTAAAAGATTGATGATTTATTGATTAATAAACGATGTTATCACCGTCAAAGGATCCGATATCAACACCAACACCAACCAATCTAATCAACACATCAACACCTGCGTTGTATACACCATTATCATTGTTGTCTGCAGCGATATAGATATCACTTCCAACACGGGCAACATAAATATCACCAAATGGAGTGCCACCAGCGCCACCATTTGCATCAGATGCAAAGTAGTTGCCTGCAGCAGTTGTGAAGGCTGAAACATTACCGTGGTTAGATAAAGTATCAATGTTTAGATACACAAAGTTTTGGTCAGCGTTGATATTGGTACCATCAGCGTCAACTGCAATTAAATCAATCACATCATTGATTGTTACAGATGAAGCACCACTAGTGTAGGTCTGATTAATTGAGAAGCCTGATATAACATCCATTGAGCTAGATGTTGAATCACCATCATCAAACACAACGATATTTCTACCTAGACCATCCAAATTAATGGTATCAGCACCAGAACCGCCAATGATGGTCGTTCCAGGGTTAGAGGTGAAACTGTAACCAGTATCAGAGGTAATCGTGTCATTACCACCAATAGTAGAGATGTAATCATTTCCACCATTGCCATCAACACTATCATTACCTTCACCTGTGAATATCACATCGGAACCACTTGCACCTAGAACAGTTACGCTTCTTGCGCTGGTTAATGCTGATAAATCAACATAAGAACCTACACCACCCGCTTGATCCAAGTCAAAGATTCGGATAGAACCTAAGTGGTCATCTTCGTCAATTCTGATGTAAGTGCTAGTACCAGTGGTTGATGACTCATCTTGTTCCAGCGTTAGAACGCCAGTCACTCTTGCTAATGTGTCAGACCCATTTTCGACAGTACCGCCACCAGAAGCATCAATTCCACCAAGTGCATAACCACCGATAGAAATTGCGCCACCGTCGATTAAGATACGATCGAATGCGTCGCCACCACCGCTGACTAAATCGGTAACACTATCATTACCAACTGTCGCGTTAATAAACTCACCAGTGTTTTCGTAGTAGAAAGTATCGCTACCTGATCCACCAAATAAGGTGTCACGACCTTCACCACCATCGATAAAGTCAGCACCAGCGTCACCATAGATAACGTCAGCACCTTCGTCACCGAGTAATACGTCGTTGTCGTTGCCACCATATAGCAAGTCAGCGTCAGCACCACCAGAGATGGTGTCTTCACCATTGCCGCCGTAAACAGTATCTTGACCTGCGCCACCGTAGATTTCATCTACTGGAGAAGCACTTCCAGAACCACCAAAATCATTATCTTCACCGATTAGGGTAGTGCCATAAATCAGGTCATTACCATCATTACCAAATACCAAGGTTTGCGAGTCGTACATCGTAATATTACGCAAATCAATAGTATCGTTAGTGGTTGCACCATCAGCAGTACCTAACACTTGTAGCACTGAGGAGCTACCAGATGAATCAATTGAGTCATCGCCATCGACTACTAGTGTCATGGTACCCAATTGGTCAAACTTGAATGTACCAATATCATTATCACCAATCTCAATTACATCCAGACCAGTTAATAATGCACCAGCATTCAATAAGCGCATATCAAGTTGAGCAGGGTTACCTGAACCATCAAGCACCATCGTTTCAGTTGCACCTGCAGCAGTATTGAATACCACTGTATCGCCAGTCACTGCACTGTTATTGAATACATAAGTGTTGTTACCAGAACCACCATCCAAGGTATCAGCACCAGCTGCGCCACCGTTTAGTGTGTCGTTGCCGTTGTTACCAAGAATGCTGTCGTCTTTGGAACCACCAAGGATAACGTCATCACCAGTAGTACCTCTAACGATTAGCTTGTAACCAGTAACTGCAACACCGTTAAAGTCTAAGTGACCATTACCAGATTCTGTTAACTCTGTATCAGCATCAAACTCTAATGTGTCATCAGTAATTGCCCAGCTGTTGGAAGCATCTACATCAATTTGATTAGAAGCAACACCAGTCATGACAATCTTATCGATGCTTTCACCGCTATCTACAAGAATATCAACAACGCCATCGATTGAATCAGTTGCATCATTGTCATCGATGTCTGTAACAGCAGAAACTGCGGCTTTAATACGAACTTCAGTGCGAGAGGCAGCAGTACCTAAATCGAATAATCTAAGGTCTGCGCCACCTTCTGCATTGACACGAATATCTAAGTTAATGGTTGCAATATCAGTGTCATCGTCTTTATTTTCGATATTGATATTGGTTTGTGAGTCATGCTGTGCAGCATCAATCACCAAGGCTGATGCAGCGGTCGTTAATTCACCGTTAGCAGCAGTTGGAGAGATCACAAAGTTGTTACCAATAACCAAAGTCATGCCGTGAGCATTGCCGCCAACAGAATCAGAATCAACAATTCTGATAGTGTCAATGCCGGTCGCAGCAGCGGCTTCATCTAGTACAACTGTATTGCTAGAACCGCCAGCGCCATTAGTAGCACTGATCATCAAGGTTTCAACACCAGAAATATTAACGAATACATCATCATTAATCTGAGTTGCAACAGAACTTAATGTGTTTGGTGCTAAATCGTTGATACCCATATTGTTAAAACCATCAACAATCAGGATATCTCGACCAGCGCCTGCTGTAATTGTGTCAGCTTCATTAACACCAACGGTTGTTGAATCATCAGCTTGAACGATATCAGCACGCATATCAATAATGTCAGTACCAGAGCCAGTTTGGATGTTGTAAACATTTTCATTGCTTAGACGCAATGTCACGTTTGCAGCTGTTCCAGCATTGCCAGATACATTCAATACACGAACCACGTCAGCATCAACATTGTTAATATCGATTCTGTTACCGGCGACAGCAGCAGTTTCTACGATAAAGCTAGTAACAACTGGAGAGCCAACGGCAAGCTGATTTAATAGCTGACTTGTGCCATCACCAAAGCCATTTGCATTGATAGAGTGGCTGTTAGTGTCAGCGAAGTTAATGGTAAAGTTTTCTAATACGCTACCATCCAAGCCACCGGTGCCGATGTTTAGATCTAAGTCAAATGCAGCACTTGAAGAAAGCACGTTCAATTCATGACTGTTATCAGCAGCAGTAGCACCGTAGTAGTTCAGGTCTAATGAAACGTCAGCAGCATCTGCGTCTGTTGTAACAGCACCAGAAACACTGTCAATTGACAACAATGTGTCATCTCTACGAACGCCGTTTTCTACGCCAGTTGCTTCATTGGCTTTTAAGGACAATGCAACATTTGTACGTAAATTATCTAGATCAAAGTTGGTTCTAGTACCGGCTTCCCACACTTCATTGCGAGCTGATTGACGTAGAGCAATTTCGTCAGATACCAAATTGATATTGGCTAGTGTTGCATCAAAGCGTTGAATATCTGCATCGATACGTGATAAGCCATTATCTGTGTAAATTTCATTCGCTGTTAAACCAGTATTAAACGCTGTTACCAAACCGATTTGATTGGCAGCGGTCAGGTTCAAGGTTCTTGTCCCAATGACATTTGCGTTTTCATCTGTGCCTGCAGTTGTAGAAGTTGTTACATTTGTCCAACCTAAGGTTTGCACATTGATTGTTTCAGCACCACGGATTTCAGCGTCTCTACCAACGATAGTCACGATATTGGCACCGAAAGATTCAGATTCAATAAAGTTAGCTACGTCAGCAGTACCAGCACCTAGATCTAAAATAGCACCTAAACGGTCAGCGACAATATTGCCGTTAACTAAATTGACTTCACGGTTATTTCCTGCAACTGTGTCATTGTCGGCGTTTGTATCACCTTCAAGCACTGTGTGAACATTAAACGGCATAGGGAAGTTATAACCGCCGCTACCGTCAAAAATGGATGCATTGCCATTTTCACCTAATGGATCATTGATATCAAATGGGCCAAAGAAGTCCAGGTAATCTTCGAATGAATCAAAACTAAAACCACCACTACCAAATGTGTAGGTTAGCGGGTTGATTGAAACATTGACCGTATCATTATCTGCACCGGCATCAACTAAAGTACCTTCTGCCATAGTGCGTAGTGTGATGGTGTCATTACCTGCGCCAGTTGAAATGCTTGCGCCAATAACCTTGTAAACGTCATCTGCATTCGCGTCTTCTAGGTCACGGTTATCGTAATCTTCACCGCTGGTCAAATCTCTAACTGAAACTACATCGTTACCAGCGTCAGTGATAATTCGCGCGGCTTGAACATCATCAAAACCACCGTTGTTTTCTTCATTGAAATCAGTGGCTGTGACCAGCATATCTTGCGCAGTAACAGTGTCATTACCAAGACCTGTATTGATGGTTGAGACGCCTTCCATATCAGCCGCTTGTTCGCCGCTTTGTTCAAATGCGTCATTAAAACCCCAACCTGGAGCAGCTAATAATTGACCGTCATTGTCATGATTAACACCTTCTGAACCACTCTCTAAGTTACCTGTGAAAGATGATGATAGGACACTAACGAAATAACCAGCAGACCATTCGTAGTCAATATCTACATCATCGTCTGACGCAGTATCAACACCAACCACCGCGTCAGTGACGCCTAACTCAACAGCTTTCTGATTAATTGCTGAAGCTATGAGTGCCGCAAAGGATTCGCCACGGTTATCATCATCCTCAATGTAAGGCACTGTAACTGTAAAAGAGCTGCCTACAGCAGTGCCATTACGATCGGTAAACTGCAGGGTAATAAAATCACCAAAAGCAAAGTCACGGTTTAGATCAAAATCAATATCACCATCTGTAAGACCTTGTTGTGATGTAATTGAAACTATATCGTTACCATTGTTGGTAGTGATGTCACCTGCCAAGTTTGAATAAATCACAATCTCGTCATTACCGCTACCTGTAGTAACGCTAAGATCTTTATCAGTTCTGTATTCATATTCAGTTGAAGAAAGGCCATCAGCACCGCTAATTACACCTAACTTCAAACCACCGCTATGATTAGCTGCATTAACTGTTAATGTCTTACCAGAAGCTTGCTCTGTGGTATCTAATCCATCAATCATCACTGCACCAGCGCCAGAAATCGTTACAGATTCAAGGTCAGGAGTAGTAATGCCGTCATTCATAGCGGACAAAGGTTGAGCTTTGTCGGCAGCAATATCAAGACGTGTGCCAGCAGATACAGTGATTGCCATGGTGTCAACGCCAGGGGCTTGTAGATTGTTAATTTCTAAAGAGCCTGAAGTGACATTGAAATTTAATGCTTGCTTAGTTGTGTCATTTGCAAGGTTGTTTAATAAATCTTCACGACCGTTAGACTGAACATTTAAGCGATCAATATCATTGTTACCAGTGGAGTTTACATTGATGGTTTCAAAGAATTGACCTTGGTCAGCAGCACCGTCGCCACCTTCTTGCAATGTCAACACAGCAACACGCGCTGCATCCAATGCCAAGTTCAATGTCTCAGCAGAATTACCAGCACCTGTTAATACTTCTTCACGCCAGTCTAAAGTTACGCTACCACCTTTAGTAGCATCTTTAACACGAACGTTACGCACTGAAGCGCCCATATCTTCTACATTAATTGCAGCATTAGTTGCTGTAATACGGTTGATATTAACGTTTGCTAAAGCGGAGTCTGCATCAGAAAGATTCAATGAAGTGGTGTCGTTAGCGGTCCACTCAGCGTTAACAGTTTTAATGTTAATCAATGTTGGCTGAACATTGCTGTCATCAGAAATGTCGTTTTCTGCGCCGAACTCAACATTTAATACTGCATTATTACCAGTACCTGTTAAAATGTCGTCGTCATCTAGCGTGTTGATAAAACCTGTACCAGCAACAAGAGCACGCTCGGATTCAAACGTAGTTGCCTGTTTCACGTCTTTACCCGTAGTAAGAGTAATAATTTAATCCAAGCCATACAAACTAACTTTAAGCAGATTCTATTGCTTAAATTTTTTATTTTTAAATTGGTTTTATGCCCAAAGGGGGTGCAAAATGATTGGCGAGGTTACTTTTGGGGCGAGGTGATTTTTTTGTTCCGATGATAAAGTTCTCATACCAAGGTCATACCAAAAATATCATTATAATTAATAAGTTAATTACAAAATCTATAATTAAACCTATAATAAATTTTGTATGCCTTGCGTAACAATCACCAAAAGATTTATTTCAGAGTTGTCTGCTGCAGAACCCTGTTTGAGACTCCAGCTTTTCTTTGATACTGAAATCAAAGGATTTTTGCTTGAGTATCGGAAGGGGGGTGGGATGACGTTTTATTTTCGTTATCGGGATGATGCGAAGAAAATACGTTTGCTGCGTTTGGGGCGTTATCCCGATATATCACTCGATTTGGCACGTGAACAGGCGTTTAAGCTCAAGACTTTGCGTGCTCAGGGTGGTGACCCTAAGTGGGCGTTTAAGCGTGTGGTGCGTATGCCGAGTTTTGCTGAGTTTGTGAATGAGAAATTTGTGCCGTTTATTCGTATTCACAAACGTAGCCATTATATGGATGAGTGTTTGTTAAAAAACCACTTGCTGCCTGCTTTCGCGGAATACCCGCTAGATCGTATTAGCAAGCAAGAGGTGATTGATTTGCAGAGCCGTGGTATCGCGGCGGGTTATGCGCCGGGCACAGTGAATCGATGGGTGGTGTTGTTACGTTATATCTTTAACTGTGCGATTAAGTGGGAGTTCTATGAGCTCAGCAAAAATCCAACCAAAGGGGTGGATTTGCTTGAGGAGAATAACCAACGTGGGCGTTATTTGACGCAGCAAGAGGTGATGCGTTTGTTTGAGGTATTGGATCAATACCCCAATAAGCAAATCGCTAATGTCATTAAGTTGTTGTTGTATACCGGCGCTAGAAAAAGAGAAATCTTGGATGCGCGTTGGGAAAATTTAGATTTAGCTAATCGAGTGTTGAAAGTGCCGTTGGCTAAATCTGGTAAGCCTCGTTTTATTGTGTTGTCAGATGCGGCGGTTGAGATATTTAGTCAGATTCCGCGCCGGCCTGATGTGCCATGGATATTTTTTAATGACAAAACATTGAAACCGATTTCTTCTTTCTTTGCCACTTGGGACAAGATAAGAAACAAAATCGGTATCGCGGAATTGCGTGTACATGACTTAAGACATTCATTCGCGAGTTTTTTAGTAATCTCTGGGCACTCTTTATATGAGGTGCAAAAACTTTTGGGTCATTACGACCCCAAAGTCACCATGCGCTATGCACACCTGAGCCCGCAGGCGCTGACTCAGGTGACCAATTCGGTGGCTAAGTTTTTGCAGCAGTCACCAGAATAGGGTTTGAACAACTACGGAGTAGAGTTAATCACATGTTTCAGCCATAGATGAGATTGCTTCATCTATAGAGGCGAAGTAGCTCAGTGCGAGATCAGAGGGCTTGATAAATTTAACGCGATTATCAAATTCATCTGGCTCTATCTCTAGCAAATGAATTTTTCTCAGAAACTTGAGATATTTGAAATTGGTAGAGGCTGAACAGCTTTTATTCAGCTTGAGTGCTGCTTTTACTGTGAGTTTATTGTTGTCTGACCATTGCTTAATAATTTCGTTAAGCAGGTTTTCTTCATTCGGACTTAGAGTCGATAAATTAAACAAAGACTTGTTCCTGTCGACTATTTTCAGAAAATTTTGATAGTGTTAAATTTTTGTGATTCATACGCTTGACTGTTCCAAAAATATTGCAACTTGCTTCATGCCATAATGCCATCAAAAAATTAAAAATCAATACCAAAATCATATTTTTTTTGCATTTTTAATTATAAATATAAAAATAAATATCAAATTAAATCATGTAGTTAGATACATGTTTGATAATTGTTTCAAATTCATATATGATTATAAAAACTAAGTTAAATATAATGGACAAAAACTTCAGTATTTTATTAAACGCAAACCAAGAACAAATTAGCAAACTTGATAGGTTGCAAAAGAATTTTGTTGAGGTGTGTAACGCGATAGCCCCAGTGGTGCAGGAAACCCGTTGTTGGAATCGGGTGGTATTGCATCATATGGTGTATCACAAACTGCGTTCGCAATTTCCTGAGCTGGGTTCGCAGATGATCTGCAACGCGGTGTATTCGGTTTGTCGCGCTGCGAGAATAATTTTGCAACATCCGGGAAGCAGCTTTTATAATGAGATAAATCAGACTGGCTTGTTGCCAAGAATTGTTTTTTTAGCTAACTCGCCAGTTTATTTTGATCGTCATACGCTTAACATAAGAAACCAAAAGTTGTCGATGTATACTCTAGATGGTCGCATTCAGTTTGAGATTGCCTTAACCAAGCCGCAACAGAAATCTTTTTTAAAAGATAAGTTAAAAGAGGTATTATTGATTAAGCAAGGTGGACAATTTTATTTGCGTTTTCATTTTGAGGTTGAGGCAAAGAAAGCATCCGCAAAATCAATTGAAATTCCTGATAATTTATTCGTTATCCCATCTGTATCACCTCATTCATTAAAGCAGGCAGTCTAATCCTATGGCGCTAAATCCTTCCGCAGAAAAGAAACCTTTAACCGTATGGTCTGAAATTTGTAAACTATCTAAATATTTAAAACATATTTTATTTTTTAGTTTATTTACAAACCTATTACTACTTGCGCCTACTTGGTACATGTTGGAAGTTTATGACCGCGTGGTGTTAAGTAAAAATCATCAAACTTTGTTGATGCTGACAATTTTGGTGCTAGTCATGTACGTCATACTGGAAATTATTGATTGGGTAAGATCCGGCATTATGATGGAGATGTCTGATCTGTTTGCCGATGCGCTCAAGCAAAAGGTGTTTAACAATATTTTCCAAGCAAAATTAAAACAAGTGCAGGGCGGTACAGTACAACCACTGAATGATTTATCTACCATTAAAACAGCCCTTAATTCTGCAGCTATCAAAGGCCTCATAGATGCGCCTTATGCAATTATCACCTTGTTATTTATCTTTTTAATTAATCGCACCATGGGTTATGCCGCTGTAATCGGCGCGATTGCCTTGATCATCATCGCTTGGGTGAATCAGAAAAATGTTCAACCCCCTTTGGCTGATGCTAATCGACACGCGATACAAGCGCAGAACTATGCCAATAATGCCATCAGTAACGCGCAAGTGATCGAGGCCATGGGCATGCTAGATCCGATTCATCAGCGCTGGCAGAAAAAACAACATCAATTTCTTTCGCTGCAAGCTTTGGCTTCGGACCGTGCGGGGGTGAATAGCGCGTTATCCAAATTAATCCAAACCATGCAGGGCTCAGTGTTATTGGGCTTGGGCTGTTGGCTGACACTAGAGGGCATCATGGAGAATGGTGGCTCGATGATGATCGTTGGCTCGATTCTTGGCGGCCGTGTATTAGCGCCTATCGTGGCGATTATTACGCAGTGGCAAACCATTGCTTCGGCGCGTGATGCCATCAAGCGGCTAGATGAATTTTTAGTGCAATTTCCTGAACCGCAAGAAAGTATGCCCTTACCTGAACCACAAGGAAATTTGAGTGTAGAGGCGGCCATGGTGTTTGCCCCGAATACCCAGCAGAGCATTTTGCGTGGCGTAACTTTCCGATTACCTGCCGGTGCTGCTTTGGCAGTGATCGGCCCATCTGCTTCGGGCAAAACCAGTTTGGCGAGATTGTTGACGGGCATTTGGCCCACCGTTTCTGGCAAGGTGCGTCTTGATGGTGCGGATGTATATACATGGAATAAGCAAGAGCTAGGGCCGCATGTGGGTTATCTGCCACAAAACGTAGAATTATTTGATGGCACGCTGGCTGAAAATATTGCGCGCTTCGGTGTTGTCGATATGGCTAAGGTGAAATTAGCGGCCAGCATCGTCGGCCTAGATGAGCTGGTGGCACAGTTGCCGCAGCAATATGACACGCCTATAGGCGATGAGGGCGCCTTTTTATCAGGGGGGCAGCGTCAGCGTGTGGCATTAGCGAGGGCGATTTACGGCAATCCTAAGTTTGTTATTTTGGATGAACCCAATTCCAGCTTGGATGAGCAGGGCGAGCTGGCGTTAAATCAAACGCTGAACTATCTAAAAAGTCAAAAAACGACTTTGGTGGTGATATCGCACCGATCACAAATTCTCTCTTTAATGGACTATGTGCTATTGCTGGTAGATGGTGCGGTGACTGCCTTTGGGCCAAGAGATGAAGTGCTTAAACAGTTGGCACAAGCAAATCAAAAAGCTGCTGAAAAAGCAATTCCTCAGGAGGCAAAAGCATGATGTTGAATTTTCAACTGAATCGATTAAATCTATTCAGCAAATTGAATGGGTCTGCGCTAAACAATTTCCTGCAGCGTAGTGAACTCACTCAAGTGCTGGCCAGTTTCAAGCGTGAGTTTATTTGGGTGGGTTTATTTAGTTTGTTGGCCAATCTGCTGATGCTGACACCTACCCTGTATATGTTGCAAATCTATGATCGGATTATGCTCAGCCAAAACCAGTTAACGCTGTTATTCCTAACCATCATCATCATGTTCTTCTATTGTGTCATGGCGTTTGCGGACTGGTTGCGCTCGCGCTTGCTGGTGCAGTCTGGCTTGCGCTTAGACCAAGCGCTTAGCTCGCGGGTGTTTCATGCCAGCTTTCAGGCACTACTAAGACGCAATAAACAAAATCCGGTAGAGGCATTTAGCCAATTAAATCAGCTGCGACAGTTCTTAACTGGCAACGGCATTTTCGCCTTCTTTGACGCGCCTTGGACGCCGATTTATATCGCAGTAATTTTTATTTTGCACCCATGGCTGGGCATGTTATCGATTGTCTTTGCCATGATTCAATTAGCCCTAGCGCTGTGGTCTAGTAAAGCCTCTAAACATGTCACCGCTGAACAGTCAGCTGCTGAGTCTAAGACCAGAGCGTATTTGCATGCCAAGCTGAAGAATGCAGAGCCGGTGGAAGCGATGGGCATGTTAAGCAATTTAAGACAGCGCTGGCTGGATTTGGCTAATCAACAGCAACAAGTCACCAGCGTTGCGCAAGACCAATTGCAGCGTCAACAAGCGGTGATTAAGACCCTGCGTTACTGTATGCAGAGCTTGACTTTGGGCGCTGCGGCATTGCTGGTGATTGATGATCAAATTAGTGCTGGCGCCATGATTGCTGCCAATGTGTTGATGTCGCGTGCATTGCAGCCCTTAGATTTAATCGTTGGTTCTTGGCGCGGCTTTGTCAGCGCCAGAGAAGCGTTTAATCAATTAGAACAGTTGTTAAAAGACTACCCTGTAAGTGACGCCCTGCTGCAGCATGATAAGTTGCAGGGCAATGTGCGGCTCAGTCAATTGACTGCATATTCACCAGACAAGCAAAAACAAATCCTTAAATCTATTTCTGCTCAGTTTGTGCCCGCGCAGGTCACTTGCGTTATCGGTGCTTCTGGCTCAGGCAAATCAACCCTAGCACGCTGTTTGGTGGGCATCTGGCCTGATTATCAAGGCGAGGTGCTACTGGATGATACAGAGATACAGCGATGGGATAAACAACAGCTAGGCCCGCAAGTTGGCTATCTGCCGCAGGATATCGAATTGTTTGAAGGCACCATAGCGGAAAATATCGCGCGTTTTTATGAGATCGATGCCGAGCAAGTAATTGAGGCAGCCAAAAAAGCCGGCATACACGACATGATTTTGCGCTTTCCTCGCGGCTACGACACCCCCATAGGCGAAGCTGGCGGCTTTTTATCTGGCGGTCAGCGACAACGTTTGGCCTTGGCCAGAGCGATGTATGGCAATCCTCAGTTAGTGGTATTGGATGAACCCAATGCCAACTTAGATGATATCGGTGAAAAAGCCCTTGCGGCAGCCATACAGTTGATGAAAGCCGATGGTAAGACGGTGGTATTGATTACCCATAGGTTAAATATCTTATCGATCGCTGACCAGTTGATGGTGATGCGCGATGGCAGGGTTGTGCATTTAGGCCCCCGCGATGAGGTATTAAAAGCGTTGCAGAGTGAGAAATCGGCTTAGCAAACGAATATAAATTTGCAATATAAATCAGTGATGATGAAATTAATCAATGCAATAAAAATTGTGACCTTAAACACAGTTTTTATTGATAAATCGATAGAAAGTGCGCCCACATGAGAGTTTATCAACAAATTAGCCAACAACTAGATGCTATCAAAAGCAGGCTTGCCGCTTGGGGCAGAAGATTGCTGTTGCGACCAGCCAGCAAGCCAACAACTGAATTAGCACCCAATGCAGAGGGCGGCCTTAAAGTAGATACCGCCAGTCCAATACGCTTAGGTATACGTGTGTTGGGCATAGGTTTCGGAATTTTCTTAATCTGGGCTGCCTTTGCGCCCTTAGATGAAGGTGTGCCTACCCAAGGCGCGGTCAGTATTGAGACTAAACGCAAGGTCATTCAGCATTTATCTGGCGGCATTATCAAGCAAGTGCATGTTAAAGAAGGTCAATTGGTCAAGCAGGATGAGTTGCTGATCACCATGGACGACAGCATGGCGAAAGCGCGCTATGAAGAAATTCGCCAGCGTTATTTCAGTACACGCGCGCAACAAAATCGTTTGCAAGCAGAACAGATGGGTGCCAGCAAGATTAGCTTTAGCGAAGACTTGCTGAAGATGAAGCAAGATCCTTTAGTTGCGCAGCATATGCTTAACCAAGAGATGTTATTGAATGCTAGACGATCATCTTTGCATGCCGAGACACAGGCGATGGAAGAGTCTATCAAGGCGCAGGAAGCCATGATAGAGGGCTTTCAGGGGATGTTGGAAAGCAAGCGCAATCAACTCAGTTTATTGACTGAGCAGCTTAAAGGCGTGCGCGAATTGGCAGATGAGGGCTTTGCGCCTAGAAGTCAGCAGCGCGATTTGGAGTTAAGAGTAGTGCAAGTCAATGGTGAGATTGCAGAGACCTCTTCCAATTTATTGAAAGCTAAACGCGCAATTGCGGAATTAAAACAACGGATAACGCTGCGTAAACAAGAGTATCTGAAAGAAATCGAAACGCAGATGGCGCAAGTGAAGCAAGAGGTTGATGCAGATGCTGATAAATTTGTTGCCTTCTCAGAAGAGTATCAACGCACAGAGATTCGTTCGCCCGTGGCTGGCCAAGTGGTTGGTCTGCAATTCCAAACCGTAGGTGCGGTGATACAACCCGGACAAAGAGTCATGGATGTCGTGCCATTGAACGAGGGTCTGTTATTAGAAGCAAAAATAAATCCTATCTTGATTGACCGTGTGCATGTTGGGCAGGAGGCCGATGTGAGGTTCTCAGGCTTTGCCAATTCACCGCAATTGGTGGTAGACGGCAAAATTGAATCGATTTCAAAAGATTTGATTAGCGATGCGCCTAGCCAATCTTCTCCTAATGGTGAAAGTTATTATCTAGCCAGAATTGTGCTTACTCAGCAGGGATTGGAAAAATTGGGTAATCGAACTTTACAACCCGGTATGCCTGTGCAAGTGGTGATTAAAACTGGAGAACGCTCACTGCTGACCTACCTATTGCACCCATTGATGAAGCGTTTAGCGGCTTCACTGAAAGAGGAATAAATCATGAAACGTTTGCAACAAATGATTTTTCTGGCGGCTGTATTGCTGCCTTCGTTGGGCTCTGCTGAACCAGTTTCTCTGCTACAGGTATTTCAACAAGCGAAAAGTTTTGACGCCAAAATACGCACCGCTAAAGCGGATAACCAAGCGCAACGAGAGGAAATCAATAAATCTTTTGCGGCTTTTTTGCCGCAAGCTAGATTGTCTATGTATGAAGGTCGAGGATATACCGAGGCAGAAACGCCGGGCGCGTTTGGCATTACTAGCAAGCGCAACAACAGCTACGATAGTCGTAATTACAATTTGTCGTTAAGACAAACGCTAATTAATTTCGCCAGTTTTTCCGATTATGCGCAATCCAAAGCGGAGGCCTTGCGTAGCGATGCAACTCTAGAAAAAGAGCAAATTACTTTGATGTCACGGGTCAGTGGCGCTTATTTTGATGTGTTATTAGCTGCTGAGAATGTGCAATATAGTAACGCTCAAAAGCGCGCCTCTGAGAAGCAACTTGAGCAAGCAGAGCGTCGATTTAAAGCTGGTCAAGGAACGTTGACAGAAGTCAATGAAGCAAAGGCTAATTTAGAAACTATTATTGCGCAGCGTTTCGAATGGCTTAATAGTTTGGAATATAGCAAACGCAATCTAGAAACTATTTGTGGTACTTATGTTGACCAGTTCTTTACTTTAGACCCTCAGAAATTGCGCTTGCAAACTCCACAACCAGCCAGCGCAGATGAATGGGTGGCCATCAGCTTGCAAAAGAATCCAGAAATCTTGGCCGCCACTTATGAAATTAATGCCGCTGAACAAGAAATAAATAAAAATCTTTCAGGGCATTTGCCAACTTTAGATTTAGTCGCAGCCAAATCAAAAACAGAAAGCGATAACAACTTCACCATTGGGTCGAAATTTGATACTGACACTATAGGTCTGCAGTTGAATATTCCTATTTATGCGGGTGGGTATGTGCTATCAGCGGTGCGTCAAGCTCAAGCAAAATTGCAAATGGCGCAAGAGAAACTTACTGATAAGCAAAGAACAGTCGCCAATGAAGTGCGCAAATATTTCAATGAAATTCTTAATGGTAATGCCAGAATCGAAGCGCAAATGCAGGCAGTGAAGGCAAACGAAATTGCTGTAGTAGGCACGCAAAAAGGTTATGAGGCTGGAATGCGTACCAATGTGGAAGTGTTAAATGCGCAAGATAAATTATTTTCTGCGATACGAGATTTAGCTAGAGAACGTTATAAGTTGCTATTTAGTACGTTAATGTTGAAGCAAAGTGCTGGTACGCTTCAGGATAATGATATTGCTGATTTAAATCAGCTGCTGACTATGCTGCCTAACTTATCTAGTGAGTAGTGGTGTTTGAGTAGTGGCATTAAAATAATTGTTATGAAATGTTGTTTGATTAGCAAATATTAAATTTTTATTAATCTGATTTACCCAAATTAAAGGAGCTTAACATGGCAAAAATTAAAATTGATGATGTTGAATATGATACCGATGATTTATCTAAAGAGACGCAAGCTTTATTGATGAGTCTGCAATATGTAGACAATGAAATGAACAATTGCAGAAACCAAATGGCGGTTTTACAAACGGCTAGAACAAGTTATGCGAACTCTTTAAAAGAAGCATTGCCTAATTCCGGCAAAAAGAAATAACACCCATTTAGTTGGTGGATTTTCCCGACTGGCACTGGTTGTTAATTTCTTTGCTTGAGCAAGTTTGGCTGAGTTATAATCTTGGTCTTTGAGTGGATCGCGTCCAAAAGATGTCGATCTTTCGTTTTGTATAGCAATACAATTAAAGGTTGTTGTTTCCGTGCTGGAAAACTATTTTCCAATCCTGTTGTTCATTTTAGTAGGCCTGCTGGTCGGGCTAGGGCCTATTATCCTCGGCAAAGTGGTCGCTCCTCATCGTCCTGATGAGCAGAAGAATTCCCCCTATGAATGCGGTTTTGAAGCATTTGAAGATGCGCGTATGAAATTTGACGTGCGTTATTATCTGGTCGCTATTTTATTTATTTTGTTTGATTTGGAAATCGCCTTTCTTTTCCCTTGGGCTGTGGTGTTACAGAAAATCGGCTTATTCGGATTTTTGGCGATGATGGTGTTCTTGGCTATTCTGGTGGTCGGCTTCATCTATGAGTGGATGAAGGGCGCGCTGGAATGGGAATAATGATTTAATAGGCTAACTGGTGACTATATGAGTATCGAGGGTGTTTTTGAAAAAGGCTTTGTAACCACCAGTCTGGATACTTTAATCAATTACACGCGCACTGGCTCTTTGTGGCCTATGACTTTTGGCTTGGCTTGTTGTGCGGTAGAAATGATGCACGCTGGTGCTTCGCGTTATGACTTAGACCGCTTTGGTATCGTATTCCGTCCTAGCCCACGTCAGTCTGATGTGATGATAGTAGCAGGCACTTTGGTGAATAAAATGGCACCCGCTTTGCGCAAGGTGTATGACCAAATGGCCGAGCCGCGTTGGGTGATCTCTATGGGCTCTTGTGCTAACGGCGGTGGCTATTACCACTATTCATATTCTGTGGTACGTGGCTGTGATCGTATCGTGCCGGTCGATGTCTATGTGCCCGGTTGCCCGCCCACCGCAGAGGCCTTGTTATACGGCATTATCCAACTGCAGAAAAAAATCAAACGCACCAACACCATTGCCAGATAGATAGCGAGAGCCTACCCCAAATGAGCGAACAATCCACCATGGCAAGCCCTGAAACTGCAAATCCCTCACGTATTCAGCAATTGGCTGACACTTGCGACAAGCTATTAGGCAAATGGCTAAGCAGCAGTCGCATACAGTTTGAAGAGCTGACTTTGCAATGTGCTAGCAAGCACTTAATCAAGCTGGCAGAAACTTTGCGCGACCACAAACAACTGCAATTTGCGCAATTGATAGACCTATGTGCAGTGGATTATCACGACTATAAAGATGGCACTTATGAAGGGCCTAGATTTGTCGTGGTGTATCACTTGTTGTCGTTGCAACACAACCAACGTGTGCGCTTAAAAGTGTTTTGCGACGATGATGATTTTCCGGTATTGCCCAGCATGATAGACGTTTGGCCGGTGGCCAATTGGTTTGAGCGTGAGGCGTTTGATTTATTTGGCGTGATGTTCCAAGGTCACCCCGATTTGCGTCGTCTGCTGACCGACTATGGCTTTGTTGGCCATCCTTTCCGTAAAGACTTCCCTATGATAGGTAATGTGGAAATGCGTTATGACCCTGAACAACAGCGCGTGGTGTATGAGCCTGTGTCGATAGAGTTGCGCAACAATGTGCCACGTGTGATTCGTGATGAGGGCTTCCATCATGGCTGAGATTCGTAATTACACCATGAACTTCGGTCCGCAACACCCAGCCGCACACGGTGTGTTGCGTCTGGTATTGGAGCTGGACGGCGAGGTGATACAGCGCGCTGACCCGCATATTGGTCTGTTGCATCGCGCCACAGAAAAGCTAGCGGAAAATCGCACCTATCTACAATCCGTGCCTTATATGGACAGATTGGACTATGTTTCCATGATGTGTAATGAGCACGCTTATGTGATGGCGATTGAAAAGATGATGGGCATACAGGTGCCGATACGTGCCCAATATATCCGCGTTATGTTCGACGAAATCACCCGTATACTTAATCACTTGTTATGGCTAGGCGCGCACGCGCTAGATGTGGGCGCCATGAGCGTGTTCTTATACGCTTTCCGCGAGCGTGAAGATTTATTCGATGTGTATGAGGCGGTATCTGGTGCCCGTATGCACGCGGCTTATTACCGTCCTGGAGGCGTATATCGCGATCTGCCAGACAGTATGCCGCAGCATCAACAGTCAAAATTCCGCAGCAAAGCCGACATCGCTAAGCTAAATAGCAACCGCCAAGGCTCGGTATTAGATTTTATCGCCGACTTTAGCCAGCGCTTCCCTACTTATGTAGATGAATACGAAACCTTGTTAACTGACAATCGTATCTGGAAGCAGCGCACGGTAGGCATTGGTGTGGTCACGCCAGAACGCGCTTTGGCTTTAGGCATGACCGGTCCTATGTTGCGTGGCTCAGGTATCGCCTGGGACTTGCGCAAGAAACAACCGTATGAAGTGTATGACCAATTAGATTTTGATATTCCACTTGGTACCAATGGCGACTGCTATGACCGCTACTTGGTGCGTATCGAAGAAATGCGCCAATCCAATCGCATTATTCAGCAATGTATCGCGTGGTTGCGCAACAATCCGGGTCCAGTGATTTCTGATGACAACAAGATTGCACCGCCCGACCGCGAGCGCATGAAAACCAATATGGAAGACTTGATTCATCACTTCAAATTATTTACCGAAGGCTTCCACGTGCCAGAAGGCGAGGCCTATGCGGCGGTGGAACATCCTAAAGGTGAGTTTGGAATTTATATGATTTCTGATGGTGCTAATAAACCCTATAGACTAAAAATCCGCGCTCCCGGCTTCCCGCATTTGGCGGCGCTAGATGAGATGACTAAGGGCCATATGATTGCCGACTTGGTGGCTATTATTGGTACACAAGATATCGTGTTTGGGGAGATAGACCGCTAATGTTGTCGAAAAAATCTATCGAGCAAATCGAAATCGAATTAAAAAAATATCCTGCCGAACATCGCCAAGCTGCGGTCATGGCAGCGCTACGAATTGCACAAGCGGAAAAGGGCTGGTTGTCGCAAGAAACCATTAGCTTTGTGGCAAATTATTTAGGCATTCCTGAGATTGCCGCCATGGAAGTAGCCACTTTCTACAATATGTATGACCTGCAACCCGTAGGTAAATACAAAATCACCATTTGCACCAATATCTCTTGTATGTTGCGCGACGCTGATGTCATCGTCGAGCATCTGCAAAAGAAATTAGGCATAGGCTTTAATGAAGTCAGCAAAGACGGCAAGTTCTGCTTGAAAGAGGGCGAATGTATGGGCTGCTGTGGTGGCGCACCGCTATTGCATATCAACAATACCGAGATGCACGAGTTTTTAACCATAGAAAAAGTCGATAAATTATTGCAAGGATTGAAATAATGTCATTGCACCGTCCACCCGTTTATCCCAGTCTACAAGGCCAAACCTTGCTTACCTTGCAAACCTTGGCGCACTCGCAAAGCAGCAATCCGGGCAGCTTAAAAAATTACCAAAAAATCGGTGGCTATAGCCAACTGAAACGTATTGTCACCGACAAGGTTAAGCCCACCGATATTATTGCTGAAGTCAAATTATCTGGCTTACGCGGCCGTGGCGGCGCGGGTTTCCCTACTGGCTTAAAGTGGAGCTTTATGCCGCGCTATTACGACGGCACCAAATATTTGGTGTGCAATAGCGATGAGGGCGAGCCGGGCACCTTCAAAGATCGCGATATTATTCGCTACAACCCGCATCAACTGATAGAAGGCATGGCCATCGCCGCTTACACCTTGGGTGCACGAGTGGGATATAACTATATTCATGGCGAGATTTGGCAGGACTATCTGATTTTTGAAGAAGCGCTAGCAGAAGCCCGCGAAGCCGGTTTCTTGGGTGAAAATCTATTCGGCAGCAATTTCAGTTTTGACTTATATGCGGTGCATGGCTACGGCGCTTATATCTGCGGCGAAGAAACCGCGCTGATTGAGTCCATCGAAGGCAAAAAAGGCCAGCCACGCTTTAAGCCGCCTTTCCCTGCCAGCTATGGGGTATTCGGCAAACCTACCAATGTCAATAACACCGAATCTTATGCTTCTATCCCTTGGATTATGCAGCATGGCGGTCAAGCTTTTCAGGACTTGGGCGTGGCCAATTCTGGCGGCACCAAACTATTCTCTGTATCTGGTCATGTAGAACGGCCCGGCAATTACGAAGTACGCATGGGCATCCCGTTTAGCGAGCTATTGGCATTAGCGGGTGGGGTGTGGAAAGGCCGTCAACTCAAAGCGGTGATTCCCGGCGGTCCATCGACAGCGGTGATGCCTGCTGCCGCCATATTGTCAGCCACCATGGACTACGATGGCTTGGCTAAGGCCGGCTCCAGCTTGGGCGCGGGTTCTATGATAGTGATGGACGATAGCACCTGTATGGTCAGCGCACTCAAACGCTTGTCCTATTTCTTCTACGAAGAATCTTGCGGCCAGTGCACACCTTGCCGCGAGGGCACTGGTTGGTTATATCGCATTATCAAGCGCATCGTCGATGGGCAAGGGCGTATGGACGATTTGGATTTATTGACTGACCTGAGTGGCAATATTTCAGGCCGCACTATCTGTGCTTTGGGTGATGCCGCGGCTACCCCTGTGTTGAGTTTTATCAAGCATTTCCGCCCAGAATTTGAGTATTTTATACAGCACGGCAGGTCCATGGTGACAGGCAGTTCTGATGGGGCTGGCAAGTCAGCCCGTGGCAAAAAATCTGCTAGCAAATCTTAAGTGAGACTAGGTACGCAAATGTTAAACATTGAAATAGACGGCAAATCAGTACAAGTTGAACACGGCACCACTATTATTGATGCGGCCGATCAGCTAGGCATTCCTATTCCGCGTTTCTGCTATCACAAAAAATTGTCGGTAGCGGCTAACTGCCGTATGTGCTTGGTGCAAGTGGAAAAATTCAATAAGCCTTTGCCGGCTTGTGCTACCCCTGTTGCCGATGGGATGAAAATCTTTACTCGTTCGCCTGCCGCAGAAGACGCGCAAAAGAGCGTGATGGAATTTTTATTGATTAATCACCCCTTGGATTGTCCGATTTGCGACCAAGGCGGCGAGTGCGATTTGCAAGATATCGCGGTGGCCTATGGCGCCAGCGGTTCGCGCTATCAAGAAGAAAAACGCGTGGTGCTTAACAAAAACATAGGGCCATTGATCAGCACCGATATGACGCGCTGTATTCAATGTACCCGTTGTGTGCGCTTCTTAAAAGAAGTTGGCGGCATGATGGAGCTGGGCTTAATCAATCGTGGCGAGCACGCCGAGATTACCGCTTATGTTGATAAAAGCGTAGATTCAGAACTGTCCGGCAATATTATCGACCTGTGCCCAGTCGGCGCCCTAACCAATAAACCATTCCGTTATTCCGCTAGAAGTTGGGAATTAACTCGCAGACCAGCTATCGCGGCGCACGACGGCTTGGGTTCGCAAATCGAGGTGCACGTCAAAGACAATCGCGTGATGCGCGTATTGCCCCGCGAAAAAGAATCCATCAATGAATGTTGGTTATCCGATCGCGACCGCTACTCCTACGAGGGCTTGAATAGCCCAGATAGACTGAGCAAGCCTATGATTAAGCAGGGCAACCAATACCAAGAGGTCGATTGGGCAACCGCGCTGCAATACACCGTCAGCAAACTGCA
The DNA here is from genome assembly GCA_964470195.1 of uncultured Methylophilaceae bacterium. GTDB lineage: Bacteria > Pseudomonadota > Gammaproteobacteria > Burkholderiales > Methylophilaceae > RFPI01. Next base: position 7,993 of record CAYYBG010000015.1, on the reverse strand, counting down.
AGGCATTATTCAACAGGACCCTAATCAATTGGGCGTATTGCTGAAAACCAATTGCACCATGGAAGAGGGCTATTTAGCCAAGAAACTGACCAAGGCCATAGGCTGCGGCAATATTGACCATCGCTTACGCCGCTCTGATTACCGCATAGACGGCCGTTTCCATGGCTCATCTTGGATGGGTTGCAATATCAGCGATGTCGATCAGATGGATAGATTCTTAATCGTTGGTAGCAACTTGCGTAACGAACATCCGCTATTGGCGCATAGAGTGCGCAGTGCGGTGAATAAAGGCGCGAGATTAAGCTTGGTCAATCCTGTCGATGACGACCAATTAATTAGCTGCTATCACAAAGTCATCACTTCTATGGACGAGATGGTGTTTGCCTTGGCCAAGATACTTAAAGCGGTGTCTGGTTTGCAAAGATTGTCGCTATGTTTGCCTAAGTCATTAAACGATTTGCTCACCAGTATTGAAGTCGATGCGCAAAGCCAAGAAATCGCCGAGACCTTGGCTGGTTTAGGTAAAGACTTTGACTTGGTGAGCCCTAAGTCTGTGGTGTGGTTGGGCAATATCGCACAGCATCACCCACGTTATTCCGAGCTATACAGCTTATGCGAGGCGATTGCCTCGTTATGTGGCGCTACTTTCGGTGTGCTATCCGAGGGCGCTAACCGCGTTGGTCTGGACTTGGCGCGGGTATTGCCTAGCCGTGGCGCGCTGAATGCGAAAACCATGTTTGAGCAGCCTCGCAAAGCTTATCTATTGCTGAATGTCGAGCCAGAATACGACTGCGCTAATCCTGCGCTGGCCAAACAGGCTTTGCAACAAGCTGAGTTTGTGGTGGCGTTAACACCCTTTAAATCAGACGCCTTGATTGACGCGGACGTATTGCTGCCGATTGCGCCGTTTACTGAAACCTCAGGCACCTTTATGAGCATGGAAGGCCGTGTGCAAAGCTTTGCCGCTTGCGTGCGTCCGCTAGGCGAAACTAGACCCGCTTGGAAGGTATTGCGCGTGTTAGCCAATATGTTGGGGCTGGCAGGCTTTGATTATGAAAGCAGCGAGCAAGTGAAAGATGAGCTATTCGGTGGCGAGAACCCATCTAAAGTGGTGTGGAATCGCTTAAACAATAACCTGACGCAACTTTCCGAAGTGACCATCGCCAAGAAGATTAAGCATTTGCAGCGTTTGGGTGAAGTGCCGCCATATATGGTGGATAACGTGGTCAGACGCGCGCCAGCGCTGCAAAAAACCAAAAAGTCGCAACAGCTGTGCGTTAGTTTGCACCCGAATTTAATGAAAAAACTCAAACTCAATGCCGGTGATTTAGCCAATATCAGCCAAGATGGCGCCACCATCAGCTTGCCTGTGCAAGCCGACGCCGGTTTGCCAGAGAACACCGTGCGCGTGCCAGCAGGGCGCCCTGAAACCGCGGCCTTGGGCGATATGATGGGTGAAATCGAGGTAAGCAAAGCATGATAGATACGCTACAACCCTTGCTCAACTGGCTGGCGCTGCAATTCGGTAGCTGGTGGCCGTATGTCTCTATCACCGCTTGGACAGTGCTCAAAATCGTCGCCATCGTACTGCCTTTGATGGGCGCGGTGGCTTATCTGACGCTGGCAGAGCGCAAGGTGATAGGCTTTATGCAAGTGCGTATTGGGCCTAACCGCGTGGGTTATTTTGGCTTGTTGCAACCTATCGCCGATGGTTTGAAATTGCTAATGAAGGAAATCGTGATTCCTTCGCAAGCCAATAAGGCGCTGTTCCTAATCGCGCCAGTCTTGGCCATCGCGCCTGCTTTTGCCGCATGGGCGGTGGTGCCATTCGATATGAATCTAGTGCTGGCCGATGTGGATGCTGGCTTGTTATATATCTTGGCCATGACCTCGGTGGCGGTGTATGGCGTGATTATCGCCGGTTGGGCGTCCAATTCTAAATATGCTTTCCTAGGTTCCTTGCGTTCTGCCGCACAAATAGTGTCGTATGAAATCGCCATGGGCTTTGCTTTAGTCGGCGTGTTGATGTGTGCCAACTCACTCAACTTGGGCAAGATAGTGATGGCACAAGCCGGCGGTTTGTTGCACTGGTATTGGTTGCCTTTATTCCCCTTATTCGTGGTGTATTTTATTAGCGCGGTGGCGGAAACCAACCGTGCGCCGTTTGACGTGGCCGAGGGCGAGTCAGAAATTGTTGCTGGTTTTCATGTGGAATATTCCGGTATGGCGTTTGCGGTGTTCTTCTTGGCCGAATACGCCAATATGATTTTGGTCTCGATGTTGGCGGTGATTATGTTCTTGGGCGGCTGGTTGTCGCCTATTCCCGGCATTGCCGACGGCTTTTTATGGTTGCTATTAAAAGTAGCGCTGATGTTGTTTTTCTTTTTATGGTTTAGAGCGACTTTCCCACGTTATCGCTATGATCAAATTATGCGTTTAGGTTGGAAAGTATTTATTCCCATTACCTTGGTTTGGATTATCGTGGTCGGTGCCATGATGCAAACGCCTTGGGCATATTTGTTCCATTAAACAGGGCCAGTAAGGCATTGGTTAGGCAGAAGGATAGAGGATGTTAGCAAAGTTTAAACATGTGTTTTCTAGTTTGATGCTAGTCGAGCTGCTGAAAGGCATGCAGCTGACTGGACGCTATTTCCTGGCGCGTAAAATCACCGTGCAGTTTCCTGAAGAACGCACACCGATTTCACCACGTTTCCGTGGTTTGCACGCTTTGCGCCGCTATCCCAATGGCGAAGAGCGTTGTATCGCGTGTAAGTTATGCGAGGCCGTTTGCCCGGCTATGGCCATTACCATAGAGTCGGAACAACGTGATGACGGCACCCGCCGTACTACCCGCTACGATATTGATTTGACCAAATGTATTTTCTGCGGCATGTGCGAAGAATCTTGCCCAGTCGATTCTATCGTGGAAACCCGCATATTTGATTATCACGGCGAGCAGCGTGGTGATTTGTTATACAACAAACAAATGTTGTTGGCTGTGGGCGATAAATATGAACAGCAAATCGCAGCCGACCGTGCACAAGATGCAAAATTCCGATAGGACCAACACAACATGATTTTTCAGGATTGGGTGTTTTATTTCTTAGCTGGCATTTTATTGCTGGCTGGTCTGCGCGTAATTACCGCCAGAAACCCGGTGCATGCGGCGCTATATCTAGTGCTAGCATTTTTTACCGCGGCCGGTATTTGGCTGTTATTAGAAGCTGAGTTCCTCGCCATCGCGCTGGTGCTGGTGTATGTCGGTGCGGTGATGGTGTTATTCCTGTTTGTGGTGATGATGTTGGATATCAATCTAGACCGCTTGCGCGAAGGCTTTTGGCGCTATTTGCCGGTGGCCGGTGTGATCGGCATTTTGATGGCCGCCGAGATGGTGATGATTCTGGGCGTGAAGAATTTTGGTTTAGGTCGTAGAGCACCACCGGTGCCGCACCCAGCTGACTACAGCAACACGGCTGCGCTGGGTAATCTGCTGTACACCGAATATTTATTGCCGTTTGAATTGGCCGCGGTGGTATTGCTAGTGGCGATTGTTGCGGCCATTGCGCTGACCTTGCGTGAGCGCAAAGACAGCAAGTTTATCGACCCAGCCGAGCAGGTGAAGGTGAAGCGCAATGATAGATTGCGCATTATTCAAATGGACGCTGATACTGCTGCCAAAGTAGATCAGCGTGGCAAGGGGAGACGCTCATGACTAGCTTGTCACATTACCTTATCTTAGGCGCCTTGCTGTTTGCCATCAGCGTGGTGGGGATATTTTTGAATCGCAAAAACGTGATTATTTTATTGATGGCAATTGAGTTAATGCTATTGGCGGTGAATCTGAATTTTATTGCCTTCTCACACTATCTTGGCGATATGGCCGGACAAGTGTTTGTATTTTTTATTTTGACCGTGGCCGCCGCTGAATCCGCCATAGGCTTAGCGATTCTGGTGGTGCTATTCCGCAATTTACGCACCATTAATGTTGACGATTTAGATCAGTTACAGGGTTAACCATGCTTACCATGCCCACCATTTATTTACTTATCCCCTTGTTGCCGCTGGCTGCGGCCGCGCTGGTCGGGTTGGCTAATCAGGCCTTGCCTAGATTTTTTGCCCATGTGCTGACCATCGCCGGTGTAGGCGCGGCATTCGCCTTATCGGTATTGGTTTTCCTTGATGTATTACAAGGCAACACTTATAACGGCGCGGTTTATACTTGGTTGGTCAGTGGCCAGACACGTTTTGAAGTGGGCTTTTTGATAGACCAACTATCCGCCACCATGATGTTGGTGGTGACCTTTGTTTCTTTAATGGTGCATATCTACACCATAGGCTATATGCACGAAGATGCTGGCTATCGACGCTTCTTTAGTTATATCTCGCTATTCACCTTTGCCATGTTGATGTTGGTGATGTCCAACAACTTTATGCAGCTATTCTTTGGTTGGGAAGCAGTGGGCTTGGTGTCCTATCTTTTAATCGGTTTTTGGTTTACTCGTCCCACCGCCATCTACGCCAATCTCAAAGCCTTTTTAGTCAATCGCGTGGGCGACTTTGGCTTTTTATTAGGCATAGGCATGGTGCTGCATTTCACAGGTTCTTTAGATTACGCCACGGTATTCCAAGCTGCGCCTGAATTGGCCAGCACTACGGTCAGCGTGATTGCCCATCAACCATGGTCACTGATGACCATGATTTGTATCTTGCTGTTTATCGGCGCCATGGGTAAATCTGCGCAAGTGCCTTTGCATGTTTGGCTGCCCGATTCTATGGAAGGCCCCACCCCGATTTCTGCCTTGATTCACGCTGCCACTATGGTGACGGCGGGCATCTTTATGGTGGCCAGAATGTCGCCGTTATTTGAATTGTCCGATACCGCCTTATCCTTTGTCATGGTGATAGGCGCTATCACTGCCTTGTTTATGGGCTTCTTGGGCATTATCCAAAACGATATCAAGCGCGTAGTGGCCTATTCCACTTTATCGCAATTGGGTTATATGACGGTGGCTTTAGGCGCTTCGGCGTATTCGGTGGCGATGTTCCATTTGATGACGCACGCGTTTTTTAAAGCGCTGTTATTCTTGGCTGCCGGCTCGGTGATTATGGGCATGCACCATGACCAAGATATTCGCCATATGGGCGGCTTGCGCAAATATATGCCGATTACTTGGCTGACATCTTTAATCGGTTCACTGGCCTTAATCGGCACCCCTTTCTTGTCTGGTTTTTATTCCAAAGATTCGATTATAGAAGCGGTAAAACTATCGCACCTGAGCGGTAGCGGCTTTGCCTACTTTGCCGTATTAGCCGGCGTATTCGTGACCGCGTTTTATTCTTTCCGTATGTACTTTATGGTGTTCCACGGTCAAGAAAAATGGCGCAGCTTAAAGCATGATGCGCATGGCCATGATGACCATGCTCATGATGAGCATCATCATGGTCTTGCCGCTGACGAAAATCCGCACGAACAAGCTTGGGTGGTGACTTTGCCCTTGCTGCTGTTGGCCATTCCATCTTTGGCTATCGGTTACTACACCATACAACCCATGCTGTATGGCACATGGTTTAGTGAGGTGATTACCGTCAATAGTGCTGCCCACCCAGTGATGCAAGAGATGGCACACGAGTTTCATGGTGCTAGCGCGATGGCTGTCCATGCGCTGACTTCTGCGCCCTTTATCTTGGCTTTGGCAGGGGTGTTATGCGCTTGGTTGGGGTATATGCAAATGCCGCATATTCCTGCATGGATAGCTGCTCGTTGTGTGCCCCTGTTACAGATACTAGAGCGCAAATATGGCTTTGATGATCTCAACGACAAAGTTTTTGCCGCTGGTTCGCGTCTATTGGGTGGCAAGCTGTGGCAACACGGTGACGTCAAGCTGATCGATGGTTGGTTGGTGAATGGCTCTGCCCACTTGGTCGGACGTTTGTCCGGCTTGGTGCGCCGTCTGCAATCTGGACTGATTTATCACTATGCATTTGCCATGATTATTGGTGTGTTCCTCTTACTTAGCTTGTTTATGAAGGTTTAAATGACAGCCCTTCCAATACTCTCTCTAGCGATTTGGGTGCCGATTTTAGCGGGCATCGTGGTGTTATTCACTGGCGACGACAGACGCGCTCCCTTGGCACGTTGGTTGGCATTGCTAGGCAGTATTCTGGCATTTGCCGTGACAGTGCCTTTATATAGCCATTTCGACTTTGCCTATGCCGGCTTTCAATTTGAAGAGGGCTGGAACTGGATTCCGTCTTTCAATATTCACTATCACCTGGGTGTCGATGGCTTTGCCGTACCGTTGATTCTGCTCACCAGTTTCACCACCATTATCGTGGTGTTGGCCGGTTGGCAGGTGATAGAAAAACGCGTGGCGCAATATATGGCGGCTTTCTTGATTATGTCGGGACTGATGATAGGCGTATTCTCGGCGCTGGACGCGATTTTGTATTATGTATTCTGGGAAGCCATGTTAATTCCTATGTTCCTAGTGATAGGCGTGTGGGGCGGTCCTAATCGGGTATATGCCACGATTAAGTTTTTCCTATACACCTTGCTAGGTTCTTTATTGATGCTGGTAGCGTTTATTTATCTGTTCTACCAGACCAATAGTTTTGAAGTCAGCGACTATTACCGCGTGCCTTTATCTATGCCGGTACAGACGCTGATTTTCTTGGCCTTTTTTGCTGCTTTTGCGGTCAAAATTCCTATGTGGCCAGTGCATACTTGGTTGCCCGACGCCCACGTGGAAGCCCCTACTGGCGGCTCGGTGGTGTTGGCGGCGATCGCTTTGAAATTGGGTGGCTATAGTTTCTTGCGTTTTGCCATGCCCATCGCGCCAGATGCGGTACACGCTTTAACTGGCTGGATGATCGCCTTGTCCTTAATCGCCGTGGTGTATATCGCCTTGGTAGCGCTGGTGCAGCAAGATATGAAAAAGTTGATTGCTTATTCCTCTATCTCGCACATGGGGTTTGTCACGCTAGGCTTTTTCTTGTTTAGTCAGTTGGGCGTAGATGGCGCCATGATGCAAATGATTTCGCATGGCTTTATTTCTAGCGCTATGTTCCTTTGCGTAGGGGTGTTGTATGACCGCGTGCATTCTAGACAAATTGCCGATTACGGCGGTGTGGTCAATCATATGCCCAAGTTCGCTGCCTTGGCGGTGTTGTTCGCCATGGCCAATGCAGGCTTGCCCGGCACATCTGGCTTTGTGGGCGAATTTATGGTGATACTGGCAGCGATACAAGAAAATTTTTGGTATGCCGTGTTAGCCTCTACCACCCTGATTTTCGGCGCTGCTTATACCTTGTGGATGGTTAAACGGGTGTATTTTGGTGCCGTGCGCCATGCCCATGTGGCGGCCTTGCAAGACTTGAATGCGCGGGAATTATTGATATTGCTGGTGTTGGCAGCCTTGGTAATAGGGGTAGGGGTGTATCCCAAGCTGATTACCGATATTACCCAAGTGACCACGCAGGGTTTCCTAGAACATATGGCGCAAAGTAAGTTGCCTATCAATTAACAATGGAAGATGCACATGGATGCGCTGCAATTTGATTTGATTTCTGCTTTACCTGAGCTAGTGGTCTTGCTAATGGCGATGGGCGTGCTATTGCTGGATTTGTTTATCAAGCCTAGCGCACGTTATTTACTTGATGCTTGCGCGCATCTGACCATGCTAGCGGCAGCTGTGATTACCTTGTACACCGCCATGCCTAGCGTGGGCTATAGCTTTTCTGGCATGTTTGTCGATGATGCCTTGGCGGATATCCTTAAGCTGATGATTTATCTCAGCACCTCGCTGACCCTGATTTATAGCCGCCAGTATTTATTGCAACGCGGTATGTTGCGTGGCGAGTTTTACGCGCTAGTGCTGTTTGCCGTGGCTGGCATGATGATCATGGTGTCGGGTGCGCACTTCCTCAGTATTTATATGGGCTTGGAATTGCTTTCCTTAAGCTTGTATGCGCTAGTGGCGATGGATAGAGACAA
>CAYYBG010000014.1:0-49147 GCA_964470195.1 uncultured Methylophilaceae bacterium | reverse complement strand
ATGTAAGATAAAACTCTCAATAACACTGGTACTAATTTTAAACGCAGTTCAGCGGAGCAACAGCAATTGCAATCAACACAAATGGCAGTGCTCAGACACTACAGCTAAAACTCAATTCAAATTTGGGTGCTGGTGAAAAATTGCAATGGCGCACAGATAGTGGCAATTGGATGGATGCTACAGTTAATGGAACTGATGCAAGCATTAGTCATAACTTCACTGCATCCACAGTGCAGTTGCAAGTGCTGGATAATGCTGGTAACACTGGTGCTGTTTCATCACTTGAGATTAGCGCCGATAGCACAGCTCCAAGCCTTAATAGCACATCAGTTAATGGCAATATCCTGACACTTGCTCTATCTGAGCCGATTAAGTCTACAACAGGGTTTGTACCAACTGCCGCTGACTTTAGTTTTAGTGATGCTAGTGTGAGTGTGACTGGTGTTAATGTCAGTGGGTCTAATGTCTTATTGACCTTATCAAACACCTACAGTTATAACCAAGTGGTGCCTAGTTTGAGCTATACCAATTCTGCAGATGCCACCGATATCCAAGATGGAGCGGGTAATGAATTGCCGAGTTTTAGTACTCGTGCACTCATGAACGTTACGCCAGATAACACTATAATCTCGGCTGCCAATCTGAATAATCTGACAGATCTTTCCGTAAACTCTAATATTGTACTTTCTATCAGTAACGCCTCTGTGCAGGATAACGCTTACACTTTGGGTTCGGGAAAAATCACTATCAATAATGCTGGATTGGTCGGGTCAGGTTTCCGCGGAGAAAATATTGATAACGATATTGAAATTGATGTGGCGACAGGTCGGACAGTCATCAATTCAACACCGGTTGGTGGCACGCTAACAAGCACCACATTAACTGCAACTAGCTCAGTAACTCTGAATAATGGCAAGTTAGTGATCAATCCTGCGGTCGATTTAGACTTTGGCAATCAATACAGCATTACTGCGGATGCGGGTGTGGTGCTTGCAAACGTGGGGGGTATCAATGTTCTCAGTCAAGCCCTGACAAGTGGCGTTTCATTTAGTACAGTCACGCCAGATGCCTCGGTAGCTGCAACAGGAGCATTGTCTAAAATAGTCAATAATGATGGAACAACGAGTGACTCTTACCGCTGGGTAGATTTGGAGGGTCGTGGTACAGTTCAGCCAGAATCAAGTGCTCCCATTACTGCAAGCGGACAGAAATTTGCCTTTGTTTGGACCGATTACAACACTGCTCCAAGCACACTTCCACCAGTACCATTTGTAACCAATGTCCAGATGAATAACAGCAATGTGCAGATTAATAGCTTAGGGATCGATGATTTATTTTATTTAGATAATCACGGTGTCATAGGTAACCTTTCTAGCTGGAGTGACTTTGCTGAGGATGGTTCGATGTTTATCAATGCTACTGCCCCAAACCTAGATGCCCATTTCTCATGGGTGCCAACTCAAGATAACTTAAGAGCCTTAACTTATCTCAATTTGGATAACTCATGGGGAACCGTCACTACCGTATCGATTACCGTGCAAGAGTTAATCAATAGAAATGTAGTGTTGGCAGGATAAGTAATCCCTGTAAAAAAGCCACTCGCTTGCGAGTGGCTTTTTTGTTTGGCTGTTTAGTCGATGGCTAGTTTTGCAAAATCAATATTTCACCCTTGCCATCACAAGCGATATCTCCCATCCAACGATGTGCACGCACGCCAGACTGTCGGGCAAAACGGCTTGGAAGTCCTTGCCATGCATTGAGCAGCAGTTTTAGAAAAGCAAGATTGTGATGCCCCACATCCATGATAGTCGGATGAAATCGCATTGAGCGAGTAAACGCTGTGTCCAATAGGATGACAGTGCCGTGCCGCATGCCATAGCCGCAATAGTCACCAATCTTGCCTGCAACCGCGATAGTGCCAGCCAGCATGTTGGCGGCGCAATAATCACCAGCATCACCATCTATTAATATACTGCCACGGCGCATTTGGTCACCTAAACGATCACCAGCATGCCCATTCACAATCAACATTCCACCACGCATTCCACGACGATTGCCGATCAACGCGCCACCAGCATAATCACCCACATTGCCGTGAACTCTGATCAATCCAGCCTGCATTTGACAGGCTGCAAAATTTCCAGCATTACCATACAGCTCAATCTCCCCGCGCATATTTAAACCAAGATAGTGACCAACATCACCATGAATTTCGATTTTGCCAGATTGCATCCCTTGGCCAATGTTATCCATCAAATGAGAGCTTTGTTCAAAAACGATATGTTGAGCGTTATCACCTCTTATTGTGAATATCTCACCGACAGATAGCCCATCATTAGCATAGGGCAGGGTAATTTTGGCGATTTCTTGTATAGATTTGCCTTGTAATTGTTCTGGGGTAAGTTTGCCCATATTTAAACGATGAGCAAGTTCTATTTTGAGGCTAAAGCTCAGTTTACTCATGCAGTATCCTTTAGGCTGGCATCGGACATAATATCTTGTAGATGAAACTGGAATTGACCCAATTTTCCACCATAATTCCCTGCCGAAATACGTTTTACTCCACTTTCTTCCCCTAATTGAGTAATCGCTTGTATCCCTGCAAAAGTGGCTTTGCGGATATCCTGCTCGCTCAAGCCATCAATCACAATTTCCATGACTGATTCGATATCATCATCTAGTTCGCTTTGCGTGATACCCCTGAGCGTTGGGCAAAATGCATCATTGGTAGAGGCGAATAAGGATGGATATTTAGAGCCAACTTTTGATCCTGATCGAACTACCCCGCCAGGGAAGGGCATAATCACATTAGCTACTTTTTTCATCGCTACAATTGCAGCTTCACAGGCACTCAGCGCTTGGCTTTGTGAGCGCGCTAATACCAAAAAATTACCACCACCGATGGCACGAACCATCCCGGTGGTTTCCTCAGTAATAAACTCGCCGTCCATCACTGGGACACGCCAGTAGCGTTTTGTGCCAATTAACTTGGAAGTTTGGAATCCGTCACCAAAAAATCTAAGATGTTTGCCAAGATTAATTCTCTCTTCACCTTGCAAACCAGAGTAGGCGGCGCTGGTCGGGCATGTCAGTATGGTTTGCCCCATCCGTGTTTCGAGTTGTTTCATCAGCACGGCGCTACTCATGGCAAACATTAATATGGCAACTCCAGGTCTGCCATCAGGGGTCTCCTCGCCTGATAATTCACGCTCTATACCGGCTTCTACCCCACAACCAATCACCGAAGTAGCAAATCCGGTCATGGCTTGACCTGCATGATAGGCCCAAGTGAGATTTTGCGCGGTAATAATGACGCGCGTAGCACGCATCTTAAATGCTTCAGCAAACGTTTGATCAATTTGTATCCCGTTAATAATCACGCTTTGTCCTCTCGCTTACGAACACAGGCTTGCTCAATAATGCCTCCACGCCCATCGTCAGCAATTTCATCGGCACTAACTTTAAAATTGCCCATTTGTATGGTGTGATAACGGGAAAAATAGTCTTGTAGTTCTATCTCAATGCTAGGATCAAACTCTGGTTTGACGGTATGTGTTTTACCCCATGTCACTTTAACAATCTCACCATCACGTACCACCAGTACGCCATCTTTAAAGACGTAGTCAGGCTTTGAGAACATCTTTTCTTTATCCGCTTGCTCGGTATAGATAGTAATATCTGCCGCTGCACCTAGCTTGAGATGACCTCTGTCATGTAAGCCAACCAAGCGTGCTGCACCAGCACGGGTCATGATGGCAATTTCGTACAAACTATATTCACGGTCTATGCTGCTAAGCGTGCTCATACTTTGCGCGTCCAGATTCAATTTACTCAACATATCATTACGGAAGCTTTTATCCATCAATAAACGAATTAAATGAGGATAACTGGTAAACGGTGCACCATTAGGATGATCTGTAGTAAGAAATACTCGCCATGGGTCATCACACAGCAAGAAAATTTCAAGTCCGATTGACCATTGCAGGGCGTTAACAAAATTTTTGTCTCGATACTTAAATGGTACCGCACCACAGCCTGAATCACACTCGATATCCATCAATACAGACTTATGCGGACTGGCCAAATCTAGATTGGCAAATTGCCGCATGGTGTCACCTGATATGGTCACAGTTTGATTGAAAAGAATCTGACCAACATCGGCAGTGATATGTGTATGTTTGTTTAAGGCCTCTGCAATTCTTGCGGCACCTGAGGAAAATTTGCGGTCACCCTCATTGCCATAGCTGTGAAATTGAATATGGGTTAGATGCAAGGGATAACCTTCGCTGGCTCCCATGGTTTTTAATGTGGTCTCAACGTTACCAGCAACTCCCAAATTATTGCCATGCACATGTAAAGGATGAGCAATCCCTAACTCATGTACAGCGCGCGATAGTGCGACAAGAACCTCGCGAGGGGAGGTTTGGTAGTACTGATGTTGTTCGTCTAAGTCAAGTGCACGTTGATTAAACTTAAATGCACTGATTCCACCAGGATTAACTACTTTAATGCCGATTGCTTGTGTGGCATGCAAAATCCAAGCGACATAATCATTAATCGCTTTTTGATCGCGCTTGGCTGCAAGCATACGCAAAAAGTAGTCATCGCTGCCCAACATGGCATAACCACCCTTATCAATAATGGGGGTATCCAGCATCTCAAGATGAGACTGACGAGCATTGATAGGGGCTATCGCAGGTTCAAAAGCTGCGGTATAGCCCATTTCGGCATAGCGAAAGCCAGTATCCAGTGCAGAAGGCGCGATATGACCGCAACCGGCGTCACAGATATGTTCATGTAACTCTGATCTGTGCTGTTCAGGCAGCAACATACGGGCAATATTCACCTTGCCACCGCCAATATGGGTATGCATATCAATAGCACCAGCCATGACGACTTTGCCTTGCAAATCGTAGCTCTGGTCTATCCGTTCGTCGTCATTTGGCTTGGCTACAATACGACCATCGCGAATATACAGGTCAGTGATTTTGCCATCCCAGCCTTGCGCAGGATCGTAAACACGCCCACCTTGAAGTTTAATCAGCATGATAGGCCTCCTCGATTTGGCGTAATACAGCTTGCAGGCTGATTAGCGAGGAGGGAAAAATTGCTTGTATGGGTAAGCTAACCGAACTATCCACTCGGAATAAGGTGCCTGATTGTTGTAAGCCAGGAATACGTACTGGAATAAATACATCAGCCTGACACTCTTGCAGCCCAGGGTGGCCAATTAAAATACTTTTGCCATGGGGCATCGCTGGGGGTGCTAAAGGCTGAAAACAACTAATCCAAACGCGAACGTCACTATCTGCTTGTAATTGTTCCGTACTGAAATGAAAAGGATCATATTCAGCTTTGCCTCGATAAAACCGATTGCGAATCGGAAAACCAGTAGTCCAAGTATTCACTTGATAAACGCTGTAATCTCCGTCGCTACCACCCAATGGCAATGCGCTGCTGCGCGAATGTTGGTTGAGCGTGCGCACCATTTGGTTGATTTGTTGAATGCATAAATCAGCATGAGGAAAGTCCAACGCTTTAGCCAGCCAAGTCAGTACACTGTATTGAGCGGACTTTAATGTTGCGGCTAAATCCTGTAAGGTCTGGGTCGGAATATGGGCAATATGAGAGGCTTGGATATCGTGTCCTAATAGCAGTGCTTGAAGCACTGCAAGTACCTCTGGAAGATGCACATTGTCACATACGATATGTTGTGCCACCTTGCCAGAAGGTGAAGTGGCGCAAGAAATGTCAAGATTAGCTGGTCCTAAAATAATGATTTCACGTTGCGGCAAATGCTCACCAAATAGTGCGTCGCCCTGCCATAAAATGCGTTGGAAAAAACGAGGGTGATAAGCCACGATATCGCTCGCTATAATGAATATGACATCAGCGCGTTGTTTGACTTCTGTTAGGGTAGTGGTTTGCCAACCATGCTGTTGTAAGACTTGGATATTACGCATGGCGGATTCACTATTCATATGGTCCAGATATCCGCCAGTTTGGTTCACCAAGGACAACAGCGCCCGCATCCCTGTGACATCAGTGCCTAGTCCACAAAATAGGGCTTGTTTGGCATCACGCAAGATTGCGCTGGCAGCTTTTATCGCTTGGCTTAAGCTGGCTTGTTCAGCGTTTACTTTGGCATTCGCATCAGGCAGGTGTTGATGAAAAAAAGCTTGTGCTTTGGTGCAGCCTTGGGTGTCCACATGGGCTTGCTTATTTTGCTGTTGGACAGTCAAATCGTCGCAAAGTAAGCCGCATGCAGGGCAGGTCACTTTGAATGGCTGTGGCTGATTACTCATGAATGACTGCTCTGTAAAATTAAAATCATAAAGGCAACATTCTAATCATCAGAGTCCACTTTGGCGATACTTGACTTAAGCAAAGTGCTCACCAGCATCAGCCTAATGCCGACAGTAAAAGCGAAATCAAGGCTGAATTGATTGTCATGAACAGGGTAAAATAAAACTTTATTTAGTATTGATTGTGCATATTTCGTGAATGTTTCTGCTCATCCTTTCACTATAAATTCGGCTATTGACCAGCAAGTCATAGCAGTCAATGTTCAGGCTTCTGCACGCTTGCATATGGGGTTTTTTGATATGCATGGTGGCTTGGGGCGTCGATTTGGTAGTATCGGCTTGTCATTACAAGCCCCGCAGTTGCATATTGCAGTAAAGCGGGCCCAACACTGGCAAGCAGAAGGTGATGATAGTCAACGTGCATTGCAAATCGCACAAACTTTGCTGGCCAATACTCGACAGGATGTTGAAGTCCAAGCCGCACATATCCAGATTAAGCAGGCGATTCCTGCACATGCTGGCTTGGGTTCAGGCACGCAGCTAGCGTTGGCTATCGGTATGGCATTAAATCGCTTATTTAGCTTGCATCTATCTTTAGCGCAAATCGCACAATTAACCCAGCGTGCCACGCGCTCTGGTATTGGGCTGGGAACTTTTGCTCAAGGAGGCTTGATTGTGGATGGCGGCCGAGCGACTGAAACCCTAGTTCCGCCAGTCATTAGTCGAATGAGTTTTCCTGACTGGCCAATATTGTTAATCAGTCAACCAGATTTTTTAGGCGTGCATGGCACACAAGAAACTCACGCATTCCAAACACTTCCAGCTTTTTCTGAAGCTACTTCGCAAGCGCTTTGTCGAGAAGTATTGATGCGTGCTATGCCAGCCATTCAAGAGCAAAATTTAAGCCAATTTGGTTTAGCCATTCAGCGACTTCAAGCTGCATGTGGAGATTATTTTGCGCCAGCCCAAGGTGGTCACCGCTATGCTAGTCCGCAAATCCGTGAGGCATTAGCGATGATGCAGCAACAAGGCGTCGTTTGTTTTGGACAAAGCTCATGGGGGCCGACAGCTTTTGCTATTTTGCCGGATATGCAGACTGCCCTAAAATTGCAAGCATTGGGCCAGCAACAATTCGCTGCTGATGGTTTGCAATGGCATATTACCCAAGCAGATAATCATGCTGCAAAAATGATAGAAAACGGAGTTTAGTATGGAAAAAGTCAGTATTTTGCATTTGTTGACGGCAGCAAAAAATCCCAGTCCTTTTGATGTCAATATGGCTTATGACGCTGGCTTTGATAAGGTCATGCCATATACCAATGTGAGCATCAATGAAGTAATGGGGTTGGTACAAGATGCTATTTTTTCGCGTGGACCAAGCGGTGTGAAACGCGAGGCTATTTTTATCGGTGGGCGTGATATAGATCTTGCCATCGATATGTTGCAAAGTGCTAAGCAAGCCATGGTGCCCCCTTTTGAGGTCTCTGTGTTTGCTGATCCATCCGGTGCTTTTACTACGGCAGCGGCCATGGTCGCCAAGGTAGAACATCACCTACAACAACACTTTTCTGCGTCTTTGTGCGACCAACGCATCAGTGTATTTGGTGCGACAGGGCCGGTTGGTGCTTGCAGCGCTCTGATTGCTGCCAAGAGTGGGGCTAAAGTGAGTATGGTGGCACATCGCTCACTGGCTGATATGGAAACTAAGGCAGCATGGTATCAACAACGCTATGGTGTACAAATGCAAGTGTTGGATGGTCGTGATGAGGATTTGAAACAACAAGTGTTAGCACAAACCGACGTCGCTTTTTGTAGCGCAGCTGCTGGCGTCCAAGTATTGAATCAGACCTTATTAAAGCGTAATCCGCATTTACGTTTAGTCGCCGATGTCAATGCTGTTCCTCCTGCGGGTGCAGAAGGGGTGGATGCCAGTATGGACGGTAAACCGATTGCGGGTCTAGAGACACTGGCTTTGGGCGCTTTAGCTATCGGCAATGTGAAATATAAAACCCAACATCAAATGCTGAAAACCATGTTGGAGGATGAAAAGAAGCACTACTCAGATTTTATGTCTGCCTTTGACATGGCGCGTAGCATTGTCAAACTCTAGGTCTGATGCCCAGCTGTGAGCATGGTAGACACTTTTGTTGTTCTTTCCTATTCGGCACGAGCCTATGTAGAAGCCCTAGTAAAAGCCGGTTATCACGCCATCGCATTAGATGCCTTTGCGGATATCGATACGCAACAAGCTGCGCTCACTAGCATCAAACTAGCTTTTCATCGTGAAGGCTTCTGTGCCCATGAAGTCCAGCAACGTTTGCAAGAATTATTAGCGTCAAGTAGTGCCTATGCGGCCGATATCCGTGGGTTGTTATATGGCAGTGGAGTAGAGGCACAGCCAGCGTTATTGCAGTCAATATCAAAAATGCTACCTGTATTGGGTAACGCAGCTTCAGTGTTGGCAAGTATTAATTCATACGACTTTTTTCAGCAACTCAATACGCTACATATTCGCTATCCAGAAACCAGTCGCCATTTTTTACAGTGTCATGACCATGAGCGTGTATTGATCAAACAATTAGCAGCAAGTGGTGGTATGCACATTCGTTATGCCGATACAGAGCAGGCCTTGCAAGCGCAAGAATATTATCAGCGTGAGATACCTGGTGTGTGCTATGGCATATTATTTGTGGCAAATGCAAAGGATTGTCGCAAGATAGGCATTCATCTTCAATTGACTGCATCAATCCCCCATCATCCAATGGCAGCAGGCTCAATGCTAGGCCCTGTTGAATTGCCTGCAAAGATTGAAGCGCAAATCCTAACAATGGCGCAAACCCTGACCAAACATTATCAATTGCGCGGACTAAACAGTCTGGATGTCATAGTGCAAGGTGAGCAAGTGTATTGCCTGGAGTTGAATGCACGACTCAGCGCTAGTATCGATTTATACCAGACCCAACCTGCGTTGATGCAGATGCACATCATGGGGGTAGAAGGGGTGTTGCCTGAGCAGATTTTTCATACACCTGCCCAGCAAATCAACGCTGACTCTGCAATATCCATCAGCGCAAGAAAGATTATCTACGCGCAACAAGATATACCATGGGCTCATTTATCCAAACTATCAGAGTCTGCTCAAGCTCTACCTGATTGGATTGCCGATATCCCTAATACCGGTCCCATCGCACAATATCAACCTATATGCAGTATCAAAGCAACGGCTGATACAGCAGAAAGAGCTTTGATGCTGTTACAACAGCGCGAACAAGGTTTGTCAGAATGCTTATTTAAATTACAATCCAAGCAAAATGAGTGAAAAGCAATTCTATTAACGCTCATTGCCAAGCTAAAACAATGGACCAACACTCTTCAACAAGGACTAGTCAAGCAGGGAGAAATGATGGCAACAATCGCTGTGCCTATAAGTGTGAACGCACTCAGCCAACCTTTATTACAAGATCTCATCACACAAGCGGATAGTTTGCGTTTAGCGATTAGCCAAAGCTCAGAGGGTGCGACTATCATTGATGCAGGTATTCATGTGGATGGTGGTTTAGAGGCAGGGCGTAGAATCGCAGAAATATGTATGGCAGGATTGGGCCAGGTAACTATTCAAAGACAATCACAATTTCCACAATGGCCATTTAGTGTGACTGTCAGCACACGTCATCCAGTATTGGCATGTCTTGCCAGTCAATATGCGGGATGGAGTTTAGCGCATGAAAAATTCTTCTGCTTGGGTTCAGGACCGGCGCGAGCGTTGGCTCAAAAAGAGCCCTTGTTTGCTGAAATCCATTATCGCGATGATGCGCAGCAGAGTTGCTTGGTGCTAGAGAGTGATCAATTTCCGCCGGCAGAGATTATTGCAAAAGTCGCTCGTGATACCGGCGTGTCGGCACAAAAGTTGAGCTTTATTCTGACACCAACTCGTAGTTTGTCTGGCACGGTGCAAATTGTAGCTCGTGTGTTAGAAGTCGCCTTACACAAGATTCACAGCCTACATTTTCCCTTGCACCATGTAGTGGATGGTTTAGCCTCCGCTCCATTGCCACCTCCATCGCCAGATTTTTTAACAGGTATGGGAAGAACTAATGATGCAATTCTGTTCGGAGGTCAAGTGCATTTGTTTGTTAAAGGCAGTGATCAAGCGGCAGAGCAATTGGCAAAGCAATTGCCCAGCAGTGCATCCAAAGATTATGGCTTGCCATTCGCGCAAGTATTTAAGCGCGTGAATATGGACTTTTACCAAATCGATCCTTTGCTATTTAGCCCAGCGCAAGTCAGTGTCACAGCGCTTGAGTCAGGCAATACTTTTCATGCAGGTCGCATCGACCAGGATTTAATCCATCAGTCCTTTGCTCAACCCGCCTAGCATCCATGTCATTTATCCCAATATTCACTGATGACCCTGGATGGCATGGGGCAAAGTTAAGTGAGGCGCTTGCTCAGCACAATACGCAAGCCGTGTTTGTTTCGCTAAAAGACTGCACACTAGACCTTTCCAATGCACAAGCCAAAATTATTATTCCTGGGATTTCACAACTTCCCAGCAAAGCCTTCGTAAGGGGCGTTCCGGGGGGCACTTTACAACAAGTCATCGCACGGCTGGATATACTACATATAATGCAGTCGCTGGGTGTGAAAGTGGTGAATAGTGGTCGCGCCATAGAGCGCACAGTGGATAAAGCCATGACCAGTTTTTTACTGCATCAGGTAGCGATTCCTACTCCAACCACATGGCTTTGTGAGTCGCGTCAACAAGCGCACGCAATTATTGCTGGTCAAATCGAACAGGGCAACGCAGTAGTAATCAAGCCCTTGTTTGGCTCACAAGGCAAGGGCGTGAGAAAAATAGCAAAAGGCGATGCTATGCCCTTGCCTATGGACAAAGATGTCGATGGGCTGTTTTATTTACAGCGCTATATTAATAGTGGCGAAGGGGAGTGGCATGACTATCGGGTATTTGTTGTAGCCAATAAAGCAGTCGCTGCAATGACACGACACGGAAATCATTGGATTAATAATGTTGCACAAGGCGCTCGCTGTAGCCCATGCCAAAACAGCGATGTGATTGCGCTAGCAGAAGCAGCAGCCAAGGCGCTGGATATCGACTATTGCGGTGTCGACATCATTCAAGAAAAATCAGGCCAGTTGTATGTGCTGGAGGTGAATGGCATCCCTGCGTGGAAAGGCTTACAGGGAGTAAGCGAAGTCAATATAGCGAATTGCTTGAGGGATTTGATAACGCAAGCAGTTTGAGTGTATTCATCGGTTTCGGTCAATGTACATTAAATGCGCAACAACACTGCATAGTTAAAGCATGCCGACTGCATTAGAAGTCAAAAATTAAGCCTAAATGGGCATTTTGGTTGTTTCTGTTGATGCCAGCAATATCGTTGAGATACGTGTAAGTGGCTCTCAGATGAATTTGGTCGTTAACAGGCAATTCATACCCCAACCCCGCTAATAAACCAGTACCCCGTTCACTATTAGCAGCACTTAAACTATTATTATTAAAGGATCCATTTCCTTCAGATACCAATTCAGTAAAGTGGGTGCCAACCTTTACAAAAAAGCCATCCAAGCTGGTGTTTTGAAATGGTAGATAAAGCAAAGATAAATCAGCGCTTATCTGTGAAATGTTGATGCGATAATTAATTTGACTTGATGTGAAATGAGCTTTGTAATCTTGACCAGAAAAAATACCTAATTCTAATTTGAAACTATCATTCAAATTTTTACCCATGAAGACTCGCCAAGACGTTTGAATTTCATCGCTTGAGTGCGCCACATTACTACCAAAAATACTCGATAATTCCTGTGCGAATCTGCTGGCATGAAAGTTTGAGTGAGACCAGCCCCCCTCGATACCAACATAACTATCTGCAGAGAATACGAGAGGTGTTGTGACAAGCAGGAAAGTAGCAGTAAATAAACGGTAGATTGCATTTTTCATGTCCACACTCCTAATGGTTGATATTGGCTGGATTCCCTTGCAACAATTGGCGTTTTTTATGATTGATGATGAAAATATCAGGAGTAATTATACGCAATAATGTAGAGTATAGTCATACAAATAGGATTTATTGAAGAGCTTAGCACATCTAAGTAGTTATAAATTTCGACAATCAATTTCGTCAACAAAACACAAATACTACAATTTCAAATTAAATATCTCATGCAGGATTATTCTTTTTTATTGCTTATAATATTCAGAAAATTAATAAAAATCTTGTTACACATTGGGGTAGCTGTTTTAAATGACGATAGATAGCCCTAGAAGCATTTATTGCTATTAAAACAAACGCAGTTTGTAACACCTCAAGTAATTAGCAAATACAAAAAAAAGTATAAAAAAATATACCATTTCCACCAAATTGGTATACCAAAAAAATTATTTTAACCAATTGATATTTCGACAATTATTTCATTGCCACCGCAATAATTTGGGTGAAATATATGGCTCAAGTTGTGTGACTTTTTTAGCTCCTGGTTACACAATTTTTGATGCGAATAAAATTGGTTTTTTCATTCTCGGGGATTGCCATGTTCAAAAGTCTCAAATTCAAAAATTTCTTAGATATGTTGTGTCGAGTGACATCCTATTGTCTGCTGGTAGCGTTATTCAGCGCTTGCGCACATGGCTCTATGGGTTGGGTTGGGAAGCAGTATTTGTATGGGTTTCACTATGACTCATTAAGGTATATGAGAAACATTCAAATTCAAGATTGTGAGTTTCAAAATGTTAGGCCAAGCTATGGTATCAAGTGTCGAAAATTCGATGGTTTTCCGTTACAACATCACTGGCAATCTGGTTATATGTATCCACCATCTAGCCTTTATGTGAAATGGAGAGACTTAAAAACGCATATCGATTATGAAGCGAAAGCCGACTTAAGAGCTGGAATCCCTAAAGACTTTAAATACGAGGACTTGGGAGATATTGTGTTTGTATGCGAAGGGGATGAACTTGAGGTTTATTTGGTCACAAAGCAACTAAGACCTGCTTATTGGCCTATGCAGGGACCTCACATTTTACAGAATGATACCGGCAAACCCATCTATTTATATCGGACACAAAAGGTATTAAGAATCGCATCAGTCAAAGGAGCTTCAATGTAATTTATATTGGAGAGCATCATGGCGACTAGTAATGTGGCAGGGCAATTAAGAAGTGCTGAGGTAGCAAGTCTTAAACAACAATATCAATCGCAATTAAATTCAAGTGCAGTAAATGTGGTAGCCAGTGGTCAGCTTGTCTTTATGGCGGCGTTTGATGGCACTAATAACGACAAATCGAATCCAGCGGGTTCTGGTGATGTGCAAAATACCAATGTAGCCCAACTCTGGAATCAGGCTGACAGAGCAAATAATTTAAATTTAATTCCGAAATATTATCCTGGCGTGGGGACAACTGAGGCTGGTGGAAAAATTGGTGCCGCCTTTCCTACAGAACAAATACGTTCAAATGCTGAAAATGCGTATAAGGATTTTGTTAATTCAGCGGAGCTTTGGCTAGCGAACAACCCCAACAAAACCGCCAACGATCTCTTTCTCACAACAGTCAGTGCCAGTCGAGGTTATGGTTCTGCTGCTGTATTGATGCAGATGGTATATGAGCGAGGATTGGTTGCTAGTGATGGGCAAGTGATTGCAGCTCCAGGTCAGGTAAAAATCGCTGGGGGTGTTGCTTTTGACCCAGTGCTGACAGGGATTGCTGGCAATCTAAGCCTTTTACCTTACACCAAATCCCTTCACGTTTTTATTGCAGAAAATGAGTATCGTAGTTTTTTTACAGGGCCAAACTTTAGTGGTCAGCCTGGCGTTATTCTGCATTATTTACCCGGCAATCATGGCGATACCATCGGCATTTATGATAATGGTATAGGGTCTGTGTCATTAGCGATGGGCACTGATATTTTGCAAAAAATGGGGATACCTATCGCCTCAGTCAATGCCAATCGCACAATTGATTGGTCATCGCTAACAGTGCATAGCGAAGAAGGCAGTATAAATAATCAAAATAGTTTGCTTGGGCAACCTGCCAATGCACAGTGGGATGTTTATGCAAGGTTTAATCAGAATAGCCAAATACAGCCTGAGCGCAGAACTGTGGATATTTTTAAAGTGGCTAATACGGAATATGAAGATGACGTCGAAATCAATACCTTCACTATGTATGACGGTAGCAAAGTTCAATTCGTTAAATCCGATGAACAAGTGAGTGTTGCGCAATACGGCAAAGTGTCAAATCAATATGGCATGTTCAATATGTATGACACTCGCACTGGGGCAGTGATTGGTCAAGCAAGTTATGCTGACGCAAGTAGCTATAGACCTTTAACGACTTACAGTTTTTCTAATGTGCTTAATCGTATGAATGAGATTTCGGACTTACAAGATGATTACTTTAGCGGCGCGAGCAATTTGCGTGGCTTAACAGGAACACAAAGTGCTAGTGAACAGTTATGGGGTGGGAGGCTTTTAAAGAATGCGCTTATAGATAGTGTTTCGTGGGATTATGGTTTAGATGACACAGCAGAGGATAATCCTTTTTTCTCTCTCAGCGCATATAGTGGACAAAGGTTACAAGGTTTGCCACTTCAGAGTTGGGCTTATGAAACGAGTGCATGGAATAGCGGCAAGACAATTTATGGTGAAGGTGCATTTAATGGTAAGTTTGTTTCCGTGGTTTCTACCCCGATTGTAATCTCAGGTGCTGTGGTTCAGGCAGGGGGTTATGTGAGTTATGAGGGCCCACAAAATTATGATGCGGGGTTTGTGGTGAGTATCCCAACCGATTTTTTTGCCATATTTAGCCCGATATTTGCTCCCATCGTGTTGGATTTAGATAGTGACGGAGTTGAGTTAATTCCACAGCTTGATTCACGTGCTTGGTTTGATGTGAGTGGCACTGGTTTCCGCCATCATATAGGTTGGGTCAATCCTGATGATGCTTTGTTGGCTATAGATATCAATCAAGATGGTTTGATTTCAGAACCCAAGGAACTATCTATGGCGCTATGGACTGACAATCCTGATGATACAGATATGGAGGCGATGGTAGCCATATTTGATAGCAACCACGATGGAGTATTTAATCAAGCTGACGAGCGGTTTGCAGATTTTCGTGTGTGGCAAGACAGCAATGGCGATGCATTGACAGATCAAGGCGAGCTAAAGAGCTTACAGGCTGCTGGGATTGTGGCGATTAACTTGAATATAGCCAAAGCTCAATGGTCAGCGGGCGGGAATAGTATTTATGGCTTTAGTAGCTATACAAAGTCTGATGGTAGTCAGGCATGGGTGGCTGATGTCGGTTTAGGCTATGAAGAAGCAGGATGGAAGCAAACTGTAGCTAGTAGTATGGTCAAAATGACTAAATCAGGTGGGTTGGTGTATGGCATCAATTTGAATAACCAAGCTTTATCAGTTGATTTGCTATCCGAGGGGCTCAATGCGGCGATGGGCAGCACAAAAGCAGATAAGCTCAATGCAGATAAAAGCAATACAGGCGTGTTATTGGATGGTGGCGCTGGTAATGACAATTTAATAGGTGGTGCTGGCGATGATTGGCTGAATGGTGGTGCTGGCAACGATAAGATAAAGGGTGGTGCTGGCGATGATGTGTTGTTGATTGACTCAAGTGATAGCGTTGCAGGCATTTCTGGCGGCACTGGATTTGATATTGCTGTGGTGACGGGCAAGAAGGGGGTCAAGCTGGATTTGGGGGATAGTGCGATTGAAGCGGCGATAGGCAATATAGGTGCTGATGTGCTCACTGGCGGTGAAAAGATCAGGTCAATCCTGATAGGGATGGGGGGTAATGACAAATTGACAGGTGGCATTGGAATGGATTATTTGGAAGGAGGCACAGGCAATGATGTACTCAAAGGAAGTGCAGGTAACGATGTTTATCAATACAGCCGAGGTGATGGTGCCGATGTGATTCAGGACAACTACACATTAACGATAGATCAGAAAAGCGACAGAATAACCAAGCGGGCAAATGCTGGTCAGGACATCATTCGATTTACTACAGGGGTAGTGTTGGATGATTTAGATTTTGAATTAACAGCGGGAGACCTATGGTTGGCACTGAATCAGTCAGGGCAAGCGAAACCGGTCATGAAATATATCGATTCGATTAGGATAGTGGATTGGGAAGATGTGCTTGATCGAGTTGAGGGAGTGGAGTTTTCTGATGGTAGGCGCTATCAAATATCAAGTTTTAAAATCGGCGACAGTAGCGACAATAAATTGGTGGGCGATGCCAGTGACAATCGTCTTTATGGCGGTCGTGGGGATGACAAACTGGATGGCGGGCTAGGTGCAGACTATATGGCAGGGGGCATGGGAGACGATAGTTATGTGCTGGATCATCCGAATGATGTCGTTGTCGAGAATTTAAATGGCGGAGAAGATAACGTGACAGTGAGTTTTGATTACACCCTCGCTGCTAACTTTGAAAATCTGACTATTACAGGGAGTGCCATTATTGCGACGGGTAATAGCGCTGACAACATTATCAAAGCGAATGCACAAGCAAATAGTTTGACTGGCGCCATGGGTAATGACCTTTTATATGGTGGTGCAGGCGATGATATTTATATTTATCGTGCTGGCGATGGTGCAGATGAAGTGTTTGATAATGCAACTGGCAAAGTAGGTAAAAACACGGTTTTGATTGACGCGGGGCTGGACACCATTCGTTTGGAAAATATTAATTCATTAAACGATATAGAGTTTGAAAAACTAGGTGGAGATTTGGTGTTAGGGTTAAGACAATCAGGCGAGAATGAAGCCATCAACAAACTTGCCAACAGAATTAATTTGAACAATTGGAATAATCTACTCTCGCGAGTGGAGGTGCTTGAGATGGGAGATGGCAACCGATACACCATTTCAAATTGGACTATAGGTGGCAGTGGCAATGATACTTTGCTTGATGGCAATGCAGATGGTCGCCTCTATGGAGGTGGTGGCAATGACACGCTGGATGCTCAGGATGGTAATGACTATCTAGATGGCGGTTTGGGAAATGATCGCTTAATCGGTGGTGCAGGTTTTGATACGTATCGTTTTGGTCGAGGTAATGGTATCGATACCATCGTGGAGACAACGTCCGTAAGCGATAGAGATATTGTTATGCTAAGACCTGGCATCAATGCCAATCAGCTATGGTTTAAAAAGAATGGCAATCATCTAGAAATGAGTGTGATAGGCAGCAAAGATAAGTTGGTCTATGAAAACTGGTATAGCGGTAGCCACGTAGAAGAAATTAGAACCGCGAATGGAGAGGTGCTGAGTGATACTGCGGTGACTCATTTGGTTAATGCGATGTCTGTTCTGACTGAGCCTAAGCTAGGGCAAAATGATTTGCCTGCCAGTTATCAATCAGCTTTATCCAATGTGATGCAACAGGGTTGGCAATCAATTGCAGTGATATAAATCGTAAAATGAATGGGGCATCTACCTTACTGGTGGTGCCCCTTTTTTTCAACGAACCACCGTGTCATTCTCGCCAAGGCAGTAATGACGAGGAGAGATGGTTCTAATGGACATGTTGGGTTTCAACCAAGGATGCACCTTCTTCCTCAGCACCTGCTATGGCTGTCAGGTAAATTGGTTTACTATGTGAGCATACCTATCTAGCCTATTATGCCCAACTAAACTAACTAGTGATTCCAGTTTGAGTATCTAATGCATCCGCAACTATTTGTCTCCGCCTGCCTTGCTGAACTTGCTGCGCTCAAACCTGGCAATGTGCACGCGATGGCGGATGGGCATGGCATGACAGTTGATCAGTTTGTCAAAAGTGCTGAATTATCGGCCCCCTATATGGTTGATGCCAAGCATTCAGTCGGGCAACGTATACTTCAGGCTGCGCAGGCAACATGGCATGGTGTTGGGTGTAATACCAATCTAGGCATTTTGTTATTATGTGCCCCGCTTGCATACGCCTATCAGGTAGCTGGAAATCAACTCAATAAACAATCTCTTCAGCAAGCTTTGCAACAATTATCCGTGCAAGATGCGATGGATGCATACCAAGCAATTTGTATGATGAATCCTGCAGGTTTGGGCAGGGTCACTCAGCAGGATGTTCAGCAAACGCCGACAGTTACCTTGCTCGAGGCAATGAAGTTGGCAAGTCATCAGGACATGGTGGCGCGACAATATGCTGAGGGCTATCCTGATGTATTAGACATCGGCGTGCCTATATTTCATCATTTTGCAGAAAAATGGCAGCGTCAAGGCTGGGCTGTCACAGCGCTATATTTGAATTTCTTGAGTGACTATTTGGATAGCCATATCCTGCGTAAATATGGCATTGACCAAGCTAGACAAATCCAACAAGAAGCCATTCAGCATAGACAAGTATTATTTGCCTTGGATAATCCTAAAACCTATTTTAAAACCCTGATGGCTTGGGATACAGATCTCAAAAATCGAGGGATCAATCCCGGTACCAGTGCAGATTTAACTGTGGCTAGTTTATTTGTGCTGGCCTTGCATGGCGTGCGACTGATATAACGTTTTGGATAAACTGGTCGAGTTGATACACCAAGTCATGCTGTTGTGTTTGTTGATGCATGCGCTGTTTCGTGACCGTTTCCAAGGCCTTAATTTGATTTAAAAGACGATGAAAATCTTGTGTGTCGACTACACCATTAGCCCATTGCCAATTGATTGAGGCGAGGGCTTTGGCATTTTTACCCCAATATAGGTCAAGAAATGCCGTTAGTTTATCTAAATGCACATCGTCACTTTGTTGATACGGTAACCATATAAACGGCTTACCTGCCCAGATTGCTCGCACCAAGCTGTCTTCACCTCGGACAAAATTTAAATCACACTGCCATAACAAATGATCGTATTCATCTTGGCTGAGAAACTCGCTGGTGACCACCGTCAGATTGCCTCTTTGATAGCGCTCTCCAGCTTGTATCGCACAAGCAAAGAATTCGGCTAAATTGGCTTGTATGGAGGTCATTGGAGTGTGACATTCAATTGGATAGGGCGCTAGCGTGAGAGCGCTTAATAGCGCATTGATAGCAGCATGAGGATAAGTAAAAAGCGATATTTTTAGCTTATTTGTAGTTAAATGTTTTGATTGTGAGATTATTTGTTGGTAATTTTCAATATCTTGTATTAATGAATTTTCTCGTATCAGTCCACCAGTTTTGTGGGTAAAACCGGGAAAGAAAAAGATTTTTCGTAAGCCGTTCAGGCTTTGTATGGAGGACTGCAAGTGAAATTGCTCTACCCACGATTCTGCGCTGAGATATTCTAGATTGAGCCAGCAGACTGTGTTGTCGACCATGTTCAATTGATAGGACTGCGGCAATTCACATGCAAAGGCCTCGATAACGATTTCAGCAGGTTGGCTTTGTAGGTCCTGATCGGCCTGCCAATAAGCAAGCGTAACGCCGTCGATTTGTAAGTTTTGCTCATTTAACAAATGTGCTTGTGGGCGGTATGGGGCGAGCTGTGGAATCAATTTGCTGGCAGTATCAAGCTGGTCTAGCCATAGTCTCACTTGATAGCCATACGATTGTGCTAATTGTTTAGAAAGTCGCCATGTAACGCCAATATCGCCGAAGTTATCGATTATTTGACAGAAGATATCGATTTTTAATGAATTTTTTTCCATCTTAGCTCGTTATTCAGGAGCGCGATATTGAACATCAATGACTTCATAGTTGTCTTCACCGGCTGGTGTTTGTACCCTGAGCGTGTCACCGATTTGCTTGCCTAGCATGGCTTTAGCCAATGGTGAAACCCAGCTAATATAGCCTTTGCTGGGTTCGAGCTCGTCTTGACCGACAATTCTAAAATGATGCTCGCTATCTTTATCCAAGTGATATAAGGTGACCCATGCGCCAAAGAATATTTTTTCTGTATTTTCCTGTTGGTTTGGATTGACTACCACGGCATTGTCGATTCTCTGTAATAAAAATCGAAGTCGGGAATCTATTTGGCGCAAGCGTCTTTTGCCATAAATATAGTCGCCATTTTCTGAGCGATCACCATTGCCTGCAGCCCAAGATACCACTCGAACCACTTCTGGACGCTCAATTTTTACCAAATGATTAAATTCGGCTTCTAGGGTGGCTAAACCCTCCGGTGTAATGTAATTTTTTTGCTTTGCCATTGGTAAATCTCGGCTAAAATCCATGCATGACACAAGCCTCTCATTCTATCTTGATTTTATGTTCTTCGCCCCGTTTGGCGAGGGCATTAGCTCAATTTGAGCAAGAACAATCGATTCATCAAGGGCAGCGTGTGTGGCATCCAAGACATATACAAACTCTTTCATCTTGGTGGGGTGAAGTGGTCGAACATGCTTTACTGACCGGATTGTTATCCACTTCTGATGTAGCCCTGCGAGAATTATCAGCCCTGCAAGAAACCATTTTGTGGGAAAAAGCCATCAGTGAATATCTCAAAAACGATACCCGCATTGCTTTGTTCGATGTCGCTGGTTTGGCTCAATCTGCTATTGAGGCAAATCGTTTCGTGATTGAGTGGAATATCAGTTTGACACAACAATATGAGACGCCAGAAAGTCGTGCTTTTAAACACTGGAGCGAGATATTTCAACGGCTGTGCAAAGAAAATCAAGCGCTTGAGTCTGTCAGATTTCAAGCAACAGCGCTGCATTTACTGGCACAAGGGGCCGGTGAATTGCCAGAGCAAGTACAGTTGGCGGGTTTCGATCGAAAAACGCCTCATTTAATCAAATTAATCCACTGCCTTGAGCAACGTGGTATTACTGTTAGTGAAATTGCGCTTGGCCATCAGCAAGCTGCTAAAGAGTACTGTGTGGCAGCACAAGACCAAGCGCACGAATGTCGACTTGCGGTAGCATGGGCCCAACAACATTTACAGCAATCTGCGCAAACACAAATTGCCATTGTCGTCCCTGAGCTTAATGTGCTGCGTGAGAAATTGATTTGCTTGTTAGATGAAAATCTAATTCCCCATACGCTGCGGCTGGATGCTGCCGAATATGATCGTCCTTATGATATCTCGTTAGGCGTGCCTCTGGGCACAGTTCCCATTGTCGCCAGCGCACTTCAAATTTTATCGGCCTATGTTCATCAGCACAAATTGAGCCAGGTTGAAATCGCTGAATTACTGCACAATCCATATTTTTCTGACCATCGTTTTATGGATGCGCGAGCCCAACTTGATGCCAGTATGCGCGAGGATTTGGCTTTATCGCTGCAGCCACATACGATGTTGAACTATGTGCGCGCGTTGATACAACGAAGTAAAACTAAAGGCTATGACTCACCCTTAATCAAACTTGAACAACATCTTAATGCGCTGTGGCAAGACTATCCTACGGCAAAACAATTGCCATCTTATTGGGTGACTACATTTAGCAAGCTTCTCGAAAACACCGCTTGGGCACAGACGCGCCCATTATCTAGCCATGAATATCAGGCACAACAAAAGCTACTACAACAATTTCAAACTCTTGCACAGCTGGATAGCGTATCAGAGAAAATCACGGCTAGTGCAGCCCTTAGCCGTTTAATGCAAATGTGTCGACAAGACATTTTTCAAGCTGAGGCACCCAGTCATATTCGGTTACAAGTATTAGGGATGCTAGAAATTCCTGCGAGTCCTTTGCATGCTGTTTGGGTGATGGGAATGAATGATCATTTATGGCCTAGTCAAGCCAGACCCAATCCACTTATCCCCGCCTTGTTACAACAAAAGATGCAGACGCCGAATGCGGATAGCAAAGTACAGGCTGAGTTTGCCAAATTGGTACAACAGCGATTGTTGCACGCTGGCACCCAAATTATTTACTCCTTTGCCAAGCTAGATGGAGATAAACAATTGCGAGTTAGCCCATTGCTTGAGCATTTAACGCCCCAAACGCCGGAGTATTTGGCTTTGCATGAATCTTTTAGTTTAGCCACACAATGGGTAATGCAAAGCTCAGACGATCAACGTCTGCAGTATTGGCAATGGATAGATGACGCTCATGCGCCTGCCATTTCTACAGATAGTCAAGTCAAGGGTGGTACTGGCTTGCTTAAAGCACAAGCAATTTGCCCAGCTTGGGCTTTCTATCAATATCGCTTGCATGCTCGACGCTTACGTGAGCCAGTGAATGGTTTAGATGCTACTCAACGTGGTGAATTAGTACATCAAGTGTTGCAATATTTTTGGCAGGAGCGTGATGCCCAATATCTAAAAAGTTTACTTGAGCCTGACCCGCAGCCGTTGACACAGCGTCTGCAGGAGATTTGCCAACTTGTACTCACACAGTTCAGTGAACAACACCCAGGCAGCTACAGCACAAGCTTTATTCAGCTTGAACAACAGCGTATGGTCAAGTTGATTGCACATTGGCTGACAGAGGTTGAAGCCAATCGAGAGGACGATTTCACAGTATATGCAGTTGAGAAGCCCATGGAAGTCAGTGTGCAGAATTTACTCATTCAGGTAAAAATAGATCGCATTGATAGGCTGACTAAGGACGGCGCACTGATTTTGATGGACTATAAAACTGGGCGTGCAGTAGATTTTAAAAGTTGGGCTAGCAGTCGCATTCGTGAGCCACAATTGCCGTTTTATGCGGCCATCGGATTAGCACAACAGAATGTGGCGGCAGTGGTATTTGCCAAAGTGCTATTTGATCAAGCCGCTTACGCTGGCGTGTCTAGCGAATCATTGTTGGACGGGGTTCAGGTATTAGGCAAAGATACATATTATTCGGTATTTAAAAGCCAAGATTTCCCCACCTGGCAACAGGTTTTGCAGCATTGGCAACAAAGTCTGAATGCGATCGCATCGGAGATTGGGGAAGGGCTGGCGGCAGTCAGATTTGAACAAGAAAAATATCTCGATTTTTGTGAGGTTAAGCCCTTGTTGCGCCTAGCTGAACGCCAGTTGCAATTTGAGCATCAGCAGCTGACTCAAGTATATTCAAACGGAGTAAGCTATGGCACATCATCCTGACACTGCTTTGGATTATCGTGTTGATTGCGGGCTAGAGGTGCAGGCTGATGCGCAAGTATTGCATCAGGATCAACAGGCTCGTGTATTGGCGATTACGCTGCAAAACCCTTTGCCCTCCTATATTGTTGAAGCGCCAGCTGGCTCAGGTAAAACCGAGTTACTGACCCAACGTTATTTGATGTTATTACAAACTGTGCAACATCCCGAAGAAGTGGTTGCGGTGACATTTACCAATAAAGCAGCCTCTGAAATGCGTCAGCGTATCATCCATAGTCTGCAACAAGCCCATGACAATATTCCAGCAGAGAAACCTCATAAACAGATGACTTTGCAGCTTGCCAAAGCAGCCTTGCAAACTTCACAACAACGCGCTTGGGATATTTTAAAAACCCCTTCTCGCTTACGAATCTACACCATTGATGCATTGAGTGGACAGTTGGCCAGACAAATGCCGTTGATGAGTCGCTTTGGCTCACAGCCAGAGGTGCTTGATGAAGCAGAGGGGTTGTATCAACAGGCAGCTAGTCAAACCTTGGCTTTGTTGGATGATCCGTTACATGGCGACGCGGTGCGCACCGCACTAAGTTTTTTCAATAATGATACCGGTCAATTGACGAAATTGATGGCAAGTATGCTCGCCAAGCGTGATCAATGGTTGGACTTTCATGATAGTCGTATTGATATCAATCAAATTGAGATGGCCTTGACCGGCATGATTGAAAAAGATTTGCAATTGGCGCAACAAGTGCTGACTGAACCAGTGCAAGCCATGATAATGCCTATCGCTCGCTATGCGGCAAGCAAGTTACCATGTGATCATAAGATCGCGTTATTGATCGATTGGAATTACCCATTAAATACAGATATTGCCAGTCTTGGTTTATGGCAGGCTTTGGTTGACCTGTTGTGCACGAAAGAGGATTGGCGTAAAAAATGGGATAAACAAACCGGCATCATTGCAGATGATGAAGGTCGTTCCTTCAAGCAACAACTGAGCGATATTGTCAGTCTGTTACAGACTGACTCTGCAGCCGCTAAACGTTTAATCAACTTGCGTGATTTACCCATGCCGATGTTTAGCCCATTGGCTGGGGACATGATTCATAGCTTGAATCAATTATTAATGGTGGCTTGTGCTGAACTATGGTTGCTGTTTCAGCAACAAGGCAAGGTAGATTTCGTCGAAGTGTCACAGCGTGCCATTAGCGCCCTACAAGATGAGCCGGGTATGCCAAGTGAATTAGCTTTGCGCTTGGATTATCAAATTAGCCATTTGTTGATTGATGAGTTTCAGGACACTAGCCCTAGCCAAATTCGATTGATTGAGATGTTGACGCGTGGCTGGCAGGCGGGGGATGGACACAGCATGTTTCTAGTGGGTGATCCAATGCAGTCCATTTATCGTTTTCGCAAAGCCAATGTCGGCTTGTTTCTGAAAGCCAAGCAACAGGGAATCGGGCATATCCCATTAATTCCATTGCAACTATCCCAGAACAATCGCTCTGAACCAAGTGTCGTGCATTGGATTAATCATAGTTTTCAGCAAATTTTTCCTCAGCATGATGCGATCGCTGATGGAGCGATTCAATATCGTACCTTCCTACCGAGTAAGTCTGATAGTGAAGACAACGGTGTCTATGTTTATCCTATTTTTGATCAAGCAAGTCATGAGGCAAATGAGGGTGACGATGAGTTAGTTGTGTTAGGCGCTGTGCGTATGCGCGAGGCTAATCAAATGATTAGGATTATCCGCACTACCCGAGCTAAAAGACCACAAGCCAAAATTGCAGTATTGGTAAGAGCCCGAAATCACTTGCAGGTACTTGTCAGTCAAATTCGTCGCCATTATCCAGATTTGAAATTTCAAGCCGTTGAGATAGAGGAGCTGACCAATCGTCAAGTTGTACAAGATTTATTATCGCTTTGTTATGCACTTCATCATCGGGCAGATCGCGTTAATTGGCTAGCGATATTGCGAGCTCCTTGGTGTGGCCTGAGTTTGCAGGATTTACATAGTTTGATTGGTGATGACCGCCATAGTACCGTGATGCAATTAATGTTAGATCCACAGCGCTTATCGCAATTAAACGAGAGTGCAAGGGAAAGAGTGGAGTTTGTGCGTGATATCTTACAGATGGCATTACAACATCAAGGACGAATGTCCACGAGTCGATGGATACGAAGTACTTGGTTGATGTTGAATGGACCGCACTGTCTTTGGAAACAAAGTGATGCGGTAGATGTTGAGGCATTTTTTGAACGTATTGACCAGATTGAGCGATCAGGTCGGTTTAGTCTGCAAGAGCTTCAACGTGAGGTGGAGAAACTTTACGCTCAACCCGATGTGTTAGCTCCCGACACTTTGCAATTTATGACCATACATAAATCCAAAGGCTTGGAGTTCGATACTGTGATTCTGCCTGGCTTGGATTTATCCAGTGGCCGTGATGAAAATCCTTTGATGCGTTGGGAGGAAGTGTTTGAGCAGTTACCAGATGGTCAAATTCAACCAACGGATGTGGTATTAGCGCCTTTAGTCCCTAAAGCGCAACGTGAAAGTGAAAACGACAATAAGATTTATGACTATTTGAAGCAGTTTGACCAGCGTCGTGCTTATTTTGAGGATATGCGCGTGTTGTATGTGGCGGCCACCAGAGCTGAGCGCTGCCTGCATTTGCTGGCCGCTGTTAAGCAAAATGGTCAAGGTGAGATCAGCCCCAGAAAAGGAACATTCCTGGCCATGTTATGGCCCTTATTAAAAACTAAATTCACTCAACAAAATCTGCTTCAAGCCAGTTTGATGGATGATGATATTGAAGTGCGGGACGATGCTAGTTTGCAAGACTTTGTCCCGCGATTGATTCGCTTACCAACCCTAGGACTGGCTAATGAATTTGCTCAACATGTTAGCGTCAACAGTGGCTTTAGTCAGGCCAATCCCAGTGATGCCGCTAGGCGCGATATACCAGTAGAGAGCTTGCCTATTGCCATCGGAAACTTGACCCATTTTTATTTACAAATGATGGCTCAGCAGGGCTTAGCAAAGTGGCATGTGGATAGACTGAATGCATTACATCCTGCTATGCAGGCTTGGTTCAAAGGTCAAGGCTTCTCGCTTGAACAAGCTGAACCAGCAAGCGACAAGGTTATTCAAATGTTGACCAATGCTTTGACTGTGCCACAACTGCGTTGGGTGCTTGAGCCACATCAAGAGGCACAGTCTGAATTTACCTTGCAACAGCTCACTCAAGACGGCCAAGTGAAGCAATGGGTAATTGATAGAACCTTTGTTTTCAATGGTGAGCGTTGGATTATTGACTACAAAACGGATCAACTATCTGCCACAAAAAATAGTCAACAGATTGCTGAGGCTTATCGACAACAATTGCTAAACTACGCTGCTTTGTTTACCCATCAAACACTGCCTATACGCTTGGCAATATTATTGTTAAGTGTGCCTGAATTGGTTGAGCTTTAGGCGTTATGTTTGAAATGTCTATGCAAGTACCAAATCACAAATACCAGCCCCATGCCTGCAATGACATAATGGAATTCATGAAAATATTGTTTGAGACTTTCCCAATGTTCACCCATCACAAATCCAGCATATCCCAGTAGGTAACACCATATAAAAGAGCCAACAAAGGTATAAACAATAAACTTACCCATCGCCATTCGGGCAACGCCTGCGGGGAAGGCGATAAAAGTCCTAACAGCTGGCAACAAGCGACCAATAAAGATGATGATTTCACCATGTTTTGCAAAGGCTTTATCAGCCCAATTTAAATCGCGATGTGAAATCAGCACCCATTTACCATATTTTTCTACCAATGGGCGTCCACCATACATGCCTAGGTAATAGGCGGGGATAGAGCCGACCACACAACCAATCGCGCCGGCAAGCGCAATGCCCAAGAGCGTCATTTCACCCTTAAAAACCAAAAAGCCGGAAAAAGGCATAATGATTTCTGAGGGTAACGGGATACAAGCTGACTCAATGGCCATCAATAGAACAATGCCGCTATAACCCATACTTGAAATAACAGCGATAATCCACCCAGCTAGCACGGCGATGATCTTTTCTATCATGCTTTCAGATCTTTCATCAGTGATTTAATAAACTCGCTACGATGTTGCAAATCAGGGTATTGTACCGTGACTTTAAGTTTATCCGGGCCATTCATTCGGCATCGTTTGTCGCGTTGTAGCATGGCAACCAGTTTCATCGGGTCTAAATCTGCTTTGGGGCTGAATTGTAGTTGTATGCTGCTATCGCTGGCATCAATTTTGATAATATCCAGTGCTTTAGCGGCAACACGCAAGCGATGACAGGCCATTAATGCTTCACCCTGCTGGGGCAGCAAACCAAAGCGATCAATAAGCTCTTCTTGCATTTCATCTAAGGCATCATCATCACTACAATTAGCAAGGCGTTTGTATATCACTAAGCGTTCATGAACATCAGGGCAATAGTCATTGGTGAGTAAGGCAGGGATGTGTAAATTAATCTCAGTAGTTACTCCAAGAGGAGCCGCTAAGTCAGGCTCTTTACCCTGTTGTAAGCGTTTTACCGCATGATTTAGCATTTCGGAATACAGGTGAAAACCAATTTCTTGCATCTCACCACTTTGCGAATCTCCTAGTAATTCGCCCGCACCACGTATCTCTAGGTCGTGCATGGCAAGGTGGAATCCCGCCCCAAGTTCTTCTAACAATTGAATCGCCTCGAGGCGCTTTTGTGCCTGGCTTGTGATTTTTCTGTGTGGGTCGGTTAATAAGTATGCATAGGCTTGATGGTGTGATCTTCCTACGCGTCCGCGCAGTTGATGTAACTGCGCCAAGCCAAACATATCCGCATGATTGATGATGATGGTATTGGCGGTAGGAATGTCGATACCAGTCTCAATTATCGTAGTACACAATAATAGATTGCTGCGTTGATGGTAAAAATCGCGCATCACATTTTCCAGTTCGCGTTCACGAAGTTGACCATGCGCAATACTGATGCGTGCATCGGGAATAATTTTTTCCAATTTTTCTCGCATAGCAACAATCGTATCCACTTGATTATGCAAAAAATACACTTGTCCGCCACGCTTAAATTCGCGCAGTACCGCCTCGCGAATAATGCCGTCAGAGTAATCGCAAGCAAATGTTTTAATGGCCAAACGTTTTTGCGGTGGTGTGCTGATAACACTAAATTCACGCAGACCTTCCATGGCCATACTGAGTGTGCGAGGAATAGGCGTCGCAGTCAGGGTTAATACATCGACTTCAGCACGCAGTGATTTTAATTTTTCTTTTTGGCGTACACCAAAACGATGCTCTTCATCCAAGATGACTAAACCTAAACGATCAAATTTGACATCAGGCGAAATCAATCGATGGGTTCCGATCATAATATCGACCTTACCTGAAGCTAAATCCTGTAGCGCTTGTTGTTGCTCTTTAGCGCTACGGAATCGAGAGACTTCGGCAATTTTGACTGGCCAAGCAGAGAATCGATCACAGAAATTTTGGTAATGTTGTTCTGCTAATAAGGTAGTCGGTACCAATACGGCCACCTGCCGTCCTCCCATTACTGCAACAAAAGCAGCACGTAAGGCAACTTCTGTTTTACCAAAACCAACATCGCCACAAACCAGTCTGTCCATAGGTTTGCCCGATTGCATATCTTGAATAACTGCTTCAATCGCACTCTGTTGATCTGGTGTCTCCTCAAATGGGAAGCCCTCAGCAAACGCTTCATAATCCTGCAGTGATAGGGTAAACGCATGACCACGTCGGGCGGCACGTTGCGCATACAAATTGAGCAACTCGGCTGCAGTGTCACGGATTTGTTTAAGTGCTTTTTTCTTAGCTTTTTCCCAGTGGCCAGAACCTAGTGTATGAAGTGGTGCGCTCTCTGGAGGGCCACCAGAATATCGCGAGATAAGAAATAGTTGAGAAACGGGGACATATAATTTGTCGTTACCCGCATACTCTATTAGCAAGAACTCATTCTCACCTTCACCAAGATCCATACTGACCAAACCTCGATAGCGACCCACACCATGTTGTTCATGCACCACGGGGTCGTGGTCACGCAGCTCAGACAAATCTTTCAGCATGCCTTCGGCAGATCGATTTTTATCTTTGTTGCGTCGACGTTGTTGACGCACAGTATTGGCATATAGCTCAGCTTCAGTAATGACAGCAATATCTTCATGCACAAAGCCAGTATGTAGGGTGCTAACCCCTAACATCACAGGAGCACTCGCCTGTAAAAAATCTTGCCATTGTTCAGCCACTTGGTAGCGGATTTGATATTGATCAAACAACTGTGCCATTGTCTCTCGACGCCCCAAGCTTTCTGCAGTAATCAATACTCGGCCAGAAAAATTGGCAATAAAATCTTTCAAACCATGCAAGGGCTGATCAGTACGTCGTTGAATTTCCAGTTGTGGTAATCCATTTTGGCTATGAAATGCAGTATTTAAACGGGCAAAAACGTGACAAGACTGGAAAAATGCATCAGTCTTAAACAACAAGTGCTCAGGGGCTAATATGGGTCTTTCAGCATCATAGGCTAATAAACGATAACGCATTTGTGCTTCTTGCCAAAAATGTTCTGCCGCTTGTTGTGGCGAACCATGCATGCACAACACGCTTTGTTTTGGTAAGTAGTCCAATAAGCTGGCAGTGGTGTCAAAAAAAAGCGGTAAATACCACTCTATACCACCACTTGCAACGCCTTTGCTAATATCTTTATAAATACGACTTTTAGAAGGGTCGCCCTCAAATATCTCACGGTAGTGTTGCCTAAAGCTACTGATACCTTGCTCATCCAAGGGAAACTCACGTGCAGGTAGCAAGCGAATTTCAGCGACAGGATACAAGCTGCGTTGGCTATCAACATCAAAAGTACGAATACTTTCGATTTCATCATCAAACAGGTCAATACGGTAGGGCAAGGCACTTCCCATAGGAAACAAATCAATCAAGCCACCGCGTACACTGAATTCACCTGGGCTAATCACTTGTGATACGTGATGATAGCCAGCCTCTGCACATTGTTGGCGCAAGGCCTCTAAATTTAACTTCTGTGCTTTCTTCAACATAAAGCTGCGGGCGGATAAATATGCAACAGGCGCAAGTTTGACCAATGCAGTTGCCATCGGAACCAGCACAACATCGGCTTGTTGCTGATGGATTTGATACAGGGTGGCAAGCCTCTCTGATATCAAATCAGGGTGTGGCGAAAAATGATCGTAGGGTAGGGTTTCCCAATCGGGGAAAAGATGTACCTTGAGCTCGGGCGCAAACCATACAATTTCTTCAAGCAGACGCTGCGCAGTAAAGGCGTTTTCAGTAAAAATCAGCAAAGGTGCATGCTGATTAGATTGCTGTAAGCGTTGAGCAGCTTGTGCAAAAAACGCAGCATCTAGTCCTGCAGGTAATGCGGCAAACTTTTTTTGACTGGAGCCAGTCGGAAAATCGATATTAAACTGCATCGTCATGACAAAGGGTTATACCGTACCACCTACTGTCAAACCATCAATACGCAAGGTGGGTTGACCCACTCCCACAGGAACACTCTGTCCCTCTTTGCCGCATGTCCCCACGCCAGAATCTAGCTTCATGTCATTGCCTATCATAGAAACCCGCGTCAGTGCATCTGGGCCATTGCCAATTAGGGTGGCACCTTTTACTGGGTAGGTGATTTTTCCGTCCTCAATCATATAAGCTTCAGCGGCACTGAATACAAACTTGCCACTGGTGATGTCGACCTGTCCACCACCAAAGTTGGCGGCGTACAAACCTTTTTTGACAGATTTAATAATTTCTTCTGGCGCCATATTGCCATTATGCATATAGGTATTAGTCATACGTGGCATAGGAATATGTGCATAAGATTCGCGTCTGGCATTACCCGTCAGCGGCATTCCCATTAGTCGGCTGTTTAGGCTGTCTTGGATGTAGCCTCGAAGAATTCCATCCTCAATTAAGACGGTGCTTTGAGTTGGATTGCCCTCGTCATCGACGGTCAGTGAACCACGGCGGTTGCTCAATGTGCCGTCATCGACTACGGTTACCCCCGGAGCAGCAACACGTTGACCAATTTTTCCAGCAAAAGCTGAACTGCCTTTGCGATTAAAATCGCCCTCAAGACCATGACCAATTGCCTCGTGTAGCAAAATACCTGGCCAGCCAGCGCCAAGTACTACCGTCATATTGCCAGCTGGCGCAGGTTTGGCTTGTAAGTTAATCAACGCTTGATGAACTGCTTCTTTTGCGTATTGTTGTAAAACGTCATCACTAAACCCACTGTAATCAAATCGACCACCACCACCACTGGATCCTTGCTCGCGACGACCGTTACTCTCTGCAATCACATTGATAGAGAGGCGAACTAACGGACGAATATCGGCTGCCATTACGCCATCATGACGTGCAATCAATACAACCTCATATTCACCTGCAATACTTGCCATGACTTGTTTAATACGTGAATCCATAGCGCGTGCATAGGATTCAAGTTTTTCTAGCAATTTAACTTTGGCTTCTGCACTTAGAGAGGCGATGGGGTCTTGCGGCAAATATAAGGAGGGGGGCTGACGCTTTAATAAGGCAGGGATGCTACGCTCCTGACCAGCTTGAGCAATGGCTCGGGTAATATTAGCGGCATTAAGCAAAGCTTGCGCATGGATGTCATCTGAATAAGCAAAGGCTGTTTTTTCACCACTCACAGCCCGCACACCTACCCCTTGTTCGATATGAAAATGGCCAGATTTCACTCGACCTTCTTCTAAGCCCCAACTCTCGCTACGGGTATATTGAAAGTACAAATCCGCATAATCCACCTCATGCGTCATAATTTGTTTAAGTGCGCCTTGGACTTGAGCAAAGTCTAAATCGTTGGCGCGTAACAGCGTTTGACTGGCAAAATCCATCGTGTCAGCCGCTAGGTTTAGTGTATTTTCATTTTTCATCGTCATTTTTCATCGTTACAGCAAACTGCAAGCTTTGCTTAAGTGGGCGCATCAAGCGCAAAAAGTTATTGCTCAAGTGCAGACCTTAAGACTTGAAAACGGTTCGGTGTTTTAGAGCAGGAAGGCTTTTTCGCAAGCTTGCCTGATAATCCAAATTGATCGAGGCCATCACCACACCTGAGCCTCTAGGTAAACGATCTAAGATCACCCCCCAGGGATCAACTATCATACTATTGCCGTGTGTTTCACGACCTGAAGCATGATATCCACCTTGCGCAGAAGTAAGCACATAGCATTGATTTTCAATAGCACGCGCACGAACCAATGTTTCCCAATGTGCTTTGCCTGTCGTCTCGGTAAAAGCGGCAGGAATCACAATTAAATCGACATTGCCCATGGAGCGATACAATTCTGGAAAACGTAAATCATAACAAATCGACAGGCCAACTTTAGCAAAAGGGGTGTTGACCACCACCACCTGATCACCGGCCTGTATGGTTTTCTCTTCGTGATAATGTTCGGCGCCCAAATCCAAACCAAACAGATGAATTTTGTCATATCGCGCCACTTGACGACCTTGGTCATCAAACACATAACAAGTATTACGAATTTTTCCTGGTGTATCGGATACGATGGGGATAGAGCCACCGATAATCCAGACTGCATATTTCTTAGCACTATCCGCAAGAAATTGTTGAATTGGACCTTTACCAGCCTGTTCTGCCACTAATACTTTATCAGTATCTTTGAGGCCCATGATGGCAAAGTATTCTGGCAGAGCGATCATTTTGGCACCCTGTTCGGCAGCAATTTGAATCAACTTTTCCGCTTCACTGAGGTTGGCGGCAACATTAGGGCCTGAAGCCATTTGAATACCAGCAATTTTGATGATGCCATTCGGTGATTTTTCCTTGGTTAACGTGGTTTTTTGCGAGGATCGTAATCTAATTGCCATGCTTTACCCTATTTAGAGATTGCGGGAGGAGTTTTGCTGGTGCTTTTGTTTTCCAATTCTTCAGGATTGCTCCAAGTGCCAATAATTTCATATTCGCTCTCAGCAATTTTATCCAAAGGATTTTTTAATACTTTCTGGGCAATATAAGCCGCTGCCCCAACTGCAGGGCCTCCGGCAAATGCAGCCAGTGACAAAGTATCAGAAATATAAGGTTTGACTTTGACAAACAGATGTTGCGTTTCTTGGGCCAAATCAGTTTCTCCTTTTATCTCAACTCCAGCTGTTGGGCCTTCCATTTTGAAGTTATCGCTACGCATAATGCCTCGGTTAATGGTGATGTCGGCACTAATCTTGTCAAACACAAAGCCCGAACTGAATAAATCTTTAAAGTCCAAAGTGAGTCGTCTAGGTAAGTTTTGCAAACTCAAAATACTAAATAAACGACCTACACCTGGTTCAATTTTTACAAACTGTCCTTTGTTTGCCTCAATTTGCATATTGCCTGAAAGGTTGGGGTAATCAAATTCATGTGGGCTGCCTGCCCAACGAAGTTGGCCAGTTAATTGAGCCGAACCACCTTTCATCATATCGGCCAGATTGAGCCTTTTGAATGTTTTACCAATATCTGCAATCTGCCAATTGACACTGATTTGGGTACTTTGTTGGCTTTTCCAATTATTCCATTGTCCACTGGCGTTCATGACACTATCGGGATTTTTTAGCATCAATTTTTGTATCATCCAATTGCCATTTTGCTCTTTTGCACTGAGCTCTAGGCGCCCCAGTTTCTTTTTATTTACTTCAAAGTTTTCCGCATTGATATCTAAATCAGGATATTGGATATCGAGTTGTTTGATAGTTTTGTCACGTTGCTTTTTATCTGGCGTGTCTTGTGGCCAAGTCAGTTGCCCCAAATTGGCAAGCAAGCGCCCCGCGCCTTGTGACTGCCAACGGATGCTACCACTTATCTCATCGCTTTTAAGTCCAATCAACCAACTGCTGCCATTGGTTTGCGCGCTTAATTTCATATTGTTGAGACGCTTGTCAAATAAATCTAGACTTTCAGCAGAGACATCTAAATGGTTAAAAAATGGTACGGCTGATGAATCGTTACCCACTTTATCAAATTGTAATAACCAGTCATCCATATCGAGATGATGACTGATGATACGTAAATTAATTAT
Source organism: uncultured Methylophilaceae bacterium (assembly GCA_964470195.1). Lineage (GTDB taxonomy): Bacteria > Pseudomonadota > Gammaproteobacteria > Burkholderiales > Methylophilaceae > RFPI01. The sequence continues at coordinate 14,742 of CAYYBG010000014.1, read as the reverse complement.
CTTCTGGCTGGGGATTTCTGGGCTTGCGTTGACAGCAATTTCGCCACGCTCAATTTTTCCTGTGCCATTTTGTAATGTGCGTAAAAACTTACCAGCAATGGCACTACCTAGATTAAATTGAATGATATCTTGATTGGTCGAGGACTGCTTTCGTTCAAGGTTAAACGGCATGCTTTCATTGGCCTGTTTGTTTAGCGGTGGTGGCAGTTGTAAGGTCAAACCTTGCAAATTGGAGTAAATATTAAAGTCTGTCTTTTTATCGCTAATAGTCGCATTCCCTTGCCAATCCGTACTGCCTGTAACACTATTTGGTAAGGATAATCCCAGCGATTTACGTATCCCTGTATCATTGATTTTACCTCGCGCACTTATTTGAATTACCTTGGATTTATCTGTATTGATACTCACTGTGGCGGTAGAATCAAAAACATTTAAGCGCAGGTTTTGGGCATTTAAATTATTTTCGTTAAACAAAATATCGCCATTAATCTGAGTTAAATCTGGTATCTCATGACTGCTCAGTTTGGCATTTTGTAGGCTATATTTGCCTTTGTATTTTGTATTTTCTTGATGGTACAGCGGAATCAATAGCTCGAGATTTAACTTGCCATTCCCTGACGCTTTTAATCCCTGTGAAGCACCGCCTGACCATGAGCTTAATGGGCTGTTATTGACAAAATATAATTGGTCCTGAATCGTACCAGAGACATCACCTTTAATTTCAAGCTCATTCTCAGCTGCCATTAAATCGGCAATGACAATTTTGGTATTGCTAATTCGGTTATTCAGCACAGCCGCGTCATTGACGAACAATTCCATGCGCTTACCTTCGAACAGCACATTCATATTGATATGGTTGATTGAAGGCCAGCCACTGGCATAATCCAAAGTGACATCGTGCGCCTTGGCGGTGACACGGAATATACCATTGCGTTTATTGGGATAGGGAAAGTCGCGCAGATTGCCTTTTAAAAGCAGTCTTACATCTTCAGCATGGCCACTCAAAATAGAATTGTCCAGCCAATCCAACGTTTCTTTATTCAATATGGTAGGTAAATATAATTTAGTGAATCGCGCGTCTGCATGACTGAACATACCCTTTAGATCGAAGTAGGGGCCATTCTTGTCGTCGTATTGAACATATCCATCGACTTCACCGCTGACATGCGGAGTGCCAAGTGCAAGCTTGCTCAGATGCACATTCAATTTGTCTTGATCTTTACGCCAGACTACTTTGCCTCGTAGGTAATCGACAGGAACACCATAACGCAGCACTTGCTTCATATAGAGCGCCACATGCTCGCTATTTAATTCGAGTACGCCGCTCTGTTGGTCCATCTTAAGACGACCATTCAGATGTTGGAACCCTGGAATATCATAGGCTTCAATAGGGTCAAGCGCTAAGCCACTGAAATCAGTTTTGAGCGAGTATTGTTGTAGTTGATCGGCCGTATTTTTCCAGCTCAGATTCAAATTGCTCAACTTTCCTAGCGGTCTGATTTGGTTGATTTGATTGACGATTTGATTGGAAGGCAAATAGGCCAGTAATTTATCGAGACTCTCCAGTTGTAATTCATCTAAGTTCACCTTACCTTGATAGCTTGTTTGATTTCCCTGTTTTTTTTCAAGTAAGGAAAAGTAGCCTTTTTTCATATTCAAATCGTCAGGGGTATTCAATTGAATATTACTGGCTTCCAGCCATTGCCCGTCTGCACGTTGTTCCCATGTGACGTGCCCAGCTAAACGATTAAATACGCTGGCTTGTTGTTGATAGCGAAATACAGTAGAGAGTTGGCGCACATTTAAATCGCAGCTAATTCGTTCAATTTTGGCATGATCAAAGGTCAACCAAATACGTGCATCACCAAAGCCTGTTTGTATATCCCAAGGCAGGTCTAGCCATTGCTTAATCTGATTAAGTTGTGATTGTTGGATGTCGGCATATATTTTTCCGTACCAAGTTTGCCATTGGCTGACATCATGGCCAAATAAGTTCGCACGCACATCAATCGGATTTTGACTGATTACGGAAGGTTGTGCTTTCAATGCCAAACGATGACGGCCTCGAAGTGCATCCCATGCCGGATTTTCAATTTTCAGGTTGAGTTGAGATAAACGCATCTCTGGCGCCTGACGCATTGCGTCGTTCCAGCTTACTTCTGCATTAATCACGACAATTTCGGCTTGGCGTAATAACCAATTGGGGAAAGCTGCTCGGCTAGGAGCACTCAGGGAAATGCCAGCAATGTAGACAGTCCCATCTTGCTCACGCCTGATACTGAGCTCGGGTTGATAAATAATCAGGTTTGCTAGGCGTGGCTCTAAGAGTGGGATAGATAGCCACGACAAAGCGCTATCGACCTGATGTAAAGATAACGCAACACGATTTTCATGGTCATAGATATCCACATCATTCAAGCGAATATGCGGATTCAAGCCTTGCCAACTGGCTTGAATGCTTCCTATCGTGACTTTCTGACCTAATGTGTGACTGATGGCTTGCGCAATTTGTGGTTGGTATTGGCTAATTTCAGGAAGAACAACGTATCGAAGCGTGATCACAGTGACGGACATAACAATAAGCACTAGCCAAATAGTGGTAAGTGCAAATCGATACAACCAAACAAGAGATTTTTTGACCATGATTCATCATGCTTGAAAAAAGCCCATTTATTTTACTATAGCAAGTCTTAAATCGCTTTGCCGATTTGCTAAAATAGCGGGTGATTGTATAAATATCCATCGAAAGCCTTTTATGTCCGAATTTACCTATGCCAAACGACTCAGCCTGATGCATGCCTTATTGCTATCAGAGTTAAGACGACAAAATGATCCTCAGCCCAGTGCAGATTTAAACGATTATCCTGCTTTACAGGCAGCAAGTTACATCGCTTGTTTTGTGACTTTTCAAGCTATTCGTGAATCAGGTCGCTCTCCTAATGTTGAGCGTCATGACCAATTTGATATGCTAAGTGCCTATCAATTATTTGCATTATTATCCTATGCCTTTTTGTCTATGCCATTACAGCAAGAACGGGTCGCGCCCGAGATCGAGAAACAGCAATATGTGATTGCCAAGACACTTTTTGCGGAATTATCCGACGAAGAATTGATGGACGTGATTGAGAGTGGGCAACGTAAATTTAACTTAATCAGCCAAGCCGAAGCAGAACATTGGCAGCAATACAGACAAGATTTAGAAAAGGCTGTGATTGCCTTTGTGGTGGCCTCTACCGATGATGAGAGCCCTTATAACAAAGAAGAGTTGTACCCAGTGTTTGCTACTTTGCTGAGTATGTTATGTGAGGCATTTAGCTAAAGCGGCTCAGTTGAGTTGGCTGTCTAGGCGATTTCTCGTGTTTCCAAGAAGGTAATCTCAGGAAAACGTTCTTGCGCCATTTGTAAATTGACACGATTAGGCGCTAAGTAAACATAGTCACCCGCACCGTCCAATGCCACATTAAAGCCATATTTATCGGCAATAGCAGATAGGTCAGCAGCACTTCCACGTAACCAACGTGCCGTTGCGCAATCATAAGGTTCGAAAATAACTTCTACGCCATACTCATGCTGTAAACGATGTGCAACCACATCAAATTGCAATATCCCTACTGCGCCCAAAATCATATCGTTGCTTAATAATGGACGAAATAATTGCGAGGCGCCTTCTTCAGCTAATTGTTGCAAACCCTTTTGTAACTGTTTCATTTTTAAAGGATTTTGCAGTCTTGCTCGACGGAAATGTTCTGGGGCAAAGCAAGGGATGCCGACGAACTTGAGATCCTCGCCTTCACTAAACGTATCGCCTAATTTGACAGTGCCATGGTTGGGTATCCCGATAATGTCGCCAGAGTAGGCTTCATCAGTGGTGCTACGGTCTTGAGCCATAAATGTAATGGCATTATTGACAGCCAACTGTTTACCGCTGGCAACTTGTTTGATCTTCATGCCACGTTCAAATCGACCTGAACAAACTCGCAAAAATGCTATTCGATCACGATGCTTGGGGTCCATATTGGCTTGAATCTTAAATACAAAGCCTGAAAATTTTGTTTCATCTGCTTGCACAATACGGGTAGCGGTGGCGCGTGCTTGTGGGGTGGGGGATAGTTCAACTACCGCATCTAGCAAAGACTGAACCCCAAAATTATTAATCGCCGAACCAAAAAACACCGGTGTTTGTTTGCCGTTCAGATAAGCTTGTTTGTCAAAGCTATGGGAGGCGCCTCGCACCAGCTCAATATCCAATCGCAGATCATCCGCTTGATTGCCTAGTAATTCATTGACACGCGGATTGTCCAGCCCTTGGATAATTTCTGCCGTACCTTTTTCAGCACGGGGGTCAAAAAAAGCGATTTGGTCTAAATACAGGTGATATACGCCACGGAAACTTTTACCCATGCCGATAGGCCATGTGATTGGGGCGCATTGCATGCCCAGGGTCGATTCTATTTCATCCAGCAGCTCGATGGGTGAGCGGCTCTCACGGTCTAGCTTGTTGATAAAGGTAATAATCGGTGTGTCGCGCATACGACAAACATTGAGTAGCTTAATGGTCTGTGCTTCTACACCATTGACGGCATCAATCACCATCACCGCAGAGTCGACCGCGGTCAAAGTACGATAAGTATCCTCCGAGAAATCATCATGCCCTGGGGTGTCTAGCAAATTTATCATATGCTCACGATAGGGAAATTGCATGACTGAGGAGGTGACCGAAATGCCTCGTTGTTTTTCCAGTTCCATCCAGTCAGAAGTGGCGTGTCTAGCCGCTTTGCGACCACGAACCTCACCAGCCACTTGAATAGCGCCACCAAACCACAGTAGTTTTTCGGTGAGGGTGGTTTTACCTGCATCGGGGTGAGAAATAATGGCAAAGGTACGTCTGCGTTGGATTTCTTTAGAAAGGCTCATGCGATGGTGCCAAAATTAAAAGGCCGCATTTTACCTGAAAATGAGAGTGATTTTGCTTGAATATGCGGCTAGTGCATCTAGTTAGATTGTACTGGCGCTTAACAGAGTAGGGTCAAAGGCTTGCCATTGTCTATCTATTAATGCTTGCAAAGGACGAAAGTTTTTTTTGTAGACCATTTTGGCGCTTCCGGCAATCCAATATCCCAAATACAGATAGGGTAATTGTTCTCGTTGGCACCAATCAATCAGCCACATAACCGCATAAGTACCGTAACTGGCGTGACTATCGTCAGGGTCGTAAAAAGTATAAACCGCTGATAGTCCATCTTGAATACGATCTACCACACAAACCATTTTGCACACCCCGTCTAACTCAAACTGCAACAAATAAGACTGCACATTACTTTGCACCAGAAACTGCTTATATTGTTCTGCACTATCTTGTTCTGCAACTGCTTGATGGCGCGCCGCTTGGTAGCGTAAGTACAAATCGAAATGTTGTTGATCGAAATGTAAATCTTGTAGTTCTACTTTGAGAGATTGATGTTTTTTCCAGGCACGAGCTTGACTGCGGTTAGGGCGGAATTGTTGGACTGGAATACGTACTGGTATACATGCGTCACAATGTTCGCAATAAGGTCGATAGACGAATTGCCCACTGCGTCGAAATCCTTGTGTGATTAAGCTACTATAAACATCACGATTGATTAAATGTTGAGGGGTAGCAATCAAGGATTGAGCACGCTGTTTTTCCAAGTAACCACAACGATATGATGAGGTGACATAAAACTGAATTTTTTGCAGTGGCACATCATGTGGTGAAGTCATGAAATCCCTATCTATACTAGCTATGAATCAATAACATCGAAGCTGCCATCGCAACCATTGATAAATCTTCGACGATTGTGACACTGGACATAGGCAAATTAAAAACAGTTCCCAAACAAGCGCAGCGAATTTTCTGTTTGCGTGCCACGGATTGAATCACACCAAGACTGGAAAAGCCCATGACTAGCAGTGTCACCCAGTGGGTTAAGACTAAATTCACAGCGCTTAAATAAGCTACCCCCAAAGCTAATTCTATGAATGGGTAAACATAACCATAGGCTTTACAACGTCTAGCCAGCAAGTCATACATGGCGTAGCTATTGGCAAAAGCTTGGATATCCAGCATCTTGAAAAAAGAAAACACCAAGAAAAATGACGCCATAAAGTGTTGCATCCACAGCATCCAATTAAAGTCAGTTTGGTTGCTTTGCACTAGCCAACTCACTAGCACTAAATAGCCGAATAAAATCAGTAGTGGTTTGTAGGTAGCAAGCCAAGACTGAGCAACTTCTGATGAAGCCTGTACTGCCTCAGTTTGAGAGGATAGGGCGAGCATTTGATATTTGCCGACTTGGCTTAAAGCTCGGTTAATTTCATTCAAATCTAACTTGCTTAGTTTATCAGCGCTATCTTGTAGCTCAGCCTGTGGTGGTTCTAGGCTGACTTGAGCTTGTGCAACGAATTGATTGAGCACTTGGCTGACTTTGCTAACGCAACTTTGGCAATGTAGGCCTTGTAATTGATAACGCACGGAAGACATCACAGCTCCTTTAATGGCATTTGTCATTTGCTAGTGTGATTATAGAGTAAAGCCAATAGGAAAAAGTTGATGGTCAATATAAACCCATCTACCTAGTTAAATTTCCACACAAACCATCATCAGATATAAAAAAATCGTTAAAAGTCAGTTAATAATTTGTTCGCCTTTTACGCTGAGCAATTTACTCAACTTAAAGAAGCTGGTACGCCAATTGGTGCGATTGATTTATGGATTGCCTGCCATGCGCTAGCAACCCATGCTACTTTGGTGACCCATAATGTGCGCGAATTTGAGCGCGTAAATGGCTTGAATATTGAAAACTGGAGCGTATGACTTCTCTAGGGCGCTTTTTCAATAAGCGTACAAATCCCCAAAGATTAGTGTAGAGAGTGTGTGGCTTAGGTTAAAATAACATCTTTAGCCTTATTAAAATTATCCATCATTTATTTCCCATGATTAGTATTCGCGGCGGCTCGGCACTCTCACCCTTTAGATTAGAAAAAATTCGTCATGGCCTGCAATCGGCTATTCCTCACCTTCGACACCTGCATGCAGAGTTTTGGCATTTTGTTTGGGCGGAAGGGGAATATAGCGAGGCACAACGAAATACATTAAACGCTATCTTGCGTTATGGACCGAATACTCCCAACGAAGAAGCTATTGGCGAGCTGTTTTTAGTCTTACCGCGTTTTGGCACAATCTCACCTTGGTCATCCCGAGCCACCGATATTGCTAAGCATTGCGGCTTAGAGAATACGCTGAGAATTGAGCGTGGCATTGCTTTTTATCTTGCCAAAGCGGATGGTACAAGTTTTAGTGCAGATGAACGCACATTGATACGCGGATTAATTCACGATCGCATGACGGAAACTGTGGTGTCTGCGTTTGAGCAAGCAGAACAACTTTATCATCAAGGTGAGCCAAAACCATTAAGTAGTGTAGATATTTTGCATGGTGGCAAACAAGCACTACAACAAGCCAACCAATCGCTCGGTTTGGCTTTATCAGCTGACGAAGTTGACTATCTATACGACAACTATCAACGCATAGCTCGCAATCCCACTGATGTGGAGTTGATGATGTTTGCTCAAGCCAATTCCGAACATTGTCGGCATAAGATTTTTAATGCAGATTGGCGGATTGATGGTGTGGAGCAAGCCAAATCGCTATTTGCCATGATACGCAACACACACCAATTACATCCCCAAAAAACCGTGGTAGCTTATGCGGATAATGCTTCTATCGTAGAGAGTGCTACGCCTACAACCACACGCTTTTATCCAGATGCAGCCGGCAACTATCGTTATGTCAATGAGCCAACACACTATTTGATGAAGGTTGAAACACACAATCATCCAACCGCGATCTCTCCATTTGCTGGAGCGGCGACAGGAGCAGGGGGCGAGATTCGTGATGAGGGTGCAACCGGCATAGGTTCAAAACCCAAAGCCGGCTTGACGGGTTTTTCTGTATCAAATTTGCGCTTGCCCGATATGCCCCAACCATGGGAACAAGATTATGGCAAACCTGCACGTATTGCCTCTGCCTATCAAATTATGTTGGATGGCCCATTAGGTGGTGCGGCTTACAATAATGAATTTGGTCGTCCAAATATCAGCGGTTATTTCCGTACTTTTGAATTGCAAGTGGATGGTGAGGTGCGTGGTTATCACAAGCCTATTATGTTGGCTGGTGGAGTTGGCAATATCACTGCATCGCACTCTAAAAAGCGCCCTATCCCAGCGGGAGCTTGCTTGATTCAATTAGGTGGACCCGCCATGTTGATTGGTTTGGGTGGTGGCGCTGCTTCCAGCATGGATACTGGTGCCAATGCAGAAAATCTAGACTTTGACTCAGTACAGCGAGGAAACCCTGAGTTACAACGTCGTGCGCAAGAAGTGATTGATCGTTGCTGGCAATTGGGTGCAGAAAACCCTATTTTGAGCATACATGATGTTGGGGCCGGTGGTATTTCTAATGCTTTTCCAGAATTGGTGAATGATGCCGGTGTTGGAGCAAATTTTGAATTACGCGCAGTTCATAATGAAGAGTTGGGGATGTCGCCACGCGAATTATGGAGTAATGAGGCGCAAGAACGCTATGTGTTGGCAGTGAATAAAGCGGATTTGCCTCGCTTTGATCAAATTTGTCGACGCGAGCGCTGTCCTTATGCTGTTGTGGGTGAGGCAACAGAACATCGTCATTTAAGTGTTCATGACGCCCATTTTGATAATTTGCCAGTGGATATGGACTTGTCTGTGTTACTGGGCAAGCCACCCAAAATGCTGCGCGATGTGCAACACTTTACCCGTCAGCTAGTCGAGCCAAAATTACAAGACATCGACTTGCAGGATGCCGTGTATCGGGTATTGCATCTGCCCAGCGTGGCGGATAAAACTTTCTTGATTACCATCGGTGATCGCTCGGTGACGGGTATGATAGCGCGTGACCAAATGGTAGGGCCTTGGCAAGTTCCAGTAGCCGACGTGGCTGTCACTATGGACAGCTATGTGGCATTTGATGGGGTAGCTTTTGCGATTGGTGAAAAAGCACCATTGGCGCTGATCGATGCACCTGCCTCTGGGCGCATGGCAATCGCTGAATCCTTGACTAATTTAGCTGCCACAGTGGTTACCGATTTATCAGAAGTGAAATTGTCAGCCAATTGGATGGCGCCAGCTGGCCACCCAGGTGAGGATGCGGCCTTGTATGACACGGTTCGCTCTGTCGGCATGGAGTTGTGCCCAGCTTTGGGGATTAGTATTCCGGTGGGTAAAGACTCGATGTCAATGAAAACTGTTTGGCAAGATGGTCAACAAGACAAAGCAGTCACTGCCCCAATTTCCCTCGTGGTAACCGCTTTTTGTGCTGTCCCCGATGTGCGTTACACCTTGACTCCACAGTTACTTTTGGATGCTGGTGAAAGCAAGCTAATTTTAATTGATTTGGCAGCCGGAAAAAATCGTCTGGGCGGCTCGGCATTATTGCAGGTATATCAACAAATCGGACATCAATCGCCTGATTTAGATGATGTGGAATTGTTCAAGCGCTTCTTTACTGAGATACAGCAATTAAATCGTGAGCAAAAATTATTGGCCTACCATGACCGAAGCGATGGTGGTTTATTAGTGACCTTGGCGGAGATGGCGTTTGCTGGTCGCTGTGGATTATCACTGGATTTAAGCACGCTGCAAGGCGATGATTTGTCGCTACTCTTTAATGAAGAATTAGGTGCCGTTATCCAAGTGCGTGCTGAGCATTGTGATGCAGTACTGGCGCAATTATCTCAAGCCTTGCCCGCTTGTGTGCATTTGCTAGGGGATGTCACGCCAGAGCATCAAATTGTCATCAGACGTGATACTAGAATATTGTTACAAGCCAATCGCGTTGATTGGCATCGCGCTTGGTCTGCTACCACCTATCAGATGCAAAAGTCACGCGACAATCCAGTTTGTGCCAAACAAGAATATGATCGAATTCTTGATGTCAGCGATCCTGGTTTGCAATGGCAACTAAGCTATGATGCTCAAGACAACATTGCTGCGCCTTATCTGAATTTATCAAGTCGTCCGAAAATGGCAGTGCTGCGTGAGCAAGGGGTAAATGGCCATGTAGAAATGGCTGCTGCATTTGATGCTGCTGGATTTGCAGCGCAAGACGTGCATATGAGCGACATTATGGCCGGGAACGTGGATTTGGCTGACTTTGCCGGTCTGGTGGCTTGTGGTGGATTCTCCTATGGTGATGTATTAGGAGCGGGCGAAGGTTGGGCTAAGTCCATCCTGTTCAATCCTCGTGCCAGAGAACAATTCCAAAGTTTCTTTGCCCGTTCGGATAGCTTTGCATTAGGTGTTTGTAATGGCTGTCAGATGATGAGTAATTTACATAGCATTATCCCTGGTGCAGAAAATTGGCCCCATTTTGTACGCAACAAGTCGGAACAATTCGAAGCCCGTTTTGCATTAGTACAAGTACAAAATTCACCATCGTTGTTTTTCAATGGCATGGCAGGGAGCGTGATGCCTATTGCTGTAGCACATGGTGAAGGTTATGCGGAATTTTCTTCAGAAAGTGCTGTCAATGCAGTGCTTAATCAACAGTTAGTGACTTTGCGTTATGTTGATCATCACATTCAGGTTACAGAGCAATACCCATACAATCCTAATGGGTCGCCGCAAGGAATTACCGGATTAACGACATCAGATGGGCGATTTAGTATTATGATGCCACATCCAGAGCGTGTGTTTCGTACCGTTCAAAATTCCTGGCATCCAAATGGGATTGGCGATGATGGCGCGTGGTTGCGAATGTTTAGAAATGCTCGTTTAGCAATACAGTAAGTTAGCAACAAGCATTATAGATAATGTTAAATTTTAAAGTGTAATATCAAGATACAAAATTAATCTAAAAGATGGAGAATGCAATGCAATTAATCAAATCCCTTTTGTTGGCATCAATTTTAGTTTGGAGTTCTTCAGTCATCGCTTTGACTAGTGATGAGCAAGTGGAATATACCGATGCTTTGTCTACAGGTAACGTCAAAGTGGTACAAAAATACATTGACGCAGGCGTCAATATCAATGACAAATATTTTGCTTGGAGTGCTTTGCAAATCGCCGCCAACAAAGGCCAGTTAGAGGTGGTTAAGCTATTGGTCGAAAAAGGGGCAGATATGAATTATCGTCACCCGTTGACAAAAATGACTGCACTTCAATTAGCCGCTTTCGATGGTTTTGAGAGTGTGGTGAATTATCTAGCCAGCAAAGGCGCAGACGTTAATTTAAAACTCAAAGGCGGTGTGTCTATCGTGCGAGCTATGCGTGATACCGGCAACAAAAAAATGGAAGCACTGTTATTGTCTTTAGGCGCCAAAGATGATGGTTGCCAAGAGGAAAAATGTTTCTAAAAGGCTTTGTACAAGGATGGCTAATAACCATCCTTGCCGTCAATCCAGTGTCGGCCGATTCAAGTTCGACACCACATCCTTCTCATATTCTTGTTCTGGCCGCATCGTGTTCTGCTTGCCATGGCCAGCAAGGCAATAGTGCTGGCGTGACGCCAGTGATTGCAGCACTATCCAAAAATTATTTCATCAGTCAAATGCAAGGTTTTCGTGATGGCACTATTCCCGCTACGGTAATGCATCATCATGCCAAGGGCCTTAATCATGATGAAATTGAGCAGCTTGCGGATTACTTCTCTCAACAAACTCGTGTGACAGCCCAACCAGTCAAACACGATTAAGGAAGAACAACGATGCATAGGCGCGAATTTCTCAAGTTAAGTATGTTAGGGGGGTTGGCAGCCACATTACCGCTGGTTGGCTGTAGCCATTTAACTCGAACTACGCGCAAGCAACAAGCCTTGGCTAAAGTGATTGTCGTTGGAGGAGGTTATGCAGGTGCTAGTTGTGCTAAGTACTTAAGTAGCTGGTCAAATGGTGAGATAGACGTGACGGTGATAGAGCCTAATGCCAACTTTATCTCCTGTCCGTTGAGTAATTTGGTGCTCAGTGGCAGTCGGCGTATAGAGGATTTAACATTTAGTTATCGGGGTCTGCAACAAAACTACCCCATCCGTTGGTTGCGAGATCAGGTTGAAGCAATCGATCCAATCAAACGTACGGTGAGTACACCGCATGCAAAACTTAGCTATGACAGGTTGGTACTTGCCCCAGGTATACAATTCGATTATTCCAGTATCGCTGGTTGGCAAGGTAGAGACAACGTACAACGCTTCCCTCATGCTTGGAAAGCTGGTCAGCAAACTCAATGGTTGTATCAACAATTAGTCGCAATGCCACAAGGTGGGGTGTTTGTCATGACCATACCCAAAGCGCCTTACCGCTGTCCACCAGGGCCATATGAGCGCGTATGCCAAGTCGCTTATTTATTTAAACAATATAATCCCACAGCCAAAATTATCGTATTAGATGCCAATCCAGATATCGTTTCAAAAAAGGCATTGTTTAGCAAAGTATGGCAACAATACTATGCCGGCATGATTGACTATCGACCCAATAGCATCGTGCAACAGTTGGACAGTCCAAAACGTATAGTCCATACCGAATTTGAACGTGTGAATGCGGATGTACTCAATCTAATTCCTCCACAACAAGCTGGACAGCTGGCAACAATGGCAGGGCTTCTGACCGACAAGCAAGTCTGGGTGGAGGTGGATTTTCTCAGTTATGCCAGCAAAGCAGATTCCAATATTCATGTGATAGGCGACGCAGTGGCCTCAGCTTTGCCTAAGTCAGCCCATATGGCAACCTCGCAGGCTAAAGTTTGTGCTGCAGCCATGATTGATTTGTTGCGTGACAATGCACCAGATCCGCAACCAGTATTTGCCAATACATGTTATAGCTTTGTGGATAATGAAATCGCGATGCATGTCGCTAATGTCTATCGCTACGATGCAGAAAAACATACCATGGCGCCAGCTGAAGGAGGTGGCGTATCGCAACAACCGAGCAAACTTGAAGGCGATTATGCTTATGCTTGGGCTAATAATATTTGGGTAGATGTGTTGACCTAAAAAGAAAGGACTTTGATGATGAAAAAATATTTGATGGTATTCAATTTATTAGCCTTGCCGCTAATGATGATTCAACCTCTATATGCCGAAACTAACGTCAAGCTAGCGGTGCACATACAACAGAACGAATATGATCACCCTGTCAGACTTTGGAATTTTGCCGAGAATTTATGGATAGAGCAGGGGCCCATGTTAGAGGGCTCTGCAAAAAAAGTGTTTGCGCAAATGGGGGAGCATGGTTACGCCATGTGCAACACTAAAGTAGATTCCGCCAATGTGTTGGTCTGGTTGCGACCTAATCTGTTTTTCAATCCGCAAGTCAGTACCTTCTTCGCTAAAGTGCAGGGCTATTTTTATACCGCTGACGGCAAACCACTAGTTCGTATTACGGGAGAAAGTAAGCTTGTAGGACGTATGCTTGGTGAGCAAAGCAAAGTGCAAATCGCCAAATTATATGAGGCGACTATGCAAGACCTGTATCAGCGCATGCAAACTAATAGCCAACTTCATGATTATTTAGATGGCAAAGTCAAAGGGATGGTCACTTTGAATCCCTGTGCCACAGCAGAATTTTTGCCAGTGTCTAAATTTAGATTTAATGCATTTCAATAACTTTTTCACTATCTAAACTAAGCAATCAAATCAAGGATATGCAATGAAATTAAACATTTTAACCACTATCACAAGCCTGCTCATCGCCATGTCGATGCTGAGTGCACAAGCCCATGAAAGTAAAATATTTGGTGGATTAAAAATGCCTGAATCCGTATTGGTCGATGCACATGGGCATGTGTTTGTGTCAGAAATTGGAGAGTTTGGTAAAGATGGCGATGGACAAATCAGCGTATTAGGACAAGATGGAAAATTCTTGCCATTGACTCAAGGGTTGGATGACCCCAAAGGTTTAGCCATGATAGGGCAAATACTTTATGTGGCGGATAAACAAAAAATCATCAAAATTGATATGCATGGCAATCATCAGGTATTTGTTGATGCTGCAGATTTTCCTGCTACCCCACAATTTCTCAATGACTTGGAATCCGACAGTGAAGGTAATTTATATGTCAGTGATAGTGGAGATTTGCAAGGTGGCGGCGGCGCGGTTTACAAAATCGATACTAATGGTAAGGTCAGCACCGTCATCGATGCAAAACAAGACTCGCGTATCGCAGCACCTAATGGACTTTTGATGGGCAAGACACCGAATTGCATCATGATTGTCGATTTTGCCAGTGGAGTGCTATATCGATATGACATTAAAAAGCGCGAGTTGACGGAACAAGCGCGGGGCTTTGGTGGAGGTGATGGTATTGTGCAAACATCCAATGGTGATTACTACGTCAGTGATTGGAAAGGTGGACAAGTGTTCAAGCTCAATTTGGATAACTCCAGTGCTACTAAAGTAGAATTATTTCAAGATGGATTTACTGCAGCGGCGGATATTGCCCTGTCTAAGGACGGAAAGACCTTATATGTACCAGATATGAAAACAGGCGAGTTAATAGTGATTACATTACATTAATCTTCATTTTTTTCTCTTCTTCAAAACCACCACTATGTTGACCAAGTGGTGGTTTTTTTATTCTGTCTGACTGCCAAACAACCATTAAAACTAATGAGGTTCGCGTTCTATAGGCAGCCAATCAAATGCTGAACTGAGTTAATTTTTTGTACCAGGTGTTGAGAGAGGATAGACTCATCAA
>CAYYBG010000013.1:0-50753 GCA_964470195.1 uncultured Methylophilaceae bacterium | reverse complement strand
AATTGATGAGTCTATCCTCTCTCAACACCTGGTACAAAAAATTAACTCAGTTCAAGACCGATAGCAATGACGTGAATTTAGCAGATATCGTGAATAATCCTGGCAACGCTTATCTCACCTCAAACAACACCCCTACAACTGGTGCTGACAGCTATACAGGCACCACGGCCAGCGAGATTATATTGGGCGCAGCGGGCAACGATATGTTGACGGGTGGTGGCGGTGCTGATGTGTTGTATGGTGGCATAGGTAACGATGTGTTGGTGCTGAATGCCGACAATATTGCCGCCTTGAGCCAAGGCGTTGTGACGGTGATGGATGTAGCAGGCGTGAGTTTTTCACAGTTAGCACGGGTTGACGGTGGCAGCGGTATCGACACCTTGCGCGTGGCAGGTGGCGCTCACTTGAATTTGAGCAATATCAGTCAAATCGCCGCCAGCAATCCAGAAATTGGCAGTCGGATTAGCAGCATCGAGCGTATTGATTTATCCACAGATACCAGTGCCAATACCCTCACTTTGGGCTTGGCTGATGTGCTGGATATGACAGGCTTGAATTTGTTTAATACCGGCAGTGGTTGGAGCAATGTCACGGGCACAGCGTTGAGTGCATTAGTAGCAAAACATCAACTCGCTATCACGGGTGGCGCTTCTGACAGAGTGGATATCGATACAAGTGCTTGGACGAAAGCGACTGGTAGCGTAAGCGATGGCAACGTCAACTATGATGTGTGGAATCACAATACTGCGTCCGCGCAACTGCTTATCCAAACGAGTGTGGTGATCATTTAACTGAGATTTTCCCTTAGCATCGACTGACACTCCCCTTTGAGATTGATGGCTTTTGAATGCAGGTGGTTGATTTTGCTCACCCAAGGCTAGGCAGTTTTTTGTTAAAATTGTGCCCCGTTAGCGGCGCTTGCCCTTACATCATTTCAACCTTGATATCCTGCCATTGGAGAGCCGCTTGTTACTCTGGTTTGTGATTGCTTATTGGATTCTGTCGATTGGCATTGGTTTGTATGCCAGCTCGCGCGTTCATAGCGCTAAAGACTTTGCTATTGCTGGGCGTCATTTGCCTTTACCTATTGTGATTGCCACTGTATTTGCAACTTGGTTTGGCTCTGAAACCGTATTGGGTATTCCTGCCGTGTTTCTCAAAGAGGGATTGCATGGCGTGGTAGCCGATCCTTTTGGCTCGGCACTCTGTCTCATTTTGGTTGGTTTAGTATTTGCGGCGCCTTTGTATCGCATGAATTTACTTACCATTGGCGACTTTTATCGCCGTCGTTTTGGCACTAAAGCCGAAGCACTCACCGCTATTGCCATTGTGATCTCTTACTTAGGTTGGGTTGGCGCCCAGATTTCTGCCTTGGGCTTAGTGTTTAATGTACTGACGGACGGGATGATTAGTAAAACCACAGGCATGTGGATGGGGTCTATGACGATACTGGTGTACGTCGTGCATGGTGGCATGTGGGCGGTTGCGATTACAGATTTTATACAAATGATCGTCATCATGGTGGGTATGTTATTCATCAGTTTTCTGATGAGTGATCAATTAGGTGGTGTAGGGAGCGTGATTGAACACGCACGCCATGCCGGCAAATTTGACTTCTGGCCTGAAGCTGATTTAAAAGCGGTGATTGGCTTTTTTGCCGCATGGATTACCATGATGTTGGGTTCGACACCGCAACAAGATGTTTTCCAGCGCGTGCAGTCTTCGAAGACCATTAAAATCGCGGTTTGGGGGTCTGTGATTGGTGGGACGCTTTATTTCTTGTTTGCTTTTGTGCCGATGTTCTTGGCCTATTCTGCCACCCTGATTGACCCGCAATTAGTATCTAATCATATCAATAGCGACCCACAGATGATCCTACCCTCTTTGATTCTTCAACATGCGCCACTCATGGCTCAGGTGATGTTCTTTGGTGCCTTATTAGCCGCTATTATGAGTTGTGCGTCTGCAACATTATTAGCCCCCTCCGTCACTTTCACTGAAAACATTTTAAAACCGATGTTGATTCGTCGTCGTGGCGAGCATGGCATGAGCGATAAGCAACTTTTGCTGACCATGCGTTTGGTGACGCTTGTGTTTACTGTGTTAGTCACACTTTACGCAGTGAACTCAAAGGCCAGTATCTTCAAAATGGTAGAAAATGCCTATCAAGTCACCTTGGTCATGGCCTTCATTCCTTTGGTTTGCGGATTATTTTGGCGCCGAGCCACCAACCAAGGCGCGTTGTTTGCCATCTATGGTGGTTTGTTGACTTGGCTCAGTGTTTTGATTTTTGCCCAAGATCCGCTTGTCCCTGCCCAATTGGCTGGCTTGATTGTCAGTGCTTTGGGGATGTTATTCGGTAGCATGTTACCTCAGTGGATACGTGACGATCAGCCTGGTCATTTACGTGGCCATCTCCACGAACACGCTTCTCAGTCGCATCGCTGATGCTGCGCTGGTCTGACCGCCTGATTATTGACGCTGACAATTTGGACAAAAGAATGTAGAGCGTTGCCCCTGCTTAATCTGTTTTATGTTGTTTTGGCATCGCTCGCACGGCAAACCAGTGCGACCATAGACGAAATAATGCTGTTGAAAATAACCAGGATTGCCATCGGCTCCATAAAAGTCCCGCAAGCTACTACCACCCGCTTGTATCGCTTCGCTTAATGTGGCTTGTATCTGTTCCACCCATCTAAGGCATTGTGCTTTACTTAGTTTACCTGCGGCTTTTTGCGGATGAATAGCTGCTCGAAACAAGCTTTCACTGGCGTATATATTGCCCACCCCGACCACAATATGGCTATCCATAATAAACGATTTAACTGGCATTGATTTGCCACGGCTGACGCGGTACAAATAATCAGCAGTGAATTCTGACTGCAGGGGTTCAGGGCCTAACTTGGCTAATAATGGATGCTGAAGTAATGCTTGCGCAAGGCTTTGCTGATTATTCGCGGCTATCCATAACACTGCACCAAATCGGCGCGGGTCGCGCAAACGCAACACTCTTCCATCGCTAAATATCCATTCGATATGATCATGTTTAGCGCGTGGCTCTTGTGCAGGTAATAAGCACAAGCGACCTGACATACCCAAATGTAGCAACATGGTGCCAAGTAGCGCTTGGTCTTGATCAAATTGCAGCAAAATATATTTGGCGCGGCGGCTTAGTTTTGTGAGTTTGGCTTGCGGCAAAAGCTGACGTAACTCGGTGGGAATTGGCCAGCGTAGGGTAGGAAAATAAATATTTACTTGTTCTACGCTAGCGCCCAATAGTGGCTCTAGCCCTCGCTTGCTTATCTCAACTTCAGGCAATTCGGGCAAGGTCTAGATTCCTGAGATCAGTACAAGATTATTTTGCGTCTGTGGACGCTTTTTCGTCAGGCAAGTTGACTGGGGGATTTAATAAGGTAAAGCCAAGATCAGAAGGCAAATGGAATAACATGCCCTCATCTTCCCGATAGATAAGTAGCTCAGGAGCCTCTTGTACTTTAAAGAATCTGACCTTGCTGCCATCTTGAAGCTTGACATCAAAATAGGGGTGGTTCATACGTTTATCAATTTTGTCTGGCTCAACTCGGGGTGCAGCGATATTGCGCCAAAAACTATCAAACCATTCCTGCATCTGTGCCTGGTTGGGTTGAGCTTTTGGCAGTGAAACTTTCCATGCACCTTCCAGCAAGTCTACATTCAGTTTTGTGCCTTGCCATTGTTCTAAATGACCAAAATCAAATCCAGCAATTTTCTCTTTTGGACGGAAAAGATTTTTATCCAAAAACTCAGTGACTTGGATTTGAGCATTCTCAGCATAAATGGTGGGCAGCATAAAAACTGATCCGTTATACGCAACATACTGCTCTTGGCTGACCGTATTGTAGGTGCCGAAAGTGAACACCGCGTCATTCAATCGCAAAATCAGTTTGGGCTGATCTAAACCGAACTTGCTTAAATCATCGACAGCGAATTTTTGCTTACTGCGTGCTGCCACAATCGACATCAATCTGCCTACCAACTGCTGGTCTGCGCGAGCAACATAGGGTTGTTTCAGATACCAAAAGCCGTCACGCTTGTCGAATTTGACTGAGGCCTGCGCAGGAAACTCAATACTAATACTATTCATATCGGATAGCTTAAGCGAGGATACTTCATAGTCTTGTGGCGCTTGCTGTGTCTGCTTGGGGCTGAAATATACCACCGCGCCAACGACAAGCACCACCAACAACAACACAAGATTGACTATCCAACGCGACTTCATTTAGTTTCAGACTCCATGAGCTTATGACAACGATTAGGCTTTACGACGTTTCAGCCATAACAACACACCAGACACCAACAGTGCCAATGGGATGATGACCATAAACAAGCCCAAAGGTTTGCCAAAAATTGGCAAGAAAATTAACCAAGTGAGTATGCCGGGTTGGATATTTACATTGGCGTCTTTCAATGGTTTGGGTTGAATCGTAATCAATGAATCATCACCCGCCAACCAATTCACAATATTGACACCTAGGTCTAAGTTGCCTTGCGTGGCTACAAAGGTGTTGGAGAGGAAGTTAGCATTACCCACTACCACTACTCGCTGACCTTTCTTGCCGTATTGGCGCTCGAGTGCAACGGCGATATTAATTGGTCCAGAGATATCTGATTTGGCTTGATAGCTGACTTTATTGGCATCTCCAGCCAACTCTTTAGCATCATTTTCTAACCAACCTGCTGCCGCGACATCAATCAAATTGGCCACTTTCCAACCGTTATCAGAATTGCCTTGTGCACTTACCTGATGTGCCTCTTGGAACAAGGTGCGTAACATGAAATTTTTGGTAATCGGATGCTCGCCATATTGGTAACTAAATACATGTTTAGCACTGACCCCTTCTTTTGCAGAGGACGGATCTACGACCACACCGCTGGATACTCGCAGGCCTATATATTCAGCAATGTCTTTCATACCCCGCAGGTTATCGTCATCTAACAACCACAATAAATTACCGCCACTATCTAACCATGCTTTGATTTTATTTACTTCAATTTCAGTCAGATCCTTTTGTGGGCCGGCTATCACCAACATCGAGCTCTGCTCTGGAATGTTTTTTCCGTTAACCAAATCAGGGTTGGCGAATTTGAAACCTTTGTCCTCGAGTTGCTTGCCAAACTCACCAATATCATGATCTTTCTTGCCAATCAAATTGCGCTCGCCATGACCGTCAAGATACATAATGGATTGTTGACGGGTGCGAGATAAGCGCACCAGCAAATTGGTCATCTCTTGTTCTGCATAGGGCGGCAACAAATGCTCAGCACGTTTTTCATACTCGACAATCAACTCTCCTTCTGCCACCACGCCTGCCTCTTGCGTGCGTTTTGGCTCTTCGGCTGGACTGACAAATTCCACCTTGATATCGGGCTTGGTGCGTTGATAACGATAGATAAAATCTTTAACCCCTTTTCGATAGGTTTCGCCATGCGCAGCATTATCAGCAGAGGCAAAAACGGTAATATTGATGGGCGATTTCATCTGTTTCAGTATATTGACGCTGCCATCACTGAGAATATTACGAGAGCTTTGTGTGACATCGGTGGCGATATGGTACTGATGTGTGAGCCAACCAACTAAGCCAATTAAAATAACAAACAAAATCACAAAAAAGCTATTTTGCATCAGCAACTGTAAACGTAATTTAAGTTGTGTCTTCATGGTACAACCACCTCTATCCGCGCAGACGATCCGCATCTAGGCGGCGTATGGTTAATGTTAAAAAAGTAACGATAAATAATAAAAAGTAAGCAATATCGGCGCTATCAATCAAACCGCGCGCAAATGGCTGAAAATGCTGCATCATGGATAAATAGTTCATGATACTGCCCTCGTTGCCAGTAAAGAATCGATCAAAAATCATCAAGGCAAATAGCGCAATAAAAGTAATAATCGCTGCGACTACCGGTTGTGCAGTCAGGCTTGAAAAGTACAAGCCCAACGAACAAAAGCTGGCCACCAACAACCACAAGCCCAGCGTGTTGGAGAACAAATAGCCATAATCAATATCGGCCCACAAGCCTAGCGTCAACAGCATTACTAAAACAAACAGGATTAGAATCGATAAAAATGCCACCAATCCCAAGAACTTACCAATCACGATTTGGGTGAGTGACATTGGCGCCGTCATTAAGAAAGGTAATGTGTTGCTTTTGCGCTCCTCACTTATCAATCGCATGGATAGTAAAGGCACCGCTACCAACATAAAGAAAGAAGCATCACCGAACACACTTTGTCCAATAAACGAGGTCACCCCCATGCGCTCTGCTGGACGAATAATGCCCGACATCACCTGAAAGTAGTTATTGATTCCGCTGTAAAACTTTAATCCCAACCAGAACTGCAACAAGGCCAAGATTACCCAGCCCATGGGGGAAGCAAATAAACTCTTGATTTCTTTTCTCGCCAAATGCCAAATCATATCGATGCTCGCTTGAAAAATTATTGATGTGTCAACTGCACAAACACGTCTTCTAAAGAGGTTTGGTCAGGTTGAATTTGGAATAGACCCCAGTCACCTTTGACAGCCGCTGCTACAATTTTTTCGGCAGGTGAATCACCGGGTGTGAAAAATAGACGAATCAAACCGTTGTCCAGCGTTTCTACTTTTTCCACTTGCGCAATCTTCTCAAGTGCACTGAGCGCAGGGGCATTACGCAAGCCTATCAACAAACGATTGCCTTGGCGTTGCTTTTTCAGCAAATCAATAGAACCGTTGAACACCAACTTGCCTTTGTCGATAATCTGGACTCGATCACAAACTATCTCTACTTCCGGCAAGATATGTGTGGAAAGAATGACACTGTGCTCTTTCCCTAATTCTTTGACCAGTGTGCGGATATCACGGATTTGAATGGGATCCAAACCAACGGTTGGCTCATCCAAAATGACCACCATAGGGTTGTGAATAATCGCTTGCGCAATACCAACACGTTGTTGATAACCTTTGGAAAGATTTTCAATAAGACGTTTGCTCATCTCCGTCAAACCACATCGTTGCTTAGCACGATCAACCGCCGACTTAATCGCCTTGGAAGAAATTCCGTGCAATCTTGCAGTGACGGTTAAAAACTCATCAACCGTCAGTTCACGATAAAGTGGAGGGGTTTCTGGCAAGTACCCAATTAAAGCTTTTGCTTCTTTGGGATTGTCTATCATATCAATCCCACAGATTTCGACTTTGCCGTCACTGGGCGCTAAGTTACCTGTGAGCATTTTCATTGTCGTAGACTTACCGGCGCCATTTGGCCCCAAAAATCCTAGTACCTCACCTTTGTTCAGGGTAAAACTGACATCGCTGACGGCTGCTCGTCCACCATATAGCCGTGTCAGGTGGTTGGCGCTGACGGTCATTTCAGTGGTACTGTTTTTTGTCTCTTTTGCGCTTGGTTTTGCCATTTAAAACTTCACTCCGAGATGAATGATGACGCTATTGCAAGGGGGCATCACATTAAAAAAACGCCTGACAGATGTCAAGCGTTTGATTGTCTTGCTGACCAGAAAATCGTCTGTAATCATTAAATAATCTTGTTGCATTTGCGCTACCTAAAGTAGCCAAGGCACTCAAAACAGGCTATCCGCATGGCTTAGAGCATTGATGCTTGGAAAGTTTCCTGTAACCAGCTATAGTCTTTGCTCATTATGGATGAACTTGCTAACGCTGTCACTGACTAAAGCTATAGAAAAAGCACCTCACAATTAACTCAATAAAGTAAACACGATGACCTTTAAAAAACTGTCCTTGTACCTGTTGATTGCCAGTCTGTTGGGACTGACAGCCTGTGCACACAACAATCCTAAAAAGCAGATGGCGCAAGTAAAACCTAGTGCCAATCAAGCAGCCACTGCCCCTGCACAAGTTGAGATATTGGATGAAAACGCTCAACATGCTGACTACGTTTTTAAATATCTACTCGCCGAAGTTGCCTCTCAACGGGGGGAAGCGTTAGCTGCAGCACAATTATTCTATGAGTTGGCGAGCGTATACAGTGATGCCAGTCTTGCCGAAAGAGCGACAAGAATGGCGATTTTCGCCAAATCACCCAGAATGGGAATCGAGGCCGCCAAGCTTTGGGCATCACTAGCCCCATCATCAACCGAGGCCAATCAAACCATTGCTCAATTTTTATTATTGGCTGGCGACCCTAAGGCAGCTAAGCCATACCTGAAAGTCATTATCTCGTTGAGTGACAACAAACCAGCAGCCTTCTTACAGTTAGAACAATTGCTTGGTCCACAAAGTGATAAAAACGCCGTATTAAACATGGTGCAAGAATTAGCCCAACCCTACCCCGATTTACCCGAAGCCTTTTTAGCCATCAGTCAAGCAGCTTTGCATAGCGGTAACATTGAGTTGGCAATCAGCCAAGCAGAAAAAGCCAATCAACTTCATGCCGATTGGGAAATCGGTATTATCCATTGGGCAGACGCTTTATTTAGACGCTCTCCAGAGCAGGCTATTCAACTTTATCAGGAGTTTATTAGTCGACGTCCCGAAGCTTATGATGCGCGCTTGAACATGTCTAAAATGTTGGTCGCCAGCAAACGTTTTTTAGAAGCCAAGCAAGAGCTGATCAAATTGTTGCAGGTAAAAGACCACGTTGCTGAAATTACTATCGTACTGGGTTTACTCTCAGCTGAATCAGGAGATTACGATGGTGCGGAAAAATACTTCAAACAAGCACTCAATTTAGATATCAAAGATAAGGACCAAATTTATCTCTATCTTGGTCAAGTCGCAGAAAAGAAAATGGACGAGGCGCAGGCAATTTTCTGGTACAAGCAAGTACAGAATGACCATATGTTGCTCGAGCACCATCCTGAAATGGCAACTCAAAATCATTATGTTGAGGCCAACCTGAATATCGCCAATTTGCTGAATCGAAGTAAAGGCGTGGACGTGGCTATTGCTTTCTTGGATGAAATGCACCATCTGAATAACCAACAACTTGCCTCGGTCATTTTGATGCAAGCCAACTTACTCAGCCAAGCTAACCGTCATCAGCAAGCATTTGATTTATTGCATAAAGCCGTCAACAATCTGCCCGACGCATATGATTTGGCCTATGAGTATGCCATGCAGGCAGAGCAATTGAAGAAATATGACGTGGTAGAAAAACAATTGCGTCGAATCATTGCCCATCGCCCTGATCACGCCCAAGCCTATAATGCCCTGGGTTATTCTTTCGCTGACCGGAATATCAACCTAAAAGAGGCGCGTTATTTGATTGAGCGTGCCTTGCAAATCAATCCAAAAGATCATTATGTCATTGATAGCTTGGGCTGGGTTCTTTACCGTCTTGGCTTGTATGATGAATCTTTGCACTATCTGAAGCTTGCTCATCAATCGCAAGCAGACCCAGAAATTGCTGCGCATTTGGGTGAGGTGCTTTGGAAAAAAGGACAAAAAGAGGAAGCGATGCGCATCTGGAATGACGCCGCTGCGCTACATCCTGAAAATAGTGCGCTGAGCGCCACCATGAAACGTTTTGTACCAGCTCTATAATGCTCTCATCAGCTAACCCTATGCTTATCCAGCGCAATCTGAATAAGCGTGGGTCGAATGCAATATCCTTGCTTTGGCTTATTTTTTTAATCAGTTATAGCGCCGCTGCGCTGGCACAGGAAAATGTCTCAACGACGACAGTGCATCAAGCCAGCTTACAAAGTCTGAGCGATTTTGCTATTCAGGGTCGGATGGCTGTGCAATATCAAGGGCGCGGCTACAACTGCCAAATTCATTGGCATAAAAATGGCCTCAGCCAACAGCTATCCCTAATCTCACCGCTTGGCAACACATTGGCAGATATCAGTGCCAATGAAGATGGCGTCATATTAATGACCAATGATAATAAACAATATCAGGCAGCGGATGCTGAGCAGTTAACTGAGCAAATCATTGGCTGGCCGCTTCCCATTCATTTGTTGCATGATTGGCTATTGGGTCGTCCAGCCCAAGCAGCGATGAGCGATGCGCAGTGGGATGAAAGTGGCAAATTAGTCAGCTTTCAGCAAAGTGATTGGCGTGTCGAATATGGCGACTATCGGCAAGTTGAAAGCTTTGATTTACCCGTTAAACTCACTTTGCGTCACCCGAAAATTTATCTTCGCCTCATCATAGACGACTGGCAGCTCATGCTTTAGAGTATCGACTGCTATGCATGCATCAACTTCACAACCATGGACTGAACAAGGCTTTCAAGCTTTTGCTGCGCCCGCCAAACTCAATTTGTTTTTGCATATTACTGGACGGCGCGCTGATGGCTATCACCTGCTACAGAGCATCTTTCGCTTAATCGATTTGCAGGATACGGTGTATCTCAAACCCACTAATGACGGTGAAATTCGCCAATTAACCCCGCTTGCTCATACTGCGCCAGCGCAAGACCTATGCATTCGTGCGGCACAATTGCTTAAGACTAGTTGTGATAGTCGCTATGGGGTTGAGATTGCTTTGCAAAAGCGCATTCCTATGGGGGCGGGATTAGGGGGTGGTAGCTCTGATGCTGCAACCGTATTAATCGCACTCAATCATCTATGGCAGTGTGGATTAAATCGTCAGCAACTCATGGCACTTGGCCTACAATTGGGGGCTGATGTGCCTTTTTTTATCTATGGTAAAAATGCTTGGGTAGAAGGGATAGGCGAGCAACTCAGCCCAATCACCCTTGCACCAGCCCAATATCTTGTTTTAACGCCGCAAATCCATGTATCGACCAGTGAAATTTTTCGCGCTGAGGAATTGACAAGAAACACAAATCCCACGACAATAACCGCCTTTTTCGAGGCAGGTAATTTATCTTCCTCTGATGGCAAGCAACAATCAGCGAAGAACTCGACCAACACAGCGAGTCAGTTTCGCAACGATTTGCAAGCTTTTGTGTGTCAACGCTATCCTGCGGTAAAAGCCTGCCTGCAATGGTTATCCATGTATGGCAATGCAAAAATGAGTGGTTCAGGGTCTTCGGTGTTTATTGAACTCTCTGCAGCTGAGCAGATGAATAGACAGTACAACATACCTGAGCAACTTGCTGGAGTAACAGTTTTTTCTTGTTTTGCACTCGGTTTAGCGCAGCATCCGCTGTATAATTTGAGCGCTTAACGCACGATGTAATTGGGGAGTCGCCAAGCTGGTTAAGGCACCGGATTTTGATTCCGGCATGCGAAGGTTCGAATCCTTCCTCCCCAGCCAAAATTTTTGGAGCGTGTAGGTATTACACGCTTTTTTGTTTTTGTATCAAGCACTAAAACGACGAGGAATCCCACTGTGGCCAGAGGCGACATCATGGTATTTACCGGCACAGCTAACCCCAAGCTTGCCGAAAAAGTTGTAGAACATATGGGCATCCATATGGGTCGCGCTACCGTAGACCGCTTCAGTGATGGGGAAGTGATGGTAGAAATTCTCGATAATGTGCGTGGTAAAGATGTGTTTGTGTTGCAATCTACTTGCCAACCTGTCAATGACAGTTTGATGGAAGTGATGGTGATGGTTGACGCCTTAAGGCGCGCTTCTGCTGGTCGAATTACTGCTGCGATTCCTTATTTTGGTTATTCGCGTCAGGATCGTCGGCCTCGTTCTGCGCGTGTGGCGATTACCGCCAAAGTGGTTGCTAATATGCTCACCAGCGTTGGCGTCAATCGCTTACTGACTATGGATTTGCACTCAGACCAAATACAAGGTTTTTTTGATATTCCGGTCGACAATATCTATGCCTCACCGGTGCTGTTGAGAGATCTAACTAAACAGAACCACCATAACTTGGTGGTGGTTTCTCCTGATGTAGGTGGTGTAGTTCGCGCCCGTGCATTAGCGAAACAGATGGGTTCAGACTTGGCCATTATTGATAAGCGCCGTCCCAAACCCAATGTTTCAAAAGTAATGAATATTATTGGTGATGTCGCTGGTCGTACTTGCGTCATCATGGATGATATGGTGGATACCGCTAATACCCTTTGTGAAGCTGCAAGCGCATTAAAACAAAAAGGGGCGGAAAAAGTGGTGGCCTACTGTACTCATCCTGTGTTGTCTGGTTCGGCAGTTGAACGCATTGAGTTTTCTGATTTGGATGAGCTGGTGGTTACCGATACCATTCCATTAACAGGGGATGCAGTGCGTTGCAAAAAAGTTCGTCAACTGACAGTGGGTGAACTGATGGCAGAAACCATACGCCGCATCAGCAACGAGGACTCCGTCAGCTCATTGTTTGAAGATTAAGTTTTTGGGCAAGGTGATATGACTTTGCCTTATATCGCTGTTATCTGGTCGCGGATATCAGCATAATCCAGTTGGTTAAGTCTTGATGGCTAACCGACTTATTTTTTAGGAGTAGTAAATGGCTATTGAAATTAGAGCAACACTGCGTAATACGAAAGGTACGGGTGCGAGCCGCCGTCTTCGTCGCGCAGGTAAAGTGCCGGGTATTATTTATGGCGCACACAAAGACGCAGTGAATGTTGAATTTGACCACAAAGAACTATTTTTAGAGTTCCGTCATGAAGCATTTCACGCTTCCATTTTGACTTTGAATGTTGAAGGTGCAAAAGAATCTGTATTGTTGCGTGACTATCAAATGCATCCAGTTCGCAACACCCTTCAACATATTGACTTTCAACGTGTGAGTGCGACAGAAAAAATTCACGTTAAAGTGCCATTGCACTTTGTCAATGCAGACACTTGCCCAGGCGTTAAACTTAATGGTGGTATCGCAGCCCATATCTTGACTGAAGCAGATATCAGCTGTTTGCCAAAAGATTTGCCAGAATTTATTGAAGTTGACATGGGCAATCTCAATATTGGTCAATCTATCCACTTGTCCGAAATCAAATTGCCTTCTGGTGTTGAATTTGTTCAACTGTCACACGGTAACGACGCTGCTGTTGCAAGCATTGCCAAGACACGTGGCAGCTCTAGCGCTGATGAAGAAGCAAGTGACACTCCAGCTGCTGAGGCACCTGCTGCCGAAGGCTAATATTGCAATGCAAAAAAATCTAACGCGCGATTCCTATCAGGACGCGCGTTATTTTTTTGAGGTTATCTAATGCAAGCGATTCAACTGATCGTCGGGTTAGGAAATCCCGGCAACGAATATAGCAAAACACGCCATAACGCTGGTTTTTGGTGGGTGGACATGCTGTGCGCACAAAGCAATACGCGTTTAAATCATGAGACCAAATTCTCTGGCCAGGTCGCCAGACTCAATAGCGCAGCTTTTGCTAGCAATTCTATGCAGGATGTTTGGTTATTAAAGCCTGACACATTTATGAATGCCAGTGGGCGATCCATCTCAGCCCTAGCCAAGTTTTACAAAATACCGGCGCAAGCGATTCTGGTGGTCCACGATGAATTAGATTTAGATGTCGGCGTCAGCAAATTAAAACAAGGTGGCGGACATGGTGGCCATAATGGTTTACGTGACACTATTGCCGCATTGGGGACGCAGGACTTTTGGCGCCTGCGCTTAGGTATCGGTCATCCAGGCCAAAAACACGAGGTGGTGAATTATGTATTACACGCCCCAAGTGCCAGCGAAATGGATGCCATACAATTATCCATCGAACATAGTCTGAAGTTGTTACCGCAACTTTTACAGGGTGACTTTGCGCAAGCCATGTTACGCTTACACACCCTTTCAGACAGCAAAAAACAAAGCAATCCATCCAATCAGCAAAGCTAAAGTGAGTAAATTATGAAATGCGGTATTGTTGGCCTTCCTAATGTAGGCAAATCCACCTTATTTAATGCGATTACCAAAGCGGGCATCGCGGCTGAAAACTATCCGTTCTGCACCATAGAACCAAATGTCGGGGTGGTCGAGGTGCCTGACCCACGCATGCAACCTCTGATTGATCTGGTCAATCCTCAAAAAGTACAGCCAGCTATCGTTGAATTTGTCGATATTGCTGGGCTGGTAGCGGGAGCGTCTAAAGGCGAAGGATTGGGCAATAAGTTTTTGGCTAATATTCGCGAGACTGATGCAATCGCCCATGTGGTGCGTTGTTTTAATGATGCCAATGTGGTGCATGTGGCCAACAAAGTCGACCCGTTGGCGGATATCGAAACCATCAATACCGAACTCGCCCTAGCCGATATGGAGACAGTGGAAAAGACCCTGCAACGCGAAAGCAAAAAAGCCAAATCTGGTGACAAAGAAGCCATTGCTTTATGTGCAATTTTGAATCGCGTACAACAAGGCCTCAATCAAGGCAAACCTGCACGCACACTGGGCTTGAGTGCGGAGGAATATGTATTGATTAAACCGCTTTGTTTAATCACGGTAAAACCTGTTATGTATATTGCCAACGTAGACGAACAGGGATTTGATAACAACCCCTATCTTGACCAAGTACTCGCCTTAGGCAAGCAAGAGAACGCCCCTGTGGTGAGCATATGCGCAAAGATTGAAGCGGAAATTTCCGACCTGAGTGATGAGGATAAATTATTATTCTTGTCTGAATTGGGCTTAGATGAACCAGGCTTAAATCGGGTCATCCGCGCAGCATATCAATTGCTTGGCCTAGAGACCTATTTCACAGCAGGCGTCAAAGAAGTGCGCGCTTGGACCATACACAAAGGCGCCACCGCACCTCAAGCAGCTGGTGTGATTCATACCGACTTTGAGCGTGGTTTTATCCGTGCCGAGGTGATTAGCTATGCCGACTATATCCATTACAAAGGTGAGCAGGCCGCAAAAGAAGCCGGCAAAATGCGTTTGGAAGGCAAGGACTATATCGTACAGGACGGCGATGTGATGCACTTTAGATTTAATGTCTGATGCCCATCGCGTTGTCAGTCAAGCAAACCATGAGCCCTGTTCAGGTATAATTAACTTCATTTTTTTGACTATCCATCACTTCTATGCAAGCGCAATATCCATTTAAACAAGTCGAACGCCTCGCCCAAGAATATTGGCATCAAAATCAGACCTTTAAGGCCTCTGAACAAAGCGATAAACCCAAATATTATTGCTTGTCCATGTTCCCCTATCCTAGCGGTCGTCTGCATATGGGGCATGTACGTAACTACACCATCGGCGATGTATTGAGCCGCTTTTATCGTATGCGTGGCTACAATGTGATGCAACCCATGGGCTGGGATGCTTTTGGTTTGCCTGCTGAAAATGCTGCATTACAAAATAAAGTCGCCCCCGCTGCTTGGACTTACAGCAATATTGAGCATATGAAAGCGCAGCTTAAATCGTTAGGCTTGGGTATTGATTGGGATAGAGAGATTGCCACTTGCAAGCCTGAATACTATCGCTGGGAGCAATGGCTGTTCACAGAGTTATTCAAAAAAGGCCTGATCTATAAAAAAACTGCCAGCGTCAATTGGGATCCTGTCGACCAGACCGTGTTAGCCAATGAGCAGGTGATCGATGGTCGTGGTTGGCGCTCTGGCGCTGTAGTCGAAAAGCGCGATATCCCACAATACTTTATGAAAATTACCGCCTATGCCGATGAGCTATTGGCGGATTTAGATAAATTAGATGGCTGGCCAGAACAAGTCAAAACCATGCAGCGCAACTGGATAGGTAAAAGTTATGGTTGCGAGATTGAATTCCCGATACAAAACAGTGAAGCAAAGCTCAAGGTTTATACCACACGTCCAGACACCCTGATGGGTGCAACCTATGTGGCAGTGGCTGCAGAACATCCAATAGCGACACTGGCAGCACAGCATAATCCTGCATTACAAAGATTTATTCAAGAATGCAAAATGGGCAGTGTCGCCGAAGCCGATATGGCTACTGCTGAGAAAAAAGGCATGGATACTGGCCTATTTGTATTACACCCACTGACTGAGCAATTATTACCAGTATGGGTTGCGAATTATGTCTTGATGGGCTACGGTGAAGGCGCAGTGATGGCTGTCCCCGCCCATGACGAGCGAGATTTTGCTTTTGCTAACCAATATCAACTGCCTATCAAACAAGTCTATCAGCATAAAGAGGTGGTGGTCCTAGAAAAAGCCCTCAATCAAATCACGATTGCCTATGACCCTGATGCTTATACACCGCTCAATCAAGATGAAAAAAATCGTCTCATCAATCAGTTAGATGATATCCGCTTTGATGACAAGGTTTGGCGTGACTGGTATGCCAGTAAAGATCTCAACCTGCTATTCACGATTAACTCTGGGCGTTTTAATGATTTGAACTATGAGCAGGCTTTTGAAGCAATTTGTAATTCACTGAGCAAGCAAAACCTAGGCACGCGTCGAACCCAATATCGTTTGCGTGACTGGGGTATTTCTCGCCAGCGCTATTGGGGCTGTCCAATTCCGATTATTCATTGCCCTAACTGTGGCGAAGTGCCCGTGCCTGCCGAGCAACTGCCAGTAGTGTTGCCTGAAGATGTGGTAATGGATGGCGTTGGCTCGCCGATAAAAAAAGACCCAAGTTTCTTTGATACTAGCTGCCCTAGTTGTGGCGGCAAAGCAACGCGCGAAACCGACACCATGGACACTTTTTTTGAGTCGTCTTGGTATTTCGCTCGCTATGCCAGCCATGATTGCAATACCGGCATGGTGGATGAACGCGCCAATTATTGGTTACCCGTTGATCAATATATCGGTGGTATTGAACATGCTATTTTGCACTTGCTGTATGCCCGCTTCTTTAACAAATTAATGCGTGACGCTGGCTTGATTAACAATGATGAACCTTTCACCAATCTGCTAACACAGGGCATGGTATTGAAAGATGGCTCAAAAATGAGCAAATCTAAGGGCAACACGGTAGACCCGCAAGCCTTGATAGATGATTATGGTGCTGACACTGCGCGTCTATTTATGATGTTTGCTTCTCCGCCAGAACTGAGTCTTGAATGGGCTGATAGCGGCGTAGAAGGCGCACATCGTTTCTTACGGAGGCTATGGAGTTTCGTTCATCAGCATCTTGAACAAGGTCCTTGTCATGCCTATCAGCCCAATATGGGCGAGCTGAATGATGCACTCAAGAATTTGCGCCGTCATTTGCATCAGACCATCCATAAAGTTGGCGATGATTATGCACGTCGACATGCCTTTAATACCGCCATCGCTGCTGTGATGGAATTAATGAACGCCTACGCCAAAGTCGATGGCAGAGACGCTATCACCCGTGCTATCCGTCAGGAAGTGCTAGAAAACTGTGTATTGATGCTTTCCCCTATCGTGCCGCATATTTGCCATGCGCTTTGGGCGGAATTGCGCTCAGGAAGTGATATTGGTGAGCAAGCTTGGCCAGTCGCTGACGCCAGTGCCATGGAGCAAGATGAAATAACCTTAGTGATTCAAGTCAATGGCAAACTGCGCGGCAATATCACTGTGGCTAAAACCACCAGCAAAGAAGATATCGAACAACTCGCGTTGGCCCAAGACTTTGTCAAAAAATTTATGCCAGAGGGGACGAGTGTGCGTAAAATCGTCGTCGTACCAAATAAACTCGTCAACATCGTAGTGGGATAAACATGCGCTTGCTGAAGGTCAATAAAGCTTTAACTCAGTGGACGATAACAGCCCTATTCATGGCGCTATTGTTCACTGTCAGTGCCTGCGGCTTTCATTTGCGGGGGTATGCGGACCTTTCCTTTAAAACCATTTACATTAGCAACAGCAAAACCGAGCTGGGCTATGATTTGATTCGTAGCTTGAAAAGTAATGGCGTTAAATTTGTTAACGACCCAGAGCTTGCCGATGTCAGCCTTGAAATACTGCACGAAAACAGAAGCAAACGTATTCTATCCTTGGGTAGTTCTGCAGGTACCAGCACCGGTGCGGTGCGTGAATTTGAGTTATTTTATAATGTGTCATTTCGACTCAAATCAAAAGGGGATAAAACCTGGACTCGAAGCCAAACTATTGAAAATCGCCGCGATTTTTCTTATGCTGATGCTGAGGCCTTAGGTAAAGCTTATGAGGAAGCTAACCTCTACGACAATATGCGTAGCGATACGATAAGACAAATGATGCGCGCATTATCTGCTTATCAACCTTCGGATAGCACCCAGTCCAACGAATCAGAAACTCAGCAATAATTACCTATGAGATTGCAGGCATCACAACTCGCCGCGCATCTAGAAAAAGGCTTAAAACCTTGTTATGCCTTGGTCGGAGATGAACCTCTGGCATTAAAAGAATCGCTAGATTTGTTGCGTCAGACCCTCAAACAGCAAGGCTACCATGAGCGCCAAACATTTATTTGTGACCGCTATTTTGATTGGCAGCAAATTCAAACATTCGCTCAATCTCAATCACTTTTTTCCAACTTACGTATTCTTGAACTCAGCATCCCGAATGGCAAACCAGGCGTTGAGGGTTGGGCTTGCTTGCAGCAAATGGCATCCACTGGGCTAGCCGATACGGTATGTATCGTCATGCTGCCCGAGCTAGACTGGCGCGAGACCAAAGCCGCGGCTTACCAGCAATTTGAGCGAGATGCTGTATTGATTCCATTGATGGAAGTAGCCAGCGAACAATTACCGGCATGGATAGCGCAACGTATGTCGGCCAATCAACAACATACCGATAGCGATAGTCTAAAATTCTTGGCACACCAAGTTGAAGGCAATCTGCTTGCTGCGCACCAAGAGATCGAAAAGCTTGCGCTCATGTTCCCCAGCGGAGCTATCGATGGTCAGTCAATCCGCGCCGCGGTGTTAAACGTATCACGATTTGATGAGAACCAACTGAGTGCGGCAATTTTTCAAGGGGATATTGAACGTACCGCGCGTATGCTGGATGGATTACAGGAGGAAGGGGTAGCTGCTATCGCGGTGATGAATCCATTGATCTGGACGCTGCGCCCCATCTTTAAGGTCAAACAAGCCCAATCTCAAGGGGTAGCGCTTCAATCAGCGTTGACACAAGCTAAGCTATTTGGTGATAGGCAACAATTAGCCAAACGTGCATTAGGTTGCTACAGTCTTCGCCACTTACAAGCGGCACTGCTAAAGTTAGCGGATATTGATAAAATGGTGAAAGGTATTATGCTGGGTGACCCATGGTTAGAGCTCGGTCGCCTGAGTATTGGGATGGCTAAATTAGCCGCAAGACAAACTAAATCAAATAAATGATGGCAGCACTTCAGACAGGAAATTGCATGGAAATTGCTCAATATATGAATCAGGTTGGGAGACAAGCTCGAGAGGCTTCTCGGGCTATGGCCAAGGCAGATACACGCACTAAAAATCAGGCCTTGCATGCAATTGCTGAGATGATATTGCGTGAGCAAGATAATATTTTGTCAGCGAACCAACAAGATCTGACACAAGCTCAAGCCAATGGCCTTGAAAGCGCCATGTTAGACCGTCTGACGCTGACGCAGAAATCTGTGCTAGGCATGGCGGAAGGCTTATCACAAATTGCCTCCTTAGCTGATCCGATAGGCGAGATTCGCGATCTCAAATATCGCCCATCTGGTATCCAAGTTGGTAAGATGCGTGTGCCTTTGGGCGTCATCGGGATTATTTATGAGGCCAGACCAAATGTGACGGTTGATGCTGCAGGACTATGTATCAAATCAGGCAATGCCACTATTTTACGTGGAGGCTCTGAAGCCATTCATTGCAATCAAGTGCTGGCAAAAATTGTGCAGCAAGGATTGCAGTTGGCAGGCTTGCCGAATGCTGCGGTGCAAGTCATTGAGACCACAGACCGTGCAGCTGTTGGTGCCATGATTACCATGAAACAATTGATCGACGTGATCGTGCCTCGTGGCGGCAAGAGTTTGATTGAACGTATTAGTAATGAAGCGACCATCCCAGTCATCAAACACTTGGATGGAAATTGTCATGTCTATATTGATGATGAGGCAGATTTAGACAAAGCACTTCGCATTGTCGAGAACGCCAAAACCCAACGTTTAGGCACCTGTAATACCGCAGAATCGTTATTAATTGCAGCCGCTATCGCAGATCGAGCCTTACCTATGATAGGCACTATGTTATTAGGAAAAGGCGTGGAAATTCGTGGCTGTGAACACACCAGAAAGCTGATTGCGGAAGCGAAACAAGCCACTGAGCAAGATTACTATCAGGAGTATTTGGATGCGATTATTTCATGCAAAGTGGTCGCTGGGCTAGATCAGGCAATACTGCATATCAATCAATATTCTTCTCAACATACCGAGTCTATCGTCACGGAAAACTATAGCAAAGCTCGTCGCTTTTTGCGCGAAGTGGATAGTAGTAGCGTCATGGTGAACGCCTCCACCCGCTTTGCTGACGGTTTTGAATATGGATTGGGTGCAGAAATCGGCATTTCTACTGACAAACTGCATGCACGAGGACCAGTGGGTTTGGAAGGCCTGACTTCAGAAAAATATATCGTACTTGGCGACGGCCAGGTAAGAGCCTAACCATAGGCGTGCCGTGCAAGTCATTGGTATTCTTGGTGGCACCTTCAACCCTATCCATTTGGGCCATTTATATGTGGCACAACAAGCCTTACAACGCCTACAACTAGATCAAGTTCGATTTATTCCCGCAGCGATTCCAGCACTCAAACAAAGCCCCAGTGTGACAGGTGAACAGCGTGCAGAGATGGTCAGCATGGCGATACAAGATCATCCATTATATGTGCTAGATAGACGAGAATTAGATCGCCCCGGCGTTTCTTATAGTATCGATACCCTGCAATCATTACGCCAAGAACTGGGAGCAAAAATTAGTTTAATCTGGCTGATGGGGAGTGATGCCTTTGCTAATATTCAACAGTGGCATCAGTGGCAGGACTTATTAGCACTGTGTCATATTGCCGTGGTGATGCGCCCCAACAGCCAATCAGAGAGTCCGCTCAGTCCTCAGGCGCAAGCTTTATTACAACAACACCAAGTCTTCGAAAAGCAGAAATTGCATGCGTCGCCAAACGGCAAGATTTTATGCCTAGAGATTGCTGCCCCGGATATTTCCTCCAGCAGCATCCGGCATCACATTGCTCACCATCAAGCCTTCCAACATTTAGTCCCTGAAATCATCGCTGATTACATTCAACGCAAGCACTTATATCAATCGCCCTAATGAACGGATTGGCTAAATTGGTAGGTCAAATTTTGGCGTTTGATTGTGTGTCACAACGGCAAGACAAGGGGCAGCAATCATATGTTTTAGCGTATCGATATTTTGTTGCATCACTGGCATATCCGGATCCATACAATTGGCCACCCAACCCAGCAATTTAAGACCGCTATATTGTATCGCTTGCACACTCAGCAAGGCATGATTGATACACCCCAATCGAATACGCACCACCAATAACACTGGAATATTGAGCGTCTGTGCTAAATCTGCAATGGTTTGCTGACCATTCAAGGGGACTAGCCAGCCCCCCGCTCCCTCCACGATCACGACATCTGACATGCTACATAGTTGCTGATAGGCTTGCGCGATATGTTGTAAATCGATATCCACTTGCGCTTGTTGTGCGGCAATATGTGGAGCGATAGCAGGGGCAAAACAATAGGGATTGATCAAGTGCATGGGTGCTTGAACATTACTGGCCTGACGCAATTGCATCACATCGCTATTGCATAAAACACCATCAACTTCAGACGCCCCCGAAGCCACTGGTTTCATGCCAACCACACGCAAAGATTGACGCGCAAAATGCTGTAATAAAGCGGTACTGATATAGGTTTTACCTGCGTCAGTATCAGTTCCTGTAACGAAGATAGCGCGGGGATAGCGTACTTGCATGGAGGTTCCTAGCGATGGCGCTTAAGGCGCGTATTTTTTGTCAACAAAATGGATAGGCGCCGCACCTGTCATATCAAACTTGGTACTCGGTCTTTGTTGCGGGCGCCATGCGTGACCATATACCACCTCATAGCTGGCAGGCAATTTATCGTCCTGACGAAACACTTCATAGGCTTGCGCTAACTGTTGCAAAAATGCTCGCCCGGCAAGTCCACGACGCCGGCCTTGCGCAACGTTATGAGCGCCGATTGCTTTCAAATCACGCATCAAATCAATGACCGCATCATATTGCAAGGTAAAATGATCGACATCTAATACTACGCCGGCAAAGCCAGCGCGCACCAGGGCATCACCAACATCATGCATATCGATAAAACGATTAACATGGATATGTCCATCTACTTGCTGACTAGCCTGACGCAGTTGTTTGAGTGTGTCCGGTCCAAAACTGGCAAACATCAATGCACCATCTGGTTTTAATACCCGATGAATTTCAGCAAACGCCTGATCTAAATCGTTACACCATTGCAAGGCTAAATTAGACCAAACCATATCCACACTCGCATCAGCGAGTGGCAAACGCTCCATATCTGCGCAAAGATAGTGATGTTGGGTTTTCATATTAAAACCCCATTTAGCCAGCCATGTTTTGCCAATAGTGGACCAACGAGCATGTTGTTTGCGTGCTTGATTCAACATCGCTTCAGACAAATCCAAACTGATGATATGGGCTTGCTTAAATTGTTCTGCCAAAGCGCTACCAGCAGCTCCCGTTCCACAACCCAGGTCTAAGATATGGTTGGGGGGGGTATGCAATAAATCCAAACGTTCCAACATTTGTTGTCTTACCTCGGATTGCAACACCGCATGCCTGTCGTATTGTATTGCCGCACGGCTAAATGCTAAGCGCACTTGGGATTTGTCCAAACTATATTGATCCAGATTCATCACTGAGCTTGACCTAAAAATTGATTCACACTATGGATAAATTGCTGAGGATGAGAGATAAAGGGTTCATGCCCTGCGCTAGCAAAAATCTCTAATTGAACTTGCGCTAGTTGCTGGCTTGACCACTGTGCAGCAGATACCGGACATAAACGGTCACGCTCACCATGTATCCATAATACCGGCTGACGGATATATTGCAGTTGTCCACGCAAATCGCTTGCCAACAAAATATTCAAGCCTGCTTGCAAAGACTGAAGACTAGGGTGAGGTCTTTGCAACATGACTTGCAATAACATTTTCACTTCTTGATGGGTATGGCCACTCCCCATTGCAATCAAGGCCAAAAACTTTTCTAGTGCATTGGCAAAGTCTTTGATTACCTCTTCGAAAAAACCATGAAATATTGGGCTAGCCACACCATGTTGCCAATCATTTCTATCCACAAAACAGGGGGTTGTTGCTACTAATATCAGCTTATTGATGGCCGTTGGCATATCGTTGTCTATGTCCTGCAAAGCCATTTGCATAGCAATCAGACCTCCCAATGACCACCCCATCAGACTATAG
Organism: uncultured Methylophilaceae bacterium; assembly: GCA_964470195.1. Lineage (GTDB taxonomy): Bacteria > Pseudomonadota > Gammaproteobacteria > Burkholderiales > Methylophilaceae > RFPI01. Next base: position 27,529 of record CAYYBG010000013.1, on the reverse strand, counting down.
GGTTGATGAATCAATTGATGCAATTCAGCGCGCATATCGCTAGCCACTTGCGCCAGTTGATCAGCCAGTACCCCTTGACTAAAACCCATACCAGGCAAATCGACAAGATACAGACGATGTTGCGCAGCTAATGCCTCACGTACGCTCTGCCAAATACCACTATGCATCCCCCAACCATGCAATATCACCAATGGTTCACCCGACCCAATTTGCTCGATATAAGGCGCACTCATGCCAATTCTCTTTCAGCTTGATGCAACATGTTGATCAGTTTTTCTAGCTGAGCTTGGCTATGTGCCGCACTCAATGAAATACGCAATCGTGCACTATTGTTTGGCACTGTGGGCGGTCGAATGGCAGGCACATAGATTCCCGCTTGCATCAACCTCTCACTTAATTTGACAGCAACTTGTGACTGCCCCACCCATAAAGGCTGGATGGCGGTGTCTGATGGCATTAAATGCCAATGTTGCAAATGACAATGTTGTTTCAGATAGACAATCAAATGCTGCAAATGTTGTTGCCGCTGCGGTTCTGAACGCATGATCTGTAGACTTTGCATTAATCCAGCAGCCAAAGCGGGAGGGGCAGCGGTGGTGTATACATAACTACGCGCGAACTGAACTAGATAATCCATGATGATGGGGTGTGCTGCGATGAAAGCCCCTGCGACGCCCGCAGCTTTGCCCAAGGTAGCCATATAAATAATACGCTCGGATTGCAGCGCAAAATGACTCAGTATGCCTTGCCCCTGAGGGCCTAACACGCCAAAACCATGCGCATCATCCAATAGTAAATAAGCGTCATATTGCTCACATAAGTTCAATAATTCTGGCACTGACGCCATATCTCCATCCATGCTGAATACCGCATCAACCGCAATCAATTTGCGTCGTGCTTTGGTAGTAGCCAGCAAACGCGCTAAAGTGGCTAAGTCTTGATGAGGGTAGCGCTTGAATTGGGCGCGTGATAATAGCGCGGCATCATTCAAACAAGCGTGATTTAGCTTGTCGGCAAACAGCGCATCCTGTCTCCCCAATAAGGCGGAAACGACAGCAAGATTAGCCATATAGCCAGTGCTCAATAACAGTGCCTGAGGATATCCAATAAAGGCCGCTAAAGCCTGTTCAGCTTGTTCATGCAAGATATGATGGCCATTAATTAGGTGAGAAGCGCCAGCACCCACGCCGACTTGTTCTAGCGCTTGCTGTGTCGCTTTAATCAGTTGAGGATGATTGGCCAAACCAAGATAATCGTTGCTGGCAAAGGCTAATACAGGCTGGCCGTCTAAAATGATTTGTGCTTGCTGCGCCCCAGACAACACCCGACGCTGACGCATCAGTCCAGATTTGGCGCGCTGCGCCAGCTCGACTTGTAATTGTTTCAGCATGGTGTTGGCGCAGAATTAAATAGGATGAATCCCTAATTTGGCAAACAACTGACGGTCCGCATCGGCTTCTGGGTTGCCTGTAGTAAGCAATTTTTCGCCATAAAAAATAGAGTTGGCGCCAGCCAAGAAGCATAACGCCTGTATCCCCTCATGCATACTTTGACGACCCGCAGATAAGCGTACAAAACTGCTCGGCATGGTGATGCGTGCCACAGCAATCGTGCGAACAAACTCAAAGGCATCTAACTCATCAGTCCCATATAAAGGTGTCCCTTCCACTTGCGTGAGCAAATTAATGGGCACACTTTCCGGTGGGCGTGACATATTCGCCAATTGCGCAATCAATCCAGCACGCTGGGCACGACTCTCGCCCATGCCAATAATGCCCCCACAACATACGTTGATATCTGCATCCCGAACGCTTTCTAATGTTTCTAACCGGTCTTGATAGGTGCGAGTAGAAATAATATCGCCATACATTTCTGGCGCGGTATCTAAGTTATGGTTGTAATAATCCAAGCCGGCTTGTTTCAACTGCTCGGCTTGACCTTGTTTGAGCATGCCTAAGGTGGCACAGGTTTCTAGACCCAAGGACTTAACTTCGGCAATCATTTTCAATACTGGCTCAAGGTCTTTCTGTTTTGGGCTTCGCCATGCCGCCCCCATACAAAAGCGACTAGCACCGTTGGCTTTAGCTTCGCGCGCGGCTTGTAATACCTCGTCTAAGGCCATCAAAGGCTGATTTTCTACGCCCGTGTGATAGCGTGCAGATTGTGGGCAATATCCACAATCTTCTGAACATCCCCCGGTTTTAATTGATAATAAAGTACTGACTTGAACTGCATTGGCATCAAAATTAGCACGGTGCACTGTCTGCGCCTGAAACAATAAATCATTGAATGGCAATGCATACAGTGCATCAATTTGCCCAATCGTCCAACGTTCGACTGAACTAGCGCTATGCTGATCATGTTGATGACGTTTTAACTGACTCATATCAATTGCACTGGTATTTACTTCACTCATGCCTCTACCTCCACGGTTATGTCCTGCCATTCATCTTTTGCTGCACGCCACATATCACGCACACCCAAGGGAATCACTAGTAGGATGGTCATCACCCATACCAATATCATCAAATTTAATCGTCCCATCCATTCGGCTAGCATAAAACCAAAAAAGCCCATGATTACTAATAATGCAAAAGTGGCATAAAAACGATACCCAGAGGTACGGACATAATCGACTACCTTAGGATTGGGATGGTGTGCAGCTGCTGCATACATAAAAATAGATGCCGCCACCCATATAAACATGGGGATCACCAGCGGTAGTGCCAATACCGCTAAACATGAGAAAAAAGTGAAACTCTGTGCCGAGCGCATTTGTTGTTTGGCGCTGATACGGCGGATGACAGTCGGTCTGTTAGGGCGACTGGTGTTTGTGCTCATGGCAATCTTTCTATCAATAAACCCTTGAAATAGCGTGATTATACACGCAAAAACATACTGTTAAGGATACTTAAGAATAATGCTGAACATTTGCTTAAAAATTATACATTTGTTAAAAAACAGCTTATTTAGGCCGCATTGTCTGTTGTGTAAACAGCCGTTAGCACCCTTTTCACAAGCGAATATCCAGCTAATTTGTAACGACTGCTACTTACAGTTGCCTTGGCGCACCAGCCCAAGCTGTCCACAATGCGGGAATCCTAGTTGGGGTGAGCGCTGCGGCGCATGCTTAAGCAAAGCACCTTTTTTTGACCAAACTATCGCAGCGGTTGATTATGCTTTTCCCGCTGACCGGCTGATAGCGGCCTATAAATATCGACACCAACTCCATATCGCGTTACCGCTGGCTCAAGCCATTATGGTCAGCTTACGACAACAACTCAAACTTCGTCCTGATATCATCATCGCCATGCCTTTACACCCTCAACGCATCGCTGAGCGAGGCTTTAATCAATCCCTTGAACTCGCCAAGATGCTCAGTCAGACGCTGCATATTCCCATCCATGCTGGCTGCAAGCGCATCCTCCATACCCCCCCGCAAGCGGGACTTAATCAACAACAACGGATACGCAACATGCGCGGAGCTTTTTCCTGTCAACACTCACTACAAGGTCTGAATATCGCTATCGTAGATGATGTCATGACAACTGGCGCGAGTTTGAATGAACTTGCGCGGCAACTAAAACAACATGGCGCGGCTCATGTACAATGTTGGCTAGTGGCTAGAACACAACAGCGCGACCGTTAATCAATTGAAATATTTGACCTATTTATGCTGCACATCGTCTTATTCGAACCAGAAATACCCCCCAATACTGGCAATATCATTCGCTTATGCGCGAATACTGGCGCACAACTTCACTTGGTGGAACCAATGGGATTTCGCCTGCAAGATAAACAATTGCTGCGTGCTGGACTGGACTACCACGAGTTTGCGACGATGCAGGTACATGAAGATTGGGCACACTGTAAACAGGCCCTGACTGGCAAACGTATGTTCGCCTTGACCACAAAAGGTTCACGGCATTATCACCTTGAACAATATGCCGATGAGGATGTGTTTGTGTTTGGTCCAGAATCACGCGGATTACCTTCTGAAGTACGTGCAGAGTTTGCTGAGCAACATCGTTTAAGACTACCCATGTTGCCAGACAGTCGGAGTTTAAATTTATCGAATTCAGTGGCTGTGGTGTTGTATGAAGCTTGGCGACAAATGGGCTTTAACGGCGGCAATTGATAGGCAAATAACCAACCTGTTTAGGCACTTTCAGATTTTTGCTCGCGTCCAAGCAAATCTATCACAGCTTCACGTGCTGATTTACCATGACTTAATACCTGATTCACTTCATCGGTGATAGGCATATCGATACCCAAGGTCTTGGCGCGCTGATTCACCTCACGTGCGGTATAAACCCCTTCAGCGACATGCCCCAAGGTTTGCAGAATTTGCTCGAGTGGGCGTCCACTAGCCAATTGCAAACCTACCTCTCGGTTACGCGAATACTGCCCTGTACAAGTCAGTATCAAATCCCCAGCACCGGCCAATCCCATAAAGGTATCTTTTTTAGCCCCCAATGCCACACCAAAGCGGGTCATTTCCGCCAAACCGCGCGTAATCATGGCAGCTCGTGCATTATTGCCAAACTGCATCCCGTCCGAGATACCTGCAGCAATCGCCATGACATTTTTCAGAGCACCACCGACGGCCACTCCCGTGACATCATCACTGGTGTAGATACGCAAGCTACCTGCATGCAAGGCCGAAGCAGCCAAATTCGCTGCAGCACTATCATTCATGGCCAAGGTCACCGCGGTGGGTAAGCCACGCACCAACTCAGCGGCAAAACTAGGCCCAGACAATGCACCCCAGGCATAATTTTCACCTAACACTTGGCTGGCAATCTCATGCGGCAATAATGCTGTTTGTGGCTCCAGCCCTTTATTTGCCCAAACAATCGGCAACTGGCAATGCGAAGCCTGAAGTTGTTGTAACATGGTGCGAAAACCTGAAGTAGGCACTACACTCAAGACAAAAGCAGCGCCATCAATCGTTTCAGCAAGGTCAGCACTCACATTCAACCGATCATTAAAGGGAAAGTCACCAAGATACATAGGATTGGCACGCACACGTCGCATACCATCCACATGAGACTGCTTGTGCGCCCAAAGACACACAGAATGCTGTTGGCTAATATGCATCGCGAGGGCAGTACCCCATGCACCCGCTCCCAACACAGCAACTTTCATCTCAACTCCTTAGATGCTTGAAATAGCCTTGAATAAAAACGCCCCTCGCGGGGCGTTGATGGCAACTTTATTAGTGCTTAGCTTGTGCTTGTTGCGCTTGCTGTTCCTTTTGATGGGCATAGATTGCTTCAAAATTGACAGGTGACAATGTCACTGGTGGGAAACCAGCACGAATAGAAATATCAGAGACAACTTCACGTGCATAAGGGAACAGAATGTTGGTACAAGTAATCGCTAAGATAGGTTCGATATGCTCATCAGGCACATTTTGCACACGGAAAATACCCGCTTGTTGCACTTCGATTAAGAAGCTGGTGGATTCTCCCACTTTAGCGGTCACTGTAATGCGCAAAGCAACTTCATAGACGCCCTCTTCTAATAGTGAAGAATAGTTGCCAATTTCAATGCCAATTTGCGGTACATCACGTTGCGTAAACACTTGCGGCGCATTGGGAATTTCCAAGGACATATCTTTTACATACAGCTTTTCAATCACAAAGCTTGGATCAGAATTTTGAGTAGCAGCTTGAGCTTCTCCGGATGGTTGCGCTGCCGGTTGTTTTGTAGCCATGACGATTCCTTAAAAATTTTTTGTATGTTGATAGGGTATTAAAAAAACCTGATTATTTTACCTTAGTTTGAGCAAATCTTGTCCAAGCCTTGATAAGGGATCAGTTGCCAAAAAGTAAGGTGTCGAGATCTCCAGCTTGATCCATAGCATACAAGTCATCACACCCGCCAACATGAACATCACCAATAAATATTTGTGGTACCGTGTGGCGTCCAGTTTTCTCTATCATTTCTTGTTTTCGCTGCAGGTCAAGATCGACTCGGATTTTCTCAATTTGCTGCCCCTGTTTTTCTATCAGCAGTTGTTCTGCACGATAACAATAGGGACATCCCGCCATCACATACATGAGTATTTTTTTTTGCATAAGCGCCATATTTCAAAAAATTAAGCTCAGAATCATAGCGATTTAATCGCTGATCGTGCAAGCAATTACAAATAATGCAGATTTATAACGCGAAAATCACTAAAATAGTGACTAGTTTTTGTAGGAAAAGTGTCATGAGTATTACACCCGTCATTTTATTGATTCTAGATGGCTTTGGTTATCGTCAAGAAGTTGACAATAATGCCATTGCCCAAGCACACACTCCAAACTTGGACAGGCTTTGGCAAGACTATCCTCATACCCTAATTAACGCCTCTGAGCATTATGTAGGCTTACCTGCCGGGCAGATGGGGAATTCTGAAGTAGGTCATTTAAATATCGGCGCTGGACGGGTCGTCAATCAGGACCTAGACCGCATCAATCAAAGTATTGACAGTGGCGCATTCAATCAGCACCCAATGGCAGTTGAAGCTGTTCAAGCAGCCAAACAACATAACAAAGCTTTGCATATATTGGGACTTATCTCAGATGGTGGGGTGCACAGTCATCAAGACCATATCTATGCCATGATTCGTATGGCTGCCCAACATGGCTTGGACAAGATTTATGTCCATGCTTTTTTAGACGGGCGCGATACCCCGCCGGTCAGTGCTGAAGGATATCTCGCTGGCTTACAAAAAGTGGTAGATGAAACAGGTGTTGCCAAGATAGCCTCAGTCTGCGGTCGTTATTATGCGATGGACAGAGATAAACGCTGGGAGCGCATTTTGCCAGCTTATCGCTTACTCACCGAGGGCGTGGGTGAGTTCTGTGCTACCTCAGCACAACAAGCACTCAGTATGGCTTATGCACGTGGCGAGCATGATGAGTTTGTCAAAGCCACCGCCATCAGCAGCGCCGGACCATCAGCCCATATTCAACAGGGTGATGTGATTGTATTTATGAATTTCCGCTCCGACCGTGCTCGTCAGCTAACTAGCTGTTTTTTAGACGATGGTTTCTCTGGCTTTGAACGCACACAACGTCCAAAATTATCCGGCTATTACACGCTCACCAGCTATGACAAAAGTATCAGCCAAGCGAAAGTACTGTTCCCCGCCATTGAGGTACCCAACACTTTTGGCCAATACATCAGCGCCAAAGGATTAAAACAGTTGCGTATTGCTGAGACAGAAAAATACCCGCACGTGACTTTCTTTTTTAATGGTGGCGAAGAACAAGTTTTCCCAGGAGAAGATCGCATCCTAGTCCCCTCTCCCAAAGTTGCTACCTACGATTTGCAACCCGAAATGAGTGCCCCAGAAGTGACTGACCAGCTTGTCAGTGCTATCTTAAGTCAACAATATCAAGCCGTGATATGCAACTACGCCAACTGCGATATGGTCGGGCATACTGGCATTCTTAGTGCCGCGATCAAAGCAGTAGAAACCGTCGATACTTGCATAGGCCGAGTAGTGGCTGCTGCGCAACAAGTTGGAGCAGAAGTGCTGATTACTGCTGATCATGGCAATGTGGAAATGATGCTTGATCAAGATAATGATCAACCGCATACCCAACATACTACGCATTTGGTGCCACTGATTTATGTAGGGCGTCCTAGCAAATTACGTGAAGGTGGAGCACTGTCAGATATCGCTCCCAGTTTATTAAAAATGATGGGATTGCCACAACCCCAAGAAATGACAGGGCAACCACTGATGGAATTGAATGGCGCATGAAAATAGTCGTGATTTTTTTAGCGACAGCAGGCAGCATCTTGAGCTTGCTGTCTGCGCCAGCAACAGCCGCAGATAATAAAAACAGCGAAGTAAAAGTCGAGCAATCTCGACAAACGCTGCAAAGTATCAAGCAAAAGATCGAGTCATTATCAAAACAGATGGCTAATACCCAAGAGGCCAAAGCTGACGCAGTCGATGCACTAAAAAAGAGCGAAAAAGCCATCAGCGAATCCAAACGAAAGCTGTATGAATTAGCGCAACAACAAGAAAAATATAAGCAGCATTTGCAACAACTAGGCGAAAAAAAATCAAATTTAGAGCAAGTCATTCAGCAGCAAAAAGATCAACTTGCCAAACAGTTTTTGCAAGAATACACACAACGCACTCCCAGCACTTTGCAATTACTTTTGCAACAAGAAGACCCCAATCAAATTGCCCGTGAGTTACAGTATTATGGCTATATTGCCAGAGCTCGAAAGCAGCTGATTAAGGACTTACAAGACAATTTGCAGCAAGTAGTGGCGCTTAATCAAAGTACCCAAACAACCTTAGATCAAGTGACTGCACTTAAAAATCAGCAACAACAAGCACGTAAGAAATTGGAGTCAGATAAACAAGAAAAAGCCAAGGTACTGAGTAGTTTATCCTCGCAGATTGCCTCACAGCGCAAACAAATTTCACGCCTTAAACGCGATGAGAAGAGCCTGTCTGACTTGGTCGAAAGACTTTCGCGCGCAAGCACTCCAGCAAAAAAACCTCCTAGTCCTGAAAGCAAATCGGAAGCTAGCAACACCCCCAGCACACCGATTGCGCGTAACGATAATCTTCCATTAGCTGGAATTGATGTAGGCAATTTTGCCAGCCTAAAAGGTAAATTGTTCCTACCGGTCAAAGGTGAAATTATGAACCGCTTTGGGACTAGCCGTGAAGATACTGGTCTGACTTGGAAAGGGATATTTATTCGCGCCAACGAGGGTAGCGAGGTAAGAGCGATTGCACAAGGCAAGATTGTGTTTGCCGACTGGATGCGCGGTTTCGGCAATCTTTTAATTATTGATCATGGCAACGGTTATATGAGCTTGTATGGCAATAACCAAGCTTTATTAAGAAAGGCAGGCGAAGTAGTCAAAAGCGGCGACAATATTGCTACGGTAGGAAATACTGGAGGTAATAACAACAGCGGTTTGTATTATGAGTTACGCCAATATAGTCGTCCGTTTGATCCACTCAGTTGGAGTATATTGCGCTAATCGGAGCTGGCTTTTTTTAGGTAAAAGCTCGTGCAGCTTCACCCACCAAACATGGCCCTTGATATATCAGACCCGAATATAACTGCACCAGACTTGCCCCAGCATCAATTTTTTCACAAGTATCCTCTGCAGAAAAAATGCCTCCCACGGCAATAATCGGAATATCTCCTCGCAAGTAATTGGCCAACACCTCAACCACAAAAGTCGAGCGTACTCGCAAAGGAGCCCCTGACAAACCACCCGCCTGCTCGGAATTGGCGACCCCCTCAACTTCATAACGAGAGATCGTGGTATTAGTGGCAATAATGGCGTCAACTTTATGCTTGCGAATGACATCCGCCATTTGACGCAACTGTCGAGTATCAATATCAGGCGCAATTTTAATTGCGATAGGGACATAACGGCCATGTTGTTGGGTGAGTTGTTTTTGTTCTTTTTTAAGAGCAGACAAAAGCTCAGTCAATGATTTACGTTCTTGCAACATACGTAAATTAGCAGTATTGGGTGATGAAATATTGACAGTGACATAATCGGCATAAGGATAAACCCGACGTAAACAAGTCAGATAGTCATCTACCGCACGCTCATTCGGTGTATCAAAATTTTTACCAATATTAATCCCCAATATCCCTTGGTAATGACTGGCTTTAATATTATCAATAAACTGTTCTAGGCCAACATTATTGAAACCAAAGCGATTGATAATACCGCCCACTTCGGGCAAACGAAACATGCGTGGTTTTGCATTGCCAGGCTGTGCTCTTGGGGTGACCGTCCCTACCTCAATAAAGCCGAATCCCAAACATCCCAAAGCATCCAAATATTCGGCGTTTTTATCCAAACCAGCGGCTAACCCAACAGAGTTAGGAAAACGTATCCCCATGACTTGATTGGGCGCTGATACTGGTTTAGGTAATAGCTTCAAAAAACCTAGTTTGTACAAACAATTCAATCCGCGCAAAGCAATATCATGGGCTCGTTCTGGATCCATCGCGAACAGTAATGGGCGCAGCAGCCGATAAAAATTCATATGCTTTCTCAGAAAAATAAAAACGGCAGATTATGTCAAAACAGGCTACTAAAGTCCACGATATAGCTAGGAGAATTACCCTAACAATCTTGCACTGTTATCTGTTCGGATAACCTCACCATACGCTCTACTGGTGTCACCCAGACGATACCATCGCCAACCTGACCAGTGTGGCCAACTTCAACTAAAATCTGCAAAGCCCCTTCTACAAGCTCGTCTGGTACCAGCATTTCGATACGTATTTTGGGGCTGTAATCCGTTAATTCTTGCATAATGCCAACATTGGCTTTGGCATGATGTTGACCGCATCCATCGACTTTGCTAATCGTCATACCAGGGAAATTTTTGATATTTTTGAAAGCTGAACGCACTTTAGCCAATCGATGTGGTTGTATGACAGCTTTAATTTCTTTCATGATTTATCTCTCTAAAATTATTATTCACAATACCCATCATCATGCTGTATTGACTCAGGTCATAGGCTTGCTTCTACCCTGACTTCCTCAAACTTACGATATAAAGTCGGAACTACCACTAGGGTCAACAGGGTCGAGGTAATCAAGCCACCAATCACCACAATGGCGAGAGGTCTTTGTACTTCAGAGCCTGGACCTGTAGCAAATAAGAACGGAACTAGTCCCAACATCGCGACTGTAGCAGTCATCATCACTGGACGGAAACGTTGCTGACAGCCTTGCACAATCGCTTCCACCTGAGATTTTCCTTCATCACGCAGATGACGAATATAGGATACTAATACCACGCCATTTAATACCGCAATTCCCCACAACGCAATAAACCCGACAGATGCCGGCACAGATAAATATTCTCCGGTTATAAACAAGGCGAATATCCCGCCGATTGAGGCAAACGGCAATACCGAAATAATCATGGTGGCATAACGCACAGAATTAAACAGTAAGAATAATAAGAAGAATATTGCCCCTATCGTGATTGGTACAATCAAAGCCAAGTGATTCAGGGCGCGTTGCATATTTTGGAATTGTCCACCGAACTCCAGATAATATCCCTCGGGTAATTTCAGTTTACTATCTAGTCGTTTTTGAAGATCAGCAACAAATCCGCCTAGGTCGCGGTCACGCACATTGACCCCTACCACAATACGACGCTTTGCATATTCACGACTAATTTGTGCAGGCCCATCTTTGACCTCAATCTTGGCTAAGTCGCGTAAAGCAATACGGCTACCATTGGGAGATGTAAGCAAAATATCACCTATTGCTTCGGCACTATTTCTGAAATCTTCTGGGTAGCGAACAGCAGCGCGGAAACGACGCTGGCCTTCATAGATTTCTGTAGCTCCTTTTCCTCCGATTGCAGTCTCGATAATTTCATGCACATCCGCAGCATTAATGCCATGACGAGAAATAGCTTGTCTATCGATGGTGACGTTTAGATATTGTTGTCCTGATACTTTTTCAACACGCAAGTCTGTAGCACCTTTAATTTCAGCAGCGATACGCGCAATCTCATCAGCTTTCGATTTCAATACCGCCATATCATCGCCAAATAATTTCACCGCCACATCAGAACGCACTCCACTCAACAACTCAGCCACACGCGCAGCAATCGGTTGCGCCATCACCACTTGCACCCCTGGCAAGCTTTTCAAGCTTTGCTGTATCGCATCACTAATGTCTTCTTGGCTCCAACCATGAGGCCATTGTTTACGCGCTAATAAACTCACCAAAGGTTGTGATTCATTCTGACTTTGTGCGTCAGCAGGGCTCTCGCCACGACCAACAACAGTAACAACGGACTTAACTCCAGGGACTTGGGTGATTATTTTTGCCGCCTCAAAGTCCATCTTAATCGACTCATCCAAAGAAATATTGGGGACACGAATAATATTAGGGACTATCGAACCTTCTTTCATCTCTGGAATAAACGAGGTCCCCAACAAAGGTACGGTAAGAAGCGATAAGCCAAACAAGCCCAGCGCCAGGATGATGGTCTTTTTCTCATTGTGCAAAGCCAAATTGAGTAAACGCAAATAAGGCTGCTTAATTTTCTGTATCAGTTTGGTATCCTCACCTGAGCCACCTTTAAGCACATAAGAGCAAAGTACTGGAGAGAGTGTCAGTGACAAAACCAACGACACGAATAAAGCAATCGCGATAGTAATGGCCAACGGTCCAAACATTTTGCCTTCCATGCCCTCAAGCGTCATCAATGGCAAGAACACTAGAATAATGATACCAACACCGAACAGGACCGGCGTACCAACTTCTGCGGCGGATTCTAACACCACACGAATTTTGCTTTCATCGCGACGATGTCCTAATTGGTGGAATGTATTTTCTACCACCACAACCGAGCCATCTACCATCAACCCTATCGCGATTGCTAGACCGCCCAAGGACATTAGATTAGCCGAGATGCCAAAGTAATTCATCAGCATAAATGTGATTAAAGGAGTCAGCAATAGAGTTCCCACCACAATCAAACTGGAGCGCACATCGCCCAAGAACAGGAACAGAATAGCAATGACCAAAACGATACCTTCTATCAAGACTTTTACTACTGTGAACAGCGCTGCATCGACCAATTCACTGCGATCATAAAAAGGCGTGATTTGTAAGTCTCCGGGCAACATGCCTTTGCTATTAATTTCATGCACTTTGGCCTGAATCCGGCTTACCACTTGTTTGGCATTACCTCCCTTAATCATCATAACGATGCCACCAACAGATTCAGTATCACCGTTTTTTACCAAGGCACCAACACGCACCTCATTGCCAATTTTGACTTCGGCTACATCGCGCATATATACCGGCACACCGCCTTTTTCCTTGAGCACAATATTACTGATATCGTCCAGCGTTTGGAGCAAACCTACGCCACGAATCAGATATTGCTCAGCATAATGAGGCAAAATACCTCCGCCACTATTGCCATTATTTTTTGCTAAAGCCGCATACACCTCGCTCAACTTCAGCCCATAGTAATTCATACGATCAGGATTAATTAACACTTGGTATTGCTTGACATAGCCACCCAAAGAATTAATTTCAGCAACGCCAGGAATACTGCGCAACATAGGACGTACCACCCAGTCTTGGATAGCACGTCGTTCCATCAACTCAGCTTGCGATAATGTTTGTTTGCCGTCACTGGGTTTGTCTAAAGTATATTGATAGATTTCACCCAAGCCTGTCGACACAGGGCCCAATACAGGCACGACCCCTTCTGGCAGCCTATTACTCACTTCCATCATGCGCTCCATCACCAACTGGCGTGCAAAATAGACATTGGTGCTATCAGTGAAGACCAAGGTGATTAATGACAAACCATTTTTATTGAGCGAACGCATCTCGGTCAGCCCCGGCAATCCGGTCATGGAAATTTCTAGCGGTACGGTGATAAAGCGCTCTACCTCTTCTGGTGATTTACCGATTGCTTCGGTAGCAATTTGCACCTGTACATTGGTGACATCGGGGAAAGCATCAACTGAAAGTTTTTTTAAGGCCATCAAGCCAAAGCCTAACAAGGCTATGGCCAATACCACAACCACCAAGCGTTGTCGCAAGGCGCCGCGAATGAGAGATTCAATCATGAGCTACTCCAACTCTTTACGTTTACGCTCATTGTTTACATGGAATGCTCCCTCAACAATGACCGTCTCACCAGCGGATAGTCCATTAATGATCGCGACATTACCGCGATACTCTTCATCGGTGGTGACTTCACGTAACCGAAAAGTATTTGGCGCAATTTGTACAAAAACGTAGTTTTTGTCGTTCTCACGAATAATTGCTTGGGCGGGGACTGAGAGCTTATTACTGGGCTTAGACAATACTAACATCGATACCAACATATCAGGCTTAATCTCATGTTGGCTGTTGAGGATTTCGCTGCGCACGGTCACAGTCCTGGTTTGTGGATTAACCACGTCGCCCACAAAGATGAGCTTGCCTTTGATTGGTTTCTCGTAAATCGCAGGAATTTCGATATCAACTTCTTGGCCTTTTTCAATCAAATCAATTTGATGTTCGGGCACTTCTGCCACCGCCCAAACAGTACTTAAATCGGCCACTACAAACAATTCATCGGCTGGCTGCACCACCTGGCCTAAATTAATCTTGCGGCTGATGACCGTGCCTGCGATACGCGCATTGATATTGCTGTAGGTATCCATTTGCGCGGAACGTGATAATTTATCGATATTACTTTGCGACATCCCTAATACTCTCAACTGATTACGCGCCGCAATCAAATCAGCATTGGCACCGCTCAGCTCAGATTCACGTTTTTGTAGCTCAGCTGGGGCAATCACATCCGCTTCCAATAACGCTTTAGCACGATCTACTGCTTTGCTCTGCAAAGAAATTTGTTGCAGTGCCTTAATGTAAGCCAATTGGTTTTGCGCTAACTCGGTGCTGTTGACAGTGGCAAGCACCTGCCCACGCTTAACCTGTTGACCTAGAACCACATCAATATCTGAGATACGTCCAGTGACAGGCGCACCAATTCGAGCCATACGTTGCTCATCCACTTGGATACTGCCAGGAATGCGCAATAGATCACGAATTTCAGCTTCACCTACCTTCATCAGCGTAATTTTTTTTTGCATCTCAGCCGGTAATTCGACCATGTTCGGATCATTGACCTTGTTGTCTGGCGTCTTTTGCTTGCCACCGCAAGCAATTAAATGAAGCACTAACAGGGTGATCCCTAAAAATCTAAAATTCATCATTTTCCTTTAAACTAAATGCATTGATTTCATTGAGTCGCGACTAATTCAGTCCCAATCAAACGCTCAACTTCTAGCATCGCGTTAACGTAGTCATAACGTGCTGCCAAATAATCACGACGAACGCCACGATAAACTCGTTGCGCATCCAAATATTCCAAAATGCCTCGCTCACCAAAACGATATGCCGACTCAGCCACTTTCAGTGAGGCCTCAGCTTGCTTTAGCAAGCCATTCTCAAACGTGTCCAATTGACCTTGGGCAATTAGATAACGCTGATAGGCGGCCTCTAAATCGCGATTCAATAAAAGCTCGCGCTCACTCATCACATTCTGAGTTTGGCGTACATAGGCATTTGCTTCAGCAATCTGACCTTCGCGTCTATTCCATAATGGTAAAGGAATAGCTAAGCCCATTCTTAGCATAGACACATCTGGGTCAGTATCCACCGCCGCTTTTAAGGTCAAGCCGGGCAAGCGTAAGCTTTCTTCTAATTTCAGCTTTGCCTGCGCCACCTCATTCAATTTTTTTCCTTGCTGAATCGCTGGGCTTTCTAAAAGTTTACTCTTTAACTCACTTAAAACTGGCAAGCTTTGTTGCATAGGGAGCTCACCGCTCAGTTCAAAATCAGCGGGAATAGCTGCACCAATCAATCCACGCAACAGTGCTTTTCCTTCATTCACCCTGACCAGTGCCGCTTGATAATCTCGCTCTGCCGCCAAAGCTTCGGTATCCGCCTTAATCAGCTCATACTTAGGGGCTTCGCCCACGTCAACCCTCAATTTGACACGCTCACGTATCTGATTCAGTAGTTGTCTATCGGCCAGACTTATCTTTAAAAATGCCTGACGCTGAACCACATTGTAAAACGCTGACTTAACCCTGATAGTCAAATCGATTCGACTAATGGCGGTATTGCTCTCAGCCACGTGAATATTGGACTCAGCTACCCCACGACGTGCTGCACGCACATCACCAAACTCCAATGGCTGTGATATGCCAACATAGTAGTTTGAGCGCGCATCATTAGTGCCACTGCGGTATCGGCTTGGACCAGACAGGATTTCTAATTCAGGGTTGTAGTATGAACGTGCTGTGGTGAGAGTCGCTTGCGCACCCTCCTCTTGCGACTGGACGATACCCAAGATGGGGTTCTTATCAAATGCCAAATCAATCATTTGTTTTAGATTGTATTCTGAGGCGGCATGGGCGCTCAGAGGAAATATAGCTAATAACAATAGAGCGCTTATCAAGCCATCACTTAGTCTTCGCCACGCAATATGCGCCAGCGCTGAAATTCCGCCAAGTGGGTAAAGGTATTTAATCAAAAGTTTCATATCCTGTTTATGCCATGTGCTTTAAACCAAAAATGCGCACCTCTCATCTGTCATAAAATCAAAGAAGTGCAGGATTAAATGAGTAGTGCTCAATCAAATTCACTGGAAACCGCAAGCAAAAGCCGCGCCATGAATAGCTTAGTATAGCGGTGGCCTGAGAGTCTTGATGATGAGGGGTGGGGAATAAAGAGGAGCGAGCTGGGGCAGCATCAAAATGGTAAAAACAAGTAAAGGCAGGACCAGTCGGATTAGCACAGCATGATCAAAAAAGTCGCTAGCATCATCTTCAGTGGTGTCGGCATCAAAAACGTGCATAGCAGTTTGTGCGCTGGTGATTTGCTCACCCATATCGCTCAGTTTTTCTAGTAAGCCCACACTGATGGCTATCAGCAAAACGGCTACCACAAAATGTCTTAAGCCAAGTTTCATTAATCTAATATTGACCTTATTCAGTCTAGGCACGACGCCAAGTCGTCCCTTGCGCACTATCTTCTAAGATAATCCCTTGCATCAAAAGTTCGGCGCGGATGCTGTCTGCCAAAGCAAAGTTTTTATCGCGTTTAGCTTGAGCTCTAGCCGCTATGGTAGCCTCTATATGCTCAACTTGACTAGTATTTTGGTCACCCGCCTGCAAAAAATGTTGCGCATCGCGTTGCAACAATCCCAAAATACCTGCCAAATTTTTAAGTTCTGCAGCCAAGTCTGCCGACTTGGTTTTATTCACTTGATTGGCTAAATCAAACAAAACGGCGATGGCTTCAGGGGTATTAAAATCATCCTGCATCGCCGCATGAAATCTTTGATAGTAAGTCGAATTGGGATTGATTTCAGCACTGACAGACATTTCCCGTAAAGCGGTATATAAACGTGTCAAGGCAAGTTTTGCATCATCCAAATGGGCGTCGGAGTAATTTAAAGGGCTTCGGTAATGCGCGCGTAAAATAAAAAAGCGCACAACTTCAGCATCATATTTTTTTAGTACCTCGCGTATGGTGAAAAAATTTCCTAAGGACTTGGACATTTTTTCGTTATCCACTCGCACAAAACCGTTATGCATCCAGTAATTCACAAAAGCACAATCATGTGCGCCTTCGGATTGGGCAATTTCATTCTCATGATGCGGAAATTGCAGATCCTGACCGCCTCCATGGATATCAAAATGCTGACCTAGATGACAAGCACTCATCACTGAACATTCGATATGCCAGCCTGGTCGCCCGCGACCCCAAGGAGAATCCCATGCTGGTTCGTGCGGCTTGGCTGATTTCCACAACACAAAATCCATCGCATCACGTTTAGCATTATCTATCTCTACGCGTTCACCAGCTCGCAAATCCTCAAGTGACTTGCCTGAAAGTTTGCCGTAACCAGCAAAGCTATTTACCGCATAAAATACATCCCCGTTGGCGGCATGATAGGCATGGCCTTTATCTATCAAGCTAGCAATCATCTCGATCATGCCATCAATATGCTGAGTGGCTTTAGGTTCAACGCTGGGGGGTAAAATCCCTAATGCATCAGAATCTTCATGCATGGCATGGATAAAACGCTCGGTCAGTGTTTGTATTGATTCATTATTGTCATTGGCACGCTGAATAATTTTGTCATCAATATCAGTGATGTTGCGAACATACTTCACCTGATAGCCGATTTGAGTCAACCAGCGGTACACCATATCAAACACCACCATCACTCGTGCGTGACCAAGATGGCAATAGTCATATACCGTCATACCGCAGACATACATACTCACCTTGCCAGTCTCTCTGGGGACAAAATCCTGTTTTTCTCGCGCCAGCGAGTTATAAATTTTCAGCATTCAAGCAACCTATGGGGAGTTCAATCACATATAGTGCTTTGATTGAAACAATTAAATTCATTATAGTTGGGCGGGATGATGGGCAATTTGCTAAAATTTCCAGCTGCAACTCGGCGCAGATTATAACACAGCGCTGGATAGGCTTAAGTGCCTTAGGCGCACCGTGACAGCACAAGCAACTTCATTGTTAATTTTTAGATAAGGAATCAACGTGGTTAAACTTCATACCAATTTCGGTGTTATTGAAATCGAATTAAATGCAGAAAAGGCACCGCTCACTGTGGCCAATTTTCTTGAATATGCCAATGCAGGTTTTTATGATGGCACTATTTTTCACCGTGTTATCAAAGGCTTTATGATTCAAGGGGGTGGTTTTACCGCCGAAATGCAACAAAAAAATACCAATCCAGCGATCAAAAACGAGGCTAATAACGGTCTGGCCAACGACAAGTACACCATCGCCATGGCGCGGACACCCAATCCAGATTCAGCCACCTGCCAATTCTTTATTAACGTGGCAGATAACGAATTTCTCAATTTTAAGGCTCCTACCGCGCAAGGTTGGGGATATTGCGTATTTGGTAAGGTCACTGCGGGTACGGATATCGTCGATAAGATTGCGCAAGTGCGCACAGGAAATCATATGGGGCACCAAGATGTGCCTGTAGAAGCGGTAGTAATTCAACGTGCCGAGGTTGTATCAGCCTAGTAGCTAACAAAAGCGATGAAAGCTCACAGTCTTTTTATTTCTGATTTACATCTGGACGCCAGCCGTCCAGCCATTACTCAGGCTTTTATCGCTTTTATTCATGAACAAGCCAGGCGCGCAGAACGACTTTTTATCTTGGGCGATTGGTTTGAATACTGGGCCGGTGACGACGATATCAATGACCCAGCGCACCAAACGATTTTTGACGCGGTGGCACAACTCAAACAAAGCGGCTGTCAGCTCTATATCATGCATGGTAATCGTGATTTTCTGATGGGCGCAGCATTGATTGAACGCTGTCATGCTGAACTCCTCAGCGATCCTTGCGCGATAACCTTGTATGGCTATCACTTGCTGCTTAGTCATGGCGATCAGCTCTGTACCGACGATGTTGCTTACCAACAATTCCGCAATATGGTGAGACAAACAGAGTGGCAACAAAATTTTTTGGCACAACCTTTGGCGACCCGCAAACAACAAATTGAGGCGCTGAGACAACAAAGTGAACAAGCCAAACAAAACAAAAGTATGACATTGATGGATGTCAACACTGCGGCAGTAGAAGCCTTGTTGCGAACTCATCAATATCCAGAATTGTTCATTCACGGGCATACTCACAGACCTGCAATACATCGCCACCATATCGACGGGCATGCGGTGCGAAGAGTGGTATTGGGAGATTGGTACGAACAAGGCAGCTACTGTGTGCTAGACCAAGACGGTTTGCGCTGCTTATCGCTTAGCGTTTGACTGTCTCTTGTGGTCTAGCCTGTGCAGCTAGTTTATCCAGCACGCCATTGACATATTTATGACCATCGGTACCGCCATATTGCTTGGCTAACTCTACTCCCTCGTTGATCGCGACACGATAGGGAATATTAGGGTTAAAAATCAATTCGAACCCAGAAATCAACAAGATAGCATGCTCTATTGGACTCAGAGCGCTGATATCACGGTCAATAAATTGTGCGATTCTGTCATCCAACTCAGCGATATGCTCAAATACTTGGGTCGTCAGATGGCGAAAGTATTCTTCGTCGGCCTTTGCATAGTCCTCTTGCTCAGGCATCTCTTTCATAATATTGCTTAAGGGCTTTGCCCCCACCAAATGCTGGTACAGTGCTTTCAGTGCCAACTCACGTGATTTGTGACGATTTCCTGCAGATTTTTTCATTAGATTTGTCTTAATAAGTGGATCATTTCAATCACGACATCGGCAGCTTCAGCGCCTTTGATTGCTACCCGGTCGAGTGCTTGTTCATCATTTTCAGTGGTCAAAATAGCGTTTGCTACCGGCACACCAAATTGTAACTGCACCTCAGAGATACCTCGAGCAGACTCGTTTGCCACTACTTCAAAGTGATAAGTCTCACCACGGATGACTGCACCCAGTGCAACTAAACCATCAAAACGTTCTGAATTTGCCATGGTTTGCAAAGCTAGTGGGGTTTCTAAGGCTCCAGGAACAGTTGCCAAGCTGATATCCTGCGGGGCAACTCCCAAAGCTAGCAGACGTTGTTCACAGGCGCTGAGTAACTGGTTGACCACTTGCTCATTAAATCGTGACATGACGATTCCAATTTTCAAGCCCTTGCCTTGTAGATTTTTTTCTAAGCGATTCAAACCATGACTCCTGCAAAATTCATTAAGGGCGCTATCATACCATCAAGCCTAAGCAAAATTTAGATTAGCCTTCATGGTTTATGTCATAAAATTGTCACACTAATTTCATAAAGTGCAATACTGGTTAATAAAGAATAATGGGATGAATTAAATGCCTGCACATATATTGGTTGTTGAAGACGAACCCGCGATTCAGGAATTACTTGCACTCAATTTAATCCAAGCTGGACATCAGCCATTACGTGCGCTGAGTGTTGAGCATGCCATGAATTTAATGCGTGAAATGATACCTGACTTGATTTTGTTAGATTGGATGTTGCCAGGTATGAGTGGTATCGATTTTGCACGCAAGCTAAAAACTGATGAAATGTACAAAAATATCCCCATCATCATGTTGACGGCACGCGGTGAAGAGCTTGATAAAGTACGTGGCTTAGAGGTAGGGGCGGATGATTACGTGACTAAGCCCTTCAGTCCGCGCGAATTAAATGCTCGCATTAAAGCGGTATTACGCCGTCGCGCACCGCAAGTCACCGATGAACCAGTAGAAGCGGGTGGTCTACATCTAGACCCCATTACACATCGTGTTACAGGCAACGGCAAATATGTAGAACTAGGTCCAACAGAATTTAAATTGTTGCATTATTTGATGTCGAATCCTGAACGCGTTCACAGCCGTGCTCAAGTGCTTGACAAGGTATGGGGCGACCGTGTTTTTGTAGAGGATAGAACGGTGGATGTTCATATCCGCCGATTACGATTGGCATTGACTGCCACAGGTCATGAAGATTTAATTCAAACCGTTCGTGGAGTTGGCTACCGCTTCTCTCTGCAATAGCTCATAATGACACCTGTAGCATTACTGGAAAATCACTTTGCAAGACATCCGCTGGAAAGCATTTTGGTTGCTGTTAGCCTGGTTTTTAATTTGTTTGTTGATCGCAGCATGGAGAGATTGGCAGACGGCGTGGCTTATTTTAGCCATAGGTTTTATCGCTTATCTTGCTCGCCATCTTTATTGGATGCATCAACTCAACAAATGGCTAGACAAACCTGACCTGCACACTATTCCCATCGGAACTGGCACATGGGAAGATGTATTTGCCAAGGTCTATCACGAACAACGACGCCATGCGCGCACTAAAGTCCAACTCAGCAATGCCCTTGATCGATTCCGACATGCAGCGGGCGCTTTACCGGATGGGGTAGTGCTATTAGATGACGACAATAAAATCGAATGGTGTAATCGTCCAGCAGAACTACATTTGGGCATCGTATTAAAACAAGACATCCATCAACCTATTGTTTATCTGGTGCGTAGCCAAGAATTTATGCGCTACCTTCAACATCATGTCGATATCGATCCCATCAAACTACAAACGGTAAGTGGTTCACAAGATATGATGCTGGAAATTCGACTGGTATCATTTGGCAGTAATCAAAAACTACTGCTTAGCCGCGACATCAGCCAAATTGAGAAATTGGATGCCATGCGCCGTGACTTTATCGCCAATGTATCGCATGAGCTCAGAACACCCTTAACCGTTGTCGGTGGTTTCTTGGAAACATTGGGCGAAATGGATCAAGCTATCAGCAATCAGACACGTCAGTATTTCGATCTGATGATAGAACAAACCAAACGCATGCAGCTACTCATTGAAGATCTGCTGACATTATCACAATTAGAAGCCAGCAATTCGTCCCCAGATGAGGAGCAAATCAACATAGTCAATTTAATGGATATGGTGGTGAGCGAGGGCAATGGTCTCAGTCATGGCAAACATCAAATTCATCTCGAAGTCCAAGCTGACCTCAACATCAAAGGCTCGCGCAAAGAAATTCATAGTGCATTCAGTAATTTAGTCAGCAATGCCATCCGCTATACCCCAGAAGGAGGCGATATTTTTGTCTCTTGGCAGTTGCACAATCAAGAGGCCGTATTCAGTGTGCGAGATACTGGGATAGGGATAGAGCCTCAACATATTAGTCGATTAACAGAACGTTTTTATCGTGTTGATCGCAGTCGTAGCCGAGAAACTGGTGGTACAGGACTGGGACTCTCTATCGTCAAACATATCCTTAGCCGTCATCAGGCACGACTTGAAATTCATAGTGAATATGGCAAAGGCAGCACTTTCAGCGCGATATTCCCTCAAGCCAGAATCTAGATATCCTGATCCATCAGCACAGATAAAAAAAGGCGACCAGTTGGTCGCCATTTGTATTTAAGAAGCGTTGACTGACAAGTTTATAGTAGGATTTTTTCTATCCCACCATTATTGGCTTTATGTACATATTCCTGCATCCAATTTTCACCCAATAAGTGCTTCGCCATTTCAACCACAATATAGTCAGCTTGTATGCCAGTATCTTCACCATATCGTGACAAACCTTGTAAACAACTTGGACAGGAGGTAAGAATTTTGACTTCTTGCTCTGGTTTGCCAGGGGTTAAACCTAACTTAACCATGCCCTTTTCAAGCTCTTCTTGTTTACGCATTTTAACCTGCGTGGCAATATCAGGACGACTGACGGCAAATGTCCCAGACTCGCCACAGCAGCGATCATTCAGGGCAACCTCCTGACCCATTAATGTGTTGGTCACTTTACTCGGCGCATAACTCTTCATCGGGCTATGGCAAGGATCATGATACATATAGCGGACCCCACTCACGCCATCAAGCTTGACGCCTTTTTCCATCAGATATTCATGGATATCTAACAAGCGACAGCCAGGGAAGATTTTTTCAAATTCATACTTCTGCAATTGATCCATACAGGTACCGCAAGACACAATCACTGTCTTTATATCAAGATAGTTCAGGGTATTGGCGACACGATGGAATTGCACACGATTTTCTGCGGTGATTTGCTGCCCTTTATCATGATTTCCACTTGCAGTTTGTGGATAGCCACAACATAGATATCCTGGTGGCAATACTGTGGTAGCACCTACCTCATACAACATTGCTTGAGTAGCCAAACCTACAGTAGAAAACAAGCGCTCAGAACCACATCCGGGGAAATAGAATACAGCTTCGCTATCATCATTCATTTTCTGCGGATTACGAATCACCGGCACTATGGTGTCATCTTCTATTCCTAGCAAGGCACGAGATGTCTTGGTCGGCATTGATTTTGGCATTGGGCGATTGAGAAAATGAATCACCTGGGCTTTGACTTCTGGTTTACCTAAGGTTGCTGGGGGTCGTTTCTTGAAGCTGGTCAACAAACCAAGTTTATCGAACATTTTGTGCGCCCAAGTTTGCACACGATAACCCACACCCACCATCAGATTACGCATCAGCTTGATGGTGGCTGGATCTTTGACATTTAAGAAAGTCATCGCTAGAGCATTACCTGGATTGAACTGGCGTTTACCTTGCTCACGCAAGAAGTTTCGCATGGCGATTGATACATCACCAAAGTCAATATCCACTGGACAAGGGTTGTAGCAACGATGGCAAACCGTACAGTGATCAGCAACATCATTGAACTCATCGAAGTGACGCAAAGATATGCCTCGACGAGTTTGCTCCTCGTACAAGAATGCCTCGATTAACAATGAGGTACCGAGAATTTTATTGCGTGGACTATAGAGCAAATTAGCACGCGGAACATGCGTGGTACATACCGGCTTACATTTACCGCAACGCAAACAGTCACTGATGGAATCTGCAATTTCACCGATAGCAGACTGCTCCATGATGATGGACTCTTGCTCAAGCAAACCAAAGCTTGGAGTATAAGCTCTCTCTAAACCAGATCCTGCCATCAATTTGCCTTTATTGAAGCGTCCGTTAGGATCAACTTTTTGTTTATAGGCGGCAAATGTATCGATGGTTTGTTTATCCAAGAACTCCATCTTGGTAATACCGATTCCGTGTTCCCCAGAGATTACACCATCCAAACTGCGTGCCAACATCATGATGCGTGCAACGGCATGGTGCGCAGTCTGCATCATTTCATAATCATCTGAGTTGACTGGAATATTGGTATGTACGTTGCCGTCACCCGCATGCATATGCAAGGCGACAAATACTCGTCCTTTCAACACCTGCTGATGAATCTCATCACAACGGCTGATGATTTTCTCATAGCCACGACCAGCAAAAATTTGCTGCAAGGGTTTCTTTAGCTCTTGCTTCCAAGAAATACGCACTTGATGCTCTTGCACGGCACGGAAGATATTTTCTGCGGCCAAATGAGTAAACTCATCACCCAGCATAGCAGGCGGCGAATCTAAATGCTGTAACACGTGCTGCCAGTGCTGTTTGACCTTGGTGAGTAAGTCCATCGCTTGTTGTTGCTTCGCTTGCAACAAGCTTTTATCTACTTGAGTATCATCATCTTCATGTAAGGGTAGGTTCTCTGCACTGATAAACGCATTCAATTGGTCCACCAATTTGAGTTTATTTTGTATCGACAACTCAATATTGATGCGCTCTATTCCGTCAGAATAGTCTCCCAGACGTGGTAATGGGATTACCACATCCTCATTGATCTTAAATGCATTGGTATGTTTAGCAATGGCCGCAGTGCGTGCGCGGTCCAGCCAGAATTTTTTACGCGCTTCAGCAGAAACTGCAATAAACCCCTCACCTCCCCGCGCATTGGCTAGGCGAACAATATGCGAGGCAGTTTCACCTACAGCATCTTCATCATCACTAGCAATATCGGCGATTAACACCATTTTTGGTCGGTCTGGACGATTAGCTTTGGTGGCATAGCCGACCGCCTTGATATAGCGTTCATCCATGTGTTCTAAGCCAGCTAACAAAGTACTGCCAGTTGCATCCACATAGTCTTTGATTTCCACAATCGCAGGAACTGCCACTGCCACATGACCAAAAAATTCAAGACAAATGGTACGAATATGCTTGGGCATACGATGTAAGATAAAAGTGGCCGAGGTAATCAGACCATCACAGCCTTCTTTCTGGATACCAGGCAATCCGGCTAAAAATTTATCGGTAACATCCTTACCCAATCCAACTTTACGGAATTGTGGTCCAGGTATTTCTAAAATTTCTGGTTCAGATAATAGTGTTTTCCCATCAATGTCATAACGCGAAATACGGAAACGCGCCATGTCAATATCGTGGATTTTGCCTAGATTATGGTCCAAGCGCTCAACTTCCAGCCAGGTGGCATCTGGCGTCACCATACGCCATGAAGCCAAGATATCGAGCGCGGTGCCCCACAAAACGGCTTTTTTGCCGCCGGCATTCATGGCGATATTACCGCCAATACAGCAAGCATCAGCAGAAGTTGGATCACAGGCAAACTCTAGCCCTGCCTCAGAGGCGGCCTCCATCGCCCGGCGCGTCACCACCCCAGCACCACAATGCAAGGTGGGGACTTGCCTTGCCACTCCTGGCAATGAACGCATCTCTACTCGACCGATAAAGTCTAATTTTTCAGTATTGACTACTGCCGACATTTTCGTCAGTGGGATTGCCCCACCAGTGTATCCAGTACCACCTCCACGTGGGATGATAGTGAGATCAAGCTCAATCAAAGCTTTTACAATCGGAGCAACTTCTTCCTCTGTGTCTGGACACACCACCACAAAAGGATATTCCACACGCCAGTCAGTGGCATCTGTCACGTGAGAAACACGTGCCAAACCATCAAATTGGATATTGTCTTTGCGGGTAATTTTGCCTAACTTACTGAGGGTTTTTTTACGTAAGATTTCAGTATGTTTGAAATCATCCTCAAAGGTACTAACTGCCTCTCTAGCAGCATGAATCAGTTTGAAAACATTAGGATTGTTTTGTGCACGCTGTTCAATAGCATTGATACGATGATGCAAGGCCTGAATCAATGAGCGCAGACGTTTTTTGTTATCCAGCAAATCATCTTGCAAATAGGGATTGCGAGAGACTACCCACAAATCACCCAACACTTCGAACAGCATGCGGGCGGAACGCCCTGTTTTGCGTTCATCACGTAATTGGTTGAGGATATTCCACATACCCTCGCCTAGAAACCTGATCACAATTTCGCGGTCAGAGAAAGAAGTATAGTTGTATGGGATTTCCCGTAATCGTGTGGCCATGTGTGTTATGTAACTTTATGAAACGACTTGATATCAAGTTGCAAATTATAACATGCCAGCCAAAGCGATTACACTGCAAACGCGTTGTGGTTATTTGCTTTATCAATAAAATCCTTAGCGCTAATGACAGCGATGCGAAAAAACTGCAAAATGCCTAGCCAAAGTTATATTTTTTCTATGCTATGTTTGTTTAACCTAATAATGCGGAAATCGTGATGTCTTTTTTTCGATATAAAAAAATTATTTTTCCAGCAATTATTTTCCTGTTACTAGGACTGCTGGCTTGGCAGTTACAACAAAAACCTGCCGCTCCAGAGGTTGAATTCCAATCTCTGCAACAGCAAACCGTCAATCTAAAAGATATGCGCGGCAAAGTGGTGATGGTCAATTTTTGGGCAACCAGCTGTCCAGGCTGTGTGGCAGAAATGCCTAAATTGATTGAGACTTGGCAGCAATTTCATCAACAAGGCTTTGAGGTGATTGCGATTGCAATGCAATATGATGACTTACAGCAAATTCAAAATTTTGTGCAACAACAACAATTACCATTTATCGTAGCTTATGATGCTGACGGACGCTTGAGCCAAGCATTTGGTAATATCACGGTAACACCAACCGCTTTTATATTAGACAGTCAAGGTCGCATGATTAACAAAACCATAGGCGACTTTAATTTCAGTAGTCTGCAGCAATCGCTGAAACAGCAACTCAGTTCAACATTACTTTAATTATTCGGGAATGAATCAAATGGAATGGATCAAAATTTGGCACATCATTTTCATGGTTACATGGTTTGCTGGGCTATTTTATCTGCCAAGATTATTTGTTTATCACGCCATGTCGGATGACAAAATAAGCCTTGAGCGATTTAAAGTCATGGAACGTAAATTATTTTATGGAATTATGACGCCAGGCGCCATTTTGACGATTGTATTTGGAACATGGATGTGGTTGGGTTATGGCTTTAGTGGCGCTTGGCTTCATGCCAAAGTAGGCTTAGTTGCTTTGCTAGTGGCCTATCATATTTATTGTGGAAAATTGCTACATGACTTCAAACATGAGCGTAATCGTCATTCCCACGTTTTCTATCGTTGGCTAAATGAGATGCCAGTATTAGCGCTCATCGCGATTGTGATTTTGGTAGAGCTGAAACCGTTTTAATCGAAACATCCGTATCAAACAGATGAGATATTGTTATTGCACTACGCTATGATGATATTG
>CAYYBG010000012.1:0-53899 GCA_964470195.1 uncultured Methylophilaceae bacterium | reverse complement strand
CCAAGGACTGTTGGGTGTCAGCTGTGGACGCTCCGGTCACAATCAGATCCCAAATGTCTGCTGAAGAATTATTTAAACTCCAACGAAAGCCATTAAAGGTACCTGAGGTGTTGTTGAGGTTGCTTAAAGAAAATCCTGAAAGCACCCCACTATAGGTACCTCTTGTCACAGTGGAGCCTGTATAAATACCAAATGTGGTGGCGCCAAAAACGGATCCCGTTAACTGTCCGTATTGCGTTGGGCTATTGATTATCACGTTATAGTTCCCTGGCAATTGGCCATCGTAAATCAAAGCTCCATTGGCATTACCTTGACCCTGAAGATTATTAAGGGTACCAATACTGCCGAAATTGTAAATACCACCGCCAGCGAGACCAATGATTGATCCAGTATTAGTAATCGATTCAATGACGCTCGAGACATTAATATTGCCGATACCATAACTCCCGCCAGCAATTGTTCCAGAGCTCGTATTGGTGATGGCACCAATAGAACCCTCATTAACAATGGCGTGCCAATTCACGCTACTCATCGTACCTGAATTAGTGAGTAATGCGATACCTCCAGAATTACGGACTGCAAAATCACTTGCGCTAATAAGTCCAAGATTATAAATTGCACTGATAAGACCAAGATTATCAATCGCCCCCATTTGGGCGGCCGATCGATTCAGAATACCCGCTATCCCCGCACCAATTAAACCACTCGCATTATTCGTTACAGAGCTGATCGTTCCGTCATTATCAATACCATATAGATCACCGGAGATAGATCCTGAATTGGTGATGCTAGAAATTAAGCTAGTAGCACCTAAATTGTAAATTCCAGTTCCAAATCCACTAATCGTACCGCCATTTTGATTGGTGAGATTTCCAATCATTCCTTCATTTTGAATTCCCTGAGAACTATTGCCAACAATAGTTCCATCATTAGTTAATGTAGTAATTATGCTGCCGGTCCCCAAGTTATAAATTCCTGTATGTCCTGTTATGGACCCGCCGCTTCGATTCTCCAGAAAGCTAATAGTGGCCTCATTTTGGATACCAGAAAAGTTACCGGTATTGCTTGAAATACCGCCAAAATTAGTTAAGGTGCTAATTTGACTTGAAGCACCATAAACAAATATGCCCACACTTCCACTGATCGTAGCGCCATTATTATTGGTTAGGGTGCCAATCGTGCCGCCATCCAAATAAATACCGGCAAAGCCGCCAGATAACGTAGCGCCAGAATTATTTGTCAAATTGCTAATCGTTCCACCGTTATACACTCCACTAGAAGTGGAATTAATCGTATTGGAATTCGTCAGCGAATAAATACTTGCGCCGATATTTGCAAAGATCCCAGTACTACCATTAATGATCCCTTGGTTATTAATTTGTACGTCCTGCACGCCGGAGTTATTCACTGCCTCAAGAGGGCCGCTTACGGTCACGCCCAAGTTAATTTGTAGGCACTCGCGATCAGCTCCCAATGTAATCGGTCCACTATTGGTGGTGATCGTCGTTGTGGTGGAGCAGACGGGTGGACTCGATTGGGCACTGACCCCGAAGGAAACAAGACTTACTGCCCACACACCAAGCGCAATTTGTATTTTCAATAGTTTCATTAGGATTCGATACTACTTTAATTCATTGTTTTATATGATCAATTCATCTCACAACGTGCAGTTTATATGAATTAAGCAGTAATCACGAAATTGGACCCATAAGGTCTTAGAGCCTACTTTGCCAATTAGAGTTACCCAATCGCATAGGCTACTTCACTGTCATCAAACCATACACCTTTGTGAGTTCTTGGCAATCAATTGTCGTAATGCTCAACACAGGATTATTTGAATGCTCACCAATACCGCTCGAATGGCGCACTAATAACGTACTAATGATGTTCTGATAACATTCTGCGCACCCACAAGTGCCGCGGGTCTCGTTTTCATAGGACAAGGGTTCATCGCAGTCGCACTTCGATTAGAAGTCTTAGACTTACTCGCTATATCTCTACTCACACTTGTATGGGCACTCCTCTTTGCCTTTTTGCCTCTTTGCTTCTCTTCCTCCCTTCCTCCCGTCCCCCTAACCCCACTCAGATTAAACGTCAAATCCAACTGGAGTTGATCAATCAGCGCGGGGCGTACGCAAACTCTTTTGGGGCTGCTTTTGAATAAAACAATTCGCTCACTTCAAGAAATTTTTACGAAAGGCTAATCATCAAATGAAATGATGAAAAATTTTACTAGTCTGAACGCTCATTTGATGTGGCATTAAAGCGATGGCCTCACTGGAGCTATCCATGGATCGCAAGCACAGTGCCTACGATTGACAATATTTCGATACCCAGCGAATGATCACTTTTTTAATCCCGTCGTAGCTTAAGGGGTCAGTCCGTTGGGGTGTGGGCTCACTAAAGGTTTTGTCCACGTAGGAACTCACCGCAGAAGAGACTGGATTTTTATCAGGTGCGCAGATGCTTTGAAACGCGAGGGTCACCACCACAAAGAAAATCAGTAAGACCGCAATGAGAACTCGAAGAGCGCGATGATCCATGGCTATTTATTGTCTACCTAGCGAGCCCTATCCTAAAGCGCTGGCATCTTTTTAAGATCCACCTGAATCGTGGCGCCATACTGATCCGATAAGCCAATCACCGAGCGAATTGGGAGATTGCGGCCTTGCGAAAACCAAATCTCAAAAGTCGCGGTATCGTCTTTAGAAGTAGATTTATAAAAGCGCTGGGCCTTGATTTTTTTTCCATCGATCGGAAACTCCCAGACCTCGGCGGGCACTAAGGTGTAGCGCTTTATGGAGCGGGCATCGCTTACCTGATAGGTCACCGGTTTTGTCGGTAGCGGTCGGTCGATAAATTGATAACCCACACTCACTAAATCAATTAAGGATCCTTCCAAAGGAGCACTACCGGTGGGACTGCGAAACGAGCCCTTGAAAAAGGTGATGGTTTTTTTAGGGGGTTCATAGCGACTAATGAGAAGATCCGTGTTACCGCGTTTTTCTTGATAGACGTTCGAAACTAAACCCGTGGGGCTTACACTGCCTTGCGATTCGCGCACCAGGCGCTGACCACCCAGAGCCGTGGACATCCCCGCAATCAGATTACCTACGGAGGTGATTTGATAGGTGCCGCCCGTGAATTTCACCTGATCGACCACGTTCGCCACCTGTACACTGCCCGAGAGGACGGTAAAGACCCTCTCATAGGGGCTCGGTTGCTCGTTCATTTTTTTGAGATACGACGCGCGCTTACTCGCGTCCACGCTAAGTTTTAACTCATACTCAAAATTAGCCGCAATATCTTTGGGTGCTTGGGCAAAAGATGCGATTGCGCCATAGTGGACCACACCAACGATCAGTACCCACCAAAGATAACCTTTCATCTGCCACCCTATATTAAAGTTAGTTCATACCAAGCATCGACCCCTTATGCCCCAATCGATTGCCCGCTTGCATCCCCAGACGCTTTTAAAACTTATAAGATATTTTATCGTAAGCAGCTTATTGGGATACGTGATGAGTGGCTACGGCCTACAACTCTAAATGAAGGCCTTCGTGCCATATGAGACCATCCTCATTCGTGGCCAGTCCTATTCCGAATTACGCTAGCAATGAATGAGCATCATTTCACCTTGGCTAATGCAATCCTGGAGATCAAGCGTAATGAGGTCAGCAATCATATTGCGGCGCATCCCATCACCCGCCAATGACCGCCTTACCTTTGCGCTTAATAACCTGTGGGCTTTGATGTCTATCACCACGAAGGGGTAAGCGTCATGGCCGAGCGCCATATCTATGTGGTGCGCGATATGAACTTTACGGTCTTGACTGTTCTAAGAGCCGCGATCTAGCGGCGCGAAATGGCCATGTACACGACAGCAGAACTCGCCATGGAAATCGTGCGTTAGTAAGTGCCGCTGGGGCAGGCTGGGGATTTGCTTCATAAGCACTGCATTTACGATCCAAAACACATCAAAAGCAGCAAATACTCCGTGTCGATTCAATCGTTGATTGATTACTCACCTGAACCAGAACCAAGATCGATACCCAAACCACCACCCAAGTAGTTAACCCGCGAAGCGATTCTAAGTTTTATAATAATCGCATGTCTGTTTTAGCTTCCTTTGTTGCCAGTCTTCTCGTCTGCGCTCTTTTAGTCTACTTTCGGGGCTGGCACCTGCGCTTTAGTGGCGACCATGATCTAAGCGGCCCTCAAAAGTTTCATCAAACTAGCATTCCCCGGATTGGAGGCATCGCTATTTTTATAGGAATGCAAATTGGCCTAGGAGGGCTGGTTCTTGCGAGTAGTCCATTGGCGAGTGCGTGCTTTTATATACTGCTCGCCAGCGTGCCTGTGTTTGTGGGCGGTCTTGCCGAAGACCTTACCAAAACCGTTGGGATCAAGTGGCGCCTTCTAAGCGCTTTTCTCTCGGGCATCATTTTTGTACTGCTTTTTGAAATCGATGCGATTCGCTTGGATGTTTTTTACCTTGATACCCTCTTACAAAATCCCTGGCTAGCACTTCTGTTTTTAAGCTTTGCAATCGCTGGGGTGTCAAACGCATACAACATCATCGATGGCTTTAATGGACTAGCGAGCATGGTGGGTATTATTAGTTTGTGCGCCATCGCTTATGTGGGTCTGCAGGTGGGCGATGCGCTCATCACCACCACGGCGCTATTGGCAATTGCCGCAATTACCGGGTTTTTTTTGTGGAACTACCCGCGCGGCCTCATCTTTTTGGGCGATAGCGGTGCTTACCTGATTGGCTTTTTAATTGCCTGCCTCTGCATTTTGCTCGTGGTGCGCCATGCCGCGGTATCACCCTGGTTTGCACTCATGGTCAATGCCTATCCGATCTTTGAAACGCTTTTTACCATGTGGCGTCGCACAGTCCATCAAGGTAAAAGCGTGGGCCTCCCCGATGGCGCGCACTTTCACTCCCTCATCTACCGCCGGGTGATGCGCTGGATGCACCATGGTGATGGCAAACCCCATCACTACTTGCGAAATGCCAAGACCTCCCCCTACCTGTGGGTACTGTCGAGTATCGGGGTAGTCCCGGCTGTGCTGTTATGGGACTCAAGCACGGCCCTCATGATTGCGGCCATAGGCTTTGTTCTTCTCTATATCTACCTCTATCGCAAAATGGTGCGCTTTCAAACACCGGGGTGGATCAATCGCCCCCCCCCCGAAATAGATAAATTGAACTAATTAGCCGTGTCTGAGGTGGATTACCAAGACACGCCCCTTGGCAGGATTACCAAGGGGGAATGCCTATGTTCTGATTGTTAAAGATCGGTTGTGCTAAAACTACATAGCACCATTTTTTGTTAAGTTACTGATTTTGAATCCGAATTTGGTATTTCGTTTCGCTGCTCATCTTGGCTATCAGGTTCTTGCGTCAAGGTGCTATCCAACCGCGCTTTGCGATATTTCAGCAACTGATTAAGAGTAGCCTGATATCGGTTATGTTCTTTAATAATGAGTTCATCTTGAAAATCCGATTCGCGTTGATCGCGCCGTTGTAAGAAAAACCATGTAGACATCCATACTCGAATCTGCGGACGTAAGAGATCAAAATGAATCAAGTAATAGAGATAGGATGCATACTCTTCGAGAACCTCTTCTAGCTTTTTAGTGTGTTGCTGCCATGCAAGCGACAAGCCATTATTGGTTGAGGCTAGGATTGGCACATTAAAGCGATTGCCCAAGTATTGATCCAAGCCAATAAATAAATCCTGATATGCGCCAAAAACCATTTGATAATTTGCAACTCCTTTAGAGTTTTTGCATAGGTGCCCATAATCTTGAAATCGTTTTGCCGCGATTTTGACTTCCTTTTTTGGAAATCGCGTATTGGGCTCTTTTAAGAACTGAGGGGCATGTGAGCGATAGGGTTCTGGAATATCAAGCATCTGAGCGACCGCGCCGGGAGTGAGCTGTTGAAAAATACTTTCTTGACGCAAACCCAAACGCAACTTTAAACGCTCCATGACCCAAAGGCCCTGGATCATTTGGTCGGCAAGGGTTTCTTCGATGGCATCTTTTGGCTTTATATCGCGATAAATGTGACGTTCAAGACGCTTGCGCTCTGCCGCATCCTCAAAATGCAACAGAGGGCGCGGGGAAAATCCACCATGCTTGATGGCATTCATCGCCGAATTGGCTTTGCCTTTGATACTGCGGGGACCGGTGCGGCCAAGGATATTGATTTTCATATGAACTCCTGTAAGTGATTAAACAGAAGCTCATCTTAGGAAAGCAAACTTAATAACTACACGTATCAAATAAGGGTACTTATTACAGAATTACGCCTTTGATAAATTCTTAATAACCTACGGATATAAGAACGATAATGTTCAAGGTTGTCTTCCAGATTTTCCATCGGTTCGATCACAAAAATATCTTGAGCAAATAAGGTAAAGGGCCTTGGATCATTACCGCGGTTATTAATAACCGGGTCGACCATAAAAGCTTTGCGCCACGCTCGAAACACGGCGTGCATGAGGAGCATTCGAATACGAAGCTCATCACGAGAGCGGCCGCGCGATCTGACCCGATACGGAACGTAATGATTGGTGATTGGACACCAATAGGTCTTGGGCCTTTTCTTGCGATAGATGCGAGCTTGACGAATAGCTCTCACAATCATGGATTCGCAAACCTTTTGCGAATCTTTTGGAAACTGATGGCGTTTGAGCGCATCTCGAACCTCCTG
Organism: uncultured Methylophilaceae bacterium; assembly: GCA_964470195.1. Classification (GTDB taxonomy): domain Bacteria; phylum Pseudomonadota; class Gammaproteobacteria; order Burkholderiales; family Methylophilaceae; genus RFPI01. The sequence goes on along the minus strand of CAYYBG010000012.1, from coordinate 47,172 downwards.
TCGCAAAATGTAAGACATTACGACCTCCACCGCACCCCTGCTCCAGATTCAGGGGTGCCAATGAATTCAATTCCAGCATCCTCAAAAGCTTTTTTAATTGCCTCGAGGGTTCTCACATTGCTGGAGGGAACACCATTCTCTGATTCAAGTCTGATCAGCGTTGAAAAACCAATATCCGCTTTAGCGGCAAGCTCCCTAGCTGTCCACCCGACAAGGGCTCGCCCAGCTTTAATTTGACCACTTGTAATCAAAAATAAAATACCCTAAAATGAGTACTTAGTTATATTTATTTAAAACTAAGTTACTTAATTGGAGATAAAAATTGCTTAATAATCAAGATTTTACACACAATCGTGCTGCTTTCCTAGGTGGTAGCGATATTGGCGCAATTCTCGGGGTCTCGATGTACCGCTCGGCGATGGACGTTTGGCTAGAGAAGACAGGCAAGAAAGTAGATATCAAAGATAGTTTTGCCTTGCGTTTTGGTTCGTTTGCCGAGTCCTTTATTGCGAATGAATATGCCTTACTCACAGGAGAGCATGTGGTGGAGTATCCCCAGGGTCTTATTCATTCTAAGTATTCCTTTTGCGTGGGGCACATTGATCGCTTTGTGTTGGAGAAGAAAGAATTACCCCTCTTTCATTCTGACGGAGGTCTGAATGCCAAGAAGCTCTTGGAATGTAAGACTGCCAATCACTATAGTCAAAGCGATTGGGGTGAGCCAGGAACGGACGCGATTCCCCTACCCTACCTCTGTCAATGCCTGTGGTACTTAGGTATTACCAATCTTCCCGAGATCGATGTTGCTGTTCTCTTAGGAGGGTCAGATCTGCGGGTCTATACGATTACTCGAGACTTAGAGCTAGAGTCTCTGATGTTTGAGAAGGCCAATTTCTTTTGGACCGAGCATGTACAAAAGGACATTCCACCCAAACCGCAATCCATTACCGATTGCCAAGCGCTCTTTCAGAGAAGTTGTTCGGGTAAAACGCTAGAAGCCTCCTCAGAAGTATTGGATCTCATTCGAAAGCTCAAAGCCTTGGAGTCCCAGGCCCAGGTGGAGGAGGAACAAATTGACGCGATTAAGCAAGCCTTGATGGAACGCATGGGCGATGCCGAAGTGCTTACTTACCTGGGTAAGCCCGTCATTACCTGGAAGACTCCAAAACCCAGTTATCGGATTGATACCAAACGCTTGGGTCTAGAGCATCCTGAACTCATCAAGGCTTATCAAAGTCCAGTCATCAATAGTCGGCGCTTTGTGGTGAAGGATTTACCGGGGGAACTAGTACCGTATCAACCAACCCTTGAGGAAAAAGCATTAGAAGGGGTGGCTTTATGAAAAAAGTATCTATTCTGGATTTGCCCGAGGATCTTTTGGATGGGGATCGACCAAACCCGCCCAGCGAACCCGCTCTCGATAGATTGGTGACGGAGGTGGCTAATGTCCTGGGGATAAATTCCCAAGAACTGAGTCACTGGACTAAAGAAGCGGTGGTTCCCGAGGAGGTCTTGAATTTGATCTTAAGAACCGCTTTACGCTTAAAGCTCAACCCCCTACTAGGTCAGGTTGACTGGGAACTCAATCTGGATGGAAGTTATGAAGTCTATATTCCGATTGATGGGTGGATTGCCATGATCCATCGAGAACCGAGTTTTAAAGGGCTCACCTTTAGCCAAGCTACTGAGACCGAAGACGGCATTCCCATTTGGATGGAGTGCTCCATCTATCGCGCAGATCTTATCCAACCGATGACTGTGCGGGAATACTACGCAGAACTCAAAACCGAGCATCCGATATGGAATCAAATGCCCAGGCGGATGCTACGACACAAAACCCTACAACAGTGTGCACGACTGGCATTTGGGATTAGTGTGCCGGAATTGAAAATAACGGTGACACCGCCAAAGATGGAAAAGCCAGCGATGGTGTACGCAAGTCAAAGTGTACCTAATCGTAAAGCATTGCTTAAGCAGAAATTAAATATAAATTATTTCTGAACTTGATAAATGGCTAGCGAGCCTAATCTGTTTATTTAATAAGTAATTTCTGCTTATCTGGCCTAAGTCTTTGTAAATCAAGATTTACAAAACGGACTTATTCTTATTCGATTATCAATACTATTTTTATTGATTAATCTTTAGGCACATCGATTAAACGATGATTCATTCGTCACTCTTGAATTCATTCGTCACTCTTGATGTTTTCCTGAATTTATGTCCGTTTCTGAGGAATCGTGAGGAAAGAAAAGGAACTGAGATCAACCAAAAGGGGGAAAGGTGCGGAGGCGACTAGTTTCGAACCAACTCTCTGAACACCTGGGCACTGCTGAGGATCAATGAGTACCGTTTCGGGTGATTGTCCACCAATCCACAGCCCCTCGCACGTGGACTAGGCTTCTTCCCCGAACAGCGCGTGAATGTGTCGCTCCACCCCACAGGACTGACAACATACCAAAAAATCTCCCACCCCCACACGAATTCACACGATCGTATCAGCGATTGCTCCGTGGGTGCGCTATGCTTCGCCCATGGATACTTTGATTCCCGCCTTCCTACGCCGCCAGCATAACCAGCGTCGGCTGACGCTGGAGATATTGTCTGCCAAGGTGGGCATGTCGCCGTAGTATTTGTCAGAGATTGAAAGCGGCAAGCACAATCCGCGTTTGTCTTCAATCGAGCGCATGGCGGAAGCGATGGGGATGACGGTGTTGATCGTAACGAACGCCATGGTGCCTGATCTGCGCCGATATGAAGCCAAAAACGGCTGCATCTATATACCACCCATGCCGGCCAGACCGCTGCCTTGCCCAACCACCCCGAAGCTACAAATACCGACCATGCCCAAGAAAAAACCTGACCCGGCCCCCACTCAGGTCTCAGTGCCAGGCCCTGAGTCCTCTCCCCTTTCCTTCGCGATCGAAACCTTCGACGACCCGGAAACTGCCAAACCTACCCAGTACGGCCACTTCAGCTGCAACTGGCAGGAGGAAGAAGCCCCAGATGTAATGATCGACAAACTGGAGGCTGGCCAGCTCAGCCACAAGCAGGCGCTGATGCAAGCGCGCAAGTTGGATGCAAGCACGCCCTACAACCTAGAAATTCAGAACTTGATTGCCAACCGGCTGTGGGCACTGGGCCTACAGGATGAAGCCACTGAGGTGTATGAACGGGCCTACAAGCAGGCACTGGCCCACAATCTCAAAGGCTTCAAAGGCCAGATCACCTGGGGTGAGGTGGACAATCGGCCCCTCCTGCGCCTGGAGCACGGCACCCTGCTGGGCTTGATGCGCCGGCAGGACAAAGCAAAGGCAGGCGAAGCGGCCATGGCGCTGGCCAAGCAAATGCTGGCCTAGTGCCCCATGGACAACATCGGCGTGCGCTTTCTGCTGGGTTATATCGCCTTGCTCCAGGGTGACTACCAAGCCGCCATGAAGGAATACCTGAAAGGCGCACCCAATTCACCGGCGCACCGGTACCAGGCCGCGCTGATTACGTTTTGGGAGGGGGACTAATTGGTTGCCTACACCTACCTGCGGCGCGGCATTGCCGAGAGCCCCTATATTGAGGAGGGGTTAACCGGGCGAACGGTGCTGTCAGAACACCTGTACTGGCACGCCAGTAATTTGCACGGCCCAGAACGGGCGGTTGACTATCTCGTCTACGCCGCCTTCGACTGGTCGCCGCAGGAAATTGACTTTGTCGACTGGGTGTTCAATACATCGACTGTGCTGAAGGAGCGCGCCGAGATGATGGGACTGCATTAGGGGATAACTTTCGAGCGAGACGCTGAAAAGCGCGCACACTATGCACAGCGATCATTGGATTTCACTGACCACATCACCGACAAGCTATCCAAGAAAATGGTTCGCAAGGTCAAAAACGGTGGGAAGTTGAGATTTGGCCGTGGGATCGAGAGGGTTTCCGGCGTCAGCAATCTATCCATTAAGGTTTATTCCAGCAAATTAATAGGTTGGTTCAAGTAAGGCAATGCTGCTGGGGATGCCTCATCAGGCGCCCAAGGCGCCAGATTCTTCGGCTGGCTGGGGTCAAAGGGCCCAGCCTTCACTTCAAGCAAAACGCAGCCAGGCTCCAAAGCTATGACGGTGTGCCATGTGTTGGCTGGTACCTCAGCACCGACGGCGAAGTCGTCACCGTTTTTGTCCGAGCCAAAGCGAACAACCCCAGTCACCTTGCCCTGCTCATCGAATGTCACCAATGCCATGGATCCACGAACCGCAATCAGCATTTCATCTCGCGGGTCGGCAGCATGCCTGTGCGGGCGGATATAACTTCCTGGGTCGATGGCGTTGAACAAGCGTTGGCATGGGTCCGCGTAGCTTTCGTGGATGTTGCGGTGCTCTCGCTTGCGTGGACTGCCCTGTGCTTGCGCAGTCAGCTCGTTCAAGAAATCGGCACTGAAAACCTTCATGGTCAAGCTGCATCCGTCGCTGAAAGCGCCGCCACAATCTGCTTGACGGTATTTTCGACGGCGTATTCCCGCTCAAACAAAGCTATGCAACGAGTCGATAAGCCTGAATCTGTTTGAAGTTGATCCAGTAGTTTTTCTATCAGCAAAAGGAGCTCGTCCACCTGGTTGGTCTCGCACACCTGACCAACTCGTTCATCCCTGATCATCTGGGCTAAGTCATTGCCCGCGTTGATGTTGGCTAACACAGGCAAGCCACTTTGCATGTAAGTCAGGAACTTGCCAGGGATGTTGTGGGACTTGTGCCTCGGGTCAAGGGCTACAATCCCGGCGTCGCACTGGGCGTAAAGGTCAGGAATTTCGTCGGGATCGATCTCGTCAAAGAACACCACGTTGTCGAGCTGCCTGGCTTGTGCGGCCCCCTTGAGTCGAGCCGCATCGCTACCACGCCCCACAAACAAGAAACCAACCTCTAGTCGATTGCGAAGCTTGTCGGCCAAATCCAGCAAGATGTCCATGCCTTGGGCAACACCCATGTTTCCGGCATACACGAACACCTTGCGCCCTGCCAGTATGGTCTGATCGACTCGAATCGAACACCGCATCCGTGAGGGCTTATCCAGCCAGTTTTGCAGTACCTCCAAGTGTCGACCGGTATGGGCCAACCAAGACTCGAAATACCGCTGGTTGCCAGGTGTCTGCACACCAATCACATCGGCTACTGAGTATTGGTAGCGCGCCACCGCATCAAAAAAGCGGTAGGGCAGGCCTCGCCCCATCAATCCCATGTCCACCGCCCATTCAGGGAAGATGTCACGGATGATCAGGTAGCTCTTGCAAGCACTCGACCTCTTGAGTGCGCTAACAAGTGGGCCGTGGAAGATGGAGGGCGCGTACCACACCACGCCGTCCCAGCGTTCATTCGCTAACGGGCTCTTGCGCAGGTTTCGCAACATGGCAAATGGCATGACCAACTCAGCCAGTGTGCGGCGAACATAGCCAATGTCTTTGGTTCTAGGCGCTTTCAAGCGCAACACCTGCACGCCGTTGAATTCTTCTATCACCCAAGGCGTCTTGATGACTGCATCCGGTAATAAAACAGTAAGCTCATACCCCTGCCGAACAAATTCCCGAGACAGATCACCCAGCTGAACGGCGCCCGAAGTGCGCAGCGGGGGAAAGTTCTCTGTAATTAATGCTAAGCGCACTGTTGTCACTTAATGGGCAAGCCCGAAATAGTCTTTTAACGTATAGGCCAATTGCGCCACATGGGCTTTGTCTTCGGGCGCATGCTTAGCGGCACCAGGCGTGAAAAAGGCAAAACCTTCCTCCTGATGCATGCCGTTTTTGATAGCCACAAAGCTTACCTCTGGCAGTAAAGGTGCTTTTCTATCACCCACCTGATACTGCGTTAGCTCCGTAATTTCTTGCGGATACGTCAGTGTCACAAACAAGCTGTTGCCACGATTGTCAATCTCACCAAATAAGGGCTCATCGTCGCCCACTACACGCACACTGGACAACACATCCTGTGCAGCCTGTGCTTGTTGCATACTTTCAAACTCGATAAGAAAATCCCGCGTCATGCGCGGAAGGACACTTCTAAACGCAATACCCAAACCACGAAGAAAGTCCGCATGGGTATTAAGCCTGTAATAAAACTTCACTCGGTCGTAGGGCTTTTGGGCCAGACCTGTAGCCAACACCACATCAGCATCGGTACGGGCAAAGTATTCGCCCACAATCAGGTCATACAAACCCAGTACATCGGCCAGCGGATCTTCACTCTCAGGCACATACCATGACGGGTTTTTGTTGGGCGAGACTTTTCGCAGAGGTTCAGCGTTAAAGAAATAATGATGTTGAATATGCGCTCCTGCATTGAGAAACAGCGTCGAAAAATTTGGTCTCTTCGATTCGAACATACTCCAGTGAACATCGTGCAGCAGCAAGTCAAGCAGCAGAGCCTTAAGCCAGGGCTTGCGGCGGCTTCCCAGTACCAGAGATAAATACTTCGGGTAATGAGCAACTCGCGCAAAGCGCAACAGACCAAATAACACTATCAGCAACGACTTGGGCTTGATGCGGGCCTGTGCGTTGTCATTCACCGCCTGCGATACAGCCTGGCCCAAGGCCTCGCTCCACCACGTCCCATCCGTTGGCGTCTGTGTCCATGGGTCAGGTATGAAATAGGCTGGCTGCTTGAGCCGGTTTTCTGCGTTCATTGCAGAAATGACGCCCACTCTCAAGCCAGCGCTCTCCATCTGCTCAAAAATTTGCGGCACATTCGAACCCACCATGTCACCCAAACGGAAGACACCATGCTCAGCATAGGTTTTACCAGTGTGAACAGAAGCCCACTGAATCCACGGCTCCAAATCTTCGTATTGCTTTTCGCAACTGGTTCGGATGTTTACCCCGGCCATCAATTTTTTGAACGCCGGAAATCGCGTTGCATTCGCAGCCACATATCTCTCAACCACATCGAAATTAATTTCGTTGAGCTCGAGCAAAATCAAATGCTTTTTATTTTCAGCTTCCATCAGAGACTTACGCGACAAAAATTCAAATTCAAGAATACTTCTTCCACACCACGCGATTAACATAGTCCGTGTAGCTATGGATAATACGAACTACCTTATCGCTCACGTTGGGCATGCTGTAGTCGGCCACCAGGCGCAGGCTGCGTTCGGTGCCACGTGGCTGTGTGGCAAGAATGGCCAGCCCTTGGCGTACGCGCTCCACCTCCAGGCCCACCATCATCACAGCAGCTTCTTCCATGCCTTCAGGGCGTTCGTGCGCCTCGCGCAAGTTCAGCGCAGGGAAGTTGAGGATGGACGATTCCTCGTTGATAGTTCCACTGTCAGATAACACAGCCTTCGCCTGCATTTGCAGGTTCACATAATTGTGAAAACCGAGCGGCTTCATCAGGCGCACTAGCGGATGAAATTTAGCGCTCGTAGTATCGATACGTTTTTGAGTACGTGGGTGGCTAGACACCACCACTGGTAGACCGTGGTCTTCGGCCACTGCATTGAGCACCGCCACCAGTTTGGTGAACGACTTGTCGGAATTAATGTTCTCTTCTCGGTGAGCACTCACCACAAAATACTGCTCTGGCTGTAATCTCAAGCGGTTCAAAGCGTCTGCTACCTGGATTTGCGGCAAGTAATGGTGCAGCACCTCGTACATCGGGCTACCAGTCTTGATCACCTGGTCGGGCGGCAAGCCTTCGCGTAAGAGGTAGTCACGGGCAATGGTGCTGTATGTGAGGTTGATATCTGCCGTATGGTCAACGATGCGGCGGTTGGTTTCTTCCGGAACACGCTGGTCAAAACAACGATTGCCCGCTTCCATGTGGAAAATCGGAACCTTTCGACGCTTCGCTGGAATCACTGACAAGCAGCTATTGGTATCACCCAGCACCAGCATGGCCTCGGGCTGCACCTGTGCAAGTACACCGTCCACCGCAGTTATAAGATTGCCGATAGTGTTGGCTGCGCCAGTGCTTCCGTCAGCGCTGTTCAAAAAAAAGTCAGGTTTGCGCACGCCCAGGTCATCAAAGAACACCTGGTTCAATTCGTAATCGTAGTTCTGCCCGGTATGTACCAGCACGTGATCACAATGCAAATCCAGTGCAGCCAATACGCGTGACAAACGGATGATTTCTGGTCGAGTGCCTACTACCGATATCACCTTAAGTTTTTTCATTTTATACCTTGCTGGCTACAGTGTCGGGCTTTTCCCGGTCGAAATTCTCATTAGCCCAAAGCATCACCACCATCTCGTCAGCACCCACATTGGTGATGTCGTGCGTCCATCCCGGAATGCTGTCTACCACTTGTGGGGTATCACCACTGGTTCGTAGTTCAACTAATTCGTTGGTCAGTAAATGGCGGAAGCGGAACAGAGCCTCGCCTTTGATGACCAGAAACTTCTCGGTTTTGGTGTGGTGGTAATGCCCGCCCCGGGTAATGCGGGGGTGAGCCGTGAAATAGCTGAACTGACCGCTGTCGGGTGTTTTAAGCATTTCTACGAACACACCACGGGGGTCGGCGTACTGCGGCACCTCATAGGCAAATTTGTGATTGGGGAGGTAACTCACATAGGTAGCATAAAGCGCACGCACAAAGCCTGTACCCACACGCTCCGTCATCAGCTTGGAGCGACAGTCACCAAAGGCAAGAATCTGGTTCGCAAGTTCGCCCAGGGTGGTGGTGTACTCGGGCTCAACATGAGCCTGTACGCACCCCGACGCGGGAGCTTTTAGGGCTGTCAGCAGAGCTAATACCACATCGTCCACATAGACAAGCCGCAAACTGGCCGTTGAATCATTAATCTGAATTGATAAATCGCGCGCAATGTTGTGACAAAAAGTGGCGACTACCGAGTTGTAGTTCGGCTTGCACCACTTACCGAATACACCAGGCAACCGGAAAATTGTGCAAGGGTTACCTGTTTCATGCGCCAGCGCATGAACAGCATCTTCTGCTGCAAGCTTGCTTCGTCCGTACGGGTTGTCGCACTCGGCCTGGCTAGAGGATGCCAGTACTAAAGGGAGATGCCGCCCAGATGATTGAAACGTCTGTCTTATTGCATCACACAAAGCAGAGGTTAATCCCGCATTCACTTCCGTAAACGCTGCCTCATCTGCAGGTCGGTTTTCACCCGCCAAGTGCACAATAGCATCGACCTGAGACACGAGTTGTGGCAAGAGGGCGGCGTCATCTCCACGCACAAAGGTACTCACAGTAACGTTGTTCAGCTCTCTTAAACGCACAATCAAATTTTTGCCAATAAACCCATTGGCTCCGGTAACCAGTATGCGGCAGTTGGATAGCCCCATTCCGATCACTCCTGGGCCTCTATCACTTCGCCTCGCACAGTCGCCTGCATGAAGCGCAGCTTCATGAGTAGGGTCTGCATACCAGGAACATCAAGCCGTGTGGTATTGTGCGAGTTGTAATCGGTGGCTTCTGAGATTTTGACCTCGCCTTGCTCCACAAACTTGCCGTAGTTGAGGTCACGCAAGTCTGGCGGCACGCGGTAGTAGACGCCCAAATCTTCAGCTGCCACCATTTCTTCGCGGCTTAGTAGCACCTCGAACAACTTCTCACCATGCCGAGTGCCGATGATGTTGACTGTATGCTCTGGCACGCCCAACAAATCCGTCAATGCTCGCACCAGAGTCTCGATCGTCGCGGCAGGAGCCTTCTGCACAAAAATATCGCCTGGGGTGCCGTGTTCAAAGGCATACAGCACCAAATCCACCGCGTCATCCAGGGTCATCATGAAGCGTGTCATATTTGGGTCGGTCACCGTAATCGGCTGACCAGCACGAATCTGGTTCACGAACAGCGGTATGACCGAGCCACGAGAAGCCATCACGTTGCCATAGCGGGTAGCGCAAATTACCGTGGAACTACTGGAACGTGACTTGGCCACAATAACCTTCTCCATCATCGCCTTGCTGATACCCATGGCATTGATGGGATAAACTGCTTTATCAGTACTCAAACACACTACACGCTTCACCCCGCAGGAAATAGCCGCCTCAAGCACGTTTTCGGTGCCCAGCACATTGGTCTTGACTGCCTCGATGGGGTGGAAGTCGCAAGAAGGAACCTGCTTCAACGCGGCGGCGTGGTAAATGTAATCCACCCCGCGAACTGCACTCAGCACAGATTGATAATCGCGCACATCCCCGATATAAAGCTTGAGCTTGGGGTTGTTGTACTTCTTGCGCATGTCATCTTGCTTCTTTTCATCGCGACTTAGGACTCGAATTTCGCGCAAGCCAGAATCAAGAAAGCGGCGCAGTGCGGCGTTACCAAACGAGCCCGTTCCACCGGAAATGAGAAGAACCTTATCGGAAAACATACGAATCCTTTAAAAAAATTTACTATTTCAATGCTTCTCGGCAAAGCTTGATCTTTTGTTCCCGGGTTGGGTAATTTATCAGCACTGCGCGATATTTACCCTTAAAAACAAAAAGGCTGCCCGCGGCCGCGCCTACTATACCCAGGTTGGTAATAAGCTCAACCATGTGATCCAGAGAGCCGGCGCCGCCCAATAGGGTCAGAGGCACTTTCAGGACCTGCTTGAATTGCGCTGCCAGTTCTAGGTCATACCCTTGCATGAGCCCATCCCTATCAACGGAATTTATCACGATTTCGCCAGCACCAGCGTCTTGCAATTGCTTGGCAAACGCAACGGGATCGAACTTATGGACTGATTTACCGTTATGGGTACACAGTTCGAAGCCCTTGGTAAACAGCCCTGAACGCTTGCGCACATCCAATACCGCGACAACTGACTGACGCCCTACAGCAGCAGCCATTTCGGTCAACAGGAACGGATTGGAAATGGCGCCAGCGCTGACGGCCACCTTCTCCACACCCATGTCCACGATGCGGGATGCCTGCTCTGCAGTGGTTACGCCGCCGCCATAGCACAGCGGCATGCGGCACTCTGCAGCCAGCTTGGCAATCAGGGCAAAGTCTGGCGCCACCTTGTTCACTGTGGCGTCAATGTCCAACACCATCAATTCATCAGCTTCTTTCTCGTTAAAAATCCTGACGGCATTGATGGGGTCGCCCACATATTTCGGGTCTTTAAACTGCTGGGTTTTAACCAGCCCACCCTTGTGTACCAACAGACAAGGAATAATTCGAGGTCGTAACATCTGTTATAGCTCCACAAAATTTCTCAGAAGTTGCTCGCCCCAGTGGTGGCTCTTCTCGGGGTGGCACTGCACACCATGAATATGGCCACGCGACACTACTGCATCAAAGTCCAGACCATAGTTAGCCGTGGCTGCCACATCCTGCTTGTCTTCTGCGTCAAAGAAGTAAGAATGAAGAAAATAAAATTGCGGAGCTTCTTCAAATCCTTTGGAAAACAACTTGGCCTGAGAACGTGGCTGCAATTCGTTCCAGCCCATATGCGGCATGGACAAATCCGCGCTCTTCGGCTGGGTTGCGAATGCACGCACACGTCCAGGCACCCAGTTGAGTCCAGGCAAGGCTCCCTCATCTGAGCCCTGCGCCAACATTTGCATGCCGACACAAATACCAACCACAGGTACTTTCGCGCCCAAAACCAACTCTTCGAGTTTGGGGCGCATTCCTGAATTGTTGAGCCGCTGCATGGCATGGTCAAAATGCCCGACTCCTGGCAGCACCAAACGCTCTGCATCTGACAAAGCTTCAGGTTTTTCTGCCCTGTAGGCTTCCACGCCCAAGCGTTTGAACAAATTCAGAAAAGCCTGAATGTTACCAACCCCATAATCCACGATGCAGATCATCGGAAATACCTTTTTTCCAGCCCTAGCCTGCGCATCACGTTTGCACCCAAGCCAATCAAGTCGCGTTTGTTCTTGTAGTCGCGGAAGGTCATTTTCGGCGTGTCAAAAAAGGCTTGCAATTCATCTACGGTTAATCCCAGCTTATGCGCCACATACTCAAACTCCTGCTTAAGGAAGTGCTCATCCATCTCCGGACGCGAAATCCGATCCAAAGCCTGGTCACGTGTCATCTGTCCCGTCACGATCAAGCTGGAGAAGTGGGCCCGCCGCTTCTCATAGCCAAACCTGAACGGCAGCCAATAGTCTTCATAAAAACGGGTGAAGCGGGACTCGTGGTGCTTGTGTTGAAAGCGTTGCCAGCCAAAGCGGCGTTCCAACTCATCCTCAGCATCTTTCTTCACATATGGAACGAGGTTCAGCGGGTGATGAACCTTCATCCCTAAAATCTTCTGGTACCACAGTTTGTAAACCAGAATGTCAACCAAAGGAAAATCGTCATTGCGTTGGCCATCACCACACTTTGCCCAAATATCTCTAAATAGCGTTTTGTCGATACCAAGGTAACCGCCCCATTCTTCGGGCTCGCGACAGCATTCGGTTGAGAAGTTGGAACCCGTGATGATGTGCTTAATTTTGTACTTGCGAGCGAACTTGTACAAGCCAGAGAAGAACGCGGCATCCTGTACCAAGTCCTGATCTGGAATACCGGCACGCAAAAAAGCCACCTGCATCCGCTTGACTGCTTCCCAATTAACCACATCGGTGTATAAGTCCAAGCTCAGGCCATCGACAAGTTTTTCAATATTACCTACGGCTTGGTCAGTATTCCAACCAGCGTCAACATGAAACAGCAAAGGGCGAAGCCCCATTTGCTTGACGGCCACATAGGCGGCGTAAGAGCTGTCTAGCCCTCCGCTCAGACCAATAATGCAATTAAAGTCCTCCCCTTTGGTATCAGCGCGGATGGTATCGGCCATCTGTTGCAGCGCCGAGGAACCTTGCGCATCGATGTGCCAGTTGGGTTTGATCGTAGTTTCGAAGTTGTTGCAGTACTCGCACCAACCGCGATCATCGAAGACGATGTGTGGGTCGGTGGTGTCCATTATGCAGTTGGAGCAGATTTGATAATCGCGCGTTGACATGATCTATCTCAGGTATTGGGGGTCGAATCTAACAGTGGGTTCAATTTGAGGTACCGATTCAGCTGATCCAGGTGCCGCGTGCGGCGATATTCCAACGATGCCAGTCGGGCATTCATTCGCCCCATTTCGGCCATGGAATCTATTTCGGAGAGCGCCCGTGCAAGCACATTGGAGATGGATTTGGCCGATTTTGGCTGGACTTGCCATCCATTCTCTTCGGGCGTGAAGATGTCGAAGATGCCGCTGTGATCGGTTGTGATGACCGCGCATCCCGAAGCATATGCCTCGAGAATGCTGATGGGTTGGCCCTCGTAGGGATAGTACGTGGGCAGACAGAACAGATGGGCTGCATGCAGAAGGCGTATCTTGCTCTTGCCCGAAACTGTGCCATGGTAGGTCACCTGATCTAGCGTCGAAATGCGATTAAGAAACTCCAATTCTGAAGATTTATCCTCGAACCCTCCGGCGAAATGGAAGCTGAAATGCGCGCGTCGATCGGGCGGCATGGATCGAATTGCTTCAACCAATTCCTGATATCCCTTTCCAGGCAGGTGGTTGCTGAGGTACAGCACGTTGAATTTCTCCTGACTGGACCATTTCAGATTCAAGGTCCTGTCGTCGATGAAGCACTCATCGCCAGCAAAATTCTTGACGGCGTGGATCCGCGCGCTTGGCACGATTGAACTGTAGATGGAGACAAGGCGTTCGCCGAGGACTATCACTCCCGCCACTTTTCGAAGCAACCAGGCGTTGATCCTGTGCAACCATGGGTGGCGATCGCTCAGGATCTGGCGCATTCCAGCACCGCCATGCATATGCAGATATGTCAGCCCAATCCTGCGACCGAGGCACAGCAGAATCGCAAGGTCCTTGAGATTGCCTGCTACGGACTCGGCCGGCGTAAGATAAACGAGTTCGGCTCGGCGCCCATGCCGCAGCACTTTTCCGAGAATCCCCGCAATTTCAAGCAGGCGCCCCATCGAGTTCACGCCCTGGCGGAAGCTCTGCTTGCTAAGATTGACTAAGGTCACGTCGTGGCCCTGGCGGACTAGATCCGCGTACAGCGCCTCACACGCAACCGCCTGCCCTGTGATCGGCGGAGGAACAGGAGCGATGAAAAGAATGCGGCGCCCGATCATGGTTGAAATCTCCACGCTGCTCACAACGTTCTTGGATTGTGAGTGGTGCCGACGCGCCGCTGATTCCATTTCTCCTTTGCCTCGAACAGAACAGCAGAGTACTGACGAGCGATGGGGACAAAGTCAAAGTGGCGAAGCACATATTCCCTTGCCTGGGACGAATAAGCATGAAAAGTGTACGACGGTTGCGATGCCAGCCACACCAGCTTGGCGCGAAAGCTGTCGATGGATCCCGGTTCGAAGGTGAACGCGTTGTTGCGGGCCACGCGCATATCATTGATTTCGTTTTTCTCAAACAGCACAGGCAGTCCACACGCCTGGACCTCGAAGAAACTCATGCTGCATTGCTTCGGGAACACCGCCATGTCTGCGGCCTGATAGAACTTTGCCAGATTAAGATATCGCTGAGTGGGGCGGCGGACGATACGGTTCTCACTGGCCGTCAGGTTCTCTTCAACCTTTTTTCCATAGTCGCCAACTGTGTTGCCGATGACTAGGAACTCGATGGGGCGGTTGTTGGGTGCTTCAAACCTTTTCTGGAGTGCCTTACTGAAGAAGATCCCACCTTTGTGTTCATCCAGCTTGCCTGCGTAAAGTACTACGAACGCGTCGGGGTCGAGGCCCAATTCTTCCCGAAGTCGGGTCTTGTCCGAGGGGGCTGGTCTGAAGAAATCGGTGTCCGTACCAAGTGAGAGGTAGTAGGTTCTCGCCAGTGGAATGCCAAGGCATTTCTCAACGAAATCGCTGTCGACAACGCGGATCAGCGGGATGCTCCTCTTCAGGATGATGGGCGTGACAAAGCGCCTGTAAAACGAGCGGAAGTACTCCCGGAACTGGTTCTTGGAGGCCATCTCTAGCATGTGACAGTCGAGCACAAGGGGGTAGGGTAACCAGCGTGCCAGCCAGATGAACAGCATCCCCGTCAGCGTGTCTTCGCCGTGCACAAACACTACGTCCGGTTTCAACTCCCGGACTTTGCGGAAGAGTTTGAATATGTGGAAAATTGCCCTGCCGCTGCAGAAGCCGTGCAGGGGCACCCGGTGGATGCGGGCGCCGGTTTCCTGTTGGTATCGTTGGTCCCGCTCCAGGATGTTCTCCCTGCCGAAGAAAGCGGCGAGAAAATCCGGAATCTTGTACATCTCACCCGTTACGATCTCGACCTGATGACCCTGCTGGACCTGCAGACGACCCAGCATGTTGACCTGATAACCCGCATCGGGATGCATGAAATCTTCGACGTGTACTATTTTCATATTAAACCTGTAAGGATTTTGGGGGGGTTGAGTGCAGGTACGCGCCTGCACCGCTGGCCACTGCGTATCTTGCCCTGATTTAGTATGGATACACTTTTTTGGGAGAACGTGACCCAAATGTCAACCCTTAGTTGCCTAGTTTATAGTAATATTAATACGTTTTAGAGTAAGTTCTGCAGCATGACCATCGCCGTAGGGATGTGCGGTAACAGGGGTGCGGCGGCCGATATTTTGAAACGCGGAGTCAATGTTGTTGGCGTTTGCACCTGTCAAAACATTCCATCCGGTTTCTACGGTTTCAACCCACTCGGTCTCATCACACTTGGTGATGCAAGGAACCTGATAGAAAAAGCTTCTTTTTGTACACCACCCGAATCCGTCACGATCAAGGCGGCGTTCTTCTCTAGCATCACCATGTCAAGATAGGGCAGAGGTTCGATGATGCGGATGCGGCCTAATAGGCTGTGTAAGCCCTGTTGATCAACCTTCTCGCGTGTCCTAGGGTGAAGCGGGAGCAACACCGCATGCGTAGACGTCATTGCGTCAAGCGCCTTGAGGATTTCGGCCAGACGATCCGGATCATCGGTGTTTTCTACCCTGTGGCAGGTCGCCAGCACGTATGGAATGTCCTTCAGTCTGAAGTGATCGAGGGCCGTGCTTCTGCGTTCGGCGACCTTCGCGTACTGAAGCGCGACGTCGTACATCACATCGCCGACCAGATGGACACCCTCGAAAACCCCTCCTGCTGCAGGTTGTTGACCTCAACCTGTGTCGGACAGAATAGCAAGGTAGACAGCTTGTCCGCTAGGATACGGTTGACTTCCTCGGGCATTCGCATGTTATAGGACCGCAGACCCGCTTCCACGTGAGCTACCGGGATATGCAGTTTGCTCGCCGCCAGAGCACTGGCCAGGGTGGAGTTAGTGTCCCCGTAGATTAGAACCCAGTCCGGACGACTTTCCAGCAACAGGGTTTCATTTTCTCGAGCATCCTGCCCGTCATTGCTCCATGTGTTCCACCAGCAACACCTAGGTTGTAATCGGGTTGTCCGATGTCGAGTTCGAAAAAAAAGACATCAGACATCATGACATCGTGATGTTGACCTGTATGAACGAGGATGTGCTTGGTTGTCGCTCCTTCATGATGTCTTAAGGCGCGGGCAAACGCGGCGGCCTTAATGAATTGAGGTCGTGCGCCGACGATGGTCATAATCTTCATGTTATTCACTACCCTGCATTGTGTGGCTCCGCTAACGGATCGGAAAGTTTGATTTTGTAGTTGTCATATCCTGTGACGGGGAGGTGATTAAAAACTGTGTTATCAAACACTAACGTTTAGTCAATTTTCAACCAAGATTATCTATTAGGAACGATAGGTCCATTTGATAGGCTCTGTTGCACTGCATGATAACCCCTCGAACCAAGGCCTTCGTCGCCTAGTA
Organism: uncultured Methylophilaceae bacterium; assembly: GCA_964470195.1. Lineage (GTDB taxonomy): Bacteria > Pseudomonadota > Gammaproteobacteria > Burkholderiales > Methylophilaceae > RFPI01. The sequence goes on along the minus strand of CAYYBG010000012.1, from coordinate 30,462 downwards.
AAAGCGAGGTTAGGCCTGGGCTTCTGGCCGGCATTCTTGTGGTGATGACTCCAGTAGGCACCAATCGCTAATGTGTTGTTGACGGAAAGATCAATACAACCTGCTATCACATTCGCCGACAATTCATATTCAAGTAGATGACACGGCATATCATTGACGAAAATCTGAGTTTTGATGCGTACACCGAGGTGAAGCAAATGCTGAAGTTGTGAGGAGCGCCAACCAGAAATAGGTGAAACCTGTTAGGTGACTCTGAGTGAGTCCATAAATAGGCATTAGCAGAATGAAAGCATAGATGACCTGCCGGTTCGATTTCACAACGTTTCGCGAAGAGACCCATGTACGGAAAAGAAACCATGCGAGCAGAAAAAAACCCGGTATCCCAAAATTCATTCCCCATTCCAAAACCAGATTATGTGGATTAGGAATTGGTAAAAATGACTCTGTCGCCAGATAAGCGCTGCTAGCGCCAGCCCCCACACCTAGGCCGAATGTCGAGATAATTCCGTTGAGACCCGCATAAAAGATTAGCAGTCGACCTTCATGGCTTTCTAAGTCGTTTGAGAAGTTGGAGAACCTCAAAATAAAATACTGCTGATAGACTGCGAAATAGTCATCAGCTATGGCTCCGCCGACAATTCCAACCCCGAGAGCAAGGCTCGCTAGGACTGATAGGCCGCGATTGCTAAAAAGTACGTGGGCAAAACGAAAAATCAGCAAGACTATCACGGAAATTATTACTCCCCTGCTGGTGTTGAACAAAATCACCATTACAGTCATTGCTCCTACCACTACTGCTAACCACTGCCACCGAGGAGAAGCTGTAATCCAATTCATATGACACATTCCGAACAGGCACATCAACAGAAAGATTGAAAAATCGTTGTAATTACCGTGCAAACCTGACGCAAAGGGGAGCAAACTACCACCGCCACGCTCTTGCAAGCCCAGTGCAAAGTGGTTTCCTGTCGTGATCTCGTATACAGCTAAAGGAAGCACCGCGGCCGCCGCGAATAGCCACGCCTTTGGAAGTTTCTCCCTGAGCCAAATTCGCTCACGGTCAGTCATCAGTGCCAACGAGACCAAAGGGAGTAGGTTGATTGCCAACACAATCAAATACCCTATAGATAGAATCCTGTCGATGCTCCAGATTAAAGTGGCAACTCCCAGTAGCAGCAGCATGGAAGAGAAACACAGTAATTGCGCCGAATAGTTCCGCCAGAGGATTTCAGGGGAAAGGCGAAGCCTGATCAGGACAACGGGCAAGAGAGTCAGAAGAAATAGTCTGCTAGCTTGAAAACTGTCGCCCATGCCACCGAGCGCCAATGCCACGACGGCAAGCAAAATGACCTTTGCCGAGAAGTTACGAACACGTAGCACGCCTACCACCCCAGCAGACTCTTACGGCGGACGGTGTGAGCCAGACTTCTTACAAGTAGGAATGCCAGTCCTTTTTCTAACCATAGATAGGGTATTAGCAACAGCAACGCGGCTAGGCTCGCGGTCTGGGGAAGGAGCGCCGCTAAAGCCCCTGTTGCTGCGATGCTGGCCGCACCGAAATAAATCCGAAATCGCGGTATCGGTTGCCAAGAGCGCGCGGCAAGCTCGCTGCGGGCGAAAAAGAATGCCAATGCAGAAATCGACACCGCACTGGCCGCTCCAGGGGCACCCAGATAGGGCGTTAGTAAGACGTTCGCGGCGATGGCTGTCAGAAAACCGAGGCAGGTCGCAAGCAGTGCCAGGCCAGAACTGCGCTTGACCATCATCCCGACGAAGGTTACCTCAGACACTGTATACAAAACCGGCAGAACGCAAACTGCTGCTGCCAACGAACCCACGTCGCGAAACGACGGGCCCAGCAGATACTGCATACCATGGACTAAGGCAACAGTGATTACGTAGAAATAGGCAGCACCGACGCAGACGCGCTCGGCCGTGTTGCTGATGAAATCGGCGGTCAACTCCGTATCCATGCGCCGGTAGATCACCGGCAACCACAATAATGAAAACATCGATTGTCCGATTGTTGCGACGTTGGCGATGCTGACTGCGACTACGAGCTGCGCGGCCGCGACCGAACCATGCAGCCACTGCGTGAAGTACAGGCCGAAGTTCGCCATCGCCCAGTAAATAGAACCGGCAATTGCCAGGGGCAAACCGAAGGCGAGCAGCTGGGAGGTGGATTGCTCACCGGCACTTGACGTGGTGATGCCGATGCCAAGCCAAGTTTTTTGATTAAAAACGACGTGCGCTGTTGCCGCTAGCGCCCCGCCAAGGATCATCGCCAGATATAGCCACTGCAGCGAAGCAACTGCCTGCTTTACAGCCAAAAAACACAGTAAAGTAAACAAGGGAATACGAAGGAGCAGCTCTGACAAGAGATAGGGGACGCCGCCGCTTTGATCCATTCGGGTCTGCTGAGCACCAAGGCGATGGATCATTAAAAGAAAGACGTTGATGAATAGCATGGGTAGCACCCATTCAGTATGTACTCCGAGTATGTTGGCAGCGCGCGAGGTTCCCGTGATTGCCCAGGCGATTGACCCTACAAGAAACAGCATCGCTATGGATGGAATCAGGCATCTTCGCAGTAGCAGCGAAGGAGCCTGGCTCCCACTGATAGAACGAAGAAAAGCTTGATCTAGTCCAAGACTGACGATAATCAACAAGACTGTACTTGCATATTGAAATAGGCCGAAGCTGGCAATCGTAGTCGCCGGCAAGGTCCAAGTCATCAGCGGGACTATCACAAAAGCCAATGCGGCACTCACTAGAGGTGCGACAGCAAACAAGACGGGGCTAGGCGGTTTCTTCATTCGCACAAACCACGAATCGCGTTGGCATATACTGCAATGAGTTCACGACACACCGTATCCTCGCTGAAACGAGCCGCGCAACGAACACGACGCGCTTGCCTCTCACCCAAATTAAATGGTTGATTGGAAATTCTGATCATCGCTTCGGCGATAAGTCGTGCGTTATCACGTTCCACAATTAAACCATCTCCTACACCAATGATGTCCACGGGACCGCCACAATGGGTGCTGACGCAAGGCAAACCCAAAGCAAGAGCTTCCGCGACAACCACGCCAAAAGTCTCGTAGTTGCTAGAAAAAACGAAAGCGTCATGTGCGGCCATCAGAGCCGGCATTTGATCTCGCGGTACCATCCCAACCAAATGCACCTGCTCGCCAACCCCCAGGTCATTGATCCGACGAGACAGCCTGTCGCGTTCCGCACCATCCCCCGCGATGGTCAATGTCAAGTCAGTTAGACCGAGGTTGCGGCATATGGCCATAGCCTCGATCAGCAAATCCTGGCGCTTGATCGGACTCAGCAGGGCGACATGGATGAACCTGCTGCAAGTCGATCGCCGCTCGACCGTCTCGATAGGGTGGACGAAGAAGCCTTCGCCCACAAAGTTTGGAATGGTTTTCCACTCTTTACCAAATCCGTAGTGATCTTCCAGTAACCTCTTGAGGCTTTGGGAGACCGCGATGTTGGCCATGCTGTCTGTGAAAACCTTACCGGCCCATGACAACTGCTTTGGCTGCAACAGATGCTCGAAATAGGCACTGGAGTGTTCGGTGACAACGTAAGGCACGCCAGATTTGCAAGCAATCTCGTGAGCCAGCAGTCCGCCATAGAGCGCGCTGTGTGCATGAATAACATCAGGGGCACCATAATGTTCAACGTACTTTGCGTAGAGCTTGATTCCATGGTGCACAAATTGAAATGCGACTCCCCTCTCATAGCGAGGGGTCAGGTTAAATCCATTGCGTTGTATGAGATGTGTGCCAGCATCGTCGACACAATGAATCCCAAATTTAGCTGAATTTGAATTCCACAACTCGCGCAAAGACCTTTGGTTTGGGAATAGGACACCAACATCCCCCACTCGGCGGGCTAGTGCGATTGCCTGCTCCCGAAAAAAGCTACCTACAGGATCCCCCTTAAACTGTGGGTACCAGGAGGGAATTACTAATACGTGCATATACGATCTACGCTGATATTGCGGGGACGAAAGCTCACACAGCTGCCTGAATGTATTTTAGGATCAGTTCAGCCGCATAACCATCGCCGTAGGGATTTACAGTGCTGGGAGTGCGTTGGCCGATGCTTTGAAATGCAGCGCAAATGCTGTTTGTGTTGGCCCCGGTCAAAACGTTCCATCCTGTTTCAACGGTCTCAACCCACTCGGTCTCATCGCGTGTGGTGATGCAGGGCACCTGATAGAAGAAAGCCTCCTTTTGCACCCCCCCCGAATCCGTAACGATCACGGTGGCGTTCTTTTCCAGCATCACCATGTCGAGATAGGAAAGCGGGTCGATTATCTGGATGCGGCCCAGCAGGTTCCGGAAGCCCATCTGATCAACTTTATGGAGTGTCCTTGGGTGAAGCGGCAACACCACCGCGTGCGTTGGCGTCATGACGTCAAGCGCCTTTAGAATGCCGGCTAGGCGACCCGGATCATCTGTGTTTTCTGCCCGATGGCAGGTTGCCAGCACGTATGGCCTTCCCTCCAGTCCGAGTCGAGAGAGAACTGCGCTTTTGCGTTCAGCAACCTCCGCGAACTGGAGGGCGACGTCATACATTACGTCGCCTACCAAATGAACGCCCTGAGTCATGCCCTCAAGACGAAGGTTCTCGACTGAAGCCTCCGTTGGACAGAATAGAAGCGTCGAGAGCCTATCCGCCACGATTCGATTGATTTCCTCAGGCATACGCATATTGAATGATCGCAATCCTGACTCAATATGTGCGACCCTTATGTGAAGCTTCGCTGCTGCTAATGCACTAGCAATGGTGGAGTTAGTGTCTCCGTAAATAAGAACCCAGTCGGGCGAAAGCTTTATCAATAATTCTTCGATTCGCTCGAGCATTTTTCCGGTCATTGCACCATGGGTTCCTCCAGAAACCGCCAAATTGAAATCTGGCATCCCAATGTCTAGCTCGCGAAAGAAAACATCTGACATCAACTCATCGTAGTGCTGTCCAGTATGAACCAGTGTGTGCCGAATAGGGGTACCCGAATTCTTTTTGAGCGCGCGAGCAAACGCGGCTGCCTTTATAAATTGCGGCCTTGCGCCAACGATTGTCACTATCTTTATGAGTTTCATGTGGGTATATCATCGTTTTTCATTCAAGATACTCTCTCGGTCGATCATTAAAAATATTTATAAGCTATGCGGTTTATTTTGTTAGCAGATAAAAGACCGATCCTGGCGCTATTTTTGAACGCAGACTGATTCTATGATACTGCAAGTTAAATGAAAAAATTCTGCTTAGAATTCCATCAACGAAGGTGAGGATTGCGTTGTCGTGCACACAAACGCCGATCCTGTTGAATACTTTTTGTAGAGGGGCGAATTCGCATAGTGTTTTTTTGACAATTCTGAAGTGCGCCTCAGTTATGATATCGTCAAAGATACTAACGGGAATTCCTCTTTCACGCTTAGTCAATCCATTTCGTCCGACACGCCAGTCTCCCATTGATGAGATTGGCTCCCGTATCAACATCACTCCATCTGGTTTAAGGCACCGGTAGCATTCAGACAAAACATAACTTACATTTGGGATGTGATGCAGAGCGCCAAAACTGGTAATTAGGTCAAATGTATTGGCTTCGAAGATGAGCCTCCCAGACCGTTCAGGCTTTATATACGTGCATGGCGTACCAGCTATGCTTTTAGTCTCCGAAAACGCGTCAGAAGGATCAAGAATAGTTATATGTTCGATGCCTTTGGCAATTGGTATGAATTCATCGCCATATGCACTTCCGATTCCGAGCGCTCTTTTAAAATTTTGCTTTTTTAGGAACCTAAACGCATGGAAATAATTTAGTTTGTGATACTCGTAAACATAGGAATTATTTTTGTTTACAACAAGATTGGCATATCCTTCTGACTCATCAATATACCAATCATTGATTTCGTCTTGGGTGAAATCATTTCCATAAAGTCTTTTTCCAGACAGGTAGTCGTTAATTTCGTCACTCATTAAGGTCTCCATGCATTGAATGCATTTTTTGGCGCGCTTCTACACCGCTTGCTTTTGAATTCAGATGAAGTGTGCTGATGGTATTTTTTACAAACTTCTTTCAGTTTTGGTGATTTAGCCTACCTTAGGCCGATTTACGGGATTTACGGCTTGCGTCACGGCCTTGAAGATACTCAACTGGTCTTCAATATTTAAATCTGCGCCAATTGGTAGGCTAATAACGGTCTGGGCGACCTGCCTCGCAACTGGTGTACAGTCTGGACAACAGAGGTGCCTGTATGCGGGCTGTTCATTCATCGGAATGGGGTAGTGCACCGCCGTGGGTACGCCCGCCACAGAAAGGCGCTGCTGCACGGTCGCTCGGTCATCGCAGAACACGGTATACTGCCCATAAACGCTGGTGCGGTCGGATCGCTGAACCACACGCGCGAATTCCATGTGGTCCAGCTCAGAGTTGTAACGCGCACCTATCACCAGGCGCTGCTCGATCTCCCACTCAAAACGTTCCAGCTTGGCCAGCACGATGGCGCATTGCAGGGTGTCCATACGCCCCCCCACCCCGACTCGGGTATGGGTGTATCGCTGGCTTTGACCATGCACGCGGATTTCGCGACAAGCTTGGGCCAGAGCATCGTCATTGGTGAAGATGGCACCACCGTCGCCGTAACAACCCAAGGGCTTGCTGGGGAAGAAGCTAGTACAACCTATGGTGCTGAGGTTGCAGCTTTTCTTACCTTTATAAGTGGCGCCAAAACTCTGCGCCGCGTCTTCGATCACGGGGATATCGCCGTACCGCGCGGCAATGGCGTTAATCTCATCCATGTCTGCGGGTTGGCCATACAAGCTCACCGGCATGATAGCTTTGGTCATGGGGGTGATTGCGTCTTCGATAAGCGCTGCATTGATATTGCAGGTATCGGGCTCGATATCCACAAACACAGGCGTGGCACCCAGCAGCACGATGACTTCGACCGTGGCGGCAAAGGTAAAGGGTGTTGTGATGATCTCGTCACCCCGGCCAATGCCCAACGCCATAAGGCTGATCAGCAGTGCCTCCGTGCCACTGGCCACGGTGATGCAGTGTTTAGCGCCAGTGTAAGTGGCTAGCTTATCTTCTAACTCCTTCACCTCGGGGCCCATAATATATTGGCCGTGTTCCAGGACGGCATTTATACGCGCTTGAATCTGTGGCTTCAGTGCATGGTATTGGGCTTTAAGGTCAATAAACGGGATACTCATGCGCTCACTAGTTTCAGGTTATTGTTGTCAAGGTTATATTGCAGTCCACTGTGCAAGCATGTGTAGCTGCCCTGGCCAGCAAGTGGCAAAGGAATTTTCTCGCCAAACTGGCTCATCCAACCAATTTGTTTGGCGGGTACACCTACCATTAGGGCATATGGTTTAACGTCTTTATTCACAACGGCACCAGCACCAATAAAGGCGTATTCACCAATGGTTACTCCACATACGATAGTGCAGTTTGCCCCTAGGGTTGAACCCCTTTTCACAAGAGTATCGCGGTATTCATTTTTTCTCTCAATAAGAGAACGGGGGTTGTAGACATTGGTGAAGACCATACTCGGGCCACAAAACACACCGTCTTCTAGGGTGACGTTATCGAAAACAGAAACATTATTTTGTATTTTGCAGTTATCGCCGATAACTACTTTATTGCCGACAAAAACATTTTGTCCTAAAGAAACACCTCGACCAATACGAGCGCCGCTACATACATGAACAAAATGCCAAATACGTGAATCCTCACCAATTTGAGCTCCCTCATCAACGATAGCACTTGGATGGACGGTGTAATTCATGATAATTAACTCACAGTAAATTTCTTACAAATGGATGGGCCTCACCAGCCTCACCTCTAACCACCTGAGAAGTTCGAATCACGTCAACAGTCTCAATACAATGGCGAGCATCTTTTAAACCATAACCACGCCCAGCTAAAATTTCTTGGTAACTGACCGTGTGTAAATCAGTAAAGCCCTCACTGAACTCTAGCTGCTCACCACTAATTTCAATATTACGATAAGTTGATTTCTTGCCGCGCACTTCAAGTGGCAAATCATTGGCATCAATTGATAAAAACCAACGTACTCTGGCGCGCTCATATTCCAAATAGCCTGCCGCCTTATCAATACCAGCATAGTGAACTACATTTTTCTGTAATTGACCAAAAATAAAACCCAACATATCATAAAAATGAACACCTATATTAGTAGCCACACCAAAAGATTTTCTATTGTCACCCTTCCAGCTCTCCATGTACCACTTGCCGCGACTGGTGATATAAGTTAATTCAACATCAAACTTTTTATCATTGGGCGCTACCGCAACTTTATTTCGCAACTTTAAAATTGCATCATGATGACGTAGCTGTAAGATATTAAAAACTCTACGGCCGGTTTCTTTTTCCAACAACTCCAACTCACCTATCAATTGAGGAGTAGGGACCAGTGGTTTTTCACAAATAACATCACACCCTAAACGCAACCCTGCAGCTATATGAGCATGATGCAAATAATTAGGGGAACAAATAGAAACATAATCAAGTGCAGTTTTAGAATTTCGTTTCAGTTGATTGGCATACTCAAGAAAGCGCTCAAACTCAGTAAAAAATTCACTTTGTGGCGAAATACTATCGATGATCCCAACAGAATCATTGATATCATATGCCACCGAAAGCTGATGACCCAAATCTTTAATGGCACGCATATGGCGCGGTGCAATATAACCAGCAGCGCCAATGAGAGCGAAGTTTTTTATTATCATTGGTTAAAATCTAAAAATAGTGAAGCCTAATTCAAGCAGGTCATCACGAGAATAAAGACTCTTTAAGTCACCCAAAACAGGTTGGTGAGACTGCTTGCAATAACTCCTAAGAACATCAGGGCTCAATGAACGATATTCTTGATGACCCACAGCCACGATCAAACTATCAACTGGTTGATTGAAGCTAATCTCACCTAATTCAATTCCATATTCATCTTGAACCTCTTTCGCACACGCCCAAGGATCTGTAACAACAACAGTGACGCCCCACTGCTGTAGCTCTTTAATCAAATCCACCACTTTGCTATTACGAATGTCTGGGCAGTTTTCTTTAAAAGTGATTCCCATCACGCCGACTTTACTTTGAGCTACATCTATACCGTTTTGTAACATGCGTTTAATAACATTGCGCGCAGCATAACGCGCCATATTGTCATTAATACGACGACCAGCCAAAATAACTTGCGGGTGGTAACCTAATTCTTCAGCTTTGTGTGTCAAGTAATAAGGATCCACACCGATGCAATGCCCACCAACCATTCCAGGTCTAAATGGTAAAAAGTTCCACTTGCTTCCCGCAGCCTCTAGCACTTCCAGAGTGTCAATGCCCATGCGCTCGAAAATAACTGATAATTCATTCACAAAAGCAATATTAAGGTCGCGTTGACTATTCTCAATGACTTTAGCTGCTTCTGCTACTTTTAGACTACCAGCCTTCCACGTACCTGCTTTGATAATGCTGCCATAGAGTGAATCAACAGCGTCTGCTGCCTCTTTTGTACTGCCACTGGTAATTTTCTTAATGGTTGTCAACGTATTAACTTTATCGCCAGGATTAATTCTTTCTGGACTATACCCACAGAAAAAATCTTGATTGAATTTTAGGCCGGACTTCTTTTCCAAAATTGGAACGCAGACTTCTTCAGTACAACCTGGATAAACGGTTGACTCATAAATAACAATCGAACCCGCTTTAATAGTCTGACCAATAGTTTCACTTGCCTTAATAATAGGAGTCAAATCAGGACGATTTGCACTATCTATTGGCGTAGGAACTGTAACGATAAAAACACCGCACTCTGATAGTTTAGAAATTTCACTACTATATTCAAGATGACATGCCTCAGCCAAATCTTTAGTGGTAACCTCAAGCGTACTATCTTTTCCAGAAGACAGTTCAGCAATTCGAGTCTGATTAATATCAAAACCCAAAACAGGTCGCACCTTACCAAACTCTACAGCAAGAGGTAAGCCAACATATCCTAACCCGATGATGGCTATTTTTTTATCATTGATATTCACGTTAATATTTTTCAAAGAATTATTTATTTAAAAAACCTTCTAAATCGCTCTAATTTAGAAACTAACGCCCGCTAATACCCGATCTCGGACGTGACCAACTTGCTGCACTTCTACTGCGTCAAGTCGCTTGGTAGCGTTCCTCACCAGGTTTTAGTGCATAGACCACAACCTGGCCTGTCGTGTCATTGAGACGATTGCTCTGAATGGGGTCCTCTCATCACACATCGCTTAGACCTCAACCTGCGTAAGTGAACGATTATCGATATCAAAGCCCTGCTCAAGACCGGTGCCGTTGGGGTGTAATTCTTGGCGAAGGGCAGCAATTTCGGCTCGCAGCCGCTCATACTCGGCCTCCTTGAGTTGCAAGAAGTGGACGGTGAGGCGCAGCTTGTGGGCTAGCCCCTCTGGGGTCAGGATATGCAAATAATCCAGCTTGTTAGGGTTTTGCGTGAAGTTACCCCACTTCACGAGGCCCTTTTCCTTGAGGGCCCTCAGGCAGTAGTTGGTTTTGCCAAGGCTCACGCCTAGGGCCTTCGCCAGCTGGCGCTGGGTCCAGGTGGGGTGGGCGTCGATCAGGCGCAAGAGCTCCAGGTGGAGATCGCGATGGGGGTGCGGATGGAGGCAGGTATAGGAATGGGGATCGTGCTCGCTGTCGCCAATACGCATGGGTTTTTCTGACCATTAGGCAAAATTTAAGTGAGTGGATGATATCAGAAACTATAAGCTGTTCACAAGATGAACAGCTTCATTGGCAATTTATTCCCTTGGGGTCAAACATAAACTTGGTGGATTAAATTGACAGGCTAAGCACGATTCTCAAATACTACCTAAGAACGCTGCCAAAACTAGTGGGTCATTCAAGGCGGATGGTTTGACCGGTCGCTCGTTGTCCATTCTGGTAATACCGAGAAGCACCGATTTTTAGCTCTTGGCGGGGGACCTCAGACTTCTCAAGGCCCTCCTGCCCAGCAGAAATGCGAGCATCGCAAAGCTCACTCCGAAGATCCCACCGGCGGTCGCGTTTAGAATGCCGGTTTTGGTCGCACTGGGGGCTGTATTTTGGAACAAGCGATTACGATAGCTCGCCTCGATGTTGATGAATTGGGCCCGGATCGCGTCCAGGTTTTGGAGCGCCTTGATGTCCCCGGGCGGGGTCTTGGCGCGCAGCTTTTCTTCGACGGCCAGGAGGTCCTTCACCATGCTAATGCCGTCGTAGCGTCCGCTCATCAGCGGCGCGGCACCCTCCAGGAAGACCTTGTAGGTTTTGACCTGGTTCAACTGATCATTGAGGCGCTTTAGGCTTTCATGTCTGGCCGCGATGTCGTTTTTGACCCCAATGATCTGGGTGGTAATCGGCAGAAACTTTGAGCTATCATCTTTGGCATCAAGCATCTGCCGAATTTGCAGGGTGACGCCGGTAGAACTTGGGTAGCTTTTTTGAAGTTGCGCCAGGTGCATGGCGCGCTCCTGGAGGTAGCCGATCTCGATCTCGGTAGCAGAAATCTTTTGCTGAATTTCTGCAAATTGGCTGAATGACTTTGTCTCGTAGTCGCTAATAAGGTTTTTAATGGCGATGTAGGATGCAGCATTTCTAATAAATTGAGCAACGCCACGAACTTCGTTTAGGGCCTTTTCTTCAGAGGGAGCGGACGCGCTAATGCCAAAACTAATAATGGTTGTTGCAGCAGCGTCCAAGTCTTTTCCGACGGCAACCAAATTTTTTGTCTCGCTTTTGGTGAGCGCGTAGTTGACCTGCACATTTTTCCTCCACCAGGCGGGGCTGCTGATTTTCCTGTAGAGAGGAACTTGGTTTTCGGGGACCGCCTTCTTTCCGAGCATCTCACTCGCCAGATCGGGGAGGATCTTTTCGGTGATGCGCCAGGAGATGATGTCAAAGCCGCCATGATTTTGCAAAAGAAGTTCCGCTTTATAATTAGCAAATGCAAACCAGGCACCCAAACCCAGGACCGCGCCAGCAATACCTGCGCCAAGAAGCAGCTTCCAGCTCTCTAGAATGGACTCAACGATATCGGCAAGCGATATCTCCTCTGTGGATTCGTACTGCAAGTTAGAATTTAAATTATCCTTCATAAGGCGGTGAGTAATAATTGGTTAATTGGAAGCAATTAATTGTAATTCTTTTCTAATTTGAATAAGTTAAGTGCCATTTAAGTAAACATAGGCTAAAAAAAATCCATATCGATGTATTGAAGATAGTAATCGTTAGGTATTGTCAATTCCTAAAAATCTATAGCAAGTAAAATTCTGTTAATGAAATTCATACCTAGCTTTTTTACTTTAAATAACGACTAATGGATATGTTCACTTTTCGAAATTTTAATCTTCAAGGGCTATATTCAGAGGGCTTTTTATATTTTTTTATCATATTAATCTTATCAAGTATATATTTTCTATATAAGCCAAATCGTAAAGTTGAAAATAACTTTTTCTGGATTTGCGCTTTTATATTAATAGTATTCACTTTGATACGCCCTTTAGGTATTGCTAGAGATGATTTGGCTTACATTGAAATTCAAAAAAACATTTGTGCGATCTTAAATTGCCAAGGACTATCTCAGGTCCAGAGAGATTGGGGTTGGTATATTTTAGTGAGTATTTTTAAATCATTTATTCCAGGTGAGCGTGCAATTATTGCTATCAGCAGTATCTGTACATTTATTCAATTACTTATTATTAATCAATTGTGTCGTCAAAAATTACTGGCAATTACTTTATTTATACCCCTTGTTTATTTATATTTTGACTTTACCCTCCTCCGGGCCGGCCTTGCATTGACTGTTTATTTTATAGCTTTTTATTTCTTAGTACGTTCAAAGCAATTTTTGGGATCAACTCTTTTAATCAGTAATTATTTTTTTCACTCCCAGGGCATCTTTTCTATTGGTCTAGTTTTATTTAATCAAATCGCAAAATATAAATACATAACAATTACGCTTATCGCAGTGCTTGTTGCATCCATCAATCTAGAGTGGACGCCATCTTATGAGCAAATATTACCCCTTAGTAAAAATGAATCTGCCCCCTATTGGGATCAATATCGACAGGGTTTATTTGATAATCAAATCAACTTTCCTTTGGCGCATTTATTAATTATTGGATATGTAATTTTTATTTTACTTATCAATGATTCGGCTAAAGAAGAGAACCTTATAAATCAGTATGTTCTTGCGAGTATTTTATTGGCGGTATTTCTTGCGTGGTTCTTTGCGCCAATTCATGCTATTCAAACGCGATTATTTGATTTCTTTATGGCACCTTTAGTTTTTTTAGCTGGCAATCTTGGTAGATCTTGGATCACCCTAGGAGTTTCTTTGCTATTGGCAATTTTGCTTTATACCCGAATGGAAATACTTCATAATTGGATCCTTGGCTAAAAATTATTAGAAAATTTAATTTTGGTTACCTTTATTTTAAAGTCCTGTGCGCAAATCAGCCCCCTCAAATTTATTTATTTATCGTATCGTAGATACTGGAATCATCTATGCCACAGGATTTATTGCTTTACAGATTCGTTTTTGGAACAGTGCCATACCTAATGAATCATATGAAATTTTCATATTAGGTGCCTGTGTTGTTTATTTATTAATTTCATCGCAGGCTTTTGGCCAAAAATTATCATTATCTCCAATACAACAAATACTACGAGTTAGTAAGCTCTGGCTTACCTTATTCTTAATTGTTTTATTTTTGATTGTTTTTACCCAAAGTGGAAATATTTTATCTAGAATTTGGTTAATTCTTTGGTCAGCACTGGCATGGTTTTTCTTGATCTCTGGCAATCTTTTGGTTGATGTTATTTTTTCCAAATTTCATGGACTTGCGGCCAACAAAAAAAAGGTTGCAATCATCGGTAGCGGTATCGTGGCGATCCAACTAATTGAGCAAATTAATAAAGCTTCCCATCCAGAATATGAGCTGACTTATACCATTTCTCAGATTGACGATAACTCTTCAATAGAGACACTATCGGGACAATTATTGGATGAGATCTGGATCGCTCTTCCAATTAGCGAGTCTGCAAAACTTCCTCTCCTAATAGATCAATTGCGATTTAGTTCCGCCAGTATTAAGTATGCGCCCGATCTTTTCACATTTCGTTTGATCAATCATGGATCGACCGAGATTTTGGGTGTAAATATGCTCAATGTAAATGCCTCGCCTTTTTCTGGTGAAGCACTACTCATTAAGAATTTAGAAGACTTCATCCTTTCTCTTTTATTTTTGATTCTATTGAGTCCATTACTCTTATTTTTAGCCATAGCGGTAAAGCTCATCTCTCCTGGCCCTGTACTTTATAAGCAAGAACGGGTGGGTCTAAACGGTCGGCCATTTAAGATGCTGAAGTTTCGCTCGATGCCAGTCGATGTTGAGAAAAGTGGCGTTCGATGGGGAAATTCAGAGTCCAAGACAGTACATCCCTTCTCCAGATGGATGCGTCGCATGAATTTAGATGAATTGCCTCAGTTTATTAATGTGCTTTTGGGGCAAATGTCGATTGTAGGACCTCGACCCGAGCGGGTTGAATTTATTGATGAGTTTGCAAGACAAATCCCAAATTATGCGAAAAAACATTTGGTGAAGGCTGGAATTACGGGCTGGGCACAGATTCATGGACTTCGTGGCGATACCGACCTCCATAAACGCATTGAGTATGATCTGTACTATATTGAAAACTGGTCTTTATTGCTTGATCTCAAAATCATTCTTTTGACTGCTGTTGAGCCCTTTTTAACAAAGAAAACCTCTTCGTAATCAGGCAAATTCACGCGCACATTTATTGAGATGTTTTAATCAATTCATCCCTCAACTAAAAAAACAGTTAAGTAAATTCAACTCGTTTTTGAAAAGCCCTATCAATTCCTAGATGATCAAGTCTCAACTCAGCCATTTGAGCATGCTCACCTCACGCCAAACGTTTATCAAGCTTGGGTAAATCGGCAATTTGCTAAAACACTCTACAAACATATCACTCGCTTTCGAATACTAAATCCAGATTTTAATTTTTACCTCTTTGATGCCCAAAAGATTGATACGTATATGGAAGAATTTTGGGGCGATCATCCTATATTTCAAATTTATTAAAATTCCCAGTTTGGCCCCTCAAAAGCCGATATTTTTAGGATTTGCATACTCCATGAGCGTGGTGGCTTTAATTTTGATATCAATAAAGGCTGTGCAATTCTATTAAAAACGCTTCTCAAGCCAGATTCAGATTGCTTAATTTCCTATGAGCAAAATAACTGCATCCTTATGCCTGAAGAACTTATTATGGAGAGAATCCAACATCCAACAAAACTTGCAATGAAATGGTCTTTTGCGTTTGCAAAAAATCACCCCATCACCACGATGATGATTAATGAGATTTGTAACTTTTACCCCTACTTTAGAGGTAAAACCTTTGAAAATCCGAATTTACAACTTAATCAGGCAGGAATTGATTACAACGGTCATGCCATTCCAGAAATGCCGGGTTCCTGGTCACGCTACTTCACTTCGCCCGCCTATGGCAAATCCAAGAATAGGTCGATTGTTTTGTAAAACTAGAAAACTTCTATTCATTCACATTGACCTAGCTAAATTTCCGAGCATCTCATCAATTTTTGATTGAACCTCCTGCACCGAGATTTGATTCATGATGTAGGGAGAATGACTGGGATATTCAAATCCTAGGTTTAAAAATCCGCCACCGTCTTTTTTTGGGACGTCAATATTCAACGAACGCTCATTGACTACACCCCAGCGGGCCGAACTGGTTGGTCCATTAAGTACAATCGTTGGTGCCCTTAAGTGGTCGGCCAAATGAGCAATTCCGGTATTTACTGAAATGACTGCTTTTGCGCCCAAAATGACCTTGGCAAGTTGAGAAAACGATAACTTACCCGCAAGAATCACTGCTTGATTTTCAAAACCAATCGCCGTTACAAGTCTTTGGGTGTCTGCATGATTCTGTGGAGATCCAGAAATTAAAATACTAAGATCTTTTGCTATTAGATTTTTTGCTAATTCCACCCAAAAATCAACTGGCCACTCACGTAGGTTTGATCGCGTTCCGCTCGCCCAAGGGTGAAAAACAATATATGGTCGATCCGTTTCTATGCCAATCGACGCCAGATTTTGGGTCTCGATCTGTTTCATCTTCAATGATGGTGATCCTTGAAAATCGATGCCCAAAGGTTTTAATAGAGCTTGAAAATTCTCCAATTCATGAACTTTGTTTGAGTGAGGAACAACAAGGTCATACCCAAAATGACGAAATTGTCCTTTAGTTTCAAAACCAATTTTGATCTTTGCTTGAGTGAATACACTATAAATAGAGCTTAATTTTGTCCACTGCGAGGTATCAATCAATATATCTAGGTAGTATTTTTTTAATACCCTAAATACCGTGAGTGGTTTCGTCACCGGCAAGGTCACTAGCTCATCATATCCAAAAAGAATGGAGTAAATACCAGCATTCGCCTTAGAAGCAAAAACAATGATCTTCGCATCTGGATATTGCTTTCGCAAGGGATCTAGTATGCAAGAAGATAAGATGGAGTCTCCAATTGCCGCAAACGCAAATATACCGATTATTTTTATTTCATTAGGCCTCTTTATTGACCTTCTCTTCAAAAGTGATAAGCAACAGAGAAGTGGAATCCCCACCCAAAAGTCGAAGCTCTTAAGAAGCTTATTATTACGCTCCAAGGCAATCCTCAGTTAGTAGTATTTTTGCTCTTCTAAAAATTTCATCGACAGTGGTTGAGCGCATACAAATTGGATCATCGCACTGTGCATATCCAACCCCGTCATAACAGGGGGCGCACCCAACATCTTTATTGGCTTTCATTACCACTAAGGATTTTCTTCCCTCGGAAATTACAGCAGAAGCCGGGGTTGGGCCAAAGATTGTAATGAGAGGGGTGTGTGTCATCGAGGCCAAATGGAGTGGTCCAGTATCGTGGCTAATGATTAGATTTACCTTCGAAAAAATTTCGACTACATCTTGAATGCTTGTTTTGCCGATTAAATCCTCCGCTTGAATACCAAAAAAATTAGGTCTAACCCAGGAATCATCTTTAGAACCAACCAAAACCACTGCATAGCCTGCTGCAATCAGTTGAACTGCAAGCTGCGCATAATTTTCAATAGGCCAGCGGCGTAAAAAATCATCCCGCATCATATTTTTACTGCCTCCCGGCACGAGCGCAATGTATTTTTTATCGGGCTCGATCTTAAATTTAAAATTTTCCTTTGCACTTAGGATATTACTGCCAAGGGTTTGTAATACCTGGTTGCCTTGTTTGCCAGATAATGACTTTTTGGATAAAAAATGAAAATATTCACTCACGCGAAAGTTATGTAATTGTGGAAAAAATCGCCAAATTCTGCCAAATATAAGGGTTGGGCTCCTAAGTAGGAGGGGGATCGCAAAAATACTGTATTGCCAATGGCTATGTGCAATAAAAACGTGGTTGCAATGGGTAATTTGTCTATAAATTTGACGAAGAGCCTTCACTAAAGACTTCGAACGCACAAAAAAATTACCATGCAAAATAGCGTGATCATCAATTGCGATAATCTGATCGGCTACTTTTATGCTCATTAGCAATGATTCGAGCTGCTGCCCAACCACCCAGTCGACTGCTAACGTTGGATTTTGATCTTTGTATTGACTCAGTGCAGCAGCAGCCTGAATCACATCCCCAATGGCGCCAAGCTTAATGATGGTAGCTCGTTTCATTGACCAACCTATTTTTGCGGCAAGTGATTGATTAGCATTTGAGGAGTCACGCTAGTGATACAAGGCCTCTCAGCACAGGGGCGGCTGTGACAAGGGGAGCATGGCGTTGGTTTGACAAGTAAGTGACTATTCTTTCCCAGGGGTTGCCACCTCTCAATTTTACTTAGGCCATTACCGATAATTACAACATCTTTATCATAAGCAGACGCGATATGTCCTGCAACAGAATCCACGGATAAAATAACAGTGGCTCCTGCGATCACCCCAGTAAATTGATCAAAATTTAGTTGACCGACTAAATTGGTACATCGATTTCGTTTTAATAAATCCGCTTGTTTCTTTTCACGCTCGCCATGTCCAGTAATTACGATATTCCAACCTAATTCACTGAGATGCTCAACAACTTCTACCCAATTCTCTATCGGCCACTCTTTAGCAGGATTACCTGAGCCAGGATGAATAACCACATAGGGCTTCATGAATCCCAACTGATCCATTAAGGCTTCAATAGCGAGCGGAGGTTTAAGCCAAGGGTGATATTGATGGGCATTCCTTACTTTTCCAAGCCACGGCACAAATATACTGGCCTGAATTTGTGCCTCATGGATTGCTTGGCCCTCACCTACATAGCTCAAAAGAGGCCCGCCACCAGCGCTTGCCAGCCCAATTAACGGACATTGGAATTGTCTAAATAATGCAATGAAGGATGGCTCATATGAGTTTAAAAAGAATATGGCGTCATACGAGTGACTGCTAAGTTCGCCAATGACTTGTTGGACTTGATACTGGTATTTTTTTTGTTTATTTTGATTCGTTTCATGGCCACGGTTTGCCTGCCAATGATTAATAAAGTAGGGCCGTCCAATACCCGGATGTCCCATCATAATTGGAGCAGCCCAATCCCCCACCAAAAAATCAACCTCACACTCTGGAAATTTCTGCTTTAAATCCCTCAAAAGAGCCGTGCTAATGACGACATCCCCCAAGTGCGTAGGATTGACTAACAAAATACGTGTTAAATTTTTTGGAAGAGCAATTTTTCTTCTAAAAAAAACTGCATAAAGCCAATAGTACAAATCCTTTAACAACAGATTGATTAGAGCCAAGGGATTGCGGCGATTGTATGAAAGGGGAAAGATCATTTAAGGTGAATTACCCTTCTTACCCAGAGAGAGTGTTAGCTTTTGATGCAATTGAATAAAACCATCAACAAAGTGATCGGTATAGCCTAATTTTGAGCGTTCAATAAGCTCATCGCGCTTTTCGGTGAAATTGCCTGAATAAAAAGAGTTGATGGTTACCTCAATGGTCTTTGCCATTTGCTCAATATCGCCTTCAGTAAAACACCGCGATGCATCATCAATCACAACCGGGATTGACCCTGAGCGACTGCCAACCACCGGGATTCCACAAGCCATAGCTTCAACCAACACCCTTCCATATTGCTCTTTCCAAAAATAATCGGTCCTCGACGGCAAAACCAGAAGATCAAAGCTCACATAAAGCGACGCTAATTCAGTTCGTGATTTTGGAGGGACGAGCTTTACTCTATTGTGGAGCGATAGCTCTTGAATGCGCTGTTTTAACTTAGCTTCAAGGGGCCCTCCCCCCACTAATACCAGAGAATATTGATCGCCCAATACAGTAAGTGCATCCAAGAGATCCATGACACCCTTTTCTGCAACAAATCGTCCCACATATCCAATCGTTTTTTGGGATTTATAAGTCCTATGATCTTTAGGATCAAACTGAAGAGGAATGGCAGCACTCAATGCCCAAAATGGCTTGAGATCTAAACCCCACCAACTAAACTGGATTTTTGGAGCCCAGCCAAACTGATACACCACATCCGCACTTTCGCAATAACAGACTAAGCCCCCATCGACCAATCGCGAACGAATGGGCTGCAATAAAACGTCAATCAATAAATAGCGAAATGTTTTTCGCAGAAATACGCCTATATTCGTTAAAGAGAAGTTGCTAACAAGGAATTCAAATGGTGGTGTTTGTTTGATATTTTCAAACCCATAAAAAAGAATCGTTGCCTTATTTTTGGTCAAAAAATTTGCAATCCCAGCATTTAGAACATTGATGGAAAACGCTTCATCGAGAACAATAATGCAATCGGGATTGAATGATTGAATGCATCTTTTAAATTCTGTAATTGGACCCCACTTTTTTCTAAAAAAATAAGTATTAATTTTTTTAAAACATACTTTAGCGGGAAAATCTTCAGTTTTTTTTAGGTCGAAATAAATTGAATCAGCTTCATATTGACTTGGCCCTATAATGCACAATTCACCAATTTGTGGATTTTCCGCAAACCCTCGAATTAAATAGTCGGAGTACGGAAGATAAATATCATGCCAATAGACTGCGACTTTCATAAAGTGGACAACACAAAAAATGAAAAATTCTTCATTTCTACTTTCATATTAGTCAAAAATTTTATTATTCTTTACACGCACATATGATTTGGATCGAATATACCTTACCCAACCACCATTCATATTTGGATTACCCATTCCGTCAAAATCAATACCACATTGCCTTGCAGAGAAATAGACGTTCTCACTCAAACAATCATAATAAGAACGTGTAAACATAATGGGACCGGTTAATGTAATGATTGGTTCACGTATATTAGTAAAAACTTTATCCCTAAAATAATTTGCATAATCAACAATATTATCAATTGTTTTTTTAAAAATAGGATGCGCACTGACGCAAGCTAACCCCCAATTTAACAAGGGTCGATTGATAAATTGTAGATGTTGCTTGACATCGGATCGTAAGATTGTCGGCATCGCAAAGATTGTGTTGCTTGATAAAACATCAGTAAAGAAATTATTTTCATATGAGACTAAGGCCAGATCATCTTTCAGAACATATTCACTTAAAGGAACTTCAATACACTTATTGATATCAAAATAAAAACCGCCTCGCTCGTAAAGTATGCAATACCTCCATATATCTGCTTTCATGGCGCCGGGTTTTGCGCTCATGTAAACATCATAAATTCTATGATTTTTATAATACGTATGCATGTATTCATCGCAGTCTTTCGAATTGAACAAGTGAAAATGACAATCCATATTCCGAGATCGAAATTGTCTTAAACCGGCAGAGTGTGTTTTTCCAAACTTATTCTCTTCCCATGTCATGTAAATGTGATTTGGTATGGTCTTCGACCATGCTTGAGATGCACTAGAATTTAGTTCAGGAACTTCTTCCATTGGAACTTCATCGAATACTATGGCGGCAATCTTTGGATATCGAGCCTGAAAGCTGTTAATTACCCTTTTGAACATTTTTTATGAGCCATATTTTTTTGAACCCCAAATATTATGCTTTCCCAATATGACACCTGCTCCCCAATATGCAATCCTTTCAGTCGGGACAATTGTTGTAAATAGCCATCCAACTATATATTTGATATTTTTAAAAAAAGAGTGGCTTCTAAAAAATTGAGTCATAGTCATAGGATCAAGTATTTCTTTTGATATATTTTTACAATCAACGAATTTAAAAAGAATTTTTCTTAACATTTCATCACCCACAGTGGTCCAGTGATCCCTAGTTAATTGATTTTCAAGAGTTTGAGTTCTAAGATAATTAATTAATGCCTTGTCAGTAATATCAGCTGCCAAAATTTCATTTATTATTTTTTGCCTCGAAAAGAGGTGGTGGTTTTTATTTTCCAAATTTTGACGGTAATGCCCCATAATTTCATAGATCATTTCAATTTTTCCACGCACAGCCGTATTTGCAAATAAATATACATCAGCACATCGAGTTATATCCTCCGGCATTGGAAAGAAATTTTCTAAGCATGCCCTAGTAAAAGCATTTCCAGAAGTTGGTGGCGTATTAAATCTCCAACCATTATTAATAATTTCATTTCTTATATTTCCAATTGGAATTGATACATTCTGCATTGGATTGGTTGTCCCCAAAGAAACTCCATTTTGATCAATATGCTCCAAATACCAGCGCACACAAACAAGTTCTGGATTATTAGAAAATTTTTCTGCTACACGCTCTAAACAGTTTTTAGTTAATGCATCATCAGAATCAAGAAAAATAATTATCTCGCCATTTGCATTAGCTAATCCATAATTAAATGCAGATGCCTGACCTCCATTTCTTTTAAATAACGTCTTCGCTCGATCAGAATAGGATTTAATGATTTCTATTGAGTTATCAGTGGAACCATCGTCAACAATTAAAATCTCATAATTTTGATAACTTTGATTTAATGCACTATTTATTGCCACCCTCAAAAAAGGAGCATAATTATAGTTGTTAATAATTATGGATATTAAAGGTTTACTGTTCAATGTGCTCTATTTTTTCTTGACTAATGTAAAAAAATAATTAAATTCATAAAAACATGACATCACTGCGTAAATATTTTTACGATTGAATAATGTATCCGAAATAATTGTCAAAACAAACAGTCCAATAAGCATTGTTATCGCAGCGCCAATTAATCCATGGTTTGGAATCAATAAATACCCCGCAATTAGACTGGCTAACAAACCTAAGGTGGCGGATAAGCCGAGGCTCCAGTAATTGCCGTCCAATACAATGAACATTGCTCGGATTGAGTTCAGCATGCCAAAAAACGGCTTTAAAAATAACCACGGCAATATCATTGCTGCCTGTTGATACTGATCGCCATATACATAGGGAAAAAGGATGGTGAGTATCATCATTATAGGTATCAGCATCAGAAATATAAGAAAGCCAGCAAGGTAAACTCGTCGGCGGTACATGAGTATATTTTCCTGATTAACTCTTGAGGCAAGTTTTGGCATGAGGACCATAACCAAAACCATACAAGCAACATCAATAATTTCAAATATTTTTAATGCTGCAGAATATTGACCTACATCCTGCCAGCCCAAAAATTTCTCTATCAGAAAATACTCCACTCTAGCCTGACACATGACCAATATTCCTGCTAGCATCACTTTCCATGATCTTTTAAGTAGTGACTTGGCACACTGAAACTTAAAAATACCAACATTCGGTGCTTTTTTTCTTGCAAAATATTTAAATGCCTGAAACGTAATCAAAAATTCACTGGTCATGGCAGCAGCGATGTAGCCAATTGGCAAGGTGAATACCAACACTACGGCTTTTAGTAAATTCGCCAGCATCGCGGCTGCGCTTCTACTTAGGGCAATCTTTGAAAATTCATCCTCCACACGCAAACGATATTCATACACATCACCCGCCTGAATCGGGAGGTATAGGGCCAATAAACAAGCGATGAGAAATAGGCGCGATGCTCCGGACTCATAAAAAATAAGGCCTAGCACCAAGAGATAGGCGGCGGTTCCGCCAATGAGCCTCAGAATAAACGCGGTTTTTTCAATATCGTCACGTGATATTCCTGTTTGGTTCAAGGCCGCCATATCCCGCGGAACAATATCGTCCAAACCCATGGACGATAAGCTACCAAAAATACTGGCTGTGGCTAAAACATAATTAAGCTGTCCAAATTCTTCAGGACCATAAAAACGAGCAATCCACACCCCCAGCACAAAGCTAATAACCAAGCGAAAGCCACGATCAGCTAATAAGAAAAACGAGCTTTGTAGGAGACGCTTATGCATATAGTGGATATGCGATATATTTGTTGTAGATTTCTTGACTCATCGAAAATACGCTTACAGTAGTGCTCGAATTTGCTGCTGATACTTCCATGAACTATCGCACATCGCCTGCAAATCCCGTTGAGCTCTCCAATTTAAAAGCTTTGAGGCCTTTTCCACTTTTGCGTAATAAATTGGTAAATCGCCACTGCGTCGCTTTTGAACGATTCTTGGGATAGTTCTCTGAATTGAGCATTCAAACGCATGAACTAATTCATACACACTCACTGGATTTCCAGTACCTAAATTAATGGCCTCAAAACCTGTTTGCTGGTTCATTAACGCGAGTGCGGCAGCATGCCCCTCTGCTAAATCCATCACATGAATATAGTCGCGCTCGCCTGTTCCATCTTTGGTATCGTAATCATCACCAAAAATATTAAGGTGTGGTAATTGCCCACTTGCCACTTGGCATAAATATGGCATTAAATTATTCGGAGTGCCTTGGGGTCGCTCTCCAATCAAGCCGCAGTTATGGGCGCCAATTGGATTGAAGTAGCGCAAGCAAACGATCGACCATGCATCATCAGATTGTGATAGGTCCTGCAAAATTTCCTCAACTTGCAATTTGGTTCTGCCGTATACATTGATGGGTTGCAAGGGATGCGCTTCGTCATAGGGCAAATACTGTGGTGCGCCATAAACGGTAGCGCTTGAGCTAAAGATTAACTTTTTGATATTGATCGCCTGCATGGCCTCAAGTAATGCAATCGATCCCCCCACATTATTATCAAAGTACTCCAAGGGGTTTGTCTGCGACTGGGCAACGGATTTAAGCCCAGCAAAATGAATCACGCACTCGATCTGCTCCTCTTTTAGAATTCGTTTGAGCAAAGGCAAATCTCGGACATCGCCCTCGTAAAACGGCAGATCTTTACCCGTAATACTCCTTAGGCTGTTTAGTGTTTCTTTTTGACAATTACATAAATTATCAATAATCGCTACATGATGACCGTAATCTGCCAACACGGTCGCGGTGTGACTACCAATAAATCCTAAACCACCAGTCAAGAGGATATTCATCGTATGTCTCTAATATTGATCAACAGACTTTAGCGCACTATAGGTTGGTTTTTGAGGAATCAATAGCCCTGCCATTAAGGCAATCATGAAATATAAAATTTCAATCCCGTGTTGAGAGCTGACTTCCCCTACAGTATATAAACAGAGGATCGAAAATCCTAAAAGCAGTACTAAGTACCGAAAGGGCCCGCTGCTGTGAAGGGCAAGGACCAAAATTGATCCAATCGCCCCTAATGTCAACACTAAGGCAGGAAATCCAAATGCTAAAGTCAATTCAACCCATGCACTATGGCTTGAGATGATTCCTTGCGAGCTATTTGGAAATGTCTCATTCAATAACACCCCAAATGGTCGACTGAGAATGCCCACGCCCAAGGGGGTTTGCGGGGCAAGGATGGTCATGCCAACGACTGCCCAAGACACTCGCTCGTAAGTATTGACCCGCACTTGTTTTCCTAAGGCATTTTTTGGAAAACCTAAGGTGGCAGGATCTTGCCAGTTCGGGTATTCATGCACTTGCACGGCAATATTCATATCTTCGAGCAGAGTCGCCCAACCAGGATTCAATTTCGCTTGATGCCAACCAAACCATCCGGCAGCGCCAACAAGACTTACTAAAAATACGAAGTGAATGACAACTTTTTTTATCTCGGGTTTTGAGAAAAAAGAATGAACTAGGCGAATCAAAAGTCCGACTCCCACTGCACCAAAAATCAAAAAGCTTAGCCCAACGCCGTTGAGCGCATCAAAAATAAAGACATAGGAAAACAAGGCAATACCTGTGGCAAAAAGCCAGAAAATAATCATTACCGACTTCGCACGCGCCCCTAGGCGAGGAAATAAATCCAACAGAGTTCCCAAGACTCCAGCGATTAAAATTGTACCGACCAAAACACCACTGATCTTGCCGTAAAAAATATAACCGTGATAGTCCGGCGCAAAGAGACTCTGGACAATCGCTGCCTTTTGTACATACTGGTAGTACAAATAAAGGAAGCTCGGTATAAATCCAAGCCATAGGATATTCACTGCCGCGGGTCGCTTGGTAAGCGCGATTCCAGTGGCCAACCCCAACACCACCCCCATAAAGGCCCGAAGCCAGGTCGATCGCAGTTCTTGAAATTGCAGCTCAGGAAATCGGGCTAGAAATAAGAAATGAAATATGACCCAGCCAAACATCAAACCAATCAAAATAATCGGAATGAAATACCAAAACGAAATTGCAATCCCTTGATCATGCCGCGTTTTAAAGACTTGATAACAGTACAGCGCTGCGATTGGAGCACCCAAAAATAGCATGGCATTACGCAGAGCAATAGTGTCTTTGACCGCCCAACAACCCAAGAGGATAGCGCTCATAACAATGAGCACAAGACCAAGGGTGGGTAAATTAAATAATCGATTCACACGAAATCAATCGATCAATCACGGCATGGGGAATCTTGAGTAATCGACAGAGTCGATCCCCAACACCATAGGAAATGATGACGCCATCGTCTTGCAAGACCATACTCACCACAATCTCAATCCCAATGTGTTCGATGAAAAAAGGTCTGCCAATTTCAATGATCTGAAGATCGGGGCTAAAGAGCACGAAATGATGGGTGTACATCCGAGCGCCTTGATAGGCGATTGGGGCTGAATGCACCACTGCCAAATACCCGTCGGCATATGGCACTAAATTTGATCCCCCGCGGAACGGATAGGACACTTCAGCCCCTACCAAATCAAAGCCATCTGGCAAACGGATTGGCTCCATTGGGGAGCACATCGAGAGAATTTGCAATGGCTCTACGCTATAAATCAACTGTAACTGCGATGCATGGGCAACCGGAATCCAATTCTTTTCTACTTTCTGCCCTCGTGGCGACGGCAAGACCTGATACTGAGTAATCCGATGCCCATCAAGTTGAATCATAACCTGCCCAATGGCGCCCGCCGCGCGATTACCAATGGCGGCAATGCCCCACACCTTACCCTTCCATTCAAATAGTCGAATATCCTCAAGAGCAGAGGTCCAACCCGATGCATCCTTAGTCAACAATGACTCATCCAGAATGTCGTATTTGATGATATTCAGTTGCGCATCTAGCCACATCACATAATTGACATCCTTAGGAGCATCGGGATTCGTCACGCAGACGCGGTCATTAAATACATGGACTGCACTCGATCGTGCAGTCATCAAATAGCCACTGGGTGTTTTTAATAAACTTGGGTTATACGCTGGGTTTGGGGTGCTCAAAGAAAGCTTGATGCGTTCCACCCCATCCAGATTGATTAAAAATGGAGTCGTAGTCGCCGTGATGTGAGCTTGCAAGCGAGCAACGTCCGCTTTGGATGCCCACACTTTTTCTCTCCAGCGTCGGCCAAAGAGAATTCGCAATAGGATGTGGTCAATACGAAACGCGCTCTTCATTATTTCCTAATGGATCAATTTCAAAATCATTCTAAATTTTAAAACTACGAAGTGACCAGATGACCCTTAATGGCTCGATGCGTCGTAAAGGGTACTTTTGGCGCTATTTTCGTTAATTCAGCTTCACGTACTCGTCATAAGCAGCGGCCAGACCCTCTTCCAACCCAACCTTAGGACTCCACCCCAGACGGTTTAATCGTTTAGAGTCCATGAGTTTGCGTGGCGATCCATCCGGTTTTGTCGGATCGAAGGTAATCTGACCTTGATAGCCAGTTGCTTTGGCAATCGCATCGGCTAATTGTGCAATGGTGATATCGCTACCAAAACCCACATTGATATGGCTTTGCATCGGTTCAGTTTGTGCTTCATAGGCTACTGGATCGAGCTGCATGACAAACACGCTGGCAGCAGCCATATCATCGACATATAAAAATTCACGCTTAGGAGTACCGGTTCCCCAAATCGTGACCTCGGGTGAGCGATTGATCTTCGCCTCATGAAAACGCCGAATGAGTGCCGGAATCACGTGGCTATTTTCAGGATGGTAATTATCCCCAGGCCCATACAGATTGGTGGGCATCACCGAGCGATAGTCCACCCCATGGCTTTTGCCATACTGACGGTTATAGCTCTCGCACATTTTGATCCCCGCAATTTTGGCAATCGCATAGGGCTCATTGGTGGGCTCGAGCTTCCCAGTCAAGAGTGCATCCTCCGCCATGGGTTGCGGGGCTAACTTGGGATAAATGCAGCTTGAGCCTAAAAACAAGAGTTTTTTCACACCACTCACAAACGCCTGATGAATCACGTTGTTTTGCACCATCAGGTTCTCATAAATAAATTGCGCAGGATAGGTGTTATTGGCATAAATCCCGCCTACCTTGGCTGCGGCTAAATACACCTGATCGGGTTTTTCGGTCTCAAAAAAATGACGAACCGCGGCTTGATTGGTAAGATCCAATTCTTGGTGTGTGCGATAAATCAGATTGGTATACCCTTGGCGCTCTAACTCGCGCACAATGGCTGATCCCACCATCCCCCGGTGGCCCGCGATGTAGATTTTTTGCTGAAGATCGTTTGCCAAGAAGAGTCCTAAATTCGTTACGAGAGCGTTAAGTGAGTTTTTCTGATCGGTTACTTTCGCTTACTTTTCGCTTGCTTTTCACTTACTTTTCCTTACCCACTGCCACCGCATAGCCATGCTTCTTCAGTAACGCATGCTGCTTGGCTTTTTCAAGATCGTGATCCACCATCTCTTGAATCATTTGATCCAAAGTAATTTCAGGGACCCAACCGAGCTTCTCTTTAGCCTTGGTGGGATCGCCCAGGAGAGTCTCGACTTCGGTGGGACGATAGTAATGGGGATCGATTTGCACAATCACGTCACCTACTTTAAGCGCAGGCGCTTTATCTCCCTCAATCTTTGCCACGATCGCCTTCTCGGCTTCGGCTTTGCCTTCAAATCTGAGCGTGATTCCTAACTCGTTGGCGCTCTTTTGAATAAACTCACGAACCGTATATTGCACGCCAGTCGCAATCACAAAATCCTCGGGCTTGTCTTGTTGAAGCATCAACCACTGCATGCGAACGTAGTCTTTGGCGTGACCCCAATCGCGCAGCGCATCAATATTACCCATGTAGAGGCACTTCTCAAGACCTTGGGCGATATTCGCAAGACCCCGGGTGACCTTGCGCGTGACAAAGGTCTCGCCGCGGCGTTTGGATTCATGGTTAAAGAGAATGCCGTTACACGCATACATGCCGTAGGCTTCGCGATAGTTCACGGTAATCCAGTAGGCATAGAGTTTCGCGACTGCATACGGGCTTCTGGGATAAAAGGGGGTCGTTTCCTTTTGCGGAATCTCTTGTACCAGGCCATAAAGCTCAGAAGTCGATGCTTGGTAAAAGCGGGTTTTCTTTTCCAAACCCAAAATACGAATGGCTTCCAACATCCGAAGCGCCCCAATCGCATCGACGTCCGCCGTGTACTCGGGGGATTCAAAGGAGACCGCCACATGGCTTTGTGCACCCAGGTTATAAATTTCATCGGGTTGGGTTTGCTGAATAATGCGTACCAAATTACTGGTATCCGTGAGATCCCCATAGTGGAGAATCAGATGAGGGTGATTGACATGCGGATCTTCGTAGAGGTGATCAATACGCTCGGTATTAAAGAGTGAAGCGCGGCGTTTAATGCCATGCACCACATAGCCCTTCTCTAATAAAAATTCTGCAAGGTAAGAGCCGTCTTGACCAGTAATTCCGGTAATTAAAGCAACTTTGGCTTGATTCGTACTCATGGCTTCCCTCTTAACTCCATTATTCGTGATTGATCTATTGTCGCCCATAGGTGTCTTCAAAGCGCACAATATCATCCTCACCCAAGTATGAACCGGATTGAACCTCAATAATCTCCAAGGGCTCTGTGCCGGGATTGGCTAAGCGATGGGTTTGTCCTTGGGGGATAAAGGTGCTCTGATTTTCATGCAAAGTCAGCACCTGATCACCATTGGTAATCTCGGCAATACCTTTGACCACAATCCAATGCTCAGCGCGGTGATGATGCATTTGCAGCGATAAACTCGCTCCGGGTTTCACTTGAATGCGTTTGACTTTAAAGCGCTCGCCCTCATCAACACTGTCATACCAACCCCAGGGGCGATTGACTTTGCGATGCAGGTTTTTCTCTTCACGCCCCGCTTTCTCTAAGCGACTCACAATCGCCTTGACCTCTTGACTATTGGCGCGATTCGCTACCAAGACCGCATCGGCAGTCTCCACAATCACGAGATCCTTTACACCCACTGCACTTACTAAGCGCGTACTCGAATACACCAGGCTATTGGTGGTTTGATCTAAAACCGTATCGCCCCGCGTCACATTACCGGCATTATCTGCAGCGCCGACTTGCCAAACCGCATCCCAAGCACCCAGGTCATTCCAACCCGCGTCCAATGGAACCATTTGAATGGGAAATCTGCTACCTGGGCATTGTTCAATTACCGCGTAATCAATCGATTCGCTAGGAATCGCTTCAAACAGCGCTTTATCTGGACGAATAAATACGGTACCATCGTACGCCTCGCTGGTTTTAGCGCCCCATGCTTGAGTGCTTGCCTCCAAAATGTCTGGGCGAAATGCCTCGAGGGCTGCAAGCCATACGCTGGCCTTGAGTACAAACATGCCACCATTCCAGTAGTAGCCACCCTCCTTTAGATACTGGGTCGCGGTTGCCACATCGGGCTTTTCAATAAAACGCTCAACAGACATACCAATATTGCCCGCTCCCTGAGTAATGACCTGAGCATTGACCTTGGCCTTGATGTATCCGTAGCCGGTCTCTGGACCAGTGGGTGTCACGCCCAGAATAGCGATTGCCCCGGATTGCGCAATCTGCAGTGCGGAGTGGATTGCCTTTTCAAAAGCAGGTTGATTGCCAATCGTTTGATCGGCTGGGGTAATGAGCAAAATAGGATCATCACCTTGCGCCTGTACAGACAATGCCGCTAGCGTGAGCGCCGGGGCAGTGT
>CAYYBG010000011.1:0-54716 GCA_964470195.1 uncultured Methylophilaceae bacterium | reverse complement strand
GCGAACAAATCAGCACCACCATCATCAGGAGTAATAAAACCAAAACCTTTAGCGTCGTTAAACCACTTTACATAACCTGTAGCCATGTTAAATCCTTTAAAAAAAATTAAATTTCAGGCAAATGCCTTTGAAGAGGCGAGAAACAAGACAGGGATGAAAGAGAAAAGCGACTTACGAGAAGAGACTAAAACTGACAATAACTGACAAACTTGTTGTTCACCGCGCGTCACTATGGACTGCATCGGCATAAATAGCAAGCTTTATTTTGCCTAGCGTTGCCACTATAACAAGCGAATTTGCACATTTGGCTTGTTTAACTGCTTGTTCAGCAACTTATAGCTGTCTAAATCAAAGCTCAATGTGTGCACGCTGCTTTGTATTTCATGCAGCGCATGCTCGTCTTCTACACTGCCCAAATGACACCATTGTTCAAAGATATGTAACTGGGTTTTTAGCGTGTGCGGATGCACTTCTTGGATGGCAATTTTGCCCGGATAAGGCCAACTTTTAAGGCGTAACGATATCAGCGCTTGCTGTAAGCGCAAGGCATGAATCTCGGGCGATTCTTTGCCACAACATACGCCTTTACAACGCTTGATTTGATGCGCAAAACAAGCGCCTTTGCCTGACTCTAAGCCGATGGCCTTTAGACAAAGCTGGTGTTTTTCAGCCAACCAACGTAACACTTCGATCGCTTGTTTTTTACTTCTGAAAGTGCCAAATAGCTGGCCCAGATTTTGTGCGTTAATCTCATCCTCGCGCACCAAGCTGAGCCGTGATGATGGCGCGTCGTTTTGCTGTGCTGGCTGCAACTGCCAAGCACATAACTGACGCTCGCGTCTTAGTTGGCGGTTGTAGATAGGTTGTCTAAGTTTGATTAATTTGGACTCTAGTAATAAAGCACCAAATTCTCCTGCCGTTTCTATCCATTCGATATGCTTGATTTCTTGGCTGATACGCATCTCTTTGGTGGATCGATGGTCACTTTGAAAGTGGGACAGCACCCGCGCTCTCAGATTGACACTTTTGCCGATATAAAGTGGCAGATTGTTTTCGCCGAAGAATAAATACACGCCACTGCTATCCGGGATTTCATCCACAATCGCAGCATCCAAGCCCACCGGCAAGGCGCTGTGTTTGGACATAGCGGCTACCGCTTGCTGCAACGCCAACTGGCCAAGATTTTGCTGTGCATAGTCGATAAACTGTGCCATCACCTCGACATCCCCCATGGCACGGTGACGCTGGCTGCATTGCAACTGATAACGCTGTATCAAAGCAGATAAGCTGTGGCTAGTAAATTCTGGGTATAGCGCGCGGGATAGTTTGACGGTACAAAGTACTTTGCGCTGGAAAATGATGCCGATACGTTTGAATTCGGCTTTAAGAAAACCATAGTCAAAGCGTACATTGTGCGCGCACAGCACGGCATCATCTAAGCGCAGCAATAATTCCTTTGCCACCTGCTCAAAAGTCGGGGCATCTTGCACCATCGCCTTATCAATACCAGTCAAGGCTTGAATAAATTCTGGAATTTGGCACTGCGGATTGACCAGCGTTTGCCAACGCTCAACCTCTTGACCATCTCGGTAACGTATCAATGCAATTTCAGTAATTCTATCTCTGAGTGGAGTGGCACCCGTGGTTTCTAGGTCTAGCAATACATAATGCGGCAACATAGCGAAAGGCTTATTTGACCAGCGGACGAATGCTGGAGAATCCTCCATCGATAGACCATACCTGACCAGTCACTCTTTCTGCTTGGTCTGATAACAACCAAGCCATCAATCCAGCGACTTGTTTGGCATCCCCTATTCCGGGAATCGGATATTGTTTGCTGGCGATATCGCGGGTTAATTCACTGCTAATCAATGGGGCAGAGGCAGGGGTTTGCATAATCCCTGGCGCAACCGCATTGATGCGTATATTGGCACTGGCATAACTGGCTGCAGCACCGCGCACCATAGCCTCAAGTCCACCTTTGGCGGCGGCTACCGCCTCATGGTTGGGGGTGCCGATTCTGGCTGCCGCTGATGAGACTAACACTGCAGAAGCCGCTTGTTGATGTTGTTTGTTGTGTTGGATAAATCCAGCCAAGGTGTAATAAGCGCTAAACAGATTGGCGTGCATACAGTCGATAAAATCTTGCGCTGCCATTCTATGCATGGCGCCAAGACGAATATTGCCAATACAGTGTGCCAAGCCAGTCACTTGGATGGCCTGTTGCTGTAACTGGGCAAATAATTGCTGCACCCCTTCCGGGGTCGAGCAGTCTTGGATGATTTGCCTATGTTGCGTGCCATACACTTGATTCAGCCTTTGGCCATCTCTCGATACCAGAACAAGTTGCCAACCGTCTTGTTGTAGTATGTCAACCAATGCCTGAGCTAGGCCGCCGCTTGCTCCAGTAATCAAAGCAACTTTATCCACTTTACTCCCCTCTTATTCAACGCAATACATAGAGTCGTGCTAAGCACAATTTGTTCTTGGCCAAATCAATTTTTATGGATAGCACTAATGAAAAACAAAGCCCGTGTGGTGACTGCCAAAAAACTATTATTAAGCAAATGGACGGCAGTCTGTCCGCAAAACAAGGAAAAACACTTTATTGTCACCAAGCTGATTGTGCCTGAGTTGGAGGATCAGCCTGTGGAGTTGATTGAGATTGAGGCGGTGCACTCAAAGCGAAGCCAGATCATTGATTGGCGGCAACTGAATGATAGCACTATCTGGCGCCAAGGTTGGTGCTGACTCGACCGTTGACTGGCGAGGCGATAGGCCAGATAAAATTTTTCCCAACATAGGAGAACTTGATGAAAATGAATATGCGACTCATGGCAGTGCTAATGACCAGCTTGCTGCCAACGCTGGGACTTGCGCAGAGCTCACAACTGTCAGCGCTATTACAAAATGGCATGCCTTATGGCGCCGCCAAAAATGCATTGATCCAGCAACATTGGATCCCTGTCCCCAATCAGCACATCCAAGACAGCAGTTTGTATGCACAAGAGTTATTTGAACAAGGCATGCAGGAGGTGGCTGATTGTATTTCAATGGAGCTGGATGCTTGTTGGTTTATCTACCAAAAAGGCAAACAAAAATTGCGCATCAAAACCGTGACACGCAATTTGATGTTAGATAGCTATCAAGTGCAATCCCCTAGCTCTCCTTAACTAAGCCACATCCTAGCGCTAGATGGTATGAGCGCAAGCCAGTTGTTATCCGAGCTATAGTCGTATCGGTATGTTCATCGCTATAATAGACAGTACTGTATGCGATGGCTCGGCATAATTTATTTTTAGTGCTGATGCTGGCTGATCTTTCTTGGGATGAGATGTGCTGCACTTTAGACAATTAAATGCTCAACTGAAGCAATTTGGACGCTCGCCACAGGCCAGGCTGTCTGGCCTGATATCACTGTTGCGAGGGTACCCTCTATGCTCTGCTAAAAACCATACAGACGCTCAACTACTGGACTTATCCAGTGATGACGTGGATGTGCTTAAGCAGTTGATCTACAGCGAAACCAAAAAGATAAAAAATGTCGACGCAGAAATTCTCTGTGAGCAGATTTTGTTGTTGGTGTTGGGTGCATTAAAAATGCAAACCAGCGCGAATACTGATCATGTTTGGAACATGGTTGATGACGCGGTGGCTAGTTTTAGCCAGCCAGAAAAAACACGCCTTGGCAAATTGAATTGGATGTCATTTTCTGTCATTTTTTTAATCCTGAGTTGGATGACGATTCAGTTGTTGTTGCGCCAAGAAACGCAAGCAAGATTCTACCCTGATGAAATTTCGCAAAGTGAAATGCGGCTAAATACCATCAATCATCTCATCGCCATGCACAATGAAATGAACAAAGGCTCTTGCCAATTACCCCAAGCCGCCATGTTGCAAAGCAAACAAAGAGAGTCTTATATATCATTTATCAATCATGGTCAGGTTAATATTGATTCAGCAGAAGACTTGAAACAAGCACTGACTTTTGTCAATTGTCTTTATCCGCAAAAGTTAATGGATAACCCACTAAACCATTAGCAATACGAGGAAATCATATGGAAACAATTCAACAAAGAGTATTGCAAGCAGCTACCGAGCTTTTTGATAGCCGTGGCATCAATTCATCTGGCATTGACACCATCATCGCTCATTCAGGTATTGCTAAAGCCAGTTTGTATAAATATTTTCCCAGTAAAAATCAACTAATCATTGAATACCTTAAACAAAAATCCAATCGTTTGTTTAATTGGCTGAATCAGCAGTTGGATAAAAAATCGACCAATTCACAAGAACGATTATTTGAATTATGTGAGCTTTTTGAACAATGGATGAGCACCACCGATTTTCAAGGCTTGCCCTTTCATATTGCCTCAGTCGAGTTCCCCGATCCAGCTCATCCGGTGCACCACTACTCGGTTAAGCTGTCGATGCAATTACAAGATTACATTGCCAATATCGCCAAACAAGCTGGGATTAAACAAGCCAGAGTATTAGCGCAACAACTGGCAATTATCTTTGAAGGTGGGGCAATGTTAGCGCGCTTACAACCACACTCTGGGGCTGCCAAACGTGCCAAGAATGCTGGAATTACCTTGATTAAGTCTTATCTATAAGGTGTCCATTGCTGACAGCTTTGTCGCCTGTCTAGTCAACACTCAGCATTGCTTTTCAGACAGTGTAGCGGTGATGTGGACTAGCGTTATTTTTTAATACAAACCAACTCGCCCATGGTGCTTGCGCCATATTGAATGTCGATTTGTTGATACTCTAGTCGTGCAGCAACTTTAGCACCGGTTTTGATAGACAGTTGCTGGCTTTTTACCTGACCTTTGACATTTCCAAATATCACGACTTGTTTAGCTTCCATAGTGCCATTGAAAGCCCCCTTTTTTCCCATGATAACTTTTTCTGCTTTGATTATGCCTTTGAATTTACCATCCAAATGCACACTGCCTCGGTAGCTAAGATTGCCTTCAAACACCGATCCTTCGCTGATGATGGTCGGTTTGAGATGGGCTAATTCTGTGCCAGATAGTACTTCCTGGTCTGGCATCGCTGTGCTTATTAAGCTGGCTTGTTGCGTGGTACGCTGGATTTCTTTATCGGTAGAATTTTTTAGTTTAATAAACATGGTTAGCCATCGCTGTCATGATTGAGGGATTTACTTTGGATTCGTTGACCAGTATCTCGTAATGTAAATGCCGGCCTGTAGAAAAGCCGCTGCTGCCAATTTTTCCGATTACTTGTCCTAGTTTTACCCGCTGATTTTGTTGCACATAGATTTTGTTGAGATGCCCATACAGGGTCTTGACGCCATACTGATGTTGAATCAGCACCATATTGCCATAGCCTTCTTTTGAATAGCCCACCGATATGACCCTGCCCATCATGGTGCAGTAAGTATTGCTATCTACAGTCGGACTATAGTCCACGCCTTCATGAAGACTGAGCTTTTGCGTGATGGGGTGAATACGCGCACCAAATTTTGATGAGATAAATCCAAAGCGCACTGGCTCATGCCGAGGAAATGCTTTAATCAGGCGATTCATTTGCTCGCCTTTTTGTAAGTTTAACTGAAAATCTTGATAGGCTTCTTGCTGCGCTGAGCTTGGCTCGATGGTGGCCACTGGTCCGCCACTAGCAACAGCATCATGCCCCATGCTGAGACGCATTTGTTTTAAATCACTGGGCTTCAATCCTGCTGCTTTCAAACCCATTTCCAAGGCACGATTTGCTCTCGCCAACTCTTGCGAGGAGAATTGCACCATATGTTCTAGTCGGTTCACTCTTTGCTGGTATTCTTGCGCCATTTGCAATAATTGTTCAGGGGTGGCGTTGCTAGATAGGGTCCCAGTCTCACCTGATAATTGCGACAATACTGACAATGCTTCATTGCGTTTTTTCTCAGCATGTATTTTTTCAGCCTCAAGATGCCTAAATTGCCAGATGCTCAACACACTATGTATCATTAACACACTGAATAACAATAAAATAAATGCCGTTAACACCAATGCAATACGCGCCGTTAGTTGTTGCGATTTGGCGTGTATGACAAAGTAATGTAACTCATCATCTTGCTCATAATAGAGTTTAAAATCGCGATAGGCATGGCGCCAAATAATCATTGGCCATCGATAACATGCTAATTTTGAATGCTTTAATTCAGTCGATAAACTGAGCATGGTTCACCTTCTTTATTGTTTGTTGTGTACTGTTTATTGTTATAGCAATACCCTGATAGGCAAGGGTGTTGGTATTGTGACTAGTGATTATTTCTCTTGCCGATAATGCAAAACTTTATTGCTTGGACTTGTGCATGACTTTGCAATTCGGTCATCTTTTACAGCCTAGCTTGTTAACCGGCTTGGCATTATAAAACAACTAAGGCTTGATGCGTATATTCATCAATAAGGCGATGGTTGTCATACTAAAGGCTATTAAAGGCTGATGACCATGATGGCGGGGATGGTTAAAGACGATTAAGCCATTGATGAAGCCATTTTTGTTCTGGTTTTCCACTTATCGCAGTGACTTGATGCATGCTGTCATAATAGTAGGTTCTTGGCAGTTCTCCGTACCATTGTTTATCAATACTATATCTGAGTTTCTCTTCATCCGATTCTGCGTATTGCCATAACTCAACGTTAGCAGGCAATTTGATCTTGTTTAATGTCTGTTGAATTTGTTTGGCGCTACTCTGCCCATCGGTACTCACCAAAATCAATTTGACACGCGTGTGCTGTCTGAGCACGTCCGCCAACAGACTTAATTCATCCAAACAATAAAGACAATCTAGTGACCAAAACGCCAAAATAAATGCTTGGCTACGATGCGATTGTTCAATCGCTTGTCGACTTGAGCTCGCAAATGGCTTGATGGTATCAGCATGGACACTTGGCAGCATCAGCGAGCAGATACAAAAAATAATCAGGGTGAAAAGCTTTTTCATGGTGACAGCTTTTTCCAAATCAGTCCTTCATGCTTGGTGTTCCAAGCTAAATATAATTGATCATGTTGCATCACCAGCTGTGGATAATCAGATTTACCTTGGGTTTGCGCGAGGCTAATCGCTGTCTCCCATGAGCGACCACCGTCGTCTGATTTTGCCATTTTAATCTCATTGACAATGTCTGTTCGCTCTTTCCACACCAACCAAACCTGCTCGCCCATACTCATCAGAGCAGGATGACCAGCCTGATTGATAGCCTGACCAAAGCGTTTGGCGGGGGAAGAAACCCATGCATTGCCATCCATACGCGCATAGAACAATCCTGCATTATCTCCCCCATCAAACCATGCCATGTGATAACCCCAATCATCTCCTTTAGCAATTGCTGGACCGTGATGTGGACAAGCATCAATTTTCCAATTGCCAAAACTGGCACGATGAAAGGCTTGTGTTGCTTGTGTCGGATCAATGCGTGCGATAGCGTGGTCTCTTATGCCCTGATCAAACAAGTGACGCCACATCATGACAGCCTGACCTTGATCATCCGCTATCATAGCAATGCGACAACATTCGCAACTATTATCTGCCACTTTACGCTCTTGGCTAAAGCTTATGCCCTCGTCATCAGACACTGCATAGTAGATGGCGGCTCCGTCATAAACTTGACCATTTTGCTTGGCTGCCACTAAGTCACGCTTATCTACCCAGGCGATGTAAATTCGCCCAGCTGGAGTCAGCGTAATAGCATCAAATCTATGCGTGATGACTTGACGATCCTGATGAACTATCATCGGTTTGGCAAAGGTTTTTCCACCATCTGTAGAGCGACTAAACCAGATATATCCTTTGTAAGGGCTGGGCAAATGCTCTGTCCATGACACATAGATATTGCCATTATTGGCAACGACAATCTTGGGGCGCGCATCGCCATCTGTGGCGATTTTTTGCGGCTTTTGATTGATTCTTTGTGCCGATGAAAATGTCAAAGGTATCGCATTAGGCGACTTATCAAACACCACGTAGCCATCTTGCACACTGACGCGTAATAGTTGATTTTGTCCGTCTAATGCCAGCGATATCGCCAACGCTTGGCCGTGATCATGTCCCTCATGGGCATGACTGCCAAGCCCCATCAGCATTAGTAACATGCCGAAAATAATAGGCTTTAAATCAAGCATTTTTTTAAAACTAATAATCAAATTTAACTTGAGCATATAGGGTTCTTTGTGGCAAAGGGTGTGATACAAATGCTTTATCATTGGTAAGGTTATCTACCCCGACGGACGCTGTAAAGCGGTCTGCAAATTGATAGTTAGCTTTGATATCTATCATGGTAAAGCGACTAGCTGATCGATAGGTGTTTGAGTTGATATCAGAATTATCTAGATTGATAAATTGTCTTCCACTAAATCGCGCGCCCAAACTGACCGTAAAATCATTGCTTACATGATAAGTTGCAACCGCTTTATAAAGCTGCTTGGGAATGCGTGGCGCAACATTGCCATTGGTTGTTGGTGCGGCAAGGTTCTCCAGCACTTGTGCATCTGTCAAAGTGGCATTGGCATGCATATCTAAACCAGGTACAAGAAAATCTCGCCACTCTGTCGCCATCTCTATCCCATAGGTGCGAATATGATCAACGTTCTTAACATACGTTGAAGTAGTACCAACACTCGCCACATTTAGTTGTGATATCAAGGCATCATATTTGTGCTCGTTAAATCCACTGATTCTAATTAATCCATTCTCGTATCTGCGCTCTGCAGTCAGCTCCGCCGAGAGCACTTCCTCTGGCTTGAGATCGGGATTATTAATCACTAGGTTATTACCATTGGCAAGCTGCTGATAAAGTTCTGTCACAGTAGGGAATCGGTAGGCTTGTCCAAAGGCTGCGCGGAAACCCCAAGCCGGAACAGGTTCAAAGCTTAGTGAAACCTTAGGCGAAAATTTTGTTTGTGATTGATCTTGGTAGTTTGCAAGCGATGTTGTTGTTTGATTTCTGCCATCACTTGCCTGCCAATATTCATATCGGCCTCCCAAGGTTAATGCCCATTGCTCAGCAATTTGCCATTTATCTTGAATGTACAATGCTTGCGTTCGAGTATTGCCGCGCGATAAAGCATTAAAGCTGGCTTTTGTTGCGGCAGACCAATCGTTGGTATTACTGGTAGTACTTCTCAACTGGTATTGGTCAATATGATAACCAACATCAATTAAATGATTTTTTGGACGTAAAGTAGCTCGTGCATCGAATACCGTCCATCCAGTACCTGATAAGTCATTGACTATACCGTTTCTGACTTGATAAGGATTGCGATTTAATGTGCCGGTGAGCCTTGAGTTGCTATTAAAATCTTTTTGATAATCATAATCGGACAAGGTAAATTGCCAATCAAAAAATCCTTTGCTATTTGATTTCACGTCTAAAGCCTGCATGATATGCAAGGCTTCGGACTTGGCAGGACTCATGGCGGGAATCACATATCTTCTGCCATTAAAATTCACAGCGCCATTGTATATAGCGCGCCCACTTGCATCCCTTACATAGCTTTGCACATCTGTTTTTCCGTCAAAATCCCAAACCCCTAAAATATAATTGGCTTTGACATCAGGGCTGATATCGTAGCTTGCTTTGAATTTTGCATTGAGTTGCTCGCTGCTATCAATATTGGTTGCACCAAAAATAATTCTATCGATATTTTTTTCGCTTTTGTCTTGATATGCGCCACTGATATTGGTGGCTGCTAAGGTACTGGTTGATAAATTGCTGATAGCAAAATCCATGGGCTGACCTGTATTCTCTAATCGATCTACCCCAAACCAAAAACTAAGATCATTAATTTTATTACCAAATGATGCGGTCACATGATTTCCTCGATTGGTAACATCGCTACCATACAATTTAAACTTTTGTGAGAAGCCTTGAACCGTTGCATGACTTTCGAATTTTTCTGGCATTCGAGTATGAATACTAATCACACCACCGAATGAATTTCCCGCATAAAGTGAAGAAAACGGGCCATACATCATACTGATACTTTCAATTTCTTCAGGGCTTACCATCCCCCATCTGGGAGGGTAATCCCAACGATTGCCGAGCAGATTGGACAATAAAACACCATCCGCATATAACATACTCTGAGCACTAGAAATGGCGCCGATTGTGCGTGATGCAATGATGCCATTGCGGTCGCCAATAAATCGCTCGCGCACTTGAATACTAGGAAGATATTTCATAGCTTGCGCAGGGGTTGCAGCATTGACACTCTCTTGGATCTGCTTTCTGTCATAGGTTTCAACCGTTGCTGGATAATTTCTTATACGGCTATCAATAGAAAAATCTCTTACCACAATGGCTTCTGACACTAGCTGATTGTCTTGTGCTAAAAGCTGTTGGCTAAACACGCTCATGCATACAGCCACCAAAGTGATTCTGCACATCAGCGCAATCTGCTGACGACAATGCCCTACAAATCTCATGTAAGGATTGGCAGCATAGCCTAAGCATTGAAAATGGTGATGTTGTTGCGAAGTGGTTGACTGAAAAACAGCCAACATTTTTTTTACCTGATGATTCATCATGGTTCCCCTTTAATAAAAATCGATGGGCCAAGATTTGGCCAAATACACGAGTTTTATTAAATGACTGGGGGGGCTTGCGGACTGTGTGAAACTAGATATCTCGCTTGTGGGACAGGCGCGAGATAGATAACACTGATAAAAGTATCTTGTTGGGGTCGATCAACACTGGCGCTTAGTGTGGATAAATTGATAAATGGCGTTTGATGTCCGACACAACAGATTGCACAGTGCCCTTGCTGATGGCTAGGTTGAGTATCTTGCTTGCTGGGAATATTAACTGGCAGTAATTTGCTACCGCCTTGGCCACATATGGTTTGGTAGATAACATTACCACCATTTTTTGCCACCATTGCCTGAGATATCGTAGGCGCAAAAAAGCTGATCAAAATGGCAAATGCGGCCACCCATGAAACTATTTGATAATATTTTTTGCTCAACATGGCTGGCATTATGCAATAAATTCACAACATACAAAAGTGTTTGTATGTGAGTCTATTGCAAAGTGCTAAGCAATCACACAGGCTTGCTTAGCCTGCTTGTTGTCTAACTAATTCAACTTCTTTAGTCGTGTCATCAGCGAAAGATAGGTGCTCTCGCTATCTGCACGCAACAGTTGATGACAAGCCATATTGAGTAATTCATTGATCTGATATAGATGCTCTAACTCAACTCGCAGACTCAAGCCTGCCAACACCAGTTCAGCTGATTGATGGGTTTCACAAAAATACACTTGCAACCCATGATGATGAGCAATCAGTGTTTTCTTACAAGGTACATTTGTATTCACTTGTTACTCCTGATAATAGTGTTTTGTAGGTATTGAATTCATGACTAACTTTGCCGTTGCTTTTCTCACCATTTCGTTAAACAACACAAAGTGATTGCCATTTAATTTGATGGAGATATTTCCTACAGATAGCTCTACCGCATCAGTTTCTTTGTCATAACAGATACTGCAGTGGGTATTGCGATTTAATGTTATACGACTGAGAGGTGGTTTTTTCATATCAACTCCTAAATTCGATACAATCTAAATGATAATCATTCTCATTTAAAAAGTAAATAGATTTTAGAAAAAATGACCTAGTCTCAATCAAGCCCTGAATAAGGCACATGCTATGCAAAAAAAACCAACGCAAGGCGTTGGTTTTTTGGCTTGCTTAGCTTGCTGTATTATTTTTTCGCTTTGCTGTTATCGATGACAACCGCTTTCGCACGTAAATCTTGAACCATTTTTTCCAATTGTGTTTTGGCTAGTTGTTTTTGTATCGCGTCTTTAGCCTTTTCATAACTAGGTGGGTTGGTGTCACGAATATCATCTAATTTGATTACATGCCAGCCATACTTAGTTTGAATTGGATCTTTCGCTACCCCACCTTTATTTAAATTTGCAACCACATCACTAAAGGGCTTCAACATACTATTTAAGGTGAGCCATCCTAAATCTCCCTTGTTATCCTTGACACTGGGGTCGCGTGATTTTTCCGTAGCAATCTTAGTAAAGTCCGCTCCCTTATTTAATTGCTCAATCATTTTTTTGGCTTCAGTTTCTGTCTCCAGCAAAATTTGACTTAATTTATATTCTTTACTGCCTAGTTCTGCTTTGTATTTTTCGTAGGCGGCTTTAATTTCACTCTCTGCAATGGGGTTAGATTTAGCATAATCTTGCAGATAAATATTCACTAATAATTCACGTTTAGATAATTCCTCACGGACTTGATAATCTGTTTTTTTGTCTAGTCCTGCTTTTACTGCCTCTTGAAAAATTAATTCATAAGTCACCAATTTATTGATCAGCGCGTCTTTCTCGGTGTCGGATAATTTTTGTGATGCATCAGAGGCGTTTTTAAAAAGATAATCGACAATCGCTGGATTGATTATTTTTCCATTGACTGAAATCGATGCGCTGTTATCTGCGGCAAAAGCCAAAGGGTGAAATATCAAGCTTAGTAAAAATAAAACAAGAGATGGTTGGATTTTTTTCATCGTGACATTCCTGATAATTGATGGACAAAACTTGAAACATTGATGCTCAAACAAGGGATTGAAGGAGGTCGTTGGTAGTTTTAATTAGCACCGACTTTGGCATTCTCAATATCATCTAACTTGTCTTGCAGTATATTTTCTAACTCAACTCGTTTCAGTTGAAAGAAACTTTCGCTGCGCATCACTGATTCATAAAGACTAGGTTTTTCATAGATTTGTATTAAGGATTTTCCATAGGAGAACAACAGTTGATTTTTTTCAGTACAAGCAGTCAATTGTGTGCGTGTAGATAATATATTTTGAGTCAGGGTTTTACGTTGTTGTTCATTGGCAGCTAGATCCGCTAGCGCATTTTCAATCTGTAATTTCTGTTCAGCTAATTGCAACTTAAGTTGATCAATTTCTGCGTTTTTTTGCTCGAGTTGTTCGGATGATTTAGCCAATTCCGCTTTTAATTTCTTGACACCATTTGTTGCCACATTGGCCGTTCGGTTTGC
The DNA here is from genome assembly GCA_964470195.1 of uncultured Methylophilaceae bacterium. GTDB lineage: Bacteria > Pseudomonadota > Gammaproteobacteria > Burkholderiales > Methylophilaceae > RFPI01. The sequence goes on along the minus strand of CAYYBG010000011.1, from coordinate 41,699 downwards.
TTCTTCAAGGGCTTTTTCTTTATCAGCCAATACTTGCTTGTCTGCCTCTAGCTCAGCTTGCAATTCAGCTTGCTGCTTACGCATCTGCTGCATTAACTGGGCATTTCGTTTAGCGTCTTTATTTTTGCTGGCGGCAAAAGTCGTACCGTGAACGAATACATTAAAAAATAATGCGCCAATCAAACTCAGGCACAAGGTTTTTCTAAAGGTAATCATTATCATCCTCTTTGGTGAGTATCGCTTAGAATCGACCATTGAAATCAATCAGCAAGGTATCTACCGAGAAGGGTAAGCCTGTAATCGTATCTGTCGTTAGGTAACGCATGCTAAGCCATGCATTCTTATCAATCCCATAGTTGGCGTTGAACACCCATCCCTTGACATTGGTCGAACCCAATCCAAAGTTAGAATCGGTAAATGAATCTAGCACCGCATCAGCCTCAATGCGTTTATAACCCATAGAAACCATCCAATCATGCGCTTTTACATCTTTAGTTGGGCCTTCTGCTACAAAAGGATTAAAGTTGTTATAACCTAAGTCTAGGCGAACGTTATATGCCTCGTTCTGTTTGTCATACAGGTTGCCGGTTCTGCGCAAAATTTCATTTCTATTGAAGCCGATATTCTTCACATAATCACCCGTCAGCGTGATATGCACTGGATCGAAATTCAATAAATCCAGTTGCCCAATTAAATTGATCTGTTCAAATTTAGAGGCAGTACCGATAATGGGAGCACCATTGAGACTGGCATTGTTAGCATTAATATCAAAAGTACTATTGCCGCGCTGTCTAAACTGTGGTCTTGTAGCCGAATAGTCGTTGAGCCCAACTGAATTTAAACGACCTTCCACATTTTGATAGTCATGATAAGCAAGCGCTACCCTGAAAGAGGATTTATTGGCCGCCTGCCATTTAATTCCCGTTTGTATAGAGTAAATCCATTTATCTTTGGCTTTGTTCACTTCGGATGACTGTACTTCCTCAATCGGGAATGCCCCGACCGTGCCAAAGGTAGACCAGTGATCGTTAATTTTAGGATTGAATTGGGCAACTGCGCCGTCAAAAGCCAAGTCCGGATCCCATAACATATCAGTGAACATAAATGGATTGCCAAAACGCCCGCCTTGTAAGGTTAACCAAGGTTTGACTTGGGCTTTCAAGAAGGCACGATCGAGACCAAAAATATACTTACCTTGCGCCATACCCTCTGTTTGATTGGGTGTTAAAGGCGTATCTAGCAAACCGGTAACAAACTGCATCCCACCGGTTAACCAGTCATTCACTTTCACATTCACGCCCAATCTTGCACGTACACGTTGCCTGCCACGGTCTTCGCTTGAATTGGCAAGATTCATATCTCGTAGCGGATTATTCAATGCGGCAATACTGGCATTATTATCGGCAAAATAATCGTTTTGGTTTCTTAGACGAATATCCCCAGTGAAACTAAATCTATCTATCCATGTTGGCAAAGCCAAACGTTCCTCAGCTTTGTAATTCAGCTTGGTCATCACTTCCTGTTCGATTTCTTTGCGCATTTCGGCCTTGATATGGTCAGGCACATATTGTACTCTGACGGAGCTCTCAGGTTTTTTTGCCAAAGATGTGTCGAGACTAGCATCCGTTTCTGTATGAGCAGTTTGTTCAACCCGCTTGGCATCTTGCTGCGTTGCCTGTTTAATAATCGCATCCGCTTTTGCCTTAGGCAACACGCCCTCCTCAACCAATAAATCAATCAGATTTAGTGTGGTTGATTTTAAGTGTTCAAGCGATTCACGTTCATCCGCCTGAACGGGCATCGCCATCAATCCTATACTTAATGTTGCGAGCAAGCCTAGTAAGTATTTTTTACTTTGCGTGGACTGATCAAACATAGTGGTTTTCTCTTTCAGTAATAAATCGTTTTTTTAAACGCATCAAATCGAATTTTTTAACCCATCTTCTTAGCCGTAATTCTTAGCTTGACTGGTTGTGGCATATCGGCAGGAGGTGCTTGTCTGATGGCATGCAAACTCTCAAGTGTCAACTTGACTGCTTGTTCAATTTCCGGGCTAGCATCCGAATCAAGTAGACTCACTTTTTCAATCTCGCCATTCGATTTCAACCACACCGATACAATTGCTTTGTATTGGCCATTCTTCAGCAATGGGTTTTTTTCAAGAGCTAGTTGAATCTCACTTTTAATCACGCCTGCGTACCAAGCATATTTAGAACCATTATCACCACCAATATAGTTATTGGTCACCTTGCCTGCTTGAAAGGGGCTAGCACCATCACCCGCAGCACCTTCCATTTTTAGTGCTTCCATAGGCGGAGTTTCAATGGGTTTTACCTCTTGTACTTTTTGCTCTTCCCTTGGCTGCTCCTTGGGTTGCTCTTTGGGTGGAGGAGGCGGTGGCGGAGGTGGTGTGTCAGGAATCAATTTGATTGTCGTGACCTGATGCTTAGGCTGACTGCTGCCTTTAAGTAAATGACTCAGTCCATAAAAAACCATAGCCAGCAGAGATAGCAATAGCAGCACGATCAGTGCTCGTTTCATCAGCATTTGTTGATTTGATTTAAGCTTTAGCATTACAGCGTCTTCTTATCGCTAAACATCAGGTGCCAATTCTTCCAGTCACCAAACCAACATTTTGAATTTCTAACTTATTCACCAAATCAATCACACTAATGATGGCCGCATACGGAGCCTGAGCATCGCCTTTAATCATGACATTAAACTTTGCATCTTGTGATTTAGCTGTGATGAGCTGTTTTTCCAGCTCTGCAGCACTCACACCCACCCCATTGATGGACATTGTGCCCCCCTGTTGTACTTGAATAATTTTCATATCATGCTTTTCAGTACTCGGTTTGTTAGATGGCTTTGGCAGATTCATGGTAAGACCTTGCACACCTGCAGTGGTCATTAAAATGAAAATCACCAATAAAACATAGGCCAAATCCAACATCGGCGTAATATTGATGGTGTCATAAGGTTGTGCGTCGTTTTGAACTTGCATAGTTTTAATCCGTCATTTTTTTGGTGACTAAACCAACTTCAGTGATATCCAATTTTTTGCATATCTCTAACACCTCAGAGACTTTGTCATAATGCGCTGCCGCATCCGCTTTCAGGACAACGGGGAGTGCGGGATTGGCACTCTTGAATTCTGACAAACGCTGTTCAAGCATCGCCATATCTACTGAGTAAGCATCTAAATACACCGAGCCATCGTTGGTGATGGTAATAGCGCGCATTTGCGGTTTGGATAAGGTGGCTAAATTGATTGTTTTGGGTGAATCTACTTTCACACCTTGCATAGAGGCGGTGGTCATGATGATAAATATCACCAACAAAACATAAGCCAGATCCAGCATAGGCGTGATATTAATCTCGTCATATAGCTGGTTCTCTTCTTTTACGCCTTCAGACATAGCGGCTCTTATTCATTTGAGAGAATTTCTGCGGCACGAGTCAGAAATTCGTCCACAAAAATCTGCATTGAAATAGTGATGTTTTTGATGCGGCTAGCAAGATAGTTGTAGCCGAATAGAGCTGGAATCGCCACAGCCAAACCTGCCACAGTAGCCAACAAGGCTGCTGCAATACCAGGCGCAATGGCATTGACATTCACATCGCCTGCCGCTGCAATGGCAGCAAAAGTAATCATCACGCCGACCACGGTACCTAAAAGACCAAGGAAAGGCCCCCCCGAGATGGCGATGGTAAGCAAAACCATCATGCTGTTTAATTTTTGGTTCTTACGCACCAATTCTGCATCTACACTGGCTTTAATGGCGCTCATCGCAGCAGCTCCAAGCACCAGTTTTTGTCCTGCTTTCTCACGCTTACGAATCTCTACAATGCCTGCTTTGTACAAGCCAAGTAGCGTTGAATTTGGCAAATCAATGCCTTGGTCTAAATTCAAAAGATTGTGACTGTCTGCGCTTTGAAAACGCTGTAAAAATTGTGCATTTTCTTTATCTGTTTTAACAATCACAGTCGCTTTGACATACATCACCCATGCACTAATCAAGAACATGACGGCTAGAATTGCAATCACAATCTCAGCATCAAGCGTTAGGCTATTAAATAAAATGCCGAAGTAGCTCTCTCCACCCTCTTCTTCATCTTCGCCAGTAAAAGTAAACAGCTTGCCATCTACGCCATAACTACTATTCACCAAACCAATCCATGAGGCAGATTTAGCCACATTGAATACTTCAACCGAATCTAATTCACCAGAGAAATTATTACCCAGCTGAATATCACCACTCAGGCTAGCCGCGCTGATTGGACCATTGCCAATCTCTTTGCCATTGAGATATAACTTAGCTTGCCCATTCACCATAGAGAAGGCGATATGGTGCCAAATCGCTGGTGCAAGCTGGCCAGCTTTAATTTGCTGATTGGCGATAGCTAAGGTGAGCGAATCTGCTTCTAACTTTAAGGACAATTGCGCATAGTTGAACAGGGTGGCTGTTTGAGGAAGCACACTGGGCTTGACCCACATCGACACCGTCATGCCTTGATTTGCATCGATCGCGGTTTTGCTATTAATCACCAGAGGCGTCTTATCTAGACGGACGCTAGATCCAATTAAACCAGCCTTTTCTGCACTGGCATTACCACTCACTGTTAATGCTTGCGCTGAACTATCAGCTAGCAAATTTTTATCCTGAAAGGCTAATCGGAGCTGCAGGGTTTTGTCTGAAAAAATGGATGCGTTGCTGGTCGATGTCGCTTCGGCATTTCCGGAATAAATCCAGAAACCAGCCTCTTTGTTGGCTGATGATAGCTGTGCAATTTCAACCCACAATACTGCTAACTCATTGACGGAATCAAAGCTTTCAAGAAAAAATTTCAGCTCGGTTTTATCATCAGCAGCAATCACTCTAATATCGGAACCATCTGCATTAGCACTAGTAAAGTCAAAATTACCTGAGTGCAATCGCACTGGGATAACCACTTGATTGACCGCCTCGGTAATCTGAGCAGTGTTAATGCCTACTTTGGTGCGGGTATCCCAATCATCATTCCAATTGGCTTGAGCGGATACAGCCATCATTAATAACAGTGCTGAGAAAAATACTGTCAATGTATGGATTAATACTTGAGATTTTTTGATTACCGCCATCATGATTCACCAACATAATATTGAATGACGCATATATTAGTGGTCATATATTTCAGAAATATTAATTAAGGACTAGAGAAATAAAAAAGTCTGCTGATGCAGACTTTTTTAAAATTGACTGGGTGTTATTCTCAACGTTTTTCGTCTTTATCGTCCTTGTCTTCTTTGTTGCCGATACTGATCACATCCACTGAAATCATGGATGGCAACTTAGGCTTTTGCATATTATTGGAATTAGACGCTGCGACTGATTTTGCTACTGCTTGGGTAGCCGAATTAATGGCATCAGGAGACAGTCCTGCTGAAACTCCAGCAATGCTTGATCCTGCGGCAATAGGCACACCAGCCGCAATCCCTTGCACCTGAATATTGGCAGCATTCAACACCACAGGTGCGACAATTAGCAAATCACCTGCCTCAATCCCTGCTTCGCCAGCATCCACCACAGGAGCAATCAAACTGACATTACCTTTTAGAGGTTCTAGCAACGGTCCAGAAGGTCCATCTGGGTCATAACTCTGGCTTCGAATACCACTTCCTGCTGCCACCCCTCGAACTTCTACAAGGGTGTTGCCGAATGCGTCGGTTTGTACGATACGTTCGGGAATAGAGGTGGCTGTTTTTGAGCCCCTGCCCGCATCAATAGTACCGTTGGTTGACCAGACCGCGATATCACTACCGAACTGAGTAATCACCTTAGACTGATTTACTTGGAAATCGCCGTCACTGACAGCACGAATTTCTCCGCCTTTTTCGGTAATGATGCCGATATCACCACCCTGCCCAGGAACCCCGACGTTAATCAAGCCATTGGGCGCTATTAAATCTATGCTACCGCCACTATTGGTGGATACTTTGCTGTTGAATAACAGAATATTGCCGGTTTTCCCCTCGGGGAATAGCGTTTGAATGGCTTGATTACCTCGATCATGATTACCTGCCTTGGCAAAATCTCGACCAGAGGCAACTAACTCTGAGACCAAATGACGGTTCACAAAAACAGTTTGAGTTTCCAAGCTTTGCTGAACAAATAAATTCAGCGCTTGGTTATCGTCAAGATTGGCATTTTCTGACTGCGCTCGCATAAATTTTGTCAGTGCATTGGCAGTACTCTGACGATACTGTGCTAAGCGCTCTGCGTTATTTGCAATGGTGGCCGGGCCAGCGCCAGTAGGAAGAATATATTGGCTGATATATTGGCTTACTGCCGCACCTTTATTCAAGCCAGCTTGCAATGTGATTGCCGCGCCATTGCTGGGCAATGCAGGGTTTGCAAAGGCAGCAAATGTATTGCGTAAACTTGGACTGCTTGAACCAGCATTACCAGTACTATTGATCGTGGTGATTTCTGGATAAATTAAATCAACATTTCGACCTGCTTGCACCAATAGTTCCCCAGGACCTGCTATCACGATATTTCGAGTATTAATATCGCGCCCAGCCTTAAGCAAAGTCACATCGCTTGCACGGTTGTTTTGGAAGCCAAAATTGATATTGGTAATATCCCCACCAGCAATCACTTTGGTGGCTTTGGGAATAGTCACCACTCGATTATTCGAATCAATATTGCCTTTATTGGCAATAATCAGGGCTGATGTATCGTCATCGCCATGTAATAAAATCGCACTGTGATTGTTCAGTTGTTGATTCATTACATTCACCACTGTAGCGTTCAACGGCGAATTGATATTGGGCAACAGATTGACATCTGCATCAGACATTTTAGTATTGCCCAAGGAGATATTATTTGCCGCCAGAAGACTCAATTGGCCATCAGCGGCAGGCAACATGACGATGTTATTTAAACTATTGGTACTTCCAAATGTAATGTCTTGAGCAAAACTAGTTAACGCTAACTTGCTGGGGTTATATCCAAAAAACAGGGCTAAATCGGCGTTATTGTATAAGCCTGTATTTCTGCCAAATACATCATCGCCATTGCCATATCCCACACTACCACTGCTACTAATCAGACTGACACCTGCTCGCGTAGAGTACGAATTGAAATTACTATTCGAACCTGAGGAGTCCAGAGTGGTGGTATTCAGCGATGATTGGTTAAGTAGCGTTGGATTGAAGGTGGTCGAGATATAGATATTATCACTCGCTGTGACCGCAAACTTGCCATCTTGTAACGCCAACACAGTACCCAGTCCACCAGCTTGAGGCTCAATGGCTGCACCAGCTGTCAGTCTCCCCTCGCCTTTAGCGACAAAGTATGTCCCGTTCACGATATTACCACCGGCCTGGATATTGACGTCACCACCCCCTGTAAGGCGAGTATTGCCAGTAGCAGGGATAGTACCGTCGGCAAAATTATCGACTCTTGCAGTTGTTGGTGCTGAAGCAGAAAAATTCAGTATATCGCCGCCGGCGACTATGGAGATATTCCCGCCTCCAAGGGTCGCCACACCTTGTCTAAATTGGTCAGGTCTTACCCACCATGCAGTATCTCGATTGCCAGTCCCGCCACCTTGTCTGAACAGCCATTGATTGACCATTTGGCGTCCACTATTACCCTCTGCTCCCACCACATTTCTTTGGCTATGGATGTTGATATCCCCACCATCCTCCAAGAACAGTGGCAACAAGGTTGAAGGCGGATTAGTAAACTCAGTCATCGCTGCCGATCTTCTACCTGCGGTATAGATAACAGCGCCTTGATTGCCGAGGCGTAAATCGCCACCGGTCGCAATATCAATAAATCCTGTTCCGGTTCTGATAACTTTATCATTGGCCAAAATAAGATTGCCGCTGGCACTGGTGCCATTGGCGAGCGCACTTAGCTGGGTATTTAATACATTGCTAGAATCAAGATCTGCGCCCGCTACCAAACGATATGACCAAGCATGCTCAGCCAGCAAACCTGTGCTTTCGGTAGAGATTAAATTCCGGTTTGCAGAGGTAAATCCATCACTCAGTCCACCATTGAATTGCAAATCACCAGTAGCCCTTAAGCTGATGACGCCTACATCATTTGCAGTTCTCTGTATCACCGTCGAGAACAAGTTCCAATCAACAGCACTAGTACCTATGGTGATGTTGCCATTATTTGTTATTTCAATGCCTGCTTGAAGTGTCAAGCCATCCGCAGCCGTCTTAGCCAGTGATGTCTCAATGGCAGCGCGATTCGCCATAAAGCTAGTCACATCATCATTAATTGTGTCAAAACCAAGCGTATCGCCAGTACCATTCCCTGCGGTGATACTAGCAACACCGTTAAATACTCTAACAGCCTCAAGAATTTGCTGTTTCGCGCCGATGACATTGGATGATAATTGATTAACCGCAACTCCAGAGCCCGACCCATCACCAGTTCTAGGTGCTCTCATATGTAGCGTACCGCCTTGCCCTGCAGCACCGATGGCGACATTGATGGTGGAATCTGGCTGAAGATCTAACACCCCACTCGCAGTATGTAAGTCAATCCGACCACCTTTCGCGCTTCCTTCAGGGGTACTCGCATCCAGTCTGGCAGTAGAAGATAGGGTGAGTCCATGTTGCGCATACAAGCCAATGGTGCCATTCGCTGATTGACGGGTATCTATCGCGCCAGTGACGATAATCTGACCTTGATCTGCAGTCACCGCTACATGTTGCGCTGAGAGTGCTTGCTGACCTACCCCACTTATGGTGATATCGCCTTGGCGAACTCTATACTCACGAGCAAAATTAAACCCTTCAGCAAGGCTGTTTACCCCACTCAGATCAGCCAGATTATTGACATCCACATTCAAACTTGCACCTTGCACTGCACCAGGATTGTGATTGCCTTGTAGCAATCCTGACAACTGCAAGCTTCCTTGCTGAGCTTGAATATTCAATGTTCCAGCACTGGCGTCACCAACTGCATTGACTGTCACAATTGCGCCACTATCTATGACAACATCTCCGTTGATAGCGCTAAGATTGATCTGCCCAGCGGGCATGGGGCGTGTCAGATCAGCAAAAGCCACCAATTGTGAGTTTGCGTTCACTTGCGCCTGACTATTCAATCGGAGATTGTTTTGGGCTTGCAAAGAAATGATTCCCGAAGCCGACTCAACTCGGCTTCCTACTACTAAATCGTTGGCCTGTAAGGTGATACGACCTGCAAACACATCATCGGCCAATGAGCTACTAGGGGTCATCTGCTGGGTTTGTAACAGTCCAGTTGCTGCCAAGGTATAAATAGAACTCGATTCAGCGGCCACCCGTCCGACTTCCATAGTCACTTGGTTAACATCAAAAGTAGTTGAGCCAATATTTCTGCTACGAACTTCATCGGCTTCTATGTTCAGTTGGCGATATCCTTGAATAGCAAACTGACCTTTGCTTGAGTTGCTCACGCTTACTGAAGCATTATCGCTTCCCTCAAGAATCAATTGCTTCGCATTCAAGCTCAGCGTGTCTGACGATAAAAGTGAGTTATTTAGCAAAGACCCTTGTGAATTTTTTAGCACTAACTGATTGGCATTGATGACGACCTGATGATTGCTATTGCCATTCGCCAAGCTATTTCCCACTAAGCCTGCAGCGTTCAAGGTGAGATTCAGGTTTTGATTGCCTAAGTTTAGACTACCAAAGGTCTCGATATTGCTATAACTATTGAGAACCAGCGAAGATAAATTGCCAAAAGATGTAAGCAAGTCATTCGATACCTTGAGCCCGCGCAGATTAGATGGCGCATCTCCCAGCATGACCAAATTTGCCCCTAATGTCACATTACCTTGTGCTTGTAGGTTTAAAACACCATCAATACGCACCTGATTGGTGGCATCCAGTACCGCACTGTTTCCTGTCAACAATTGACTATTGTTAGCGATGAGCAACTCACCCGTGCTGGCGTTCGCACTGGCGTTTTGTCGGCTGTAACTAAGATTTTGTAAGGATGATAAAGCCAGTAAAGCGCCATCGCCGCTTGTCAACAAATGCTTAGTCGTTGCATTCCCTACTGCATTACCGGTATTAATCACTGCGCCATCATTCACCGTAATGCGATTTTGAGCTGTGAGCATCAACTCAGGAGTAGATAATATTTGACTGGCATCGTTTTCTAAACTGAGCGAACTAGCAATGGTATTAATCTGCTCAACCCCATCAGCATTGATGAAACGAGCACCTCCTAGCAACAAGCTTTGTGCACCCAAGCGAGAAATTTCATCTATCTCAAGCTGCAAAGACTGACTATCTGTATTGTCCTTGCGGCTTAACACACGAATACTATTGGCAGCGATATCGACAAACAAACCTCGACCACCTTCGGCTCGATTGGCAAGCACATTTGCGTCCAATAACAATTGCGTCGCGTTTAAGCCTAATTTAGCAACATCTTTTGGGGTGTACGATACGCGCAGATCTTCAATTTTGGCTGGGTCTTTGAAAAAGTCACTAGCACTTGTGATGGCATATTGTGATGGAGCTTTTAATACCGCGCCAGCGGCAGGACGGAAGATGTCACCGTTGAATACACTAAAAGTTGAAACTTGAGCATCGCGGGCACCTGTAGACAAGTCGCCGAAATATCCGGTAGTCAAAAAGCTACCATCCGGCTGAGGAAGAACCTGCCCAAGCAATAACGATTGGTTTGCTTTTAATTGCACAACGTAAGCGCCAGGGAGCAGTGCGTAACGCGCTGGTAACAAAGTATATTGACCAGAAAGCGGACCCTCATCCCCATTCAAAAATACTGTTTTTCCCAACAACACCGGGGCAGAGCTTTGCGACATCGTCAGATCTCTGGGGGCATATGCCTGATTGAAGTTGGGGATAACTGCATAGGTATCTGGTTGCGCTAGGAAATCGCTAGTTCCGCCCAAACCAGGAATCCATTCATAAGCGAACATATCTCCGCTTGCTGACAAATCGATGGTCGAATTAGGATTTAAGCTAATATTTTGTGCTTGTAAATTAATCGCACTTTCAAGCAATGGACGAGATTTACCTGCTAATGGGTTATACACTTCGCCAGCGGTCGTGGTGATGCCGAAAGGAATGATGGAATTATTTGCCGATACTGTGGTAACACTATTTGCGCCCAAAACGATTTGATCCGCATTCAGATTGATGACTCCAAATGGAGCGCTCAACACCCCATTACTTTGGATACTGTCAGCCTCTAGATTAAGTGTGCCACCGGCAGACAGAATTGGTTTTGCAGCAAGCTGACTGGCTGATAGATTGATTTGACTCTGATCACCCAAAGCAATCAGACTCAACTGGGCACCGGATTCAGGATAAATTTGCCTTGCTGTCAAATTCAGTTCGCCATTAGTCAGCAATCCTCCATCAGTGGCTTGCTGGGAAAACTGCACGTTGCTGCGGGCACCTTGACCATGAATATCATAACGCGTACTAATATTGGTTTGATTCACACCAGCCAAAGTAGTCACGCCATCGATGTAAAGTTGATTCGCCGTCAAATTCAAACGACCATTGCCGCGCAAACTCACTGCGCTGTTGCGTAAGGTCTGATTGATTGCTTGAATAGGACTACGTAAAGTAATGTGCCCGGCAGCCAATGATGCCGTTCCAGAATTGCTGATCTGGGTAATGGGACTATCCAGCATTAAATTACCTGCGATGGATAAATCAACATCTTGATTCAGCACAAGCGTACTGGCAGGACTTGCGACATCCAAATAAGTTTTGATTGCAACATTGGCAAATCCTGCTTGTTCTATTTGCTCTGCCGATATCTGACCTTTGAGATAGGCAGTAGATTGCAAAGTGGCTGCCCTAGTATTATTTTTTAATGCATCAGCCACATTGAGTTCTGAAGCGACCAGTTGCTTTGTGTTACTTAGGAAAAATTTTCCTGAGTTAAAAGGAAATGCTTGTTGTGTCGAAAATGGAATGGGATTAAATAATAAGTTGAGACTACCATCTTGGCCAGAACCTGTCGCATTCGCCAAAAAGTTTCCGTCTAACAACATACTGCCTGATCCATTGATATGAATGGTGCCTGCATCGCCAAATAAGGTTTCATTGACAATGCCATTTTTAGTTCTAGTGTCATTGGCGACAGCAACTCCAGAAACATCCATCAAGGAGCCTTGTTTCATCACCACAGCTGCCTTGAGTACCGCTCCTTGGCGGGTATTAATCGAGATTGTGCCTGCGCCAACGACTTGATTGTTGAGTGAATTAGCGCGCGAATCGGGCAGAGTAATAACGCTACCACGCGCAGTTAAGCTAGCATCAGCACCAATGAATACCATTTGATTGGGCAATTCGGCAATATCTCGATTGACATCATTGATACTTAGGTCGATATTGCCACTCGGGGTATTGATATCGCCCAGCACGTTCACCTGCTTACCAGCTCGCAAGGTCACGCTGCCACCTCTATCGGTTTGTAGAGTTGTGTTGGCAGCCAGTGTGACGATACCTAAATTATCCACTGATTCTTCGATAGTCGATGTCGGCGACTCGAACCATAAAGCACTAGCCTCACGGGCAAAACTCGGAAATAGCACCGGTCTAGCCATATTGGTGATTGATTGACTCTTGGCATTTAAAAAACCTGGGTTCATTTGCCAAGTGTGCATATTGCTGGAGATTATTTGCTGACTATCTTGGCTATCTCCGATGGTGATGTTATAGGCTTGTATCTTATATTTGGAGAATCCACCTTGATTAAAAAATCCTGACTCAAGGCTAATATCATTAGAGTCCTGAGCAAGATTCGATGCAACGAATAATTCCCGTTTAAAAGCGGTATCGCCGAAACTAATGGTTAATTCACCACCACGGTCAAAGCCGTATGAACGCAAACTAAGACTTTCAGGAAGAGCATCATAAGTCTTAAAGCTGATATTCCCGGCGCTTCCTTTTTCAAAATGCCCTAAATAATCGACCGAAGCGCCAGCAGAGGCATCCAGCGTAACGTTTTGTCCAAAACTAGTTTCACCGAGAGCAATTTTTCCAGCGTTTCTGGATACTCGCTCAGCGAATCTACCTTGAATCCCCGGGCTATCATTGGTAAATTTCCCTGCTGTCTTGATACTGACATTGTCAGCTAGGATAGTTTTGAAAGCTTCTAAGGTGATATCAGAATTGGGCGCATGGATATCTGCATTTAGACGTGTCACTGTTCCGGGATTGGAGCTACCAATCACTAGACTGCCATGACTGGCAATATTCAGCTTTTGATTGACTGTCATTTGATCAACTTTTGAGAAGTCAATTCGATTAAAGCCATTATCTAAAAAGCTGGTACTAATCACCGAAGCAAAATTATTGGCATTCGGTAATACATCAGCAAAACTAAATTGACTATCTAGTACTGTCGCTTGGGAACCTATTGTTAAGTTTCTGGCACTGGCTATTAACTGACCACCTAAAGGAATATGCTGACTAATTAATTGCTCACGACTCACCATGGTTTTTGCAATTAATTCACCAGACATAATGAATGCATTGGTGCGTTCAATACTGATTGGCGTGGTCAGATTAACTGTCCCTGCATTTGCACCCTCAAAGTAGCTAGCAACAAATTCTGACGAACCCCCAATAGTGATATTGTCTTTCGCACCCCATCTTGGATGATTGCTACTGAAAGAGTCAGCCAGGGTATCGTAAGGAACACCCGGCACAGCCTCAGAAATAGGTACTAATTTGCCATCAAAATTCAGTTGCGACTCTTTAATCGAGCCAGCACTATAGCGTGTGCTTCCTCCTGATACATTGATCACTGAGCCAGGACTTAAAATCAACTCACGGCTAGTGCTCAGGGTCACATTACCAGCATTCACCATTCTTTCAGATACGGTGACAGGCTTTAAATCTAGGAAGGGCTGAATATCAAATAAATCGGTGCCTTTTCTGGCATCTACATAAACGGTAGTTCTAAATAATTCACCGCCACGCAAAATCGGCGCATCTTTCAATTGATCGGAAAAAAGTTGCACCTCTAGCTGATTGCGCGACATAGGAGCAAGCGCATTTACCCCAGAAACATCAATACTAGCGTTGGGGCCCAACATGATACGGCGAGATGCGCCATTATTGAGTGGGTCTATAGTTTTTGTTCTCAGCAAAGCAGATGCATCAAACTCTGCGCGGGCGGTCACATTGCCACCCTTGGCATTGATAGCCCCATCAATATTAATCATGCTGGCCTCAATTAAAACTTCTGAGGTTTTAAATGGCTGAGAAACAATAGACTCCTCTTTGTCATTGGTTTCTGGACGCACTTCGGTAACACTGCCTTTACCTAGAGAGACTACCCCATTGCGCCGACCTGTGACGTTAACACCGACCACATTAACGCGGTCTTGAGCGATTAAGCGCACCGAGCCATTCGCTCGCACCGATGTTGAAGCAGACACGGTACCATTTTGATTCACTGCCAAACCCATCATGCTGACATTGCCACGTTCGGCAATTAACTGCCCTAAATTCGTTGCTGTTCCGCCACCGTCAACCTCTACCAAAAAGCCAGCAGGGTCAGCCGAACCTCTCAACCAGACACGTTCACCAGCTGCCAAAATTGTTTGTCCATCGGGAGTTTTAATAATGGCTTGATCTTCTACCTTCACATTAGGGGCAAAAAGCATGACCTTTCGGCCCTTCGCAGCATTAATTCTTGCACCGCTCTCCACTAACACTTGGGCATTCTCAACACGTTGACGAGCCTCATTTGACAAGTCTATGGTCGCGACTAAAGAAAAAGGATTGGTGAAAGTTTGCTCGTTTACAAAACCATCTTGAAATAACTGATTGGTGATGTTCAGGGTGCCAGCATATAAAGAACCCACATTAAACTGCGCATCGCTACCGATGATGATGCCGTTAGAGTTAATAAAATATATATTGCCTGCGGCATTGACCATGCCATTCAGGACACTAGGATTTACGTCATGGATACGATTCAGCATCGACCAGTTGGATTGCATATTGACATTAAATTCTTGCCCTTTGGCAAGATTTAATCGATTAAAATCGACAATCGCGCGCGGTGCTAGCTGCTCAAACTGAATTTTATTTAGATCCGAGGCTATCACTCTAGTTGAATTGCCTTGAATATTTTGAATACTGATACCGGCAGGCAGCACTGTATCACCCCATGCTGCATTAACAAGAGTGAATCCAAGCGCTAACTTAAACAGAGTAGCAATCCACTTGATTGATTGACGTCGACTGTTGCTTTTACCTTTTCCTTTACTACCAACTGTCACTTCCGAAACAGGTACCAAGCTATTCAATACAGCACTGTAAATCAATTTATAACGATTTTTATTCATCGTTTCACTCTCTCAAAGCCAATTTGTTTGATCAGACTGGTGAACTTCATTTTGCTCATGCCATAGGCGAATTGTTTACCACTCATATCCCATCCTAAAATGCAATCGCTCATCGCCTTTTTTGACCTGAATCGCGTCTTGGAATGCATAGGCGTAATCAAGATAGGCAAACATTCCTGTGGTAGTTTTTAGTTTTACGCCCAAACCTGCTGAGCTGATATGCTGATTGGTTGGCGTGTTGGCTGTGCCATAGACCTTGACCACCCCAGCATCATAAAAACCAAACATATAAAGATCTTTTAAGGCATCTGCAAAATAGCCTTGTTGGATATATTTTTTGATTGATGGGGTACGTAATTCAAAGGCTACTTGAGCCCCATTGTCACCAAGTTTGGAGGACTCCAAATATCCTCTGACGCTATCGACTCCTCCTACAGCAAATTGCTCTGGAGCAATCAATGCTGTACTAGAAAGTTGCGCTAAAAATCGCGCTTGAATAGTCCAGTCATAGGGTAGTTTTTGTAGATGTTTTATTTCGGAACGTAGATAGACAAAATTAGGCTTTGCGTTTTCACGACGATAAGTAAACTCTTGCTCATTATTACCGATCGCTCTTGGTGCAGCATTCATTGTCAGGTTGATTTGCGTCTGATAATCATTAGCCTGAACGGTACCATCGTAACCGAGAGAAAAACCAGTATAAGATACTGGTGAATTGATCATTGTATCGGCGCCAAGAAGAATAATACTTTCTTTAAAGTTCTTATAATCCACACCCAAGGTGAGACTATGATAAAGCTGATCAAACCCCTGCAAAGGGTGAATATATCGAGCGCCGACTATTTCGCCTCGACCTATCACATTAATATCACCCACTGCCGCAATATCGCTATCAGAAACGACTGCATACATAGCAAAATAATCGCCATTTTGCCGAGGGATAACATAAGTACCTGAAAATACTTTCACCTCATTGAAGTCTTCAGGCGATGCTTGAAAAGAAATCCCAATGCTGTGATCTTTTTGCCACAAATTTTCATAACGCAGCGAGCCATTAAGCCGAGTTCGCGTGGTACTTGGCGCATATCGGTCATTCAATTCCAGACTGCCATGTAATGGCAATTTATCTTGTACCTGCAAGTCCACCTCGACTTTGCCCGGCGATTTTCCTGGCCTCAAAATAGGTGAAACTTGACGGTTTTGGGTACGATTAACACTGTCTAACTGAGCTTGCGCGGTTGGAAAATGTGGTACCTTCCCCTCCTCGAAAGCTTGAACACGAGACTTTAATGCGGCATGAGTCGTGTATTTCGCGTCTTTGATTCTCAAACGCTCAACCTCACCCTCTGTCACTAACAGCCGAACTGTCCGATTGTCCACTTCTTGTTCAGGAATAGTTACATTGACAGTCAGATAACCTTTATTTTGATAAATTTGCTCTAGCGCGGCTCTGGCTTTTTCAACATCTTGTATAGTTTTAGCTTCACCTAAAAATGGATAGACGGCCTGCTCAATGTAGGTCTTTTCTAGAACGGTATTACCATCGACCACAAACTCGAAAATATCAAAACTGGGAAGTGATTGGTCACTCAACGACTGTTGTGCTTCAGACTTGCTTGACGATTGCGGGGTATCGGCTGCATCTACTTTTGAGCTTTGCAGACTATCCTGCTGCGGACTAGCCTGCGCATCTGGATTAGATTGTGAATCTTGATGCTGAGTTTGCACATCGATATCTTCTGCCGCTGGTGTAGCATCAGCAAAAGTGAAACAGCACAATATCATCAACATTGTGCCCATCAGATTAGTTTTTAGTTTGATTAGTAGCGGCATGGAATTTAACTTTAATTAAGTAGTTATTTTCCATTGCTATTATGACAACATCATGAAAAGTATTAGTCCGCTAGACTATTAATACTCAATTGATAGCCCACATAAAAAAGCACACCCTGAATATGAGGTTGTGCTTTTTTTCTGATGCCCAACCAGTACTAGTCTATGCGATTAGAACTGGATTGGTGCCGCACAATTATTTCCAAAGTTGGTCATCTTAGCGACCTCAACACCAACAGTACAGGAGGTACCATTTGGTGGAATCAAAGTTAATCCACGTGGGAAAGTCGCACATGAGTTGGCTGGAGGATTTTTTAATTGCGTGGTAATTTCGTCTAACACGGCAGATTCGAATGCTGTTTTCGCTGGTTTACCTGCGTAATCAGCACGTACAAACTGTCGCATTTCCATATGGAACTTATAATCCCCATTGGCGGCTGTTTTACGAGCACGATCAGTATCACCTGCTTCAGGATGCACACCATCAAGTTTCACGTAACGATAGCCTGAGCTTGATGCAGAATCAGTACGCCAGTTGTTTTCTACTGATAACACGCCAATAGCAAATTGATCTGCAGCATTCGCAGCATTGGATGCAGTGGTTAAAGCTGTTTTTACGTTACCTGATCCTGAATGTAACACCACCTCATAGCCAGTTGCACTATTCGTGCTATCTGAAGGTGGTAAGGTTTGATTGACACCACGGGAGCATGGGTTCTTTAAGAAATACACATTGGAACTAGATTGAGAACCTGAAGTATCGACACGACGAGCAATCTTGACGGTATTGGTATTACCAGGTAGCAAAACATCCCAAGTCTGTGTGCCACCGGGGGTAATCAAGCTAGTG
The DNA here is from genome assembly GCA_964470195.1 of uncultured Methylophilaceae bacterium. Lineage (GTDB taxonomy): Bacteria > Pseudomonadota > Gammaproteobacteria > Burkholderiales > Methylophilaceae > RFPI01. The sequence continues at coordinate 23,668 of CAYYBG010000011.1, read as the reverse complement.
TATTGTGCCGCATTAACATTAGGTGCATTGGCTGGATCAAATGTTGAAGCATCAGGATCTGCCAAGCCTTGTTGAGCTTGTAGTGCACGATACAGCGGAATACTTACTGCCAAACCAAACACTTGACCAACACCCACTTCTGATTCTGTTCCTTTAGAGGCCACACTACCGCCGCCAATACTTGCGCTAAACAAGGCTGCTTCTACATCAGAATAGCCGCCCACAGGCAATTGTGGAGCATTTGGATCTGAGGCCAATGCCGCACTATTACTGGAGTTTGTGGCAGCTGTCGCACCAGTAGATGGCAAGGATGTGCCAATTAAGCTACAGCTCTTATAGACAGCTGCGTTATTTGCAGGGTTAGTAGTATCGCTATAGCTTAATGGTGTTGCACTACAGCCGTTTCCAGTACCTACAAATTTTACACGCGCTAAAATAGAACCTATGGTATGGGGGGTATAAGCATTCAAAGAACCGCCATCTAAAGTGTGGTACAACACCGACACGATACCACCACGTTTACAAGCATAAGCACTATAGTTTCCGATAGAGCCAGGCTTTACACTAGTGCCACTAGATGTTGTAAAAATAGAATTTGTATCTGCATCACAGCCTCGAACCCAACCCTCATAAACCGTCAAAGTTGGTGCAGATGCACCTGTAATCCAGGCTTGCTGAAGTGTACTGTTGGCAAATGCAGCATCAATTTCAGCAACAGTCACTGGCGCGGCCATAGAAGCTGCTGCAGAACCTAGTCCAGCAACAAGCATAGCAATTTGTCTGATTTTCATAATGTAATCCCTTCAATTTAAAAAAGTCGTCATAAGTTGAGTCATTTGCTTGGCGTATCACGCTTACTATGTGCTTGTTACGCCAACATTTGCTTATCTAGCTAACAATCGTCAAGTTGCCACCCGTCAAATCAATAGCATTCACAGAGGTCACACCGACCAACTGCAATACCACATCATTTGCCGTTTCACCCATCACGCCGTCAGAAATAAACATATAAAAGTTACCTTTGTTATTAATTCTAAATAATGCAAAGTCACCTACGCTGTCTGAGGATGCTGTAAAGCTCATGGCAATATCGGCTAAAGCATCTTCGAGTGAAGTTCCCGAGCCAGCTGCGAATGTCGCTACTCCAGTGCTTGCATTAATGGAAGCTTGATAGTCAGTGGCCGCGCTCGCAGAACCACCAATGGTTAAAGCACTTGAAAAGTCAATTTTGTCGCCAACGCCAACGGCGCCTTTACCAAAATCAAGAATGATGTCTAGTGTTTTTGCAGTCTGTCCACTGTCACCCAAGGCAAACACAAAGGTGTCTGAACCTGCGTCGCCTTTCAGTGTGTCTCTACCCGCACCACCAACCAAGGTATCGTTACCAGCACCCCCAGTAATAGAATTAGCGGCACCATTTCCAGTGATATAGTTAGCCGAATCATTGCCAGTGCCGTGTATGCCAGCAACCCCTGACAGCACTAAATTCTCAACGCCAGTTGCCAATCGGTGCGTTACTGTACTGATAACAGTGTCGTTACCGCTGGTTTCAACAATGACATCTTTGCTGTTATCAACATAATATGTATCGTCGCCCGCGCCACCGGCCATGATGTCAGCACCAGCTCCGCCATTGATTGTGTCATTTCCATTTGAGCCTGTGATGCTATTTTTCAGGGCATTACCATTGAAAGTAAGATTGCTTGAAGTCGTGCCGTTGAAAGCCAAATTCTCAACATTAACACCTAAGGTGTAGGTTGTTAATGAGGTAATCACTTGATCGGTGCCAGCATTTCTAGCCTCTGATACCACATCAGCTACATCATCAACATTGTAAGTATCGTTACCTGCACCACCCAGCATGATATCTGCACCAGCGCCACCATTTAATGTGTCATTGCCAGCATTACCAATTAATGTATCAGCCAGGGCACCACCAGTTAACGCATTGGCGCCTTTGTCACCAGTGAGCGTTTGCCCAACGGCAGGAAGCGTATTGACTGTCATGGTCACTGTGTTGTTTGCATCACTGCCGTCAACGTTGTTGTTGTTTGCAGCATCAGTAAATCTATTGCTGGCAACACTCACCACACCATTGCTTGTACTATTAGCTGTCGGTGTAAAAGTTGCCGTATAACTAGTGCCTGAACCACTAAAATTACTTAATACCCCCCCTGTCACCGTAACGTCACTCGCAACAAAATTGCTTGACGCCTCACTTAATGTGAAAGTGATGGTGGCTGTCTCGCCAACCGTCAAGTTAGCATCACTCGTCGTAATCGCTATCGTGGGTGGTGTGGTATCTGTTGGTGCAGTCACCGCTACATAACTTAGCTGACCAGCTGAAGTCAGGGTGAAAGAGGCAAAACCGTTACTGTCTTGCAAGAATGATAGCGTTGAAGGAGTGAGCGCAGAAGAACCAGCCAATCGCTCATACAATGCCAGGTCGTCACCATAATTAGTCACCGCAACACCACCTTGTGCATTAATTGCGTCTTGACCAAGCAAATTAAGAATATTTGAATCACCAGCTGCATCAGCACCAGCAACGACACCCCCTGTCTCAGAGCTATCAAAATTTGAAACAACTTTATCCCCAGCAAAGTTTGCACCTGTAATAAAGTCATTAACAAGGTTGATCTGAGTCAGCAATGAGCTGGTACTTAAGGCGGATGGCGTAGACGCAACATCACGGTTATAAGTCTGAATAATGCCGCGAGTTCCAGCACCGCTACCAATAGTGTCTACAGCAATTACACCCCAAAGAACATTCGCATCGACTGCTACTGCATCAAAAGCATTCCATGCTGCAGCATAATCTCCAGCAGCCAAATTCCATGTTTGAGAAGTAGCTCTATTTGAAGAATCGAAAGAAGTATTGTTAAAGGAGAGAGATGAGTAATTTAAACCCAAGTCAAAAATTGCAGATATATTGTTCGCTCTATCGTATGTAAACAGAAATAGCGATGATCCTAGCGAGTCGCTTCCAATTTCCATTCCGCTCATATATTTCTCCTAAATGTTTAAAAATTACAAAAAACTAAATCAATTTATGGAAAAATATTTTAAGAACTTTATGTGAAGGAAAGTGTTTTGAAGGTAGTTATAAAAGACTAGAAATCATTACCAAATTATTAACTTTTTGAAATTACAAAATTCAAAAAATGATGGATTAGCGCTGATGCTGATATTTGAATTGACTCTGCGATATAAGACCAAGGCTTACACTTTTCTTTGCTGCTTGATTTCTATTTTCAACACCTAGCTTGCGAATAATATTTTGTACGTGATTTTTTACTGTTGTAGGACTAATCCCTAAAATCTCAGAAATTTCCCAATTGGTTTTACCAATATTCAACCATTCTAGAACTTCTAACTCGCGCTTAGTAATTGTTTTAACAACGGCATCTTGATTAGATAGAGATTTGCTTGAGAACCTATTTTGATGCACTCTGAGTAGCGCGCAATGCAATGATGGCATAATCAGGTCAATAAAATATGCAGTTAATGCATTAGCAGGCGCAGTCATGTGTGCAAAAAAAACAATGCTACTCATATCATTTCTTGAGTCTCCAAAGCCGTGCACAGAGTATCGCTTCAGATCATTATCTATATCACCCATTGATGAAGTTTGATAGATGCTGTAGCTTGGAAACTCGTTTGCAACGATATCGTCGCTAACGAATAATGTTTTTTGGTTTTCTTGCCATTTCTTGATGGAGCTGTATATCAAACTGTTCCCATTCTGAATATTTTTCTCAAAATGTTTATCCGTAAATTCCAAGGTAGATGTAAAGAATTCAAAATCATATTGATCATTTTCAAAATGCTTAAGTCCATAAATCATGACATTATGCCCAATAAGATATTGGATTCCATGCTGCAGAAAATTAAATAAATCTGGTTTATGGTTAACTCGTAATGATTCCTCAATGACCTCGAAGAAAATTACGCGCTGTTCAGCAGTTAGTTCTGGATTAATCAAAGCAGACATAAAATAAAGAAGTGATAGGTTTTAATTGAAATTTAATATTAAGCAAATGTGTAATGAAAGTTATTAAGGTACTAAATCAATGTTTCCAATTTGCAGGATTAATATGATATTTTTATGACATGTAATGATTAAATAAGATTAAAAATTAGAATGCTCGTTAAATTAATAAGTTAATTTAATCGGCAGGTATTAAATTTGAAATGTGAATTAGTAAATGCAATAAAACATCACAGCTCAGTCTTCGCCATTAATGTAAATAAATTTCCAATCTTGATAGCTTTTTGCATTTTCAAACTTCTCATAAACTAAAGGAAAACCCTTGCGCTTGATGGGCTTCAGTGTTGACCTAGAATAAACACCAATCACTCGATTATTTTGCTTGATGATCCCCCAATTTTGTTTGATATTCATCGGGTCCAGATAGATACGACGCAAATGGCGTGTCATATTGATTTGACGTTTATCATGCAGCAAGGCCTGTAACGAGGGTGGATACTCTTTAGCGCCTGTTGGGTTAGACAGATAATAAGTTTTAATCGCTTTACGTATTGCGTTACCAGCAAATAGTAATTGTTGCTCTTTGAGTCTTTGAAGCTGTAAATGCCATACCAGACTAGTCGCTGCCATGGTGATTCCTAAAGTCACCATCAACATCAATAGTCCGATATAACTAAATCCGGACTGCCTCACAAAATTTTGATTGGTTTTTTCTGTGCGCATGATTTAACTATTTGATTAACAGAATAAGCCAATAAAATGCTTTACCAAGTATCAAACGTTGTACCATCTTTGGCTATGCCCTGAGCCCCACTTTTGATGTCATAGACTTGACCAGAAAAAGATGGCTCAGGTCTAACAATTACCCATGAGTCTGTTTTATCAGTCATTGGGTCAGCTGGAATTTTGTCTATATACGATTCCTCAACCAATGTTTGAAGACTGTCAGGATAGGCACCATGATCACCAAAGTATTGGTCAATGGCCATACGTATATTTTTTAAATCTTGTTTTAATGCTGTTTCTTTTGCGCGATCAATATGATTGAAGTATTGAGGCGTTACTATTGTCAGCAACAGTGCGAGAATGGTCAGCACCACTAATAACTCAATCAGAGTAAAGCCTCGACAATATCTTATATGCTTACCATTCAGCATAGGGCACCCCATTCAATCCTGTTTGTTGGCTGAGCGAATAGACATCATAGACATCATCTTCATATACCGGTTTATCCCCCTCGCTTCGATAGCTTCGCAACCCCCAATCATGTCTAAAAGGCCTATATTCATCAGCGCCTCTCATAGGATCGTTTGGGATACGCCTTAAAAATTTAATGACCCTTTTCTTTGGGTCTTTTAAGTCTGGGACACCTGAAACTAAAATTTCTAAATTGGGTGGATATCCAGACTGGTCAATATTTTTTTTGATACGGCCTTGATCTGAGGCAAGCTTATAAGCGTCGATAGCTTCGCGAATTTGCATCAGATGATGAGTCAATGTTGCTTCTTTGTTGCGCTTTACTGTGACTTTCAATAGAGGTAAAGCAACACTGGATAAAATCGCCATGATCACTAAAGTCACCATAAGCTCTACCAAGGTAAAGCCTGATTCAGATTTCATTGCATAAGCAAAATGATTATTGAGCAGTCGCTTTTGTTGCATTGCGATACTCCTCAATGATCTTTCTGCCCCGCTCAATACTATTGCCCCCATCTCCCTGACTGACATTTGAAGTTGCAGGAGCTACCAGATTATTGTCGCTGTTGTTTGAGGTGATATTGGGTGATTGGATATTTGCTGACGATGGCTCATCGGTTTTTGGCTGAGCGCCACTATTCAGATTAGCCTGAGGAATATTGCCTGCTGTATTCGTGGTCCCTTTGTCGGCCGAGGAAGCTTCTTCTGGATTTAAATTCTGTATTTCCTTCACTTCATTTGTAGATTTGACAAACTCAGTATCAAGATTGGTTTTAGTGACAGTTGCACTAGCAGGCGAACTAGAACTTCCAGTTGCAGGTAAACTAATTTTTGGACGATCCAGCATCAGTGTTTCTGAACCAGACCAATATTCACTTACTTCTGATTCTGGTAATTGAATATTACTAAGTATGCGCGGGGTAATCGCCAATACAATTTCAGTTTTAGATTTTTTATCTGTTTGATTACCAAATAGACGGCCTAGAAGCGGAAGATCACCAAAGCCTGGCAATCTAGTCGCAGTTTTTCTTTCATCATCTAAGATTAAACCAGCGAGTATCTGAGTCTCGCCATTTTTAAGTCTCAACATCGTATTCGCATTGCGTGTTCCTATGGTGTAGACCTCAGCTCCATTTTTGGTGATGGTTTTTTCTCCTAAAGAACTGACTTCTAGACCGACTTTAATATTGACATAGTTATCTAAATTAATTCTTGGCTCAACGTCAAGCTTTAATCCCACATCAACATAGGTCACATTTTCAGCTACCCCCACATTCGCTGTCGACGTTGTGGTGATAATCGGCACTTTATCTCCTACCAAAACTTTGGCTTTTTCATTATTTTTTACACGTATTCTTGGGTTTGAAAGTAGATTTACATCACCAACTGTTTTATTAAAATTCACACTTGGATTGGGTCTAACGCCAACATTCGCTGCGGTGATATTGCGAAGTGCCTCAAGAGTTAAACCTGTATTTGCACTGAGAACGGACAACTGATTTGGGTAAGTAATCCCGAGCTCTTGTAATCGGGAACGACTCACTTCAAGCACCTCAATATCGAGCATAACTTCTGGGTCAGCCATATCATTTGCCTGTACTAATTTTTCAGCAATTCTGACAATATCTGGGGTATCACGCATTACTAGCATATTCAAACGTTCATCCACATAAATATCTTTTGTTTTAAGCATGGTTTTCAACATCGATGCTACTTGTTTTGCATTAGCATTGGTCAGATAAAAACTTCTTATTGTTAAGTCTTGATAGTCTTTAATTTTTGGTGCTGTGTTGGGATACACCAAGACACTATTTTCAGACAGAATTTTTTTGCCTAGTCCATTACTCGCTAACACCATATCAATCGCATCTTCAACACTCATTTTTCGAATAAAAATAGTGGTTCTGACATCAGGTTTGATATCTTTATCTAAGATAAAATTTATTCCAGTGGCACGAGACAAGGCCTCGAATACCACCTTAATATTGACCTCTCTAAGTTCAAGGGTGATAGGCTTATCTGTGTTTGCTTTTAACTCGGGTAACTTTATTTTTGTTTGATGAGATTCATCCTTTATTTTTTTAAGTAAATTGATTGCCTCTTGATAGTCTGGTTTCTCTATCAGAATCTCACGCACTAACTCGCTAGCTGATTTGTATTGTCTTTGATGATACAAAGTCTCTGCTTGTATCATTTTTTCTGAACGTGCCTGATCTTTTAATACCGCCAACTTGAGTTGCTCAGCTTGACCATTGCTAGGATCGATTTCTAATAGTTTGTCATAATAAGTAATCGCTTGCTGATAGTCGCCTGATACTCGCGCTTTGTCAGCTAAGCTGAGCATTTCATCTGTTGCGGCTTCTTTTTCTAAACGAAGTTTTTTTCTCTTATTAGTATTATCGAGATCCTGATTAAACTGCATATTGGCAGCTTCAACTCTTTGTTCTGCTGTCCCTGATCTGTCGTTTTTTGGCCAAGGATAGGTAGCACAACTGGTGAGCTGTGAAAATAACAATAAAAGCACTATCCAACAATTATTTAATAGCACTCGTGATGCCCGTTGTTTTACTTGCATAGCTTCCCCAGTTGATAGTCTTGAGTTAAATTTCTTGCATCTTTTAACATCGTTAGCCTTTTTGTTTCAATGAAGTTTGTGGCAAATTCATGGGTATAAACGTCCAATATAAATACTGAGAATCTTCTCTATCCAGACGCCATTGTGCGTTGACCATTTCACCAAGCTTCAGATTAATCAATTTGTTTTGTTGTAAAAATAAGTAGTCGACTTTGCCATCTTCTTCAATTTTTCCTTGAAACACCAATGGCACTGGCGGCGCTACCGGCGGAGGCTCAATCCGTGTCAGATTTTTTTCAATCTTTTTTGGCGGTGGCTCCCATGTCTGCATGGGAAAAATATTGTTGACTACGCTAGCATATTGACGTGCCGGCAGTCCTGTAGCCTGATGATGATCAGGCTTGGCTGATGGCTGCTGATCTTGATAAGTAGCGTTTGTCACTTGTTTGTTTTTGGGAAGATGGCTTAATGCAGTTTGCTGATTTCTGCTACTGAATTGTTTGGCAATAACTTTTGGCTCAGACTCTAGCTCTTCATCTTGAATAGCTGTCACAATGACCATCAAAATGGTCAGCAACAAAGCAAGCACTAACCACGGCTGTTTTTTTAATGTTGCGATAGAAAACTGGCTTTGAAATTGACTTGGCTTCATTCAACTTCACCTATCATATAGATCACAAATGTCACTCTCGCTTCAACTAAATTTTGGCTGGCACTTTCGCGTTGAAATTCCAAATGGTCCAAGGCTAGCGTTGCAGTATGCTGCATCACCTCATTAATCATATTTCTTATTGCGACATAGCTACCGGTCATAGGAAATGAGATTTCATATTGAACTAAATTTCCATCATTAAATGCGACCGTTTTCTTTAATTTACGCCACTTATAATCAGCGCTAATAATATTCAGATTGGCTGATTTTGCGTATTGATGTATTTCCCCAAGCAAACTTGGCAAGCTTTGTTCCCTAGGTAATATGCCAATGAAGTCAGCTAAATCATTCGATTTATTTTCATCTGAGTTTTCTTGGTTCTCTTCAAAAGATTGACGAGTAGCGACAGATGATTGATTCAACTCGAATGCATTTACCTGTGCTTGCAATGACTGCATTGATAACAAGTTGATATATAGATAAACGCTGGTAATCACAATCAGGCAACTGGCAAGAACACCCCATAAGCCCATTAATTTAAGGCATTGTCTTAGATACCACATCGATTGCAATAGAAGCTTTGTCATTGACGCCACCTTGCTAAAATGACAAACGCTACAGGTTGAAATGGATGCTCCTCATCGACTTGATGTTTTTGCAAGCTAACATGTTCAATGTCTGGCAATCCTTCAAGAGACTCTATATAAGCAAAAATTGCAGGCATATTTTTCGCCTCACCCTGAAGTTCTAATTGTTGTCTTTGATAGTTTGGCAATACACTGGTCAATGCCAGATCAGGGCTATTTAATTGCTCCAAAGCGTTATATAAACGGTCCCAAGACACATTCAGATGAGCAATCATCTCTGTCAGAAGTTGTTGTTGATCAGCAGTCAGAATCGATGCTTGCTTCATTTGTGTTTTTTTACTGAGCACTGTTTTCGTGATTGCTATTCTTGATTGTTGTAGCGTATTTTTGTAGCTTTCTTGAATTTTTATAAGGTCATATAAGATGAACAATAACAACCCACTAAACAGCATCAATACAACCCCCAGCTTAGTTACAGAAGAAATTCTGTACCAAACTGGTTTGGCAAAATCAATTTGAATATGATGACTCATACTTGATCCTTGATGAATTGGCTGTCACTCATCAGCGCTTGCAGTGATGAGATAGGTTTCAGCAAGGTGATATCCCAATCAGAAAATAGAGCACGATCAACATGTTGATGCATTGGCGCATAAATCTGGACGCTATTGGTGCTGATAGCGCGAGATAGTTGGGTTTTGGTCAATAGTTTTTTTAATGGCGCAAGCCAATCCTCTTGCCACTTAACTTGCTGTATGGTTTGGATAGTAGATTTAAATTCAATCAACACTATGCGTGATGATTCGATGATGACTAAATATCCTTCATAGCGCTTCAGCTTTAATTGATTAGTTAAATATGAAACCAGGGGTGTTATCGAGGTTAGCCAAAAGCGATGCTGTAAAGCTAACTGTTGTAATTGATGAATGAATGATTGATCAACAGCCGCACATAATGTCGCTTGATTTGGTGGTGCATCATCGAATTCTATTTGCCAGTTGTCACTAAGATTGCCATATACCTGCTGATATAAAGCTTTTGCATAAAGTCGTTTTTCTGATGTTGTTAGCATGTCAGATTGAGCGGGCAATACCAGAAAGCGAATAAAATCTGAGGACAATACAAGTTCTAGTTGCTGGTAATGTTGAATGCTATGTTGAGCCATTACCTGATTGATCAGAGTATGAATTGTTTGTTGGTCAGCGTTAGAGATTGGCGTAATAGAATATCGCTGTTGTTTGCGTAGTTTGTTACCGAATCTTGAAATTTCGATATAGCCTATTCCATCCGAGCTGATACTCATCAAACAGCGCTTAGTCAACAAAGGTAACACGATTTACCTCCTGCAAGGTAGTTAAGCCTTGACTAACATGTTCTAGCGCTGCTTCTCGAATTGATCGTAATCCGTTTCTTTTTGCTGCCTCTTTAAGTTTGCGGATTGGTTCACGAGCAATAATCATCTCTCTCAGCTCGTCATTCAGAACTAATAACTCAGCGATTGCTCGCCTTCCTTTATAACCACTGCCTCGGCAATGACCACAACCTTTTGCATGGCGGAAACGCATGCGCACCAACATTTCAGGTGGAATTTTAGATAGCTCAATTAAACTATCGGGAGGGGTATAATCCTCAGCACAATGGGTACACAGTTCGCGTACTAATCGTTGCGCCATAATGCCATTCACTGCAGAGACAAAATTATACAAATCCACGCCCATGTGCATAAAACGCCCAATCACATCTAACACGTTATTAGCATGCACTGTAGTGAAAACTAGGTGGCCAGTGAGCGCTGCTTGAACAGCAATTTGAGCTGTATCGGTATCTCGAATTTCACCTACCATAATCTTATCTGGGTCATGACGTAGGATTGACCTCAAACCTCGCGCAAATGTAAGCCCTTTTTTTTCATTGACAGGAATTTGCAAAACACCAGGAAGTTGATATTCAACGGGATCTTCGATAGTAATGATTTTGTCATGGCCAGTATTGACTTCTGAAATCGCTGCATACAATGACGTTGTTTTTCCGCTACCAGTTGGACCAGTCACCAGCACCATGCCATAGGGCTCTGAAGCCAATTTTCTGAATTGATGGATTATTTCTGAATTAAATCCCAAAGCCTGCAAGTTGAGATTATTCATCTCCTCTGATATCGATTTTCTATCTAAAATTCGAATCACTGCATCCTCGCCAAATACACTTGGCATGATAGAAATACGAAAATCTACCTCACGTCCTTGAACGGATAATTTAAAACGACCATCTTGTGGAATTCTTCTTTCAGCAATATCAAGTTGTGCCATTACTTTAATTCTTGAGATCGCTTGGTCTGCATTTTCTCTTCCCTGCATACCCCCAATATTGGTCATGACACCATCAATACGATACTTTATTTCCAATCCTTGATTTGAGCACTCAAGGTGAATATCACTCGCACCTACTTTTAATCCATCATACAAAGTAGAGTTTATTAACTTAACGATAGGATTTGTATCATCGTTGATAGATTGGATAGAGATGGTTTTTACTGAGCTTGACTCAATGTCTTCTGCTTTTTCCTCGGCGACTATCTGATCAAATGCTCTCATACTATCTTCCTGAGAGATTTGAAAAGCAGAGATATCATTCCTGTGGGCTAGACGAGTTTCAAAGGGAATATCAATCATTTCATCCAACCATAATTGCAATACGTCATCCATAGGATTTGCAATAACGACTAAACAGTTTGACGCTTGATCTTGAAACGCTATACAGCCTCTTTGCTGCCCCTCATGAAACGAGAGAATATGGTAAGCAGGACTTAATTGATGCATTTGTTTCATGCTGATTGACTGCATATCAAAGGCCTGGGCTAGGCGCTCGACAAAATCCTCTGGTGGCAGATTCAAGAGCTCCTCGAGCACCTGCAAAAATGGCTGATACTCGGTCTCTGCAAGCAAATTTGCCTGCTGAATAAAACCTGCCAAATCTGCAAGCGAGTTTGATTTTGTTTGATGATGAATCATTGGATGTTACCCGCAAGCTCGAAAATTGGCATATATAACAACAACACTACGACACCAATGACCAATCCAATAATTAGCATTAAAATTGGCTCAAATAATCGTGTGAACCAATCCAACCAGCGAGATAGTTCCTCATCATAGAAAGTGGCTATTCGCGTCATCATTTCATCAATATTTCCGCCCCGCTCACCGACTATCAACATTCTTGTTGCAATTGATGTGGTCAGTCCTGCTTCTGTCATTGCCTGTGAAATCGACTTTCCCTCACTAATCATTAACTCTGCTTGTTGCATGTTATTGTGAAGTGATCTTTCAAGTAGCCCACTGGCTGATTTTAGTGCTGGGACGATAGGAGACCCACCTTTCAATAACATCCCAACAGTCCGAAAGAAACGTGATAATTGGTAAATCTTTAACTGATAGCCAATCGACGGTATTTGCCAAAATTTTGAGAACAAGTAGGCACGCACCGATGGTCGAGTTAGCGCATAAATCATTCCAAGCAATGCCAGCATCAGCACCAGCAAAACCAACTCACCTTTTTGAGCAAGAAATTCTCCCCACAGCAAGAGAAGTTTGGACATATATGGCAGATCATTTGAAGTGTCTTGATAAATCATGCTGAATTTTGGTACTACAAATCCCAATAAAAATGCAATCACAAGTCCACCAACCATAATCAATAACATGGGGTAAATAGATGCACTAATGATTTTCTTTTTTAATTGATCTATTTGCTGCTGGTAAGAAATGTAACGACTCAAGGCTTCCTTGATATCCCCGGTTTTTTCGCTAGCTTTGATAGTCGCAATCAGCAATAACGGAAATATATTTGACTGCTGTTCTAATGCTGCCGAGAAAGTTTTCCCTTGCTGCATAGCATCAAGCATAAGCATCAGTTCTTGTTGTCGTTGCTCGCCCTTATCAGCAAGCGTCTCTAAAGCTTCAACAAGGTTAAGTCCTGCTTCTAACAAGCCCAATAACTCAACAGTAAACAAGGGAACTGACAAAGCATGACGTTTGGTCTGAAAAAAAGAGATTTTTTGGGATTTGGCAGAGAGTGGAACCAATCCTCTTGCCTTGACTAAAGCGAGCGCCTCTTTTTCATCATTGGCACTGATATCTATCGATATCAAATCTTTACCATTAATTGCTTTGACTTTGAATTGCACAGCAGTGGCACTCTACCAACTCACCACATCTTGGGCATCTTTTGTACCGCCTACAACGCCATCCTTACCCAAACTGTAAAGATCATAATCACCATTATCTCCAGGTGATTTGTAAATATAAGGACGTCTCCATGGGTCGAGGGGAACTTTTTTTTGCAAATATGGGCCTGCCCATTTGGGCTCATCATTGGGCTTTTGAATCAGTGCATTTAAACTTTGCTCTGTTGTGGGGTAATGGCCTGTATCAATTCTGTATTGGTCTAAAGCTTTTCCCAAAGCTTCAATCTGTGCCCAGGCAGTTTTAGTCTCAGATTTCCCCACCTGATCGAAGTATTTAGGACCGACGTACCCCGCTAGTAGGCCTATAATCACCATCACTACTAGCAATTCTAGTAAAGTAAATCCTGAAGTTTTATAAGCTTTGGGTTGCATTGTTTAAAATTTATTGCGGTATGATGACACTATGTTATAAATGAAATATGACATTAATATTGCAAAGATTATAAAAACGCGATGATTCTGTTGTTCTACGTCCTAGCTGAAATTTCACAGGCTAATCAAAATCTTATTTAAGCAAAACAGCTCATGCATTTTTTTCAAATTGCATGAATACAATTTGATTATTTATATTAAACTCTTTGGGTTTAAGGGATGAAGCAGCTGGTTTTAATCAGATTATTTAAATATTTCAGCAAGGGTAGATTGACATGTCCAATCCAATAGTCTCAATCATTGAATTGCTAAATTCGGAAAGTTTGTTCGGGCAATTCATGATATTTGTTATTGGCATGATTATCGGTAGCTTTATTAATGTGGTGATCTACCGACTACCTAAGATGATGGAATTTGCTTATGGTCATCACAGTGAAAAAAATTATGTATCTTCCGTCAAATTTAATTTAATAAGTCCATCCTCCTGCTGTCCTCATTGCCATCATAAAATTTCGCCCATTGAGAATATTCCTGTATTCAGTTTTATTTGGCTGAGAGGAAAATGTCGGCATTGTAAAAAGTCGATTAGCTTGCGCTACCCGATGGTTGAGTTGCTCTGCGGGCTCATCACTGTGCTTTGTTTTTCTCAGTATGGATACTCAGTGAGCAGTTTGGCGGCATGTATTTTTGTCTATGCGCTAATTACACTTTCCCTGATAGATTTAGACAGCTTTCTTCTGCCTGACAGTATTACGCTACCGCTAGTTTGGTTAGGCTTGATTGTTAATTTAAATGCACACTTCGCAGATATTCATTCTGCAGTGTTAGGGGCGATATTGGGTTATTTGATTTTATGGAGTCTTTACTGGCTATTTAAATTCTTTACAAAAAAGCAAGCGATGGGGTATGGAGACTTTAAGCTATTGGCTGCGGTGGGAGCATGGCTGGGATGGCAGTCATTAGCTAACGTGATATTAGTTTCGTCTTTGACTGCATTGCTTACTTTCATCCTACTCAGCTTATTTTATAAGATGAGCAAAGACACTCCAATTCCATTTGGCCCGTTTATCGCATTTGCTGCTATCGTTCAATTATTTTTACTTTGAGGATTGCGCAGTGAGAACATAGGTTCATGATTTTTTATAGATATTTTCAAATAAAAAATTCTAATGCAAGATAGGATATCTATTTTTTTCAGCCAATCCACTTATAAAAAAAGAGCTACTTAACATTAAGTAGCTCTTATGAAAATAAAGATTAGCTTTTAAAAAGCTATGCTTTTTTACATAACAAAATCAGAAGACACCCAAGCGCTAATTCCTTGTAATTCAATAGTAAAATTAGCTAATCCATCTCCATCAGTATCCCCAGAAACCAAAAGATTGTTGTTGTTTTGAGTGATCACTAATCTGCCAGCCACTCCAGATTGGAAAGTATTGGATAGCACAAAAGCTTGGTTACCTCTCAGGCTAACATTCGCATCAATGGCTTTGAGATTGATGATATCGGTACCACTAACAAAGTCGGTAATTACATCTCGCTGATTTTCCATGGTTCCGATATGTTCAGTGTTAGTGAAGATAAATTGATCTTTACCAGCTCTGCCTGTCATCTCATCTACTCCAGCAATGGAAACTATCTTATTATTTTTTTCATCTCCATTAACAATCCGTGTTAGTCCATAAACACTGAGTGTTTTAGAAACTTCATTGGATACTGCTAGCAAAGATTGGCCATTAGGACTATCTACGGCATTAA
Source organism: uncultured Methylophilaceae bacterium (assembly GCA_964470195.1). Classification (GTDB taxonomy): domain Bacteria; phylum Pseudomonadota; class Gammaproteobacteria; order Burkholderiales; family Methylophilaceae; genus RFPI01. Next base: position 8,296 of record CAYYBG010000011.1, on the reverse strand, counting down.
TGAAAGTTAAACCCTCTGGAGAAATATCTGCGGAATTTCTGGCATAGGTAACAAATTGAACATTTTTTACATCGGTGACGTCGTATACCATCACGCCACCACCGCCTCGTTCTACCCCGACAAAGGCAAAAGTACGGTCGCCAATTTGCTCAACAATAATACCTTCTGGCTCAGGTCCTTTATTATCACTTCTACTATCATCGAAAGCCCCACCAGATGAAAATGTTCCCTGAGTCGCAATAAATCTTTCAATGTGATCACCACTATCGAATACGATTTTGCCATTTGCATCTAGGATGGAAAAGGATCTTGCGCCATAACTGATGATTTGATCGACATCACCATCGTTATCAGTATCACCTGCAATTTCAGCACCAATGACAGATGGGTTAGCCACAGTCAATCTTCCTAATACACTCGCTGACTTGAGCACATCAGCATTGGGGTATTTTGTTGGATCTAGATTGAGTGAAGCAACTCTTGTTTCCTCGCCACCAAGTATAAAATCATCTCGGCTGTCACCTTCATTAGCGATCGCATAATAGGTTTTTCCGCGTGATCTAAATGCAGCAATTGCATCAGGCATGTACATACCAAATACATCATAGCCTGTCACAGGGGAGTATAGATTTGAATTGCTAGGTCCATCTCTATCGCTAAAATCAATCAATAAGTCTTTGAAAGACTTCAATCCAAGTGGAACGATTTTAGTGATTCTAGCTTGATTAATATTTAATATCGCAACAGCATTCATTTCTTGCAAGGTTACTAATGCGGTTTTTCCATCTGGGGAAACAGCAATATATTCTGGCTCTGCTTCTTGACTGACTGTCTTCCCTGTGTAAATCCGGGCTCCCTGCTCAAGCAGTTTAGATTTAGCACTATTGAATGAAGTGAAACCGACCTGTTTCACAGTAGCAGCCGCAGCACCCGAAGATATGTCAATAATACTTATCGAACCATCAGGATCAATCGAACCATCAGGAGCACTTCGTTCAGCTTCATTAGCAACAATAATTCTTTTTCCATTGGGCGTAAATGTCAGCATATCAGGCAAAGAACCAACATCCACAGAGTTGAGAAGTTGTCCCTCAGCATTCAGCAAAAATACTTTGCCTGCATTTGTTTTCTCTGAATTTGCAACCGCCACAGCGATAATTCCGTTTTTAGCAGCAACGCTATTGATATCATTGGAGAAGGAAAATGGCGCGGAACTAAAGTCAATTAAATTATCAAAAATAAGGTTATTAGGATCACTAGCATTAACAACCGCCAAACCATTGGAAGTTGTGACGAAGAATCTTTTAGATGCTGCATCAAAGGTAGTAATCTCTGCACCAGCTAGAGTGACAGAATCTAAAATATTGAGTTTTAGATTTTCAGAGGGAGTAATAGATAAGCTCATTAAGAAAAGTCCTGTAAAAAAATAACAGGACTAATTTAAGGGGTTAATATGAATTTTGTATTAACAAAAATAATCATTTTGGATAGTAATAATCAATTCCCTATTACCAGCTACATGACCGCAGTCATCAAACCAAAAGTCATAATAATTGATCAAGTAAGATTCCCTAGCTAGGCACATTAGTCTATCCATGCTGTGCTAAATACTATGGTGAAAGATTGATATAGATGCAATCTGACTGCTGATTGTCTAGTTGTCTTGAACATTAAGTGATATTCAAATTGTAGGGTTTAGGCAATATCCAAATTGGCAATAACGATGTAATCCCCGCGTAGATAATCAGTGCACCAAATAAGTTTTCATGAATACCAAATTTTTCATAGAGTATGGTAGAAATGACTAGTGTAAAGATTAAGGTAGGAGTAAGTGCTGTTGAAACGTTAAGAGCACTTTTAAAAGAATCTTGATGAATGACCATTCTTTGAATCGCAATTGTAATGATTCGCAACGGAATTAAAATTGCCGCGAGCGCAATTCCTAGCAAAATTGAACTAGTACTAAATAACGAAGCTGGTACTTTCAGCCCACTATAAAAAAAGTAAAAAGGTACAAAAAAGGTAGCAAATAATTTAATCGCATTTAAATTGCCCTCGTTTGCAAAGTTAGGAATTTTTTCTTTGAGATGACCAACGATAATCCCTGCTAAAAATGCTCCTACTAAATAATACACACCAATTTCTTTGGTAATCGACGCGGCTATAATACCTACTAAAATTAACATCGAAAATTCTGAGTTAGGCGCGTAAGGAATCACAAATCGATTTAAAAAGTTAAACAATAATGGGATACAAATAATCAACACTAGCAATACACTTGAAGATACGACCAATGATTCAACACTCTCCCCTTTAAGTACGACAAACAGCAGTCCTAAGGCAAGTATTTCACCCGCAATTGCTTTTGATGTAACCCAAAATTGCTCTTCTTTGTTAAGACCGATTGTTGGAAGTGAGTCCAGAATAAAACCTGTCGACGGCGTTAATGTGGCAAGGCATAGTAATGCAGAAACTTGCCAAGATAGCTCGAAATAACTCATGCCTATCCAGACACAAAAAATGATAATCAGTATCCGAATGAATAGATGACTGATGAGATAACGGATGCTACCTCGTAATTGCGGTAAATTAACTTCTAATCCAGCAAACAGAAATAAAGAAGATATCCCTAAAATAGACAGCAGTCCTATTGTGGCGTCATGATGAAATTGTGTGGTCATCAAACTTACCATGACCCCAAAAGCGAAACATGTTAATGGGGCTGGAATTTTGTATCGCTGTATCAATTTAGGAAGTAGGATTACTCCTAGCACAATACTGATATACAGAAGTTGTGATTGAAGAAATTCATTCATTTGGTCACTTCCTTGAACTCAGTTAGGTTCTATCACATCTCTGATAGAGGTGTGTGAGAAAGTTTATTAATATCATTATCAAAATATTGAATCACCTTATCCAGTTGTTTATTAAGAATGATCAGCTCTGAGATCTCTATCTGTGATAAGGCATAGGGCAATAAACCCTCAGAATGGATTGGTGCCTGGCTTAATATCTGTTTCCCTTGATTAGTTATTTTCAACCCAACTTTTCTCAAATCTTTGCTATCTTTGGTTTTCTCGACGAAATTTTTTTTGCATAATTTTTCAACTAACAGACTTGCCGTAGTTTGATGTATCGACATTTTTTCAGAAATTTGATTAATGCCTATCAGCGGATATTGTTCCACAATTTTTAAAATCCACACCTGTGAGCTTGATATCCCACAGGTTTCCTCAACATCACGAAAATGTTTTTTGATACTGCCTAATATCAACCTAAATTTTTTTAGAACCTCAAGGCTTACTTGATGATCAGGTAATTCACTCATTTTAAAATTTTTTATCTTCCAAAAAATAGGGGGCGATTAAGTCTTCCATACAATAAAGACCTTTTTTTGAAAAATCGAGATTTTCAAGTATGAACAATATACCATTTCCAAACGCTTCCCTAGAGATAGATTCATGCTTTAGTCTTACCGTTTGATATGGAAAGCCAAATAGGATTTCATGCGTCCCCACAATTCCCCCGGCACGAATTGATTTTACTTTATCCTGCTCGACTTGCAACGCCTCCGCTATCACTCTTGCAGTTCCAGAAATTTCACTTTTACTACTAAAGTGCTCCTCAATGATATTAATATCAGCACTAGGCGCAATGGTTCTTAATTTTTTAGCCGCAAAAAGTAAAAAATTGACCCCTACCGTAATGTTGGGTGAGTGAAATACACAGGTTGATGTTGCTAACTGCTTTAATAAATTTAATGTGCTATCTGGATAGTGAGAGATGGCTGAGATGATATTAATTTTTCTTTTTGCTGCCTCTATTCCATATGAATTAATCGACTCGCTATTGGAGAAGTCAATTACAACGTCCACAGGATGTTGATCTAAAAATTCATTCATCATCAACGTCTTGGCTACATATATTGGGATACTTATCCCCTCAGCGTCCGATTGATAATGTGACTGTGTTTGGTTAGATTTAATAATCCAGACAATATCAAAACCTTGACTTTTAGTTAACACATGAATGACCGCTTTTGCGGCTTTCCCCAGTCCAATCATGCCAATTTTCATATTTTTCTCCTTGCAGTTTATATTTGCGTATTTTATATTTACGTAAATATATTTTATTTATCAAGTTATTTAAATGAAAATTTTGGTTTTAGTCTTATTTTTTGGTGTTTGTTGTTTTGCGCTTCAAAGCTTTGCAGAGGGCATCGAATTTAGCTGTAGTTTAGTTAAATATGCCGATGAATCAGGTTTAAAAACCTATCCCAAGGATTATGTTTTTCAGATTTTATGGGATAAAGAATCTAAAACTGCCATTTTCAAAAAAAATAATGTTCTTAGGAAAATGAAAGTGGCAGACAGTATTGATATGGTCAGTTTTTTAGAGCTTGGAACAGCCGCTTCGATTAAATCGCTTTCCATACAAAAACAAAATGGTGCAGCGGTGTTGAGTATTCACCAATTCGGCCTGTCTCATCAAGCCTACGGTAACTGTCAGTTGAAATAATGAAAAAACTACAATGTTAGTCCTACTAAGGTTTTGAATAGCATTAACATCGCAATCACTAAAGCTAAAGTTGCAAAAATGAACAGCGAAATATGACTTGGAATTTTACCGTTTAATGTTCTGCCAATCAGCATACCAATGACATTAGCGCAAACAAATGGAATCGCTACAGACCATAAAATATTGCCATGTCTAGCATATGATAATGTGCCTACCATCGATACTAGCGCAATCACTGCCAATGAGGTCGCGACGATTGTTTTTGTTTCTAAGTTGGAAATACTATGTAGGGTTGGCACAATAATAAATCCTCCCCCCACACCAAGAAGCCCAGATAGAAATCCAGAAAATCCTCCTGTTAATATCAATCGCTTAGTACATGGTGCTGTCCAAAATAACTTCGATGTCGCAGGGTTGACAGCACATGCAGGCGCTGCATTTTCTGTATCCTGATATTGATTGAAATCATCAAAATTCTCCCCAATAATCAAGGATGGGGTAAACACCTTTTGAAAAGATCTCCATGCAACAACCAATAACACTATCGAGAAGATAATGGCTAATAGTGTATCGGATAGCTGATGGGCTAGATAAACCCCTAAAGGTGCGCAAACAACTCCAAATATAGCCAGCAACAAGGCAGCTTTATAGCGCACAATGCCTTTGCGTAGCCCTAATAATGCAGCAATTGAAGCTGATAGGGTAATTGCGATTAGCGAGATAGGTGCAGCGTCGACAATTTTTAAATGCAAAAAAAACACCAATAATGGCAATGAAAGAATCGCCCCCCCTGCCCCAGTCATAGCAAGTACAAGCCCAATCAACAGGCCAAGCAGAATCATTATCATCATCGGATCTGCCATTTATTTCACTTGATGAAGGTTATTAAGCTTTTTCGGCTTTGCTAACCATTCTCTCCCTTTCAGCATCGCTAACCAGTAAACAGGTGGCAACACTCTTTCTTTGAGTATCCATGCTAAGCGCGATGGCTTTAGTCCATTAATAAACCAGCGTGGGAAACTAGGTAATAATCGACCACCAAATCCAAACTCTGCCAATACAATCTTACCTCGCTCTACAGTAAGCGGACAGGATCCATAACCATCATAAGCGGCTCGCTGATTGCCCTTGTTTAAATCAAAAAGCACATTACTTGCCACTACAGGTGCTTGTTTTCTTGCAGCAGCAGCAGTTTTGGCGTTAGGACAGTTAGTGACATCACCTAAGGCATAAATGTTTGGATAGACTTTGTGTTGCAGTGTGTCTTGACTGACATCGACCCAACCTGCAGCATCTACCAATTTACTTGATCTTATAAAATCAGGAGCCTGCTGAGGCGGAACAACATGAATCATGTCAAAGTTAACTTCTTTGATAGCGCTATTTCCATCTGCATCTGTCACAGTAAACCATGCTTTTTTTGCTGGCCCATCGATTTTGGTAAGACAATGTCCAAAATGTAAATTCGCTTGATATCGATCGACATATTGCATTAACGCAGGAACATATTCTTTGACGCCAAATAGCACTGGTCCAGCATTATAAAAATCAATCTTAATATGCTTTAGATAGCCATTTCTCAGCCAATGATCCGCCGATAAATACATGGCTTTTTGCGGTGCGCCAGCACACTTAATTGGCATTGGCGGTTGAGTAAATATTGCTTTACCTGTTTTAAATTGTTTTACTAATTCCCAAGTGTATTGTGCCAAGTCGTAGCGATAATTGGATGTCACTCCGTTTTGACCTAATGTTTCAACAAGTCCTTCAATTCCATGCCAATTCAGCTTAATGCCAGGACAGACAATAAGTACATCGTAACTGATTGGGCGACAACCTTCTAAAATTACTCGATTTGCTTCTGGCTCAAATCCAGCGACAGCCGCTTGTATCCATTTAGCCCTTGTAGGAATGACAGATGCCATCGTCCTAACGGTGGTACTAGGCTTAAATACCCCACCTCCTACCATGGTCCACCCTGGTTGGTAATAATGCGTATCAGATGGCTCAATAATCACGACATCTAATTTTGATTGACGAGAAAGTAAGCTCGACGTAACAGCAATACCTGCAGCGCCACCTCCCACAATAACAATTTCATGATGAGTCACTTGTGAATTGTTTGCTTGAGATTCAAGCAACCTTGAACTTAACCCAGATACATCATATCCAGCATTTGCAGTAGCGTTTAACACCTCTGAAGCGCCTAGTTGCTCAGCTTGGCTTAATGCCCATAACGACGCTGCTCGCATGCCTGAGCGACAATAGGCTAAAACAGGCTTTTCTGCTTGATCAAAAATTTCAGCAAACTCGTCAACATTTTGCTCGGTTATTTTTCCTGCGGTCACCGGTAAGTAGTAAGCTTGAATGTTGAAAGTTTTTGCCATCGCAGAGATTTCATCAAAATTTGGCTGGTCTGCACCCTCGCCGTCAGGACGATGACACAGGATAGTTTTGATCCCTACGCCAGCCAAAGTATTGATATCTTCAGGCAGAATTTGGTCTGAAACTAAAATATTGCTTGCTAAATTTGCTATCTTCATTGCTTTTACCACCCCAATTTATTTAAGCTGCTTGTTCAGGTATTACTCTTCCACAAGCTTGATTGGCGGGAAGCGCAACATCAATATATTTTGGATAAGCTAATTTAAGCTCACCCATTAATTTAATAAAATCATCACGACTTCTGTTTTGTCCCAAGCGCTTATTGTTCAGACGCTCATGACCAACGGTAGATTGGGTATTGCCATTGTAGTCATGACCGGGATAGACCAACACGTCATCAGGCAAGCTAAAAATTTGTTGGTAAATGCTATCGTACAATTGACCTGCATCTCCATTTTGAAAGTCTGTTCGACCACAACCGCCTATTAATAATGAATCCCCAGTAAATATCCTATCTCCGGCAAAATAACTGATACAACCATTGGTATGTCCAGGGGTATAGCGAACTTCTAAGTCAATGGTTCCAACATGAATATGCACCCCATCAGTCACTAACAAATCCCCACACATAGCACCTGCATCGCGATGCACTACGCTCTTGCTACCAAGCATTTTTCTTAATGTATCAGCGCCAGTCACATGATCAGCATGGACATGGGTTTCGAGTGTGTATATCAATTTCAAATCATGTGCCTGAAGTTCTGTTAAATATTTTGCAACTTCAGACTCTACGGTATCAATCAGTACTGCCTGTTTGGTTTTTTCACAGCCGAGCAAGTAAGTGAAAGTACTGGTTTCTGGTTCAAAAAACTGTTTAAAAATCATACTAAACCTCAAAAGATTTTATTTAGGATGGAATGGCTTTAAGGGATGAGATAAAAGACTCGCTGGCGACAACATCCATACTCATTTGATCAGCAATTTGGCCACACACCAAATTGCATAAATCATAAATGCGCTGATCGGCAATACTGTAATAGGCTTTAGTACCCCGTGCTTGTCGCTTAATTAATTTTGACTCTCTAAGAATGAGGAGATGCTTTGAAACGTTGGCTTGCGATCCTCCAGAAATTGCAACTAGCTCATTCACGCTTTTTTCACCATCTCTTAATCCATTTAATATTTTCAGGCGCATGGGCTCTGCTAATGCCTGAAAGTATTTGGCAATGTAGGAGAATGCTTGGTCATCAAGATGGCTCATCAATATCTCTTTATATATATTCACTATATGAGTATATAGTTATATATAAATATTAGCAAACTCAATGATGCTTGATATTTCATGCCAAAGAAGTAGCAGAAGATTTATCTGCTATCGATAGATTGAGAACTC
>CAYYBG010000010.1:0-56782 GCA_964470195.1 uncultured Methylophilaceae bacterium | reverse complement strand
AATGTAAGATAAAACTCTCAATAACACTGGTACTAATTTTAAACGCAGTTCAATCCGCACAATATATATAACAACCTTTTTGTCCTCGGGTCATCAGAGTTCTGTAAGTGTTCTTAATTATTTTATCTAGTCGCTCTTTTGCTTCTAAAGAATTTTTTCTAAGTAAGTTCTTGTAGCCTTTGACCGATGAATCCCCCGTTGATCGCATTGCAGCATCTGTTATCACTTCACCATTTCTAACAATCAAGTCTGGGCCGACAATTACCCCGATATAATCAACTTCAAGACCCTGGCATGTATGAATACATCCTATTTCTTTAACAGAGTCTGGTTTGATAATCCAAAGCATTCCATCATCACTTAAATTCCATTTTGCAGAAAAATTATATTTAGGAAAAATAATGTCATCGAGAGACGCATTCTTTTTACTTACCCAATCCCAACAATATCCAGCGACAATTCGTGCTTTATTATTTATCTGATTTTTTTCTATTATGAGATCTCTTAGCTCGTTTGGATTTTCAATTACTCTAAAGTCATAATCAATCTCACTTAGGGAATCATTGGCGGTATCTCTAATCTGTAATGCATTATCTATCCATGCCAAATAACCATCTGATCCATTACATCTAAATTGTGAAGTCAGACTCATCTCTGTCACATTGGCATTTAGTTTTTTTGCATACTCTCTTATCGTTTCCTTTTCCCCAATATCATGCAATGTGACTTTTTGATTTTCATCAATAAAAAATATACTCAGCTTTGCCGACTGAATAATTTCCATAATTTGATTTTCCCCATTATTTTTAAACATCCCAGACTTTTCGTTCAGTCGATGTGCTTCATCTACAATTAATGCATCGAAAAGATTTGCGTCAACATTATAAAAACTACCTGATCCGGAAAAGAGATTTGATATATGTGTTTTTTTCATTGACCCAGTCAATTTGGTCTCATAGACATGTCTAGGTGCTGAATTTCTTGTCACATACTTACATAACTGATTTTGATTGATTAGATTTACTAGAAGATTGATAGCGACGACAGATTTACCAGTCCCAGGCCCACCCTCAACAATCAAAACATTCTTATTTTTGACGGATGACTCCCTCGCAAGCTTTAGTGCATATTCGTATACAATTTTTTGATCATCGATTAGAACAAATTCTTTATTACCTTTTAATAACCCAGAAAGACTATCTGCAAGCGCTTTTGATGGTTTTACCTTTCCATTGTCAATCTTAAAGAGTATGTCTTTGTTATCTCCATATTTCACATGCTGCTTAATAAAATTTGTTAATAAATCAGCGTCTCGTCTCAGAAATAAGGGTGCTCTCTCGATATGCTCGCGATAGAAGTCTGAGTCGATTACACCATCTCGGTGATAGTTGTGCAGGTAAGCACATGGGACAATATTGATATTTTCATTTTGTACTGTTTCTGAAAAATCAGAGATGAGTCTTGCGTATGACCATGCTTGATAAGATGGATGCGTTACTCTTCTTACCGCTCTCCCAATGTAAGTCTCAACGACTGCATCCTCTTCCGTTTTGTATACCTGATCCCACTGCTTTAATTCGATAACAACAGCAACCTTATTTTGCCCCCTACTGGTGCCAGTAACAATAAAGTCTACTCTATTTGAAGTCATTGGAATTTTGTACTCGATAGCGACACCAACATCATCTGGTATCTCTGAGTCTTCGAGTACATTTTTCATGTACATCATAGAATTTTCCCAAGCACGAATTTCAGCCTGCGAGGTATTATGCCCAATTGATGAAATGAAATTCTTGTGAATCTCTTCAGCAATTACATTTGATCTGACATGTTCGGAAAAACTTCTCTTAGTTCCTGAATAAACAATCATCCCCGATTTTTCCTTTTGTAAAAAACTACATTTGTTAGATTTCTTTATTATTTCTTTATATAGTTATATTACAAAATTTATTGGGTTTAGTGTTTTCTGAGGAGCTAGTAGATAATTTTTAAATTTTTACAATCATCACACCCCCACTGATTTTTATTTTTACCTATGCGAAAATAGCCCCCCTAACAACCTATCTATTTTTAAAGCATTTTTAATCCATCATGAAAACCGACGCTTCTCTTTCTTATAGCTCTCAACACTTGTGGGTGAAACAACTTTCCGACAATGAATATTGTGCTGGCATTACGGACTATGCCCAGGACTTGCTTGGGGATATTGTGTTTATCGACTTTCCTAAAGTGGGGTCAACGCTCTCCGCTGGTGTGAGCTGTGGTTTGATTGAGTCGGTGAAAACCGGCTCGGATTTACATGCGCCTATGGATGGCGTGGTGAGCGAAATTCATGAGGATTTGTTGAATGCACCTGAGCAGATCAATGATCATCCTTATCAGGCTTGGATTTTTAAGTTTACCAGCTCGAACCCAGAGCAATTTGCTGCTTTGTTAACCGCTGAGCAGTATCAGCAGTCTGTTGGCTAAATTAACTTTTTGCGAATTGAAGCAGCGCTTGTATATCACCACCATCAGCTGCTCTGAGCGCATTTATATAATCTCTTCTTGTTGTTTCTGGATTAATTAAATTGTTTCTTCCCCAAGTGAATTTTGCTTGGCCTAATTGTTCTGCAAGTAAGTCTCCAAGCAATCTTGAGAATCGGCCGTTTCCATTTGGGAAAGGGTGAATTTTTACTAGTCTGTGGCTATAGCGGATAGCTATCTCATCTGGCGGATATGTCCCATGCTCTATCCAGTATTTGACGTCATCAATCAGTTGTCTTATGGCTGTTGGAATTAGATAGGCTTCTATTCCTATATTTCGCGCTGTTGTTCGATAACTGCCTGCCCAGCGCCAAACATCACAAAACATTTTTTTATGTATTTCTTTTAGACTACTTTCATCGAGTAGATTTAAATTTCTTGCCACTCCAAGCCACTGCACCGCATTGGCAATATTGGTGTGTTCGGCATGATTTAATTCAGCTCTGAGCGTGATATATGAAGGGATGAGTTGTTCAGACTCTTCTCTAGTAAGAGGTGTGTTGCTTTCATCCTCATCTAGAAATAACTCGCTCACTCATCCTCCCAAAGCCTTTTTAATTTTGTCGTGTATTCATTAATCAACCGCTGACGCTCATGCTCATAATCATCTTTATTTAAGCCTTGATTCTCCAACAGCATGGTGTGATGTAGGCTTTTTAATTGTTTATCTACTTTTTCGTTTACACGCTTGTATAGGATAGCATCAAGTGTTGTGTTGGGTAGAATAAAGTACACCAATGTGCAATCCATAGCTTCAGCTGCATTTCTTAGCGATGTTAGTGTGGTAGCCCCTGTAAGCTCTGCTTTTTCAAGTGTAGTCACTCTCGATGGAGCGACTTGCATACGCTTGGCAAGTTGCCTTGTCGTCATTCCTAAGGACTCACGAATAGCGCGTAACCATCCACGTGGTGGCACACTCAGTTGCATATCACGCAACGGAGATAAACGTTTTTCTAAGCTTCTTCTAGCGATATTTGTTTGATTCATGATGAGCCCGTAGCAAAAATCAAAGCTTCATAATGACACATATATATGAGCATTTCAAATTATTTTGCTCATATATATGTTAATAGAAAATAGCGGGGGTTTTGATAAAGTCCTCTTGAGGCCTCTATTCTTGGTCTTTAGCGTCTATATTGCTAATTTCATATCCTCGTTCACGATAAAACTTGTAGCGCTCTCGCGCTTGGGCTTTGTCTTGTTCTTCTGTCCCGACGATTTCTATGGTTTTTAGAAAACAGCTGAATTGATTTGGCTGTGGGTGATGCAGATTGATCAGCACATCATCATGGCTGATTTGTTGGAGCTGATGGTGCAAATAGATAGGCGCGTCTGGATGATTCAGCGCTCCGCTCGGCAGCATCAGTGGGGCTTGCGTTTGTAGGTGTTGTTGCAGTGACTGCACAACAGAAGTTGGACAGAGGATGGTGAGTCTTTGTCCTCTGTCCAAATGTTGTTGTACCAGTTGTGCAATCTTGCCGAACTTGTCCGCGACGTTGAAGTGAAACTCGATCAAGGTCATGCGGATTTAGGCGTATCGATTGAGAATAAACTCTGTTAGCAAGGGAACTGGACGGCCAGTCGCACCTTTTTCTTTACCGGATTTGGATGCGGTGCCAGCTACATCCAAGTGAGCCCATGGATAGGCTTTGGTGTAGCGTGCCAAGAAACATGCTGCGGTAATACTGCCACCTGGACGTCCACCGATATTGGCCATATCGGCAAAATTGCTGTCCAACTGAGATTGGTAGTCTTCCCACAATGGCATATGCCATGCACGGTCTAAGCTACGCGTTCCTGCTTGCAGCACTTCTTGTGCGAGCTCATCACGATTGCTGTACAAACCACTGGCATGGAAGCCCAAGGCGATCACACAGGCGCCTGTGAGTGTGGCGATATCAATCACCGCTTCTGGCTCGAAACGCTCTACATAGGTGAGCGCGTCACACAAGATCAAGCGACCTTCTGCGTCTGTGTTCAATACTTCTATGGTCTGACCTGACATGCTGGTGAGGATGTCACCCGGACGAATGGCATTGCCATCTGGCATATTTTCACAGGCTGGGACTACACCAATCACATTGGCGGCGAGGTCCATTTCTGCAATCGCTTTGATGGTACCCAGCACACTGGCTGCGCCACACATATCGTATTTCATTTCGTCCATATCGGCGCCCGGTTTAATCGAGATGCCACCGGTGTCGAAGGTAATGCCTTTGCCCACCAAGACGATAGGTTTACGTTTGGCGTCGCCTTTGAGGTGTTTCAGTACGATAAATTTAGGGGGTTGAATACTGCCTTGAGCAACACCCAAGAAAGAGCCCATGCCCAATTTTTCTGCATCGGCCTTTTCTAAAATCTCGGCTTGCAGTCCGTACTGTTTCGCCAGTGCCAAGGCTTGCTCGGCTAAATAGGTTGGCGTACATACATTGGGTGGCAAGTTGCCCAAGTCTTTGGTCAAGGCGATGCCTTTGGCAAGCGCTTCGCCTTGTTTCAATCCTTTTTCGGCGTGTGCTTGTTGATCCGCACTCACCACGATGTCGACCTGATTGATTTGCTTTTTGTCCTGATTTTTTTCTTGATGCTGTTTGCCTTTCATCACATCAAATCGATAGCTCACGTCACCGACGCTTTCCGCCATCATGGCAACTTTCCATGTCACTGAGCGGCTTTGTTGTGCTGCATCTTGTACGTCAGCTTCGGTCAGACATAGGGAGATGTGTTGTGCGCCAGTACCTGACAAGGCCTTGACTGCCGCCACGACGGCTTTGCGCCATTGCGCATCAGTCAAACTGTCTTGTTTCCCCAATCCCACCAGCAATACGCGATGCGCTTGGCTGCCGTGTACTTCGTGCAATAACAAGGTAGAGGCGAGTTTGCCTTGCATATCGCCATGGGCAATCACTTTGGCTATCTTGCCATTCGAAACTTGGTCTAGTTGTTGGGCGCTGGCGGTAAAGCCGCCTTGCTCGTACACACCAACCACTAAACAATCGCTACTGAGTTTGTCCGCACTACCTGTTTTTATGCTAAATTTCATAAGCTTTTCCTTTTTTTACATTGCCTAAATTATCCTACCATTTAAAATGTCATCCAATCTAATTTGCTACAATACTTGGATAAATGCACCCTTAATACGATGATATTTCGTTCCTCAATCCACAAAGAGTTAGTTCATACAGCGGTGCTTGTATTTGCCGTGATGATAGGCATATTCTTCGCTCAGCGCATCACTTATTACATAGGCGTAGTAGCCAGTGGAGGTTTTCCGAGCGACTCAATCAGCACCCTGATGGGATTTAGCCTGTTACGTTTTTTGCCGATGATTATCTCGCTTAGCTTATTCCTAAGCATTCTGTTTACTTTAACCCGACAGTTTCGTGACAATGAAATGATCATTTGGTTTAGCTCTGGGCTAAGTATTTCACGCTGGGTAAGTCCAATCTTATCGTTTTCATTGCCCATAGTCATGACGATTGCTTTTCTCAGTTTATTTGTCACTCCTTGGGCAGTAAGCAAAGGTAATGAGTTCAAAGCTCAGATTAAACGGCAAGATGAGTTATCTACTGTTACCCCTGGAGTTTTTAAGGAATCTGCCCATGCTAATCGTGTATTTTTCATTGAAAGCTTCGATGAGTTAGGTAATGTAGTAAAAAATATTTTTGTACAGACCGATGATAAAGGTAAATATGGAATCGTGGTTGCTGAGCGGGGTTACCGTGAGATAGCAGAAAACAAAGATCATTTCGTGGTGATGGAAAAGGGCAGGCGTTATGAAGGAGATAAAGTCAGCTCGTCCTTCACCTCCACGACGTTTGAACGCTATGGAATTCGTGTTCAACAAAAAAATGTCGCACCAGAGCCAATCTCTTCGCAAGCACTGAGTAATATAGAATTATTACATCAACACACAGCCGCAAATATAGCTGAATTACATAGCCGTATTGCACTACCCTTGTCGGCAATGATATTGGCTCTATTAGCAATTCCTCTCAGCTTTGTCGAACAACGCAGTGGTCGATCAACCAATTTTATGATGGCGATTCTAATTTTTATGATTTACAACAATATGCTGAGCATCATGCAAGCTTGGTTAATTCAAAAAAAGATTAGCCTGCTGTTAGGTTTGTGGCCAGTTCATATTGTCTTTGTGATATTGCTGTTTTATTTGTTCTATCGACGTATTAATCAGCGTCCCTTATTCCCAAGCTTGGGAGCATAAATGTCACTCGTTAATCGCTATTTATTCCGAGAGACGCTTTTCTCAATCTTGCTGATTATGCTGGCTCTTTTGGCGATATTTTCCTTCTTTGATTTAATTCAAGAATTGGAAAATCTTGGCAAAGGTAGTTATACCCTAAGCCGTATTTTGATATTTGTTTTGCTTACTGCCCCAGGACATGTTTACGAAGTTGTTCCTGTAGCGGTACTTATCGGTGCCCTCTATGCGCTGGCTCAAACAGCCCGTAATTCTGAATTAGTAGTATTACAAGCTAGCGGCATGTCTATTTATCGTATAGGTAGACCATTACTCTTAGCGGGTATCATATTTGCCATATTAACTTTTGTAGTGGGTGAGTTTGTCACACCCATCAGCGAAAAAACAGCCCAACGAATGCGTATTAAAGCAACCCAGTCAATTGTCGCACAAGAGTTCAGGTCAGGCTTTTGGGTCAAAGATGGAAAAAGTTTTGTTAATGTTCGCCAAGTAAAACCAGATTCACAATTGATAGATATAAATATTTATCGCTTTAATGATAATTTTGAGTTAATTGGAATAGACCAGGCCAAAAGCGGACGCTACAACGGTAAAAATTGGTTATTAAAAGAAATCCGCCAAACCACGCTGTCAAAAAATAAAGTGGTAAGCAAATTTTACCCAGAAAGCACTTGGTCATCCTTAATTAAACCTGAGCTTTTAAATGTATTGCTAGTGGTTCCAGAAAAAATGTCAGCCGCAAGCTTATATTCCTACATCCAGCATTTGACAGAAAATAAACAAAAAACCTCTCGCTATGAAATTGCCTTATGGTCAAAAATGATTTACCCGATTGCTTCAACAGTGATGATTGTGTTGGCACTTCCTTTTGGCTTTGTGCAGCAACGCATGGGAGGGGTAGGCGCAAAAATTTTTACGGGAATTATTTTGGGCATTCTGTTTCAGGTACTAAACCGTGTGTTTGTTCATTTAGGCTTGCTGAATGATTGGTCTGCTATTTTCAGTACGGTATTACCGACCATCATATTCTTACTGACCGGTCTGATTATGCTTCACGGCATCAGCCGTCGATAAAGTGTTCTCCATATATAATCGAAATCCCAAAAGTCTATCGTGCAGGCTACAATGCTCTCGGTCTATCCAAGCCCATATAAAACCAGAGGCAAAAAATAACAGACTAAAGCTAGCTAATATATAGCGTTGAATCAGCGCAACTAAGGAAGGCTTTGTCCCATCTATATGCACCAACCTCACCCGCCAAGTTTTCATGGCTAAGGTCTGACCTCTTCGATACCAACTATAAACAAAGTAAATCCCTGCTATCGACCATAAAAATAATTGTAAGGCCAGGTGCATCAATCCTTGAGTTGCATCTCCAAACATCCATATAAATAAAAACGTGGCAAAACCTAGTAATGCCAGCATTAATAGACTGTCATAGACAAACACTGCGATTTGACGAAATAAACCTGGACGCTTGGGCATTAAGTTTCTCCAACTTTTACAAAAAGCTTATCTAGTCACTGATACACTAGGATAGAGTGTTTCATGGGATAATCATGGATGTATTTTATTTCGTGTGAGCATTAACATGCTAAGAATTATCCTGATTGCGCTGGCTATTTATTGTGTTTTCCGTTTACTACGTCACTATCAAACAAGCTTTGACAACAAGAATCAATCTTCCTCTACTAGCAATAGTTTAGAAATGGTGCAATGTGCTCACTGTGGCATACATTTACCGATGAATGAAGGATTTTTCACTCAAAAAAAATATTTTTGTTGTCCTGAGCATGCCCAATTATGGCAACAAAATCAGACCAGCTAAACATTGCTTCTGACTAATTTAGCGCAATATACAAGTAGACCAAATAGAGTAATCCATTCAGTCCTAGTTGCCAAATTTGCAACTGTCCACGACTAATCTGCCAACGCAGCCAAAGTGTGGCAAGTAAAGTAATGATGACACCAGCTAACACCTCTACGCGTGGTTCCCATGGGGTAAGCATTACACCAATCGCTGGTAATAAAGTCCCTTGAAAAACCAGAGCTCCGGAAATATTGCCAAATGCCAAGGTGTCTTTGCCACGTCGAATCCACAAAATACTATTTACTTTTTCTGGCAATTCGGTGGCAATAGGAATAATCAATAATGATAGTAATAAAGTAGAAATTCCCATGACTGAGGCTACATGCTCTACCCCACCAATAAAACCTTTCGCCCCAGCCACTAAGGCGATTAATCCGACAATCAGTTGCAACAAAATAACGACCAAGTGATTAGGTAAGCCTAACCGGCACAAAAACATCGGAGATTGCGCTTCCGTTCCATGGCCTTGTGCCACCAAGCTTTTAGAAGCGCTCAGAGTTAGCATAATATAAACAAAGTAAATTAATACCATGATTAAACCAATGATATAGCGTACTAACTTAATATCATGAGGTACATACAAGGCAATCGTAGCAAAAACAAAAGCAAGGATAAAAAAATTCAGGTCACGAATAAGTCCGCTACGTTCTGGACGAAAATGGCCAGCTAATTTTCTTTTAGGTAACACTGAAAGTGCCATTAAAAATAAAGTTAATGTTGACAACATAAGTGGAGCACCCAAGATTGCACCTACGCCAATTTCTTCGTTGGTTGTTTCATTGCTAGTCCCCGCCATCAGCGCCAACAAAGGCACCATAGTTTCTGGCAGAGCCGTTCCAACCGCAGCAAAAAGAGATCCTGTGACACCCTCGGAGATACCGATACGCTCTCCCAAATGCTCTAAGGCATTGGTAAACACCTCAGCGGCGATTAGAATAACAATTAAAGGAAGCAGTAATTCTAAAAAAATCATGAAGAGTCCCTGAGTAAAAGTATGATGTCGAATGAATTAAATACTAACAATATGATTTTAGCGGATGAATTGATTTAACACATGGTAAATATGATGATTAATGACAGTGGATTTTGCCCTCAGGCCCGCTTTATCGCTTCTCCAAATTTTGACGCACGGCCAGAATGTAAAATTGATTTAGTAGTGATACACAACATTAGTCTGCCACCTAATCAGTTTGGTGGTGACGAGGTGATGAACTTATTCACAAATCAACTTAACCCAGCTGCGCACCCCTATTTTGAGGAGATTTATCAACTTAAAGTATCAGCGCATTTTTTTATCCGTCGCAATGGAGAATTGATTCAATTTGTCTCTTGTAATGATCGCGCATGGCATGCAGGCATATCCGAATGGCAGGGAAGAAGCAGGTGCAATGATTTCTCACTGGGCATAGAACTGGAGGGAAGTGATTATCAGGCGTTTGAACCAATTCAGTATAAAACACTCAAAAATCTGATTAAAGCAATCCGCGCTAAGTATCCGATTCAAGCCATTGTTGGTCATTCTGACATCGCTCCAGGACGGAAAACTGATCCAGGACCTTTTTTTGATTGGAATATGGTTCAATCATCATCATAGTCATATTGTTTTAAGACAATTAAAAGTTGTTAAACTAATCAACCAATCTTTAAAATTAAGCATATTGTTAAGAAAGTTAATTGATGCAAAAAAAAATCACTTTGCTAGGCTTAAGCATATTATTGCTACTCACGGCATGCGGAAAAAAACAAGATGATACGGCAGTTAAGAAACCAACTTTGCCATTGATTACTGTTACTCAAACTGAAAAAACTAATTTAGAAATTCGTGAGCAAAGCATTGGGACTATCGAGGGAATTATTGATCCAACAATAGCTGCCGAGGTAGCTGGCAGAGTTACAAAAGTTTTTACTCGACCAGGTGAGTCAGTGCGTCAAGGGCAGAGCCTAATCGTCATTGACCCCACCGATTTGAATCTACAAAAAGTTGAGGCGCAGGCAGAATTATCTAGAATTGAAGCATTACTTGCTAATCAAGAAAAAGTGGTTGAAAGAAATCTCACTTTGCTTAAAAAGAACTTCATTTCTCAAAACGCCTTGGACGATGTCACTACCCAAAAAACTGCCTTAGAGCGTCAGCTAGAGGGGGCTAAGGCGAAAATTGCGATCATTGATCATAATCGCACTAAAACTCATGTTATTGCTCCAGTTGATGGCAAGGTTGAGAAACTCATTGTAGCAGTGGGAGAGTATGTCAAAGTTGGTGACCCGCTGATGCAAATTATTAGTCGGCAAAAATTGCGTGCAAACTTACCTGTACCCGAGAGCATCGCCCTAGAAGTCAAAGTAGGAACAAAAGTAAGGCTCAGTACGCCTGCTGCAAAAGATCCTCAGCTAGTGCAAGTCAATGAGCTGAAACCATTAATAAATACCGATAGTCGAGCCCTGAATGCTGTCGCTGATATACAACCAGACATAGGTTGGCAGCCTGGTGCCAGCGTTACTGGCATTATCATTTTAGGGGAACGCAACGATGCCATTATGGTGCCTGAGCAAAGTGTGGTCCTGAGACCTGCTGGCGAGGTGGTGTATATCATCGAGGGGGGAGAAGCGCATCAACGCTTAGTCAAAACCGGATTATTGCAAGATGGAAAAATAGAAATACAAGAAGGTTTGCAAGGTGGAGAAACAATTGCTGTGGATGGGGCTGCATTGCTCACTGACAAAGCAAAAATCAATATCAAAACGAATCGCAAATCTTAATCTTATCCATCACACCATAGAAATTAAACGCCATGATTAATCTGCCAGAACTTTCCATCAAACGTCATGTACTTGCTTGGATGTTATCGGCTGTTGTTGTGTTATTCGGATTAATTGCTTATCAGCGAATTGGTATCGACCGTATACCGGCGATTGATTTTCCAATTATTATGGTGAATACCACACTGAAAGGTGCTAATCCTGATGTCGTGGATACCAGTATCACTGGCGTTATAGAGTCAGCGATTAACACTACGCCTGGCATAGAGCACATTCAATCTAGTTCTTCGCCAGGTGTTTCTACCGTGACAATTACCTTTGCTCTTGGTAAAGACATCAATGTGGCCTATAACGAGGTTCAGTCCAAGGTATCGCAGATACTAAAAAAATTACCTGAAAATACAGATCCCCCCATTATCCAAAAAGTGGATAGTAATTCTGGAGCAATTATCTGGTTGGCATTATCAGGTGACCGTACCATTCAGCAGCTTAATCTATATGCGATTAATGTACTCAAGAAAAAATTGGAAACTATTGATGGGGTCGGTGAAATTACGCTGGGTGGACGTCGCGATCGAGTTATCCGCGTCAATCTATCGCCCGAACGCATGGCAGCCTTACAGCTCACCGCCACTGATTTGATAAACGCCTTCCATCGTGAGCATGTACAGATGCCCGGTGGATTCTTAGTCAGTGAAAAATCCGAAAAACTGATTAAATTAGATTTGGAATATCACAATGTGCATGCGCTTGAACGCATGATTATTCAAAATAAAAATGGGATGCCTATTTATCTCAAAGATGTTGCCAATATCGAGGATGGCATCACTGATAACCGTCAAATCGCTCGTTACAATGGTAAACCTACAGTTGGTCTAGGTTTGATCAAAATTGCTAACGCCAATACAGTAAAAATCATTCAAGAGGTAGAGCGACGCTTAGACGAAGATTTGCGCCCTAGTTTGCCACCTGGATTGTCACTAGACATTTCTACTAATGACTCGATTTTTATTAATCAATTAGTGGCTTCACTTAAAGAGCATTTAATCACTGGCACCTTACTTGCTGCCTTAGTAGTATTTTTATTTCTGCGCTCTATACGTTCTACTCTAATCATCGCCACCGCTATTCCAGTTTCGCTATTAGGAGCGATTGCTGTGATGTATTTCTCCGGTTACACCTTTAACTCAATGACGCTATTAGCATTGCTTCTACTGATTGGAGTGGTAGTGGATGATGCTATTGTGGTACTGGAAAACATTTATCGTCACCGCGAGCATTTGGATAAAAATCCTATTTCTGCAGCGATTAACGGTTCTTCAGAAGTCACCTTTGCTGTGATTGCCGCATCGCTATCCTTGGTATGTATCTTTGCTCCTGTCATATTCATGGATGGGATTCTAGGGATGTTCTTCAAATCATTCGGCGTGGTAGTTACTTTTGGAGTACTTACCTCGTTATTTGTCTCACTAACGCTGACACCTATGTTGTGTTCACGCTATCTTGATGTGACCCAACAACACAAAAAAATCTACTATCGTATTACTGCATGGTTGGATGGCCTTGATCAATATTATCAGCGTCTATTAGGCTATAGTTTGCAACATCGTTGGAAAGTTATCCTAATCACTTTCGCCGTTGTGATATTAGGAGGTAGTTTTGCGCTTTACGTGGTGGACAAAGACTTTGTCCCTGAGACTGATGAGGCAAGTTTCACTGTCACAGTAAAAACACCTTTGGGTTCAAACTTGGATTACACCAATGAGGGCATGCTCAAAATTGAAAAAATCATAGAAAGTCATCGCCCTATCGTAGCCAGTTACTTCTCCAGTATAGGAGCAGGTTCACGTGGCCAGGTTAATCAGGGTTATATCAATGTACGCTTAGTACCGAAGAACGAGCGGGATATTTCACAACAAGCATTGATAAAACAATTAAAAAGTGAGTTTGATCTGGTGCCAGGGGTTAAAGCAATTCCATCTCCAGCCTCTATCGCTAAAGGACAGCGCTCAGAAAAATTGCAATTCAATATTACCAGTCTTAACTTAGACGAGTTAGCTGTGGTTGCTAATAATATTCAGAACAGTCTGAGTTCAGTGGCCAATATGGGTAAAGTGGATTTGGATTTACAACTCGACTTACCACAACTTGAACTTCAAGTGGATCGAGATAAAGCCAGCAGTTTGGGTATTAGTGCTACCGATATAGCGAATGCTATTAGTGTTTATGCGGGTGGTTTGGATGTATCAAGTTACAACGATATTCCAGGCGACGGCCAGCGTTATAAGATTCGTTTAAAAGCCGAGCAGGATGAGTTAAAACAAGTGTCTGACTTAAGTAAAATTTATCTGCGTGGCAACAACGGCAGTTTAGTGCGTTTAGATAGCTTGGTGCAAAGCAAAACTGGTTTGGGACCTGCGGTGATAGGACGTCTGGATCTTCAATATGCGGCTAATTTCTTTATTAACCCAAGTATGCCGTTGGGTGATGCAGTAAATATTGTCAAACAAACTGCTACCCAGAAAATGCCAGCAGAATATAAACTCAAATTCTCCGGTCAAGCAGAAGAGTTCGGTAAAACATTCAAGAACATTAAATTCGTATTCATTTTGGCAATGATTTTGTTGTACATGGTATTGGCAAGTCAATTTAATTCGTTCTTACAACCTCTTATTATTATGCTGGCTCAACCCTTGGCAATTATCGGAGGACTTCTTGCCTTGCCTCTATTTGGTGACAGCTTGAATATTTATTCCATGATAGGGTTGGTGTTGCTCATTGGCTTAGTAGCAAAAAATTCTATTTTGTTGGTCGACCTAACCAATCAACTTCGCATTCAAGGTGCCAGTGTTCAAGATGCTTTAATCCGTGCTTGCCCAATTCGTATGCGTCCCGTTGTGATGACTTCTCTCACCATTATATTGGCCTTATTGCCAGCTGCTTTGGGATTTGGCGCAGGCAGTGAATCGAATAAACCTTTGTCTGTCGCCATTATAGGCGGCATGATTTCATCCACCTTACTCACTTTGATAGTGGTTCCTTGCGCTTATTCCTTAGCAATGAATGCGCAGGTGCGCTGGCAACAAAGTGACTGGGCAACTAGGAAAGCTTACTTATCTCGTCTCAGTAAAAAATGGCATGTAAGATAATTATTTATTGCTGACTTGTTAATTTCTGCACCACCAAGCCTCCCACCATGTCTCCTTGCACGTTTACGGTGGTGCGTAGGGTGTCAAGTAGTCTATCCACTGGAAGTAAAATGGCAATTGCCTCGGCAGGTAGACCCACCGATTGCAATACCATTACCATGGTCACCATGCCGGCACTCGGAAGACCAGGAGCGCCAATGGCAGCTGTCATTGATACCAAGAACACAATCAATTGTTGAACAAAGCTCAAATCTAAACCCACCAAATTGGCGATAAATAATGCTGCTGATGCCTCATAGAGAGCCGTTCCATCCATATTCATAGTGGCTCCTAGAGGGACTACAAAACCAGCAATTTCTGGCTTAACCTGCAAATTTTGTATCATGCAACGTAAGGTGACTGGTAGAGTGGCAGCACTGGAACTGGTAGCAAACGCGGTGAGCAAAGCTTCACGTGCACCGCGCCAAAACCATAGCGGATTTTTGCCTGTGAATAGATACAAAATAGCTGGAAGAACCAATACACCATGCAACAGCGTCATTGCCATTACCAACACCACAAAGCTTCCAAGTACTGAGAGCACGGAAAAATCTTGTTGTGCCAATAATTTAAACAATAAAGCGAAAATACCGATGGGTGCTAGGCACATTACCCATGACACCATACGCATAATGATTGCCAAACCCTCTTGCATTAACAGTTTGACTGATTGATATTTCTCTCCGCCCAACACTAGCGCAATACCAAAAAATAAAGCAAACATAACAATAGCTAAAATATTGGCTTGTGATAATGCGGCAAAAGGATTGATAAATAATTGATGCAAGAAATTGCTGATAAATTCGCTAATACTCATTCGATGCATATTAAATTGTTGCATCGCATCACTAAACATCAGAGTACTAAGACCTTTACCTGGTTTGAATAACGTCATGCCCACCATACCAATCATGATGGCAATCGCCATGCTAAGAAAAAAGAAAATTAAGGTCGACTGCCAAACACGTTGTGCTTGTTGGTGTTGACTTAAATTGGCGATGCCCACAGTAATAGAGCAAAACACTAGAGGCACTAAAAGCATTTTCAGTAAATCTATAAATAGTCCACCAATGATGCTAGCAATATAAACACTGTTGTGTACTAACTGATTTTGTTGCCCGAGATGGTGCGCATAGGCTCCCGCCAAGATACCCAGCAAAGCTGCAAAAAGAATTTGACTGTTGATACTCAACTTAGCAGATTGGATGGATGGCATGGTTTCTTCCTTGTCGTTAGTTTTTTTAATAAATAGTTATTTTTATATCTCTAAAAAGTACAAGCTAACATTGAATGCAATACTCCAAAACATGTTGTCAATCGTCATCACCGTTAGGTCATTTTCTTTGCAAAATAGCAGCAAAGAAACCATCAGTATGATGAAGATGCGGCAATAGCTTGAAGTAATCTGACATGGGCAAATCTATTTGTTGTTGTTGCAATATCTCATGTGCGGGAATCAGGTAAAAATCTTCATTTAAGGCAAGGAATGACTGCACGATATCCTCGTTTTCTTGTTGCAAGATGCTGCAAGTAGCATACACTAAACAACCTCCCACTTTAACCAACTTTGCTGCGCTGTTTAGAATAGATATCTGCTTTTGATTCAGCTCATCAATATCACTAGGTTGCTGGCGCCATTTCAAATCAGGATTACGTCGTAAAGTGCCCAAACCGCTACATGGTGCATCAACCAAAACCTTGTCAAATTTGCTATGTAAACGCTTCAATTTACTATCATGCTCGCTGCTCAGTAATTGGCTATGTAAATTTGACAAACCCGAGCGTTTCAAACGTGCGGATAAATTCTGTAAACGTTTTTCAGCAATATCAAAGGCGTAAATACGTCCAGTATTTTTCATTAAAGCCCCTATTGCTAAACTTTTTCCGCCCGCACCTGCACAGAAATCAGCCACCATTTCACCTCGTTTAGGTGCCAATAAAAAACTTAATAATTGACTTCCCTCATCTTGGACTTCAATTTGTCCCTGTATAAATAAAGGATGTTTTTGGATAGACCAACGCTTATTTAAGCGCAAACCCAAAGGCGAGTAAGGCGTCTCTTCTACCTGCGCTCCTTCATTGAGTAACCGCGCTAGAACAGTCGCTCTATCTGTCTTGATAGTATTCACACGCAAATCAAGAGATGCTGATTGATGCATGCTTCTAGCGATAGTAAGTGCTTCTTTTTCTGAATATTGTTGGTCAAGCTTTTGCCACAACCAAAGCGGCAGATCAGCTTGTATTTGAAGCGCTAGATTATCGCTACTTTTTGCTTTAATTTGTTGTGCCCAAGCCTGCTGCTCTTTATTTAATGTATCAGCCAAATCGCGTACGCTATATCCCTGAATACGCAACAACCAAGCAATCATCAATCGCCGCGTATCCTCTCCATCTGCTAAGTAGCTAACTAGTGAAAAACGGCGAATAACGCCATACACCGACTCCGCAATAAAAGCTCTTTCTTTGTTGCCAAGATTTCTATATTGACGAAAAAAGGCACTGAGCTTGGCATCTGCTGGGCCAGTCTTTTGCAACACATCTGCCAAAGCCAAGCATGCTAAACGAAATAAATTAGGGTTGATGCTCATGATTAAAATCAGCGTCGATTCGAGAAACCAAAAACTCGAATCCAGTACCGTCCTTTGCAATTTTGAGAATTTTTACTGGAATGAAACGATAATCTGTAGCCAGCCACACTTCAGTTTTTTCGTCAGGGTCACCAGAGCTTTTGGCAATGTGTAAAGTATTTAGTTGGCCTAAGCTACTGGTGATGATTTCTTCGCCAAGAAAATGATACTCATAGCTTCTTACAGTTTTGCCATTAGTGATATTGTAATGCATCTCATCAAGTGGGCCGACAAACATAAACTGATAAAGAAAACTAAGAACATCTATTGTGCCATCTTGCAAAGGCACAGTATTCTCTTCTTTATTATTTTTTAAATAAATACGCCCATTGTTCCAATCAAAATCAGTTTGCAAAAAACGATCTTTTTTATTGCTAATTTCATATCGATATTGGCTAGGTTTCAGTCCCTGTGAGGTAATCACTCCGCTACTTTTTTCGATACGTTTTCCTGAAAATGCCAAAGTTGCTAATCCACTAGCCTCCATCTCACTTTGAATTAGATAGGTATCATGGTCCCTTTGAAAGCGGTAGCGTGCCAGTCCGCTGCCAAAACCCAAACGCTTTACCTGGTACTGGGTTTCTACCCACTGCGGTGGTGATAATGGTGTCGCTTGCTCAAATTGATAGCTAGTATCAAGATCCACGCCCGACTCAAAAGGTAAAGGCTCTGGCTCTGCTGGTTTGTTTGACTGTGTATTGGC
Organism: uncultured Methylophilaceae bacterium; assembly: GCA_964470195.1. Lineage (GTDB taxonomy): Bacteria > Pseudomonadota > Gammaproteobacteria > Burkholderiales > Methylophilaceae > RFPI01. The sequence continues at coordinate 38,892 of CAYYBG010000010.1, read as the reverse complement.
ATTTTCATGCACGTCGTCTTGCGGAGCAGCTTGAACTATTGGTCTTGGTTGGAGTTTTGCTGGCTTAGCGGGTTTCTTTAATGACCTTTTAGCAGGAGCAGGGGGAGGGATAGGTTTTGGCAACGGCTTCAGTTGCGCCTCTATTATGAGAGGCTTATCGGACATATCCGGCCACTGTATTCGTGCTACACCCAACAAAGCAAGATGAAGCAGCATCGATATAGCAAAGGCAATTGGCCAGCGAAAGCGATAGAGATAATGGAGTAATTTCTGCTTATCTAGGGCTTTCATCTACGTATCACGATCATCGCTTGCACTGACTGCCCTAATACTCAATTTGAATATGGCTAATCACTTGCTCCGTTACTGAGCCATTCTGATCTCGAATTAGAATGCGTACCGGTAGATATTCATGTTGACGTGACAAACTAATGATTTTTTCTTCGCTAGCATCGGTCAAACCTGAGTTAGTCAATGTCACAGTTTGATAGGATTGATTGTTGAGCATCAAAATGACATCTTGCTCAATCATCCGATATCGATATTCGCGTACTTTTTTACCCTGAGTAAGCATGACAGAAATATCTTGGCTATTCGGCGGGTTAAACATCCATTGATAGGGATAGCTAGCCAAATCTAAAGTCCCTTTAAGCAAACTTTGTGTATAAGTATTACCTTTTGATTTAACAGTCAGCTCGCCTTTGCTCCAATCAAAGTTGGAAACCACCGATTTTTGCTCATTTTCCCCTTGGCGTTGCTCAAATCGAATTGGTTGTAATCCTTCTGATGTCACATTTCCTTGACTTGTTAACACGCGTTTACCGGCAAGCGCCATTAATCCAGTACCCTCAATGATACTGATAATTTTGTATTGGTTTCCCTGTTGTTGGAAAGTCTCTGTCACTTGTCCCAAAGGTTTGTCGTTGCGCAATAGTTGATAAGTCAAACTAACTGTTTTTGGCGCTGCCAAGCCTGGCAATGCCAAAATCAACAGAAAAAGCAGTGCATAACGAGCGTTCATCATTAGACCACGACGGTAGGTGCCTCACCCGAAGCTTGCGCACGTATCTTGCCAATTTGCCAAACAGTTTCACCCTGCTCGCGTAGCAATTTTGTAGCACTTTCCACATCTTGGGAGGCAACAATCAACACCATTCCTATGCCGCAATTAAACGTTCGGTACATTTCCTGCCAACTAATATTTCCCACCTGTTGCATCCAACTAAATAGCGCTGGCATCTGCCAACTTTCAGCCTGAACTTCTGCGGTCAAACCCACTGGCAGAACACGTGGTAAGTTTTCCGTGATGCCTCCACCTGTGATATGTGCCATGCCTTTGATATTGATTTGCGCTAACAACTTAAGTATGGGTTTGACATAGATTCGTGTGGGGGCCATGACGACATCCTTGAATGGACGCCCATGGAAATCAGCTTCCATATCCATCCCAGACATATTGATTAGTTTACGGACCAAAGAATAACCATTGGAGTGAGCCCCACTTGATGCCATACCCAATATAACATCTCCCGCTTGGATTTGTTTACCATCTATGATGGCGGCTTTTTCAACACAACCCACTGCAAAACCTGCCAAATCATATTCACCCGCTGGATACATCCCTGGCATTTCTGCAGTTTCTCCACCCACTAAAGCGCAACCAGCTTGTTCACAACCCTCGGCGATTCCTTTAATCACTTGTGCCGCCACGCCTACTTCTAATTTGCCACAGGCAAAATAATCTAAGAAGAACAAGGGCTCAGCACCTTGTACCAAAATATCATTAACGCTCATCGCCACTAAATCGATGCCTACAGTGTCATGTTTATTTAATTCGAAAGCCAATTTAAGCTTAGTCCCCACCCCATCTGTGCCGGATACTAAAATAGGCTGTTTATAATGGCTAGGCACTGCAAAAAGAGAGCCAAAGCCGCCTATTCCGCCCATGACTTCTGGACGCATAGTTCGTTTAGCAAATGGCTTAATTTGCTCCACTAGGGCGTCGCCTGCCTCAATATCAACGCCTGCGTCACGATAGGAGATGGATGGTGGATTTGCCTTGGAATGCTGTTCGGAACTCAAAGCTTGCTCGCTTTCTACAAGATAAAAACAAATAACAGGTAAAATATAAATAGGCATCATTTTTTGCATGCCTAACACAAGGTTGAATTTTAACCTAAATGCATTTAAACGAGAAAAAGCCACACCAACTCACACAGTTTTGATAACTCATGAAACAACTGCTACTCGATATTCAATTACCAGCCAAACCCAGCCTAGATAATTTTCTAGTAGGTGACAACGCGGAGGCAATCCACACCATACGTCACAGCCTGACAGGAGAAATATCCCAACGCTTTATTTATTTATGGGGTGAACATGGCAGTGGTAAGACGCATCTGCTATTAGCAATGCGCGATGAAGCAGAAAAATCAGGCAAAAAGTTGGTAACAGCCGACGATGTACAAGATTTTGCAGAACAGCAGCAAATCGACTTATTCCATGCCTACAATCAAGCTAGGGAAAGCGGTGCTATCGTATTGGTGACAGGCAATGCGTCTCCTATGCAAATGGGTTTACGGGATGATTTAGCCAGCCGACTTGCTTGGGGTGTTACCTATCAATTACACCCTTTGAGCGATGAGGAAAAAGGCCTTGCCTTAAAGGTGCGTGCTAAACAACGTGGAATGAAGTTACCGGATGATGTAGTGGATTATTGTTTTCGTCATTTGCGCAGGGATTTACCAAGTCTGATGGCAACCCTAGACGCGCTCGATCAGTGGTCTTTGACAGAAAAAAAATCTATTACTGTTGCTATGTTACGCAAGCTTATCCAAGTGCCTTTGATTTAAAATTCACCCTGACTTTATTCTAGATCAGCTAATCGCCATGATACGTATCAGTGAAATTAAACTCCCTCTACAACAAACACAAACTTTGACGCACGCGCACGAGATACTGCAGGCAGCGATTATTAAAAAACTGGGAATAACTGCAAATGATTTAATTGACTACACGATTTACAAACGTGGTGTTGATGCACGTCGAAAAAATGCAATTTTATTCGTCTATATTCTTGATGTTCAGTTGCATAATGAAGCTAAAATTCTGAAAAAATTTCAACACGATCCGCATGTAAAAGCAGCACCCGACATGCAATATCAATTTGTAGCACATGCTAATGCGCGCATTACCTCAAGACCTGTGATTGTTGGTTTTGGTCCCGCTGGTATTTTCGCTGCATTGATTTTGGCACAAGCAGGCTACCGTCCGATTGTTTTAGAACGCGGGAAAGCGGTACGTGAACGCACCAAAGACACATGGGGCTTGTGGCGAAAAAAGATACTCAACCCTGAATCAAATGTACAGTTTGGTGAGGGGGGTGCCGGCACCTTCTCTGATGGCAAGTTATATAGCCAAATTAAAGATCCCAAGCATTATGGACGCAAAGTGCTCACTGAATTTGTCAAAGCAGGCGCTCCTGAGGAAATTATGTATGTCAGCCACCCGCATATCGGGACTTTCCGTTTGGTAGGGATGGTGGAGCAAATGCGAGAGAAAATTATCGAGCTTGGCGGAGAGATTCGTTTTCAAAGTCATGTCACAGATATTCTATTAGACCAACAAAAAGTGCGTGGAGTGATGTTAGAAAATGGTGACCAGATTGCTACCCAATATTTGATATTGGCAGTCGGTCATAGCGCCCGCGATACCTTTAGCATGTTGCATCAACGTGGCATTTATATTGAGGCAAAACCTTTTTCAATAGGTTTCAGAATTGAACATCCACAATCTGTTATTGATACTGCTCGCTATGGGTCTTATGCACAACATCCCGTATTAGGGGCAGCCGACTATAAGCTAGTTCATCATGCCAGCAATGGGCGCAGTGTCTACAGCTTCTGTATGTGTCCAGGTGGTACGGTGGTAGCTGCAACTTCAGAGAGCGGTCGTGTAGTGACCAATGGGATGAGCCAATATTCACGCAATGAGCGTAATGCCAATGCCGGTATCGTGGTAGGTATTTCACCTGAACAGGATTATCCTGCTGGGCCACTGGCTGGAATAGAATTACAGCGCCAATTGGAGAGTAAAGCGTTTGAATTAGGTGGTAAAGACTACTGTGCCCCAGCACAATTAATCGGAGATTTTTTAAAAAATCGCCCATCTCACCAACTTGGCCAAGTCACTCCCTCATATACCCCCGGTGTCAAATTATGTAATTTGGCTGACGCCCTGCCAGATTTTGCAATACAAGCAATTCGCGAGGCGATTCCGGTATTTGCCAAACAAATCCAAGGTTTTGATTTGGCAGATGGCTTGTTAACCGGAGTAGAAACACGCACCTCATCTCCCATACGTATTAAGCGCGACGACTTAAGCTTACAAAGCATCAATACTCAGGGCTTGTATCCAACTGGCGAGGGGGCAGGCTATGCAGGGGGGATCTTATCAGCAGCTGTGGATGGTATACGCGTGGCAGAGGCAGTGTCGCTGGCGATTAATCAATCTAACTCACACTAATTTCACCTTCACCACGCTTGCCACGGTTGTCTTGCCATAAGATTTTAACTATATCTCCTTGCTTAGCTTGAGATAAATAAAAGGTCAGGTAGGGATTTTTGCTAACTCCAGTTCCCCATTGTGCCTGCATGACGACTTGCTGGTTTAAATAAACGGTCACCAGTTGAATGAAGTTGGCCGGAATCGTGTCACCAAAATCACTTTTACGTCTACCGGTTTCCATCGGGTGTGACATCAGCACTTTGACCTCGGTCAGTCCGTTTTTTAATTGCGCACGCATTTTGATATTGTCAGTCATTATCCGCACCCATTTTCCATTACTTCAACAAATTTTTTACTGAAATAATAACTGCCACCTGCTTGGATTAGTGCAATAAGGTCAGAGCTTTCGGCCATTTTAATGCGTGTAATCACCTCTGGTGCAACACCTGACATCAGCTCAAATTGAGCAATTAGCGCGGTAGGATTTTTTTCTACCAAAATGGCAATTGACTGGGTATTTTCAAGATTGCTACGAATTTTTACCTGAACCACTGCGCCATTTTCAGCTTTTTCAGGTGCAGTAATCTCTATCCTATCACTTGTCAGTGGATTTACCGCTCCCAGCAAGTTCATCGCATCATCCAGTTGAGTGGATTGAAAAGCTAAGCTGTTCCAAGTTGCTGAGAGCGCTTTCACAGGCAGCGTGGCAAGCCCGATTAAAGCCCCAGTCCATATCAGAAATTGTCTACGTCGCACCTTAGCCTCCTGTTTTGCTTATTATGCTGTATTAGTTAAAACAAATTATCTTTTTTAGGATCGTCCAACATCTTTTTTAGTGCCTTAGCGCGCGCTTCTACAATCGAGGATTCATAGAAATCCCCATCTGCGGCTTTGACCGCTAAATCCATTTGCTCAAAAGCTCGTTGCACATTATAGCGACGAAAATATGCTTCGCCTTGAGCTTGGTAACTCAACATCTTTTTATTCAAAGCGGCATATGACTTTGCTTTAATTTCATATAACTGAGGATTATCCGGATATCCGGCCTGCTTTTCTGTAATAAAACCTATGGCCTTTTGGTATTGCCCTAGCTCCACCAAGTGTTTGGCATAACCAATAATCAAGCCTAAATGTGACGGATAGCGGGTTAATCCTGCAACAAAGTATTTTTCCGCTTGTTGCGGATTTTTAGCTTCAACTTCAACTTGAGCTGCAAGATTAGCAAAATAGGGATGGCCTTGTGTGTTGGCTGATAACCAAGCCACCTCTTGGCGAGCAGCGGCAATATTGTTAGCGCGCAAGAAAGCAACAGCCAAACCGTAATGCTGTGCTGTTAGGCTAGCGTAGCGTTGTTGTTGGATATTTTCCTGAAAGTTGCTAATACTTTGTGTAGCAGAACCTAAATTTGCCAGTATTTTTGCGCGAATTAAATCAAATTCAGGGGAATAGGCCTGCATCTTGAATTTATTTTTGCCAGCACGAGCACTGACATCTGCAATACGTTCAGTGGTAATTGGGTGCGTTCGCAAAAATGACGGAGCGCTACCATCTACAAAGCGCGTACCCTTTTGCAAAACTTCAAAGAATCCTGCCATGGCATTTGTGTCATAGCCTGCATTTTCTAAAATCTGAATGCCCACACGATCAGCCTCACGTTCATGTTCGCGGGTATAGTCCAACTGCTTTTGCATCATTCCCGCGGATGAAGTCATCATCGCTGCGCTAGATAATTGTGGATTCCCACGCGCAGCTAGCAAAGCCAGCGCCATGCCTGCCATATTAATAATCGAATCTCGTTTTTGTTGCGCTAACATTCGCGCTAAATGATGCTGCACCACATGGCCAATTTCATGTCCCAATACGCCGGCTAATTCTCCTTCATTCCTAGCAGCAATCATCAAGCCAGTATGAACACCAATCACCCCACCGGGCATAGCAAAAGCATTAATACTATTATCACGTACTACAAAAAAATTAAATGATTGTGTTTTATCAGGGCCGCTTTGCGCCAATTTATTACCCAATTGGGTAATGTAGTCATTGATTTCAGCATCGTCGATGACTTGGTCACTGGACATCACATCACGCATGATTTGATAAGCAATTTTTTGCTCATCTAAAGACGACATCACTGTGGCAGAAAAATCACCTAATTCAGGCAAATCATCTGCAAGCACTCGTGGTATCAACACTACACACGCAAAAAATATATAAATTACACGCATCATTGTTTTATGATAATAGGCTTAACTATGAGTTCAACCAATTCTCAGCATTTTAACTTACCGTGGAATGAGCTATGAGCAAACTTTCTCATTTTGATCAAGATGGACAAGCGCATATGGTGAGCGTGAGCAACAAGGCAGATACTGTCAGAAAAGCGATTGCAAGTGGCACTATCCAAATGTTGCCTGATACGCTGGCGTTAATACAACAAGGAAATGCTAAAAAAGGCGATGTACTAGGCATTGCAAGAATTGCAGGAATTCAGGCAGCAAAAAAATGTGCAGAGCTGATCCCTCTTTGCCATCCTATAGCCCTAAGTCATGTGGCATTAGAGTTTGATATTGATCAGGCGCAAAACAGTATTCGCTGTATATGTACCGTGGAGTGCAACGGCAAAACAGGGGTTGAAATGGAAGCTCTGACAGCCACTAGCGTGGCACTGCTCACCATTTACGATATGTGCAAAGCGGTGGATAGAGGCATGACCATGTCTAATATCGCGCTACAAGAGAAACTTGGCGGCAAGACTGGACATTGGATTCGTCACATATAAAAAGGCTTTTTTTGCTTGTGGACTATTTACATACAAACTTCAGCTCTCTGTGTAACCCAGAGCTATCTCGAACTTCCCTAACGATTGAATATTGTCCATTACAAGTTTTTTGCGCTTTATAAAAACAATCACCCATGCTTTCTGCTAATCCACTGCAGGTTGTGACGAATTGATTATCATCAATCTGTTTGACAGGTTGCGACTCACCTTGCAACAACTGCGTACAAGCAATTAAAGCAAGCACAATCAGAATCACTATTAATCTCATGATGACCCCATAAAAAAAACGGCATCCGAAGATGCCGTTTCTTAATGTCAAACTAAGCTTGAAATCTTAGAAGAACAAGATCGCGCCTAGAGAGATGTTTTTGGACTTAGCATCAGCTACGTTAACGTAGTTTTGAGCTTCAGACTTAACATCATTGTACTCAGCAACCAAGTTCAAAGACTTAGTCAATGGGTGGTATGCACCGATAGTCCAACGACGGTTAGTTTCAACAAGTGCTACACCAGCTGCACGGTCAGCGTTAGTGTCATCTAACTTAGATACACCGTAAGATACGCCCAATTTAGTACCTGTTGGGATTACGTAGGTAGCTTGCAAGTAACCACCGTGTGAATCACGTTTTTTACCATTAGCATCAGCACCTAAAGAACCGAACAATGTTGTACCAGCGCCACGACCGTTGTAGTAGTAAGCTGTAACACCTAGGTTACCAACGTTTACGTTACCACCCAAGTCATAAGCTTGTGCTGTGTAAGAAACTGATGGAATTGCATCAGCATCATCAGTTGCAGCAACACCAGTAGTCGTTACATCATATGAAGCGAAAGATGCCCAAACTTTACCAGATACATCACCAGCCCATGAGTAAGAAGCCTTACCTTCGTAGCCTAGACGCTCTTGATTAGCTGAACCGAAACCTTGGTTAGGGTTAGTTAAAGCAACAGTTGCTTGGAAACCATTCCAGTTAGGAGTGGTATAGGCAATTTGACCTTTCCATGCAGCGTACATATAACCAGTTCCAATACCACCTAAAGTCGTATTGATTGGGGAACCGCTGATACCAGAACCAGCACCAACGCCCAACAATGTCATATCAGACAAAATAGCGTCAGAAGCGAATACGCCCAAATCTTTACCAAGTTTGATAGTACCCCAAGAAGCGTCACCAAATGTTACAAATGTTTGACGGTTCAAGAACTGAGAGTTTGAAGATGCAGCAGCAGCGCCGTCACCTGTAGGGCCATTGTCAGATACTTGTGGTTGGAAGCTGATAGTGAAAGCAACGTCTAAGTCGTTTTGACGTGTTTTACCAGAAAAACCAATCCAAGATGGCAACAAACCAGTGTTGATACCGTTAGCAACACGGTCACCGTTTGCATCACGGCCACCAGCAACACCACCAGCAACACCAGCAGCACCCCAATCACCACCGCTTGCGCGTGTGTTTTGGTAGTAAGCATTAACGTTACCGCTAATGTCAATTGTCCAATCACCAGCTGGAATTGTGATACCAGCTTGAGCTGCAGAAGAAAGTGCTAAAACAGCACCAGCAACTGCTAAACCTAATTTCTTGTTCATGAAATTCTCCTAATTCGTTTGAATTTAAAACTCACTTAAAGACAACTGTCTTTTAGTAAGGTGAGACAAGTATGCCAAAGTCGTTTCGCCATTAGCAAGAAAAAATTGTGTGTTTTTTCCAACAAGTGTTGTTTTGTTGCAAAAAAACAACAGGGGCAGGATTTTATTGACCATATAGCCTGTTATAAAAGAGTTTTTCAGGGCTATATATATAAGGTATGTCTAAAGCTCTCTTTCCTCTACTGTAAACAATCGTTGATATTCACGAATGGCATATCGATCGGTCATACCAGCAATATAATCAGCAACTGCCCTTGCCAAAGCGTGTGGTTGGTCTTGTTGCGACCGCTCTTGATATTCATCTGGCATCAGATTTGGTGATTGTATAAAGACCTCAAACAAGGCGCTGACGATACGTTTGGCCTTAGCGCTCATCCGGTTAACACGATAATGTTGGTAAAGGTTCTTATGTAAGAAGCGTTTTAATTCAATTTGTTGCTCTGCCATGCTGGGACTGAAACCTATCAATCTTGCGTGCTGGCGAACATCATCAATATTTTGAGGATTGGCTTGTTGGATATTCGCTTGGCTTTGTTGGCACAAATCTACAATTTGCGCGTTAATCATGCGTCTAACAGTTTCATGAATCAAGCGACGTCCCTGCAAATCAGGATATCGCTGCTGTACTTGTTTCAACTGATCCCCAAACAAGCGCACTTGCTTTAGTTGATCAAGAGTAATCAAGCCAGATCGTAATCCATCATCCACATCATGATTGTTATAGGCTATCTCATCCGCCAAATTGGTCACTTGCGCTTCCAGTGATGGTTGTTGCTTGAGCAGAAAACGTTCACCCACATCACCAAGCAGCTTAGCATTATTGAGTGAGCAATGTTTTAGAATACCTTCTCGCATCTCAAAAGTCAGATTCAGCCCATCGAAATCGGCATAACGTTGCTCTAATAAATCCACTACTCTGAGAGACTGCAGATTATGCTCAAAACCACCATAATCGCGCATACATTCATTTAGCGCATCTTGGCCTGCATGGCCAAATGGGGTATGTCCCAAATCATGAGCAAGAGAAATACCCTCAACCAAATCCTCATGCAAGGCAAGGTTTCGAGCAATAGCTCGGCCAATTTGCGCAACTTCTAAACTATGGGTTAAACGCGTACGGAAAAGATCACCCTCATGATTGACGAACACTTGCGTCTTATATTCCAAACGACGAAAGGCACTGGAATGTATGATGCGGTCACGATCACGCTGATACTGATCTCGACCCTGCGGGTCAGCCTCAGGGTGGCGTCGGCCTCGACTGTGTTGAGATAGGGCGGCGTAATTAGCTAAGCTCATCTGTAACAGCCTAGTGTATAGCTTCTAGTGTTTGACGTAACAAGGCAGGATCATAATCGCTGGTGACTAAGGATTTGCCTATTCCTTGTTGCAATACTAGGCGTATCTTGCCATCTACCACTTTTTTATCCAGCCCCATCAGATCCAAGTATTTGTCTACACCAAGCGCGGGTGGATGCAATGGTAATTTTGCTGCTTTAAAGATAGCGGTCATACGCTCAACTTGCTTAGCATTGAGCCAACCCATGCGTCGCGATAAATCTGCAGCCAGTATCGTCCCTGCAGCCACCGCCTCACCATGAAGCCATACGCCATAACCCATGCCATTCTCAATCGCGTGACCAAAAGTATGTCCTAGATTGAGCGTGGCGCGCTCACCTCTCTCATGCTCATCCGCAGCAACCACCTGCGCTTTATTCAGGCATGAACGGTAAATCGCCTGTGCAGTGACTTCATTATCCAAGGCCATGAGAGCGCTGATATTGGCCTCTAGCCAATCAAAGAATTTCTCATCGCGAATCAGGCCATATTTAATCACTTCGGCCACTCCTGCTGAGAGCTCACGCGCTGGCAAGGTTCTGAGGGTATCAATATCTGCTAATACCAATTGCGGCTGATAGAAGGCGCCTATCATATTTTTACCCAAAGGATGATTAATACCGGTTTTTCCCCCAACTGAGGAATCCACTTGTGATAATAGCGTGGTAGGAATCTGAATAAATGGCACGCCTCGCAAATAAGTTGCAGCTGCATATCCCGTCATATCGCCAATGACTCCGCCACCCAAAGCAATCAGGGTAGTTGAACGTTCACAGCGATGTTGCAACAAGGCGTCATAAATCAAATTCAGTGTATCGCTATTTTTATAAGCCTCACCATCTGGCAAGATAATCGGGATGACACTGACACCGGCGCAATTTAAGGTATTGGTCAGCTTATCCAAATACAATGGCGCAACCGTTGTATTAGTAACCACCGCTACTTGTTGGCGTTTCAAATGCGGTGTGATTAATCCCGCTTGACCCAACAAATTGCTACCAATATGAATGGGATAACTGCGCTCAGCAAGATCGACTTGTAGGGTTTGCATATCACTCATAGACTATCTGTTGTCACTTTCTCAGAGATTTTTTTTGCAATCAGTGCTTGTATTTTTCCAACAATATTGGTTACTGGCTGGCTACCAGTATCCACTACGATATCCGCCACCTCACGATACAACGGGTCACGAATAACGAATAAGTCGCGTAGTTTGGCTTGCGGGTCAGCAGTTTGAAGTAGCGGACGGTTTCTATCATGACGCGTGCGAAGATATAAATCGTGTATATCAGCACGCAAATAGACTACTATTCCGCGCGTTTTCATCAAGTGACGATTTTTTTCATCTAACACGGCCCCTCCGCCAGTGGCCAAAACCACTTCAGCAAGGCTGCTTAACTCATCTAGGATGGCAGTTTCACGCTTTCTAAAGCCAGATTCACCCTCCATCTCGAAGATGGTGGATATTTTCACGCCTGTTCTCTTTTCAATCTCAAGGTCAGTATCATAAAAAGTCTTTTTGAGGTTTTTGGCAAGCGCGCGACCCACCGTGGTCTTACCCGCCCCCATTAATCCCACAAAAATGATATTTGTCACGACCCTAACCTCATTGTTTTATTAGGTGGTATTTTAAGCCAAAGCGAGGGAAAAGTCAGATAAGCCCCTTATGCCAATAGGGAATGGCAATTATAATATTGCCATTTATTTATCCCGAGACTGCTCCATGTTGCCAAAACGTCCAATCATTGCTGTGTTTGTTTTACTCATCAGTGGGTTATTAATTTTTACTTCACTGGTTGGTTTAGCAGCAGCACTTATCTACCCAGAACTTCCCTCTTTGGATGCGTTAACCAACTATCACCCAAAGCAACCCTTGAGGGTTTGGTCAGCAGACCATTATTTACTGGCGGAATATGGTGAAGAGCGTCGTGACTTTATCAAAATTCAAGATACTCCCAAAGATATGCAGAACGCCATTTTGGCGATTGAGGATGTACGTTTTTATAAGCACGGTGGGGTGGATACCAAAGGGATTCTGCGTGCCGCGGTGAATAATATCATGGGTGGCTCTAAAGAGGGTGCGAGTACCATTACCATGCAAGTAGCTCGCAATTTCTATTTATCCAACGAGCGCAGTTTCAAGCGCAAAATCAATGAGGCCTTATTAGCAATCAAAATAGAACATAACCTAACGAAAGAGCAGATACTTGAACTTTATATCAATCAAATTTTTTTAGGACAACGTTCTTATGGCTTTTCTGCTGCCGCCCAAATTTATTTTGGCAAACCATTAAACAAGCTAAATCTTGCTGAAATGGCAGTATTGGCTGGGCTACCAAAAGCGCCAAGCAACTACAATCCTTACCAATATCCCAAGCGCGCGATTTCCCGTCAGCGCCAAGTATTAGCCAATATGAAACGCTATAAATTCATTACTGACGTGCAATATCAACAAGCTTTATCCACACCGTTGCATTTTAAATCAGGCAGAGAAACCAGAGAGTTCGCTGCCGACTACGTGGGTGAAATGGTCAGACAAGTGATGTTTGAGCGTTATCAAGAGAAAATCTACAGTAGTGGGATGAATGTTTACACCACCATTTCTAAGACTGATCAACACGCTGCAAACTTAGCCCTGATGCGAGGCGTATTGGACTATGACCAACGTCATGGTTATCGCGGACCTGAAAAGCAACTCTCAGATCAACTTATGTCGGATCCTGAGGCGATTAAAAAAATGGAAGATGCTTTGGATGAATTCGAGAGTTTTAATGGGCTCACCCCAGCTGTCGTGACCAAATTAAGTAAAAATGCTGTGCAAGTACACAGCGCCTCGGGTGAAGAAATTATCATAGAGGGAAAAGGTCTAGAGCTTATTCAGGGGCAGCTGAATAGCAAAGATCCAAGCAAAATTTCAGCCAAGCAGCGTATCAAAGTGGGGTCCATTATCCGCATCCTACAAACAGAAACGGGCTGGCGAGTTAGTCAACTACCTCAGGTCGAATCTGCCATTGTGGCATTAGATTCTCATGACGGCGCCATTAAAGCCTTAGTCGGTGGCTTTAACTTTAGTCGTAATAAATTTAATCATGCGACACAAGCTTGGCGACAACCAGGCTCAAGTTTTAAACCGTTTATCTACTCTGCTGCGCTAGAGAAAGGTTACAGCCCTGCAAGTGTATTTGAAGATGAGCCGATTTCGTTTAGTGCACAATTGACCGGTAGCGGGGAAGATTGGAACCCTCATAACTTCGATGGTAAATACGAAGGTCCTATGCGGTTACGTACCGCCCTGACGAAATCTAAAAATATGGTATCCATTCGTCTGCTTAACACCATAGGGGTTGAGTATGCGCAACAATTTATCACCTTATTTGGCTTTGCCAAAAAAGATCACCCACCTTATCTCACGCTTGCGCTTGGGGCAGGTTCAGTCACTCCCTGGAAAATGGCACAAGCATATGCGGTATTTTCAAATGGTGGCTATCTTATCAAACCCTATTTGATCAGCAAGATTACTGATAGTCAGGGAAAAATTATTGAAATGGCGAAGATTACCCGGGCAGGGGAAAATGCAGAACGCGTCATTGATGAGCGTAACGCCTTTATCATGACTTCCATGATGCGTGATGTCACCCGCATTGGAACAGCGGCTAAAGCCAGTCAATTGGGCCGTTTTGATTTAGCAGGAAAAACTGGGACAACCAATAACCACATAGATGCATGGTTTGCAGGCTATAACCCAAATCATGTTGCAGTGGTGTGGATGGGCTATGATCAACCTAGGTCGCTTGGTAATGAGACTGGCGGTTCAGCGGCTTTACCCATTTGGATTGACTATATGGCGACCGCACTGAAAGGATCTCCACAAGATATCGCCACTGTGCCAGACGGTGTGACCCAAATAAAAATTAATCTAGCCAATGGACGTCGTGCCAGTGATACTGAAGGCGGTCTTTTTGAGTACTTCTACGATGAATATCCTCCTGCGGATAAAGACAAAGATGACCATGTCCCAATAAAAGCAAATATTAGCGAGCCTACTGACATCAATCAGTTGTATTAACCACTTGAAAGCAAGCAATGAGTAAAGAGTTTCGCGCCTTACAACTGCGCCAAGTGATTGCCCAAGCAGCTGCCCGTATGATGGTCGAGGACGGAGTCGCAGATTTTGCTTATGCCAAGAAAAAAGCTGGGCGACAACTTGGTGTGACTGATGCTTTTTGTTTGCCGTCCAATAGCGAGATTGAAGAAGAAATTCGTCTATATCACGCCTTATACCTGAGCGAAGAACAACCCGGCATGTTGCATGAGTTGCGCCAGGACGCCCTTAAAGTCATGCAGCTGTTCGAGCGTTTTCATCCGCACCTGACTGGTCCAGTGTTAGACGGTACCGCAGGGCCTTACTCTGAGACTCATATTCATTTGTTTGCTGATAGCGCAAAAGACGTGGAGATTTTTTTGCTGAATCAGCAAATTCCCTATCAATCGGGGGATAAATCTTTTCGCGTGCGAGATAGACGTGCCAATGACAAAAAAAATGCCGAAAGATTAAAAGTACCAACCTTTACATTGGAAGGTCCGAATGGGCCGATTAAATTGAGCGTATTTGAGTACGATGATATGCGCTTTGCTACTAAGCATCCTGCGCATGGACAGAATGCCGAAAGAATGGATATGCAAGGGTTACAGACCTTGCTTGCCCAATCATCTGCGACTACTTAGCTGACGCTTGTTGTTGCAACCAACGCGCAATATCCATCGCATAGTATGTCAATATTGCATCTGCACCGGCGCGTTTAAAACTAAGCATGGTTTCCATTACACAAGCTTGTTCATCCAACCAGCCATTTTGTGCAGCTGCTTTTAACATGGCATATTCACCACTGACATGATAGGCAAAAGTTGGTAATCCAAATTCCTGTTTAACACGCCGTACAATATCCAAATAAGGCATGCCCGGTTTTACCATGACCATATCAGCGCCTTCTTCAATATCGAGGGCAACCTCACGTAATGCCTCATCACTATTCGCTGGGTCCATTTGATAAGTATATTTATTACCACTTCCTAAATTCGCCGCAGAGCCTACTGCATCTCTAAAAGGACCATAAAAATGTGAGGCATATTTAGCTGAATAAGCCAAAATACGGGTATGAATCAAACCGCTTTGTTCCAGAGCGTCACGAATAGCGCCTATGCGACCATCCATCATATCCGAGGGGGCCACAATATCGGCACCTGCCTCAGCGTGACAAAGTGCTTGTCGAACCAATACGGCTACGGTTTCATCATTCAGCACATAGCCTTGATCATCAATCAATCCATCCTGACCGTGGGTAGTGTAAGGGTCTAGTGCAATATCGGTGATTACTCCCAATTCTGGATAAGTCTGTTTTAGCGCTCGCAAGGCAGCTGGGACGAGACCCGCTGGGTTAAAAGCTTCTTGAGCATCCAGCGACTTAAATTGTTTATCGATGACAGGAAACAGGGCGATAGCGGGAATACCTAGTTGCAGGCATTGCTCTGCTGTTTTGAGTAATACATCAATGCTTTGTCTTTGCACCCCAGGCATAGAGGGCACATCTTCGACACGATGCTCACCGCTCAAGACGAATATCGGATAAATTAAATCGTCTGCAGATAAGCGATGCTCACGCATCAAACGACGAGAAAAATCATCACGTCGCATTCGACGTGGGCGCATTGCTAAAAACTGTTGGTGTTTGCTCATCTCAGCTCCTGATTACAGACTGAACACTTTGGCTAATTCTGCACCTGGATCAGTTTGACGCATAAACGCCTCACCTACCAAAAAGGTATGCACCGCGTGCTGACGCATCAAAGCCACATCTTGTGCAGTAAAAATACCGGATTCTGTGACTACAATTCGTGACTCGGGAATAAGCGCTAATAAATCCAAGGTGGTTTGCAGAGAGACCTCAAAGCTGCGCAAATTGCGATTATTAATCCCTAACAATGGCGTTTTTAATTGCAAAGCTAGTGCTAATTCGTCGCTATTGTGTACCTCAACCAATACTGCCATACCTAAAGCATGTGCAGCCGCCTCTAAAGCTTGCATTTGCTGCAAAGGAAGTGCTGCAGCAATTAATAAAATACAGTCAGCCCCCATGGCGCGCGCTTCTGCAACTTGATATTCGTCTATCATAAAATCTTTGCGCAATACTGGTAAACGGCAAGCCGCTCGCGCTTGTTTAAGATAGTCTGGGCACCCTTGAAAATACACCTGATCAGTCAGTACTGATAAGCACGCTGCCCCTCCTTGCTGATAACTTTGGGCAATTTGCGCAGGGTGAAAATCTGCACGTATCACCCCTTTCGATGGACTGGCTTTTTTAATCTCTGCAATCACTGCAGGCAAACCTTGGCTAATCTTGCTTTGTATACTGCCTACAAAATCTCTTACTGGCGATTCAGCCGCAATATCCGCCTGCAAATGACTTAATGATTTTTGCCGTTTAGCTTCGGCGACTTCTTGACGCTTGGTATCTAAGATTTTGTTGAGGATATCGGACATGATGTTCTGCTATGGTTGGATTGATCAATCTCGCCTAAGCCGACTGGGCTTTTGATGCGAGAGATTGGGATAATGCCACTAAGGCGTGTAATTTCTCAAGTGCTAAGCCACTATCAATCACCTGTGCAGCGCGCTGAATTCCTGCGCTTAAGTCAGAGACTAATCCACTCACATAAATCGCTGCTCCGGCATTCAATAGCACGATATCTCGGGCAGGCGTGTTGTCTCCATGGAGCACACTAAGAAGCATTTGCATAGAACTGGTAGCGTCTGCAATTTGAATCTGCGCTATTTGATGAAGTGGAAGATTAAACTGCTGTGGATTGAGGACATATTGTTCGATTTTGCCATCACGTAACTCTGCCACATAGGTATCACCACTAAATGAAATTTCATCCATTCCATCTGCTCCATGAACCACCATTACTTGCTCGGCACCTAGTTGTTGTAATACTTGTGCAAGTGTATAGGTAAGCTCTGGCGAAAACACACCCATTACTTGACGTTTCGCATTGGCAGGATTAGTGAGGGGTCCAAGTAAATTAAACAGAGTTCGTACCCCCAACTCTCTTCTCACGGGTGCCGCATATTTCATCGCAGTATGATGATTCGGAGCAAACATAAAACCTATGCCAATCTGCTCAACACATTGTGCTACTTGCTCGGATTGTAGACTGACATTCACACCTAGCGCTTCTAAAACATCAGCACTACCACTCGTGGATGACACCGAACGACCACCATGTTTAGCCACTTTAGCCCCTGCTGCAGCGGCAACAAATGCACACGCAGTAGAGACATTAAAAGTTTGATTGCCATCACCTCCTGTTCCGCAGGTATCAATCAGATGGGCATCTTGAGTTACTTTCACTTGACTAGAAAGTTCACGCATCACCATGGCAGCTGCAGCAATTTCATCAACGCTCTCACCTTTAATTCGTAGGGCGATTAATAGAGCAGCGATTTGTGCTGAGGTCAGCTCACCAGTCATCACCTGACGCATCAAATTAAGCATATCCACTTGCGCCAAATCTTGGCGTGCAATCAGTTGATTCAGGGTAGCTGAAAAAGACATTTAATAGGCCTTGAGAAAGTTATCCAGTAGTTCATGGCCGTATTCGGTCAAGATTGATTCTGGGTGGAACTGTACCCCTTCAACCGCAAGCGTTTTATGTCTAACCCCCATAATTTCTCCATCGTCAGTCCACGCGGTAATTTCAAGACATTCAGGCAGACTTTCACGTTCTATCACCAGCGAATGATAACGCGTGGCTGTATAGGGATTAGGCAAATCCTTAAATACACCAATATTTTTATGATGTATCAGAGAAGTTTTGCCGTGCATCAATTGTTTAGCATGAATGATTTTTCCACCAAATGCTTGACCGATACTTTGGTGACCTAAACACACACCTAGCAGCGGAATTTTGCCGGCAAATTCGTGGATTAATGGCACTGAGATACCGGCTTCATTTGGCGTGCAAGGCCCTGGCGAAATAACGATATGACGTGGCTTGAGGCTATGTACTTTAGCTAAATCAATTTCATCATTTCGATACACCTGCACTTGTTGTCCCAACTCGGCTAAATATTGCACCAAGTTGTAAGTAAAGGAATCGTAATTATCTATCATCAATAACATGGCTTATTCCTTTATCTCGATTTGCGTATCTAGGCCTTGATGCACCAATTCAGATGCACGCAGAACGGCACGAGCTTTATTTTGTGTTTCGATCCATTCGCTGTCCGCCACTGAGTCTGCGACGATGCCAGCGCCAGCCTGGACATACAAAATCTTATCTTTGATGACAGCAGTACGTATAGCAATCGCTACATCCATATCACCATTGAAACCTAGATATCCAACCGCGCCAGCATAGATACCTCGCTTACTTGGCTCTAGCTCATCAATAATTTCCATCGCCCTGACTTTAGGTGCACCACTCACAGTACCAGCAGGAAAAGTCGCTTTCAAAACATCAATCGCATGCATGCCGGGTTTTAATTTGCCCTCTACGTTTGAGACGATATGCATCACGTGAGAATAACGCTCAATCACCATATTATCGGTGACTTTTACACTCCCTGTTTGTGCGACCCGCCCGACGTCATTACGACCTAAGTCCATCAGCTGAACATGCTCTGCACGCTCTTTGGGATCGGCCAATAACTCTTCTGCTAGCGCATTATCTTGCTCACGGTTTTTTCCGCGTGGGCGAGTACCCGCTATCGGTCTTGCGGTAACAGTATCTTGCTCTAATCTGACCAAAATTTCTGGCGAGGCACCCACCACATAGTGATCTGCCATGTGATAGTAAAACATATAAGGAGAGGGGTTTAGGCTACGCAATGCACGATATAAATTTAATGGCTCAGCATTAAACGGTTGAGTCATGCGCTGCGATAACACCACCTGCATGATGTCGCCTTCGAAAATATATTGTTTTGCTCGTTCTACCGCCGCTTTAAAAGCCTGCTCACCAAATTCTGATTGAGCCGCAGATGTGGTGGTAGGGCCTGAGCTAGGGATATCCACAGTTGATTGCAATTGTTGCATCAGCGCCTGTAGACGTTGCTTGGCTTTTTGATAGGCTTGCGGCTGATTTGGGTCAGCGTAGACGATAAAATAAAGTTTGCCAGAGAGATTATCCACCACTGCGATTTGTTCGGATAACATCATCAAAATATCTGGAACTTGAAGTTGATCTGGCTGATGCACATGCTCTAAGCGACGTTCAATATAACGCACAGTGTCATAGCCAAAATAGCCTGCCAATCCACCAGTGAATCGCGGCAAGCCCGCTTGCAACTCGGGGACTTTGAAACGTAGTTGGAAGGCATGAATAAAATCGAGCGGATTGACATCCTGAGCTGACTCCACAACCACATTGTCATGCAACACTTGTACGTTGCGCCCACGCACTTCTATTATGGTATTAGCTGGCAAGCCAATAATTGAATAACGCCCAAAACGCTCCCCCCCTTGCACCGACTCTAACAGGTAAGAATAGGGCTGATTGGCGAGCTTCAAATAGAGAGAGAGTGGGGTATCAAGATCTGCAAAAGTCTCAATCACCAGAGGAATACGGTTATAGCCCTGAGCATACAGAGCATCAAATTGTTGCTGACTAATTAGTGTTGACATGATTTATTCCAAGCATTATTCGAGTATTGAGGCGCATCTTCGTTTAGCCATGCGCAAATGGCAAATGATGGGGCTAGTCCCACCATCGCCAACTGCATCGAAGTTTGAATGACAAGGAATACTGGAGCACGATTAGATGTTCGCTAATTCTGCGCGAAGTTGCGCCACGATGGAGTCATAGCGATTAGGGTCACTATCTTTGCCAGCACCAAAGATTGCCGAACCTGCCACAAAAGTATCTGCCCCAGCTTTGGCAATCTCAGCGATATTAGCTGCATTCACACCACCATCGACTTCAAGCCAAATTTCGCGACCAGTTTTTTCGGTATAGGCATCAATTTTGGCGCGTGCTTGGCGTAATTTGTTTAAAGTTTCAGGAATAAATTTCTGCCCACCAAAACCTGGGTTTACCGACATTAATAACACCATATCCACTTTATCCATCACATAGTCTAAGTAATGCAGTGGCGTGGCAGGATTGAATACCAACCCAGATTTACAGCCATGATCGCGCACCAACGACAAACTACGATCGATATGCTCAGAGGCTTCGGGGTGAAAAGTAATAAAATTGGCACCCGCTTTAGCAAAATCGGGAATAATGCGGTCAACAGGTTTGACCATCAAATGAACATCAATAATGGCATCCGTCACAGGCCGTATCGCCTCACACACCAAAGGACCAATTGTCAAGTTAGGCACATAGTGATTGTCCATCACGTCAAAGTGCACGATATCAGTACCAGAAGTAATTACATCGGTAATTTCTTGGCCGAGCTTAGCAAAGTTTGCGGACAAAATACTTGGAGCGATTCTAAATTGTTTAGCCATGATTCTAAAAAATAAATCCTAAAGTGAATGCTGAAAAAAATAATGCTTAAATTGCAAAAAGAAAAAAGCTTATTCTAGCAAGAATTAAGGTGAGATTGACAGAGAATTTATTGCGTAAAGGGCGCGTATGCAGGAAAATTATACCTATGCAATTATTCACTGTCGGCGTCAATCACAACACTGCCCCCATCGCAATTCGCGAAAACATCGCTTTTAGTACCGAGCGATTGACTCATGCTTTGCGCGATCTCAATGCACATGGGGTACATGAAGCGGCCATTTTGTCGACTTGCAATCGCACCGAGTTGTACTGCCATGCTGATCAACCTGAGAGTGCATTGCAATGGCTAGCCAAATATCATCAACTGGCGACTGACAAGATACAACCCTATACCTACACTTTGCCCAGTGAGGACACTGTCAAGCATGCATTCAGAGTGGCTTCAGGACTTGACTCTATGGTTTTGGGTGAACCTCAAATA
The DNA here is from genome assembly GCA_964470195.1 of uncultured Methylophilaceae bacterium. Taxonomy (GTDB): domain Bacteria; phylum Pseudomonadota; class Gammaproteobacteria; order Burkholderiales; family Methylophilaceae; genus RFPI01. The sequence goes on along the minus strand of CAYYBG010000010.1, from coordinate 17,628 downwards.
CTAGGACAAATGAAACAAGCAGTTAAATCTGCCGAAACAGCCGGTACACTTGGCAGCTTGCTACATAAACTTTTTCAACGTACTTTTGCTGTAGCAAAGGAAGTGCGAACTACAACCGATATTGGCGCAAGTTCAATCTCAATGGCAGCCGCCTCGGTGCGATTAGCGCAACGAATCTTTGGTGACTTGAGACAACAGCGAGTGTTGTTCATAGGCGCAGGCGAGATGATTTGTTTGTGCGCCGAGCATATCGCTGCCCAACAACCACAATCAATGACTATCGCCAATCGCAACTTAGATAGGGGCCAAGAGCTTGCTGATAGTTTGCATGCTGAAGCCATTCTGCTATCAGAACTACCTCATAAACTCGCAGAGTTTGATGTGGTGATTACTAGCACTGCAAGCCAATTACCCATCGTCGGTCTGGGCATGGTAGAGCGAGCCATCAAACAACGTAAACATAAACCCATGTTTATGGTAGATCTAGCGGTTCCACGCGATATAGAACCAGAAGTAGCAAAAATGGATGATGTGTATTTATATACTGTCGATGATCTAGCGGCAGTGGTGAATGAGGGAATGATGAGCCGACAAGAGGCAGCTATTGAAGCTGAAGCCATTATTCATGCTCGAGTAGAAAATTTCATGCACTGGCTCAAAACTCGTCAAGCCGTGCCAACGATTAAAGCATTGCGCGATGCGGCAGAAAAAGCCCGTCAAAATGAGCTGGACAAAGCGCGCAAGATGTTAGCTAAAGGTGCCGATCCAGCGCTGGTGCTCGATGCTTTAAGCAACGCACTGACCAAAAAATTGTTGCATGGTCCAAGTCATGCCTTGAATCACTCCGTGGGTAAAGACCATGAGCAACTTGAAGCATTACTGAGGCAACTCTATCAATTGTAGCGACTCCAACGCTATCCCATTTTCTTTTAGCTCCAACAACTAAAGTGATTGCTACACGATGAAACCTTCAATGATTAAAAAACTTGCCACGTTAGGTGAAAGATTAGACGAATTAAATCGTCTACTGAGCAGTGAATCTGCCACACAGAATATGGACAACTTCCGTCGTCTTTCGCAAGAACACGCTGAAATTACCCCTATCGTTGAGCAATTCCAACGCTATCAGAAAAACGAACAAGATATGCAAGATGCACAACTGATGTTGTCCGACCCTGAGATGAAAGATTTTGCCCAAGAAGAAATTGAAAACTGTAAGCAAACACTACAACTAATCGAAGCCGATTTACAAAAATTATTACTACCCAAAGATCCTAATGATGAGCGCAATATCTTTCTGGAAATTCGTGCTGGTACAGGTGGTGACGAATCGGCACTATTTGCAGCCGATTTATTCCGTATGTACTCACGTTATGCCGAGCGTCAAGGTTGGAAAATAGAAGTAGTCTCTGCTAATGAATCTGAACTGGGAGGCTATAAAGAGATTATTGCCAAAATCATCGGCTTTGGTGCCTACTCCAAACTAAAATTTGAATCTGGTGGCCACCGTGTTCAGCGCGTACCAGAGACCGAGACACAAGGTCGAATTCATACCTCTGCCTGTACCGTAGCAGTGTTACCTGAAGCTGATGAAGTGAATGATGTGGTCATCAATCCAGCTGAAATTCGCATCGATACTTTCCGTGCAAGTGGGGCAGGGGGTCAACATATCAACAAAACCGATTCTGCTGTTCGTATCACCCATTTACCCACAGGCATCGTAGTGGAATGCCAGGATGACCGAAGTCAGCATAAGAACAAAGCACAGGCGATGAGCGTCTTGGTGGCACGCATCAAAGACGCAGAATTACGTGCACAACAATCCAAAATTGCCAGTGAACGAAAATCTTTGATTGGCAGTGGTGATCGCTCAGAGCGCATTCGCACCTATAACTATCCACAAGGACGCATTACCGACCATCGCATTAATCTAACACTTTATAAAATTGATGCTATTACTGAGGGTGATATGGATGAGCTTATCAACGCATTATCTGCTGAACATCAAGCAGATCTTCTCGCTAGTTTAGGTGAAGACAACTAACTTGACCTGACAAAGGATTAGCTTGAGACATTTACTCAAATCGCGTGAGACTCTGCTCAATGAAGTGCGTGAGCGAGGATTTAGTTTTTCTGCCAGTGCCACAGTGCAGGCATGGCTATTGGCTGAAGACCCGCTTGCTTTGAGTGACTGGGATGACTTTGCTGATAGTTGGAATGGTATGCCACTAGATCAGTATATGGCTGATGGAGGGCGTTATCGACGCCGTCGTTATGGCGTGCTAACGGCAAAGTCTGACACCAGCAAGATTTCGCTAGAACCACATCAACCTCATTATCAAAGCCTGGATTACAATCGCCTGAATGGCGGTGTCGCCCGTCACTTTGAAGCAATTCCACAAGCGATTATAGATAGTCACTGCATGCAACAAATCCTGCGCTTTTGTCGTGATACATTTAGCCAATTAAAACCTGCTCAAAACTGGCACATCGAAGCCCATCAATTTCGTATAGAGGCCAATTTAAGCCAGCTGGGCAAACCAAGCCCTGAGGGTGTGCATCGTGATGGGGTGGATTTTGTATGTGTGATGATGGTGAAACGCCAAAACATCTCCAGCGGCACCACTACCATGCATGACTTACAACAAAATACCTTGGACAGTTTTACCCTCACCGACCCATTAGATATTGCCATTGTTGACGATCAGCGCTTAATGCATGGAGTAACGCCTATCATGCCGATAGACCATGATTCACCTGCTTATCGTGATGTCTTAGTGCTTACTTTTCGAGCCATCAATGGCGCGCCTAGCGTCTGATTACTATGTCCACTCATCGCCATCCATTGCGCAACACGCGCTTCGCCAAACTATTGGGCTATCGCTGTATGTTGGTGATGTCCTACCAGATTTTGATGGTCGTTGTCGGCTGGCATTTGTATCAAATCACCCATGACACACTTTCATTAGGCTTAATCGGCTTGGCGGAGATTATTCCGTATTTTGCTAGCGCTCTATTTGCTGGTTATGCCGTTGACCATTACTCAAAACGCAATTTTGCCTTGCTATCCGGGCTGATCATGTTGCTGACTTCTTTGATTTTGGCTCATGTGGCACAACAAACCGATTATTCTCAAGCACCTTTATGGATATATTCCTGCGTGGTCTTGGTTGGATTCGGTCGCGCTTTTATCGCACCCTCCTATAGCGCTATGTTCGCTGCAGTCTTACCAAGACATCAGTTTGCTGAGGCCAGTAGCCTAGGAAGTTCAGCGTTTCAAATTGGCTTAGTACTAGGTCCCGCTGTGGGTGGGATATTGCTGGGATGGTTAGGAATCGCTTTTGCCTATCGAGTCGCTGGTGCATTTGGTCTGGCAGCAGCAATCACATTGCTCACCTTATCGATAGAAACCCCTAAATCCCATCATGAAACAAAAATCTTGAAAGGTATTGCGGAAGGATTACGTTTTGTATTTCATCATCAGATTGTGCTAAGTGCCCTTGCTCTGGATATGTTCGCCGTTTTATTTGGTGGCGCCGTCGCTATGCTGCCCGCCTTTATTCATGATATTTACCTGAAAGGTCCCGAGGGCTTAGGTATTCTGCGTGCAGCACCCGCTGTAGGTGCAATCATCACTAGCTTATACCTGGCGCATAGCCCAATACGAGAACATGCGGGGCAAAAATTGTTATGGGCGGTGTCTGGCTTTGGTCTATCTATGATTGCATTTGCCCTAAGCAGAGATTTTTGGTTTGCGGCAACCATACTGATGATATCAGGTATGCTAGATGGTATTTCAGTGGTGCTACGCAGCACGATTATCCAGCTTGCCACGCCAGATAGAATGCGCGGCAGAGTAGCCTCGATTAACGGATTGTTTATCGGCTCATCGAATGAGTTAGGGGCATTCGAATCAGGGGTTGCAGCGCGTTTGATGGGCTTGGTGCCTTCGGTGGTATTTGGCGGGGTAATGACTCTATTGGTGGTTGCTTGGACGGCACTTAAAGCGCCTAAATTACGCGCTTTGAATTTGCATCATTTAGAACAAGAACAGCATCATTGACTGAAACATTGAATAGTTCAGTAATCGCTACTTCGTCCAAGCGCATAACCTTTTTCAGCATCTAATTGCCACTCGTCACAATGTGAACATTTGTAATCTTGCATAGTCGGGCAAAAAACCAATTCAGCACTATCACAGAATTTACATGCACGCGCCGGTTGCGTTGCTTTTTGGCTAGTTTCATGATGCTCAGTCGCAACCCTAGTACTTCCTAAAGCATATTTGTTATCCATTTCCGCCTCCTTATCGCATAAACGCCATTGGTGACATGGTTGAAAAATCATAGCGCTAATTACATTAAATTTCTATGTGATTTAAACGACAAAATCTCAATATAGCGTTAATTAAAAGTGCACTTTAAAATTGATTGCGTGTTGGTTTGACTGATCGTGTTTTATTGCGCACCCGTTCAGCAAGATAAAAATAAGAACTTATGCATAGTAAGGTGTAAACAAAATAAGTGAAAAAGTGCGCATAGCCGATATTCATCATGCTTTGTGATGCACCTAGCATCAGTATTAGCGCCAATAGAGGCTGACTAAAAATATCCCAAACAGTAATTGCTCGGGTGGCATGCATGCTATAAAGACCCATCAGATAAATACAGGCCAATACTCGCAAAGCATCACCGCTCCAAAACAAGGCCGCCACTTGCCAGTCCACCTTCAAACGTTGATCGTATAGCAAAGGTAACACCGAATCGCGAGCAATAAATAAGAGGAAAAGAACCAAAATGGAAGGTAAAAATACTTTGGCATTGATACGTAACATGGCAGCAATCCCATGTCCACGCTTGATTTGTTGACTGAGTATGGGCAGAAAGTGGTAGTACATGACGCCCTGTGAGGTGCTTAATACCCAATCCGAAGTGCGCCAAAGTGCAGTACTGACACCAGCTGCATGCCAATTTAAGTCATGTGCAATAACGCTACGAACCACTAAAACGCTGAGCGGAGTAAGTAAGCCAACAGAGAATCCAGCAGCAATGTAGGGGGTCAGTTTGGCTAACGCAATATTAAAAAAACTACGCGCATCTTTGGTATGTTGTTGCCAATGCCAAAACTTTAACCACAGATAAACATGGGCTAATAGACTCATTAACAACATAGTCAACAGGGCTAGCAATGGCAAATTGTCCCATCCTAAGCGAATTCCGATTGCGACTGCCAAAACCACCGGACTTCCAGTCACTACCAGTGCCAACATTACACGTGCGTGCTGACGCCTGCCTAAATAAAAACTACAAATTTGGCCAACCGCTGTTGCTAGCCAACCGTTCAATATCGCCAAACGAAACCATGCGATGGGCTGTGCTTGTAATCCCAACCACTGCACAATTTCATTTGCATAAACCCAAGTGATGATGAGCAAAGGCAGGGTATAAAGTAAACCCAACAGATAACTGGTCAACAAGAAAGGAATATGCATACGCACACCACGTTGTGCAGTAAATACCGTCAAGCCCATTGCAACCCCTGTGCCAACAGGAACCGCAATTAAATCGGCCGAAGTCTGCCACTGTGCCCAATGGGCAACAGAGCTAATGTCACCAGACAACACCCAACATTTATCTAACAATGCACGATAGAGTGGCCCCCAAACGACTAATAGGCTAAAAATTAAGCCATAGCGCCAAGAAGCACGGATTTTTTTAAAAAAATGTGTGATCTGCAAAATTTTAGTAAACTTTTTTCAAGAATTTCCATCCATCATCAGACAATCTTGTAAGAGAATCAATCATGCCAAGACAAAATATTTTTCTGTTGAACCAATTATTTGGATTGACACTTATCATCACATCTTTCAACGCTTTTTCTGCGCCATCCACAGAGATGGTCTATCGTCTCAAAGGGACGATTACCAAAGTACATAGCGTTGACAATCAAGGTGGCCAAAGCACCGGCACCGGTGTAGTTGTGGCAGAAAATATGGTAGCAACTAATTGCCATACACTACACAACTCGGTAGGCATGAATATCGCGGCATTAGGGGACACTTATCAACCGGTCGGCATAAAAGCGGATTGGACTCATGATATTTGTATTTTAAGTTTTCAATTTTTGCCTTTGAAACCTGCACAATTTGCCAGCCAAGAACCAGTGTATGAGCAAGATACGTTCTCGATAGGCTTTCCAGGTGGCCCTCCCAAGCCTATTACTACCTATGGCAAAGTGAAAGCCTTGTATAGCATGGATAATGCTCAAATTATTCGCACCAACGCATCATTCCAATTAGGTGCCAGCGGCAGTCCCTTATTTAATGAACAAGGTCAATTAATAGGCATGAGTACTTTCAAGAGCCCAGGTCGTCATGCTTATTTCTATCATGTTCCTGCTAAATGGATAAAAGCAGCAATGCAGCTACCTGATACCTCGATGAAAGAATTTCAACCTCCATTTTGGGATGCGCCTGATGAGCAAAAACCTTTTTGGATGCAAGTTGTGTTACCGCTACATCATGAAAAGTGGAAAGAATTGAAGGATGTAGCAGAAAAATGGCTAAGAATAGAAAACGACAATGCTGAGGCCTATCATTATTTGGGAATTGCTGAGACTAATTTAGGCAATACAACAGCAGCAAAAATAGCACTAGAAAATTCACTAAAGTTAAATAAAATGCACTGCGGCAGCGTGTTAGCGCTGGCAAAAATTGCCAAAAAAGAGGGCAATCAACCCGCCTATGAAAGCTATAAAAATTGGTTATCCGCGCTCAACAGTGATGAGCTAGAGACCTTAGAAGAAGTGCAATGATTCATGAAAATCATTAGTCAGCTTTCATGAGATTTTTCATGATTGTTGGCAAAACCATCTCTACAATGGGAACCGTCATCAATGACAAATAACTTTAAGGAGATTTACCATGTGGACAAAACCAGCTGCTACTGAAATGCGTTTCGGTTTCGAAGTAACAATGTACGTAATGAACAAGTAATTTGTTCTAGTACACATAAAGGGAGCTTAGGCTCCCTTTTTTATTGGCCAACATTTTCTGTTTTCAATTTGATGGCATTGCAAGAAAAAACTCATAAATCACTTTTTGAGCAATAAAATGATGTATATAATCTTCTAACAATAACCCCAAATCGGAAAAAAATCATCATGAAAACGAATCTAAGCATTATTCTCGGCATATTGTTGCTGACCCAAAACACAACTAAAGCACAAGAATATCAATGGCAAGGTCTTTATGGCGGAGTGCATTTCAACCAATCATGGGGAGTAAACCAAGACCGTTTAAGTGGTTATGAAGTGATTTCCTCTGGGCAATCCACTTCCCAACGTTGGACAACAGACTCGCCAGATTTAAAAGGAAGTGGAATAGGGGTTCATCTCGGATATCATTTTCTAGCGCAAAACTTGCTAAGTGGTATTGAGGCTCGTTTTTCAACTAGTGATCAAAGCGGTAGCGAAGCCACTACAGCAGGTGGTTCACTGAATGGATCTTTTAACAACATTGTCACTCATGCCCGCATACACTATAGCGCAAACTTATTAGCAAAGCTTGGCACACTTATTTCACCTCAACAATCTATCTATGCATTAGCCGGGGTTTCGGCGGCAAAAGTAAAAACAAATTTTGACTACACGCCAGGCCTTCGTGCCAACTACGAGACTCATCAATCAAGCGATGATACAGAGTACGGCTGGTCGATAGGCGCGGGTACAGAGTACAAACTCAATGCAAGCCTAAGTTTGCGTGCCGAAGCCTTATACACCGACCTCGGTCAAAGTAAAAGACTGCGTGGAATCGAAACATTGGCGCCTGGTGGCACCCCAAACCCAGGATTGGCCGAAGCCATTAATGGCAAAGTAGATTTAAAGTATACAACGCTTCAATTTGGCTTAAATTACGCATTTTGAGCGCAAAAAAAACAGATAAGGAGCGCACCCTTATCTGTTTATTAACTAGTTTGCTGGCAATCGTGGTTAGTGCGCCTAATCTATATCGGCAGAGTCACACTAGGTCAATGACGGCTCATCATTCTAAGTAGTTAGAACGACTGCCTGATTCACAGCACTAACTTTTCAATTGTAGCTCAGACCTCATCCAAGGAAGTGGAATTTAACCACACTTACTCTCACCACAATTCAAACAGGTCAAGCATCCATCCATCACAATCGCGGCTTTGGTGTTACATTTTCCGCACAGTTGCGCACCTGCTGGAAAACCTTCAGCATTACTTTCATCGCCAGATTTAGCGTGTTTTTCCAGATATTCTTTACGCTTTTCTTCGACTAGTTTTTGCTGATGTTCATCCAAGCCAGCCTTTTTCAGCATGCCGATTTCTTGTAAGTGTTGTTCAAGCACTTCACCGATTTCTGCCACCAAGCTAGGGATATATTTGCCACCTTTTTTGAAATAGCCACCACTGGGATCAAACACACTATGCAATTCTTCTACCAAGAAAGTGACATCGCCACCTTTACGGAACACTGCAGACATGACACGGGTGAGCGCGACTATCCACTGAAAGTGATCCATATTTTTGGAGTTAATGAAAATCTCAAACGGACGACGATGTTCCTGCGCAGTGCCTTCGTTCATGATGATGTCATTAATCGTGATATATAACGCATGCTCTGTCACTGGCGTTTTAATCTTGTATGTATTACCGACTAATTTTTCTGGGCGATTGAGTGGTTCGCCCATTTGCACCACATTGCTGGTTGACACCTGAGCAGATGCTGCAGCCTCTTTGGCTTTTTCTTCTTCACTGACTAAGCCGTAAGCGGTGATTTTTTTCTCGATTTTAATGGCCATAATTTTTATCTCTCTTTGCTATCTCTAATCGCTGTGTGCGCTTAGAATTTTCCGTAGTAACCTTCTTTAAGGGCATCATATAAATTGGCGGCGGTATGAATTTCACCGTCATACTCAATTTCTTCATTACCCTTCACTTCAATCATGCTGCCATCTTCCAAGGTGAATTTGTAAGTAGTGTTTTCCAAGTCTTTCTCGGTCACCAATACGCCTTGGAATGCTTCTGGGTTGAAGCGGAAAGTGGTACAGCCTTTGAGGCCTTTTTCATAAGCGTATAGATAAATGTCTTTGAAATCTTCAAAAGCATATTCTGTTGGCACGTTAATGGTCTTGGAAATCGAACTATCAATCCATTTTTGTGCCGCGGCTTGAATATCCACGTGTGCCTTGGCTTGAATTGTAGAAGAATCTACAAAGTAATCAGGCAATTTTTCATCCTCTTTATCACTAAAAGGCATCGCTTTATTGTTGACCAACTCACGATATGCCAACAGCTCGTAAGAGAATACGTCCACTTTTTCTTTGGATTTTTTGCCCTCACGTATCACATTACGTGAGTAGTGATGGGCAAATGATGGCTCAATACCGTTACTGGCATTATTGGCTAGGGACAATGAAATAGTACCGGTTGGTGCAATTGAGCTATGGTGGGTAAATCGTACACCATGCTTCACGATTTCTTTACGCAAAGCCTCGGGGAACTGTTGCATATAACGACTATACTGACCTAATAGAACTTTACCCTTTACCTTGTCACCCAGCTTAAAACCATCATCCAGCATCTCTGGACGTTTTGCCAACATGTCCGCAGTTACTTCAAACTGTTCATCCATAATCGGTGCTGGACCTTTTTCTTTGGCCAATTCCACACCCACATCCCAACCTGTTTCTGCCATCACTTTGGTCACTTGTTCAGTGAAAGCGATCGAGTCTTCATCACCATATTTCATTTTCAACATGGTTAGCGTAGAACCTAAGCCTAGGTAACCCATACCATGACGACGCTTGCGCGCGATTTCATCGCGCTGTTGTGACAACGGCAAGCCATTAATTTCTACCACGTTATCTAACATGCGAGTAAAGATGGCAACCACCTCTTGATATTCATCCCAATCAAAAGTTGCTTGATCTGTGAATGGATGGCGCACAAATTTGGTCAAGTTAATCGAGCCTAGCAAACAAGCGCCATAGGGTGGCAGAGGCTGCTCACCGCAAGGATTAGTGGCGCGGATATTTTCGCAGAACCAGTTATTGTTCATCTCATTTACACGATCAATCAGAATAAATCCAGGTTCAGCAAAATCATAAGTGGAGCTCATAATCACATCCCACAAACGACGCGCTTTGATAGTTTTGTAAACACGACATGCCACTTTGCCATCACTTTCTCGCGTGGCATATTTGCCTTTCACTGGCCATTCGCGCCAAACAACTTGGCTATCATCATCGAGATTGATGGCATCCAAAGTGACTTCTTTTTGAGTGACTGGGAAAGCCAGCTTCCACTCTGCATCAGCCTTCACCGCTTCCATGAAATCTTTAGTGATCAAGCAAGATAGGTTGAATTGGCGTAAACGACCAGCCTCGCGCTTTGCTTTGATAAAGTCTGTCACGTCGGGGTGAGAAATATCAAATGTCGCCATCTGCGCACCACGACGACCACCGGCAGAAGAAACGGTGAAACACATTTTGTCGTAAATATCCATAAAAGAAAGTGGGCCACTGGTATAAGCGCCTGCCCCAGCCACAAATGCGCCTTTGGGACGTAAAGTAGAAAATTCATAACCAATGCCACAGCCTGCTTTTAATGTCAGTCCGGCTTCATGCACTTTATCCAAAATGCCGTCCATACTGTCCTCTACCACACCAGACACGGTACAGTTGATAGTGCTGGTGGCTGGTTTATGTTCCAAAGCACCTGCGTTAGAGGTAATGCGGCCAGCTGGGATGGCACCACGACGTAAGGCATAAAGAAATTTTTCATGCCAATAATCTCGTTTTTCTGGGGTTTCAACCTCTGCTAATGCTTTCGCAACGCGAGAATAGGTATCGTCCATGGTTTGATCCACAAACTCACCTTGCTTACTTTTTAGACGATACTTTTTATCCCAAATATCAACAGAAACTGGCTGAATAGGGACTTCTTGCTCAGTGGCTTGCGTGTCATTAGTTTTGACGGCTTGTAACATGGACTTTACCTTCCTGATTGTTTTGTATACTCGACAATGGCCTTGTCATTTTGTGCCGCAGTCGTCTACCGGGCACCTCCTTGCTATACGGGCTATTAGCTGTTCCCAGCAATTAAATATCGTCATTTAATTGTCATACGCAGATTGAGAACATAAACAGCGAAACCACAATATATTGTGATTAGATGCAAAATTATTTCATTTTGTTGTGTTGGTCAAGGGAATTTGTTCATCATTTTGAGAACAATCGATGCGCTTTTTTGGTGCAGATGATGGCGCGCTAAATTTGACGCCACCTTGCTAAAAATCAAGTAGTTTTCAGAAAAATTAAAAAATATTTTTTATTGTTTGAAGTGACAAATAAATTACGACTTTATTCTGTCATGATGAGATAGCATGTCAATTTGTATGAGAAAATTTGTTCATGCCAAGAACCCTGTATAGCCTGATATTGTTTTTATTGCTGCCTTTCACGATGTTGAAGCTGATTTGGCGTGGCTTACGCCAACCAGCCTATTTCAAACATTGGTCGGAGCGATACGCCCTGCATTGGCCCAGCTTCGCTCAACAAGCGATTTGGTTACACTGTGTCTCAGTAGGTGAAACTAGAGCTGCCGCTAGCCTGATTCAGGCATTATTAAAACATTATCCTAATGCCCATCTGTTAATTACTCACACCACCCCAACTGGGCGTGAGGCTGGTTTGCAACTATTTCCCTGTCATCAATATGCCAATATTCAGCGTTGCTATTTACCCTACGACCTGCCTTGGGCCGTGCAGCGCTTCTTGAAACACTATCAACCAAAGTTGGGAGTCTTGATGGAAACTGAGTTATGGCCAAATTTGATTGCCAGCTGTCAACAACAAAATATTCCATTGATACTCTGCAATGCTCGACTATCTGCCAAGTCAGCTAAGGGCTATGGGTACTTTTCTGTGTTAACTGCTCAAGCCCTACAAAGCTTGACCGCAATCACAGCGCAAAGCCAAGAAGATGCGGCAAGAATTAGGCAGTTACGCCAAACTGAATCTCCAGCTATCCGCGTGACAGGAAATATCAAATTTGATTTTGCCATCCCGCCAGATACGCAAGAGCGTGGTCGTTTTTTGCGTCAACTTCTGGGCACATCGCAAGCAGTGTTTTTGATTGCCAGCAGCCGAGAGGGTGAAGAAGCGTTGATACTGAAAGCTCTGAAACGATATCCGCTGGATGCAAAAATTATTATCGTACCGCGCCATCCTCAACGTTTTGATGAGGTGGCAGATTTGATTAGTCAGCAAGGTTTTAGCTTTTGTCGTCGTTCTGAATTTTCTTTGGGCAATACTGCCAGTGAAATTAGCCAATCGCAGATTATTCTTGGCGACAGCATGGGCGAAATGATGACCTATTATGCAGCCAGTGACATTGCCTATATTGGCGGAAGCTTGCTACCTTTTGGTGGACAAAATCTAATCGAAGCTTGTGCCGTGGGAACGCCAGTCATCATCGGCCCATACACCTATAATTTCGCCCAAGCAGCAGATTTAGCTGTGCAATCGGGGGCAGCAAAGCGAGTGCAGAGTGTCGAACAATTATTGCAACAAGCCCAGGACTTATTACAGCAACCACAGCAGTTAGCCTATATGCGCCAAGTAGCAATACAGTTTGTCAGTGACAATCAGGGCGCCACAGAAAAAACCTTGGATTTAATCAAACAAACATTAGAACAGATGAAGAGCTGAGTTAACTCAGCTATTTGAGACTGATTTAGCGTATTAACTGACTAATAGTTTTAAAGTTGTCTCCTTGCGCAACTCTCAACCATTCAAACAATACAGATTCAGCATTGGTGATGATACAACCCGCCTGTCGCAAACGTGCTAGGGCATTGTGCTTATGATCGCTGTGACGCGATATCACCGCATCTTCTACCACAAACACCTGCTTACCTCGCGCCAGCAAATCTAACGCCGTTTGCAGTACACAAATGTGCGACTCCATACCAAGCAAAATCATTTGTGGTTTGTCGCCGACTAATAATCGATTAAAGCTGGCTACCTGACAGCATGAGAAGGCAGTCTTATCGATGGCCTTGACCTCAGTCAGGTTGCGCAATTCATTCACTGTTGAACCGAGTCCTTTGGCATATTGCTCGGTCAATATTACTGGTACCGCTAATAACTTGGCAGCCTGTAACAGTATTTGTGATTGTTTCAGCATAAGCCGCAAAGGTTCTGCTGGCATGGCCGCACTCAACTTCTCTTGTACGTCAATGACCACTAATTGACTCAGCCCAACATCAGCAATGACAGGGAATGGTCTAGTCATGATTGAGTACCAGCTGTTGATTCAGTGTTTCTAAATCGGTGATGGTGAGATTGCCGACACAAGCTTTTAGATTCAGCACATTCATTAAGTAGTTATATCTCGCCTGATATAACTCGCGCTTGGCGTTAAAAAATAATTGCTGGGCATTCAGTAACTCGACGCTATTGCGCACACCCACCTCATAGCCAAGCTGGGTTGACTCTAATTGGCTTTTACTTGATGCCAATGCCTGCTCCTGAGCAGATATTAGTGCCATACTACTCAACAGATTCAGATAAGCTTGGCGCGTTTCCATATCTGCCTGACGACGCGCAGCCTCGAGTTCATCTTGCTCTTTTAGTTTATTTGAAACTGCTTCGCGAACTCTTGAACTGATTGCCCCACCCTGATACAGAGGAATCGCCAACTGCATACCAATCACCGTGGTACGCAGATCCAACCCGATGCCAGCAATACCGCCATTGACGTAGCTATCGGTATAACTTCCTACTAAATCAAGGGTAGGTAAATGACCTGCATTTTGTCGCTCAACTTCTTGACTAGCGATTTCTAATGCCTGACGTTGCAGAGCAATTCTCAAATTTGATGTATGGGCGACATCAACCCATTTTTCTATATTCATGGGGTCTGGGGACTGCGGTATCAAATCTTCCCTGACCGGCACCAGATTTTGAGGCATCTCGCCAATCAAAGCTTGCAATGCCCGCTTTTTGATTTCTAGCTCATTCACTGTCGCAATATGCTGCGCCAGAATCAGATCAAATCTAGCTTGGCTTTCATTCACATCAGTAATAGTAGATGTACCAGAATCAAAACGCGCTTTAGATTCTTCTAGCTGTTTTGCAATGGCTGCTTTCTGTGCTTCGATCAGGCTGATTTTATCCTGTGCCAACAACACATCGAAATACAATTGCGATGATCGCAAAATTAGATTTTGGCGTGATATCGTCAACTCAATATCTGATTGCTGCGCAATGTTTTTGGCTTGTTCTAATTGAGCGCTAAATTGCGGACGAAAAATAGGCTGAACAACATTCACACCCAAGCTGTAGCCTTCATAATTTTGCCTGCCGTCGCGCCTTGCTCCTGGCTGATTGGGGGGTAAAGGACCGGTGCCGACAAATCTCACATCATTACTGGTCGCATTCGCATTACCTGCGATAGAAACCACAGGTAAATATTGCGCCTGACCTTGAACAATTTTTTCTTGCGCAGCGCGATTGGCATTTTGTGCTGCCGACCACATTGGATCACGTGCTAAAGCTTGCTGATAAATTTGCAGCAGATTTTGTGCCGCCTGCACGGGCAGGCTCGCAACAAATAAGGCCATGAAAAACCAAGGTCTAAAAACCATCAAGTATGAAAATCCCTATGCTAAAACTCAAAACGGGAGGGTTGTGGTGCATTTTCTAAAACTGGCAAACATGTCTCAAACAAAATGTCTTTTTTGAAACTGTTATCATCCACTTTGCTCACTAAAATTGCCTGCATTACTGGCGCCGAACCAACCACTACCAGCATACGACCGCCAATCGCTAACATGCGTTCCATTGTTTGAGGGTAAACGGGTAATGAGCCAGTAAGCACAATCGCTTGATACTCACCTTTTGCTTGGGCTAAACCATCAGCAACGTGCAAAGTGACATTCTTAATTTTTTGCGCGGTCAAATTTTTATTGGCTTGATTCGACAGCGAACGATGAATCTCAAAGCTATCCACATGTTTGGCTTGTTTGGCCAACAAAGCAGTCAAATAACCTGCACCTGTTCCAATCTCAAGTACTTTATCTTGCTTGGTCAAGCTCAGCGCTTGCAAAAAGCGCCCTTCAATTTTGGGGGACAACATGGTTTGACCATGCCCTAATGGAATTTCGATATCAGCAAAGGCGAGACCTTGATAGGCTTTCGGGACAAAAGCCTCACGCGGCAATGTTTGCAGTAAATGCAATACTTTGGCATCTAATACTTCCCATGTACGCACTTGTTGTTCAACCATATTAAAGCGGGACTGTTCTACCCTTGTTGCCTCATTCAACATACTTTTCCTCATACAAAAACAGATGATTAAAATGGCAAATATTATAGCGTTTAAGCCCGCTTATCGCTTGCTTTTATTTGCTTTTTCGCGTAATTTTGCTGGTCTTGCTAGGGGTCTCTGAAAAGTTATTCAGAGTGAGATATACCCTTTGAACCTGATGCGGGTCATGCCGCCGTAGGGAAGCGAACTCTCTCGTTTCCCTGTAATAACCCAACAGGGAATGCCTCTAGGCTCCCTGAATTTGATGGAGCTAGACGATGAACGCCACCGATAAATTTATTAATACCACCGCCCAAATTGACGAAGGTGCGACCAAATCTTTTGCTAATTCGCGCAAAGTTTATATCCAGGGATCTTGTCCAGATATTCAAGTACCTTTCCGCGAGATTAGTTTGAGTGATACGCCGTCCGCATTCGGCGCAGAAAAAAATCCACCCGTAATGGTGTATGACACCTCTGGCCCTTACACCGATCCGAAAATAAATATCGATATACGAAGCGGTCTGCCAGCGTTGCGCGCAAAGTGGATAGCCGAGCGCGGCGACACTGAGCAATTGGCTGGGCCAACGTCCATGTATGGACTGGATAGATTGAATGACCATGGACTAGACAATATGCGCTTTAATCTTGTGCGCAAACCTTTACGAGCAAAAGCAGGTAAAAATGTTTCGCAAATGCATTACGCACGCCAGGGTATCATCACCCCAGAAATGGAATTTATTGCCATTCGTGAAAATCAACGTCGCGAAAATATGAGTGAGTTATTACAAACTCAACATCCTGGTCACGATTTCGGTGCGCATATCCCCAAAATAATCACTCCAGAATTTGTCCGTGATGAAGTGGCACGTGGTCGGGCGATTATCCCTGCCAATATTAACCATCCTGAATCAGAACCCATGATTATTGGGCGTAACTTCTTGGTCAAAATCAATGCCAATATTGGTAACTCAGCTTTAGGCTCTTCTATTAATGAAGAAGTAGAAAAAATGGTTTGGGGCACACGTTGGGGTGCTGACACCGTGATGGATTTATCTACCGGTAAAAACATACACGAAACGCGTGAATGGATTATTCGTAATAGCCCAGTGCCGATTGGTACCGTGCCGATTTATCAAGCGCTTGAAAAGGTTGATGGCAAAGCGGAAGAACTGACTTGGGAAATTTTCCGCGACACCCTAATTGAACAGGCAGAACAAGGTGTGGATTACTTCACTATTCATGCCGGCGTACGCCTAGCCTACATCCCAATGACAGCAAAACGTATGACAGGCATCGTTTCGCGTGGTGGTTCAATTATGGCCAAATGGTGTCTTGCTCATCACAAAGAGTCCTTCTTATATGAGCACTTTGAAGATATCTGCGAAATTATGAAAGCTTATGATGTCTCGTTTAGCTTGGGTGACGGTCTTCGTCCCGGCTCAATTTATGACGCCAACGATGAAGCACAATTCGCAGAGCTAAAGACCCTAGGAGAACTGACACAAATCGCCTGGAAACATGACATACAAACCATGATTGAAGGCCCTGGTCATGTGCCTATGCATATGATTAAAGAAAATATGGATCTGCAGTTAGAGCATTGTGGTGAAGCCCCTTTCTACACGCTAGGCCCATTAACCACCGACATTGCCCCCGGCTATGACCATATTACTTCAGGCATAGGCGCCGCCATGATAGGCTGGTACGGTTGTGCCATGTTGTGCTATGTCACCCCCAAAGAACATTTGGGCTTGCCAGATAAAGAAGACGTACGTGAAGGCATCATCACCTACAAGATCGCTGCCCACGCAGCCGACCTCGCCAAAGGCCACCCCGGCGCGCAGATTCGTGATAATGCGCTGTCCAAAGCGCGCTTTGAATTCCGTTGGGATGACCAATTTAATCTTGGCCTAGATCCAGAAAAAGCCAAAGAATTCCACGACGAAACCCTGCCTCAAGAAGGTGCAAAACAAGCCCACTTTTGTTCTATGTGTGGACCACATTTCTGCTCAATGAAGATTACTCAAGACGTCCGTGATTACGCTGAGCAACAAGGCATAGATGCACAAGAGGCTTTGCAAAAAGGCATGCAAGAAAAAGCCATCGAATTCGTCAAAAAAGGCGCTGAGGTTTATCAAAAAGTTTAGGCGTTAAGTTCAACAAAAAAGCCGATTTAGTGAGTCACTAAGTCGGCTTTTTTATTTAGATGCTTTTTTGCTTCACTGATGTTGTAAGTTTTCATATTAAGCCTCACCTAAAATTTAGGCTGCTGCCAGTTCTTCTCTTA
>CAYYBG010000009.1:0-58478 GCA_964470195.1 uncultured Methylophilaceae bacterium | reverse complement strand
AACAATGCGCTGGAACAACGCTTAGAAAAGGGCGAGTTGGGCATCATCGTGGCAACCCATGAAAACCTAGCAAGCCTGATTGATAGCGTCGCTGACATCAATCGCCTACCCATTATCGCTATTTTTGTCGAACGCTTTGCAGATGGTCGTATTTTTTCATTAGGCAATTTGTTACGCACTCGCTATGGCTATCGTAATGAGTTACGCGCTATTGGTGATGTACTTCGCGACCAACTATTTTTCCTTAAACGCTGTGGTTTTGATAGCTATTTAATTCGTGCTGACCGTTCCGCCCAAGAGGCGTTATCTGGTCTGCAAGATTTTCAACAACCCTATCAAGCAGCGGTGGATATTCCACAGCCTGCTTGGCGCAGAATTCCTCGCTAAGATGACGACGACAATGTTTGGAGATGTTTCTTTGATTCGCTCTGCAGCCAAAAACCCAGCGACTAGCCCAGAGCTAACAGAGATTCTGCGCACTAGCGTGCAGCAAAAGAGCAACCAAGTGTTGAGTTTGTTGCGCCAAGCATGTCAGAAATACCCTGCCATTGTTTTCGCTAACAGCCTAGGTGCAGAGGATATGTTGCTCAGCGATTTGATACTGCGAGAAAATTTACCTATCAGTATCTTTTCTTTAGATACGGGACGATTGCCTGCAGAGACCTATGAGTTAATGCAACAGCTTGAACAACGTTATCAAACCAAACTCAATATTTATTTCCCGCAGGCAGATGCTGTAGAACATTATGTTCAACAGCATGGTATCAATGCCTTCTACCAAAGCGTAGAGTTACGTAAAGCTTGCTGCCAAATGCGCAAAGTTGAGCCTCTGCGCCGTGCGTTGCATGGCAAGCAAGCATGGATAACAGGCATGCGTGCTGAGCAATCTGCCACGCGTGCTAATTTACCCATTCAGGAGTTTGACCAAAGTAATGGACTAGAAAAATTCAACCCCCTCAGTGACTGGCAAGAAAACGAGGTATGGGCTTATATCCGTATTCATCAGGTGCCCTATAACAAACTTCATGATGCCTTTTATCCCAGCATAGGCTGTGCGCCTTGCACTCGTGCCGTCGCTATGGGCGAGGATATTCGTGCTGGACGTTGGTGGTGGGAAGACCCAGCCAATAAAGAGTGCGGTTTGCATGTCAAAAAAAATTAGTTTTTTAAATTAGGTAAACAACCATGAGTAGCAAAGCAACCTTAAGCCATTTAGATTGGCTAGAAGCCGAAGCGATACACATCATGCGCGAAGTGGCTGGTCAGTGTAGCAACCCTGTCCTACTGTTTTCAGGCGGAAAAGACTCGCTATGTTTATTGCGTATTGCCGAAAAAGCATTTCGTCCAGGGCGTTTCCCATTCCCATTGATGCATATAGATACCGGTCACAACTATCAAGAGGTTGTCAATTTCCGCGACCATAGAGCTGCAGAGTTAGGTGAGCGACTGATAGTACGCTCAGTTGAAGATTCGATGAAGCGAGGCACTGTGGTACTAAAAACTCCTGATGAACCTCGCAACAAACATCAGTCTGTGACTTTGTTAGAGGCCATCGAAGAATTTGGCTTTGATTGCTGCATAGGTGGTGCAAGACGCGATGAGGAAAAAGCCCGCGCCAAAGAACGTATTATGAGTTTCCGTGATGAGTTCGGTCAGTGGGACCCAAAGAACCAACGTCCAGAGCTGTGGAATTTATATAATGCTCGCAGCCATAAGGGTGAAAATATACGCGCCTTTCCTATCTCCAATTGGACAGAAATGGATGTATGGCAATACATAGAGCGTGAAAACCTGGCATTACCATCGATCTATTTCGCCCATCAACGTGATGTTGTCATGCGCAACGACGCTATTTTTCCAGTCAATGTGCCATTAGCTAGCGGTGAGGTGATTAATCAACCTAAATCCGGCGAACAAGTGATTCGTATGCAAGTACGTTTCCGCACTGTAGGGGATATTACGTGTACTGCACCCGTACCATCGGATGCAGATAATGTCAGCAAAATAGTCTTAGAAACAGCCACCACTACCATTACCGAGCGTGGTGCAACGCGTTTAGATGACCAAACATCTGACGCCTCTATGGAGCAACGCAAGAAAGAGGGTTATTTCTAATGCGCAACGATAGCTTATTAAGATTCATGACTTGTGGCAGTGTGGATGATGGCAAAAGCACGCTGATAGGTCGGCTGCTGTACGACACCAAAACTATTCTGGCGGACACCCTCACGCAAATCGAAAAGACTTCAAAAAAACGCGGTATGCAAGCGGTGGATTTATCATTGCTCACTGACGGCCTGCAAGCCGAGCGCGAACAAGGCATTACCATTGATGTCGCCTATCGCTATTTCAGTACAGGCACGCGTAAATACATTATTGCTGATGCGCCAGGCCATGAGCAGTACACCCGCAATATGGTGACTGCCGCTTCCACTGCCAACCTCGCTATTATTCTGATTGATGCCCGTAAAGGCGTATTAACGCAAACTCGCAGACATTCTTTCCTGACGCATTTGGTTGGTATCCCTCACATCGTTGTCGCTGTCAATAAAATGGACTTAGTCGACTACGATCAAGCTACTTTTGAACGCATCAAAGCAGAATACTTACAATTTGCAACCGAAATCGGTTTACAGCGTGATGGCCACGACATTCAATTCTTACCATTATCTGCACTGAATGGCGATATGTTAGTAGATCGTGGTGACAATATGGATTGGTATCAGGGTCCAACCATGCTTGAAATTTTAGAAAATACTCCAGCCGCGCATACTGAGCAAGACGAAGCTTTCCGCTTCCCCGTTCAATTTGTGTGCCGTCCTCAAGCTTCTGATGATCCTGAATTGCATGATTTTCGCGGCTTTATGGGCCGAGTTGAATCGGGCGAAATTGCTGTGGGTGATAGTGTGACCGTATTACCCAATGGGTTAAGTTCAAAAGTCAAAGCCATCTCTTTGGGTGATCAGGCATTAGTGCGGGCTACTACTGAGCAATCCGTTACACTTTTACTTGAGGATGAAATTGATACCTCACGTGGCGATATGATCGTAAATAGCAACCAAGTACCAGAACCGGTGAAACAAATAGAAGCGATGGTCTGCTGGTTATCAGAAACTGCATTGTCACCGGCACGCACATATATCGTTCGCCACACCACACGAGAGTCTAAAGCCAAAGTGGCCAATATCGCCTATCGAGTCGATGTTAATAGCCTTGAACAACAGCCAGTTGCAACGTTGAACATGAATGATATTGCCCATATGAGCTTTAAACTGGCACAACCTCTGATGGTAGATAGTTATCGTCAAAATCGAGCAACGGGTGCTTTTATTATTATCGATGAATCTACTAATAATACAGTCGGCGCAGGCATGATAGTCTGACGAGCTGGCTGGATTTGATTTAAAATAGGCGGGTATCGCCGTTTTTTGAAAAAGGAAAAAACATGACCTACGTTGTCACCGAAAACTGCATTCAATGTAAATACACAGATTGCGTGGATGTGTGTCCAGTCGATTGTTTCGTTGAAGGGCCTAATTTTCTCGCAATCAATCCGGATGAATGTATTGATTGCACACTATGCGTTGCCGAGTGCCCAGCTGAGGCAATTTTTGCTGAAGATGATGTGCCTGCGGATCAGCAAGACTTTATCGAATTAAATGCACGTTTGGCTAAGGTATGGCCAGTCATTAGCGCACGCAAAGAGCCTATGGCAGATGCAGATGCGATGAATGGTGCACCTAATAAACGTGATTTGTTGGTGGAGTAATTGCTGCTTTAAATTTTCCCATTGAAGCATTTAAAAAGGAGGCCTAGCCTCCTTTTTTATTGTCCCATCCATAAATGGCTACGCCTTATCACCAATAAACTTATTAGACAATACACACCCATCCCAAGCGCCAAACCAGCCGGACTAAACCATAGCAGGGGCACTACTAGACCCGCAGAAATGCTAGAGATCAACATTTGCATAAAAGTTTGTGCCGAGGCTGCCGTGCCACGGATACGCGCATGTCGATCCAGCGCTGCTAGAGATAGTACAGGCATGGCTAATGCCATACCGATATTGAATAGGGCAACTGGTACAATCAAGGCAATTAATGGCATCATGTTTGACCAATAGGACATGGTCAAACTAAGCGTTAAATTGAATATCGCAATCAATGCCATCCAACGATAGGCGGCATGAATGACAGATTGGCGACTGTAAACTCCAGCTGCGCGTTTAGCGAGGTAAGATCCCAACATCATGCATGCCACGGTAGGAATAAACATATAAGCAAACTGTTGCTCCCCCAAATGCAAATGCTGCATGAGAAAAACTGGGGCCGATAAAACATACAGAAAAAACCCAGCAAAATTAGCGCCTAGGGCAAAGATTAATTTTTTAAATTCGCTGTCTTGTAGCAAAACGTGGTAATCACTCAATACTTGTTTGGCCGATAAAGGCACTCGCTTATTAGCGGGCATCGTCTCAGGCAACAAAATCATAGCCGCAGTGAGACTAAGACCGGCGTATAGGGCTAAGAAAATAAATATGGCCTGCCAATGTATGCCTAACAGCCAACCACCAATAATCGGTGCAATCGCAGGTGCTATACCGAACAGCATTTGCACCATCGCCATCACACGTTGTGCTTGAGGACCCTCGAATAAATCACGCACCATTGCCCGAGCCACCACATTCCCTGCCCCACCAGATAAACCTTGCAAGGCACGGAAAAACCACAAAGTTTCAACAGTCTGTGCCATGGCACAACCAATCGAAGCCAATACAAAAATACTCAAACCCCAGCGTATCGCGGCCAAACGCCCTATCGAGTCAGAAATAGCACCATGCCAAAGTGTCATCAGGGTATAAGGGACTAAATAAAATGTGAGACTTTGCTGAATAGCGATATCTGTGGTGTCCAAGGCACTTTGCAAAGTATGAAAAGCAGGCAAATAGGTATCAATGGCAAATGGTGCCAAAGCTGCCAAACTGGCCAACACCATGGTAAGAACAAAAGAATTTTTGCTTTGCATGCAGGTTCTCTCTCAAGCAAACGAGATTGATTCAAAAAGCCCCGAATTTCGGGGCTTTTTGTATTGTATGTCGCTTATGGTAAAGCGTGGAAGGGTTTTACCCGATCGGCAAATTCGCCTTCCATCAACGCACGAGAATTTTTATCGTTTCGGAAGATGATGGGTTGCGATGCAATCACCGGATTTTTAGCTTCTTCAATCGCCTCAACAATCAGATGACGATAAGGTGACTTGGTACAAACAGGATCAGCAATTTCAGCATCCCCAGTGAGCATAAACGCTTGGCAACGACAACCACCCAAATCCTTTTCCTTCTCATCGCAAGTACGGCATGGATCTTTCATCCATGCATCACCACGATATTTATTGAAAGCATCGGACTCACTCCAAGCATATGCCAGACTTTCATCTTTGACATTGGGGAATTGCATATTCGGCAAAACTCGCGCAGAGTGGCATGGCAATACATCGCCATTGGCGGTTACAATCATAAACACCTCGCCCCATCCATTCATACATTTTTTCGGGCGTTCAGCGTAATAGTCAGGCACCACAAAGAAAATCTTCATCTTGTTGCCATGCTTTTCACGGAATTCATTGGTGACCTTTTCTGCGGCTTGCAACTGTTCCATGGTTGGCATCAATTGACTGCGATTAATCAGAGACCAACCATAGTATTGCGTATTCGCCAACTCAACATAATCAGCACCCAGTGCTTCCGCCATTTCTAGAATTTCTTTGACATGGCCAATGTTGTAACGATGAATCACCACGTTCAATACCATAGGATAGCCATGTGATTTAATCATAGCCGCCACCTTTTTCTTTAACTCAAAGGTTTTGGTATTGGTAATAAAGTTATTAATTTCTTCAGTGATATCGTGCATAGATAACTGGATATGATCCAAACCACCTTGTTTAAAGGCCTGAATACGTTTTTCCGTCAGTCCCACGCCAGAAGTAATTAAGTTGCTGTAATAACCTAATTTCTTGGCCTCTACTACAATGTCCTCGATATCGTCGCGCAATAGAGGCTCGCCACCAGAGATACCCAGTTGCAAAGCGCCTAATTTTCTTGCTTCACGCAAGGCATTAATCCACTGTTCTGTGCTCAATTCATTTTGCGTGTGCTTATCATAATCGGTCGGGTTATAGCAGAATGCGCAATGCAAAGGACAGCGATATGTCACCTCTGCCAACAGCCACAAAGGCTGCGTGCGGGTTACTGATTGGGCTACGCCATTATTCATAGCGATTTCTTTTTGTACTTCTGAGCGTCCTAATGATGCGGTTTTTGACATGCTATTTCTCCTAATCCTGATTTAAGACGCTATTGAGCAACTTCACTCAGCCAACCCTTGGAAAGCGCTAATTCCAACATTGCCAATATGTCCCCATCGATGTCATCTGCGCCAGGAAACTTGGCTTTCAAGGCATCGATAATCTGTTGCACAGAATGTTGACCGTTGACCAAGCTTAGAATTTCGCCAGCCCCTTGGTTCAGCTTAACCATGCCTTCTGGAAATAAAATCACAAAACTTTCTTGTGCTTCTTCCCACTGAAAACGATGGTGGGGTGCAATGACAAAAACTTGGCTGAGTTGTATCGACATAATAGTGCCTTATTCTGGACGGTAAACGGGTTGACGCAAGTAATCACGACCTTCAGTGGTGACTTGAGTAGAAGCCAACATAATGGCATCTGCAATCACCCATAATACGTCAAGTTTGAATTGTAATATTTGCAAAGCACGCTCCTGCATTTCACGAGAATGACCGAAGTAATCCAATGTCACCTGCAAACCTTGTTCGACATCACGACGTGCTTCGGTCAGACGTTTTTTGAAATACACCAAACCATTTTCACTAATCCATGGGTACATGGTTGGCCAAGAGCTAATGCGCTGTTGATGAATATGTGGCGCGAATAATTCGGTCAGAGAAGAACATACTGACTCTTGCCATGGGCGCTGACGTGCGAAGTTGACATAGGCATCAACAGCAAATCTAACTCCAGGGCTCACCATTTCTAGAGAGGTCACTTGCTCTCGGGTCAGGCCAACGGCTTCACCCAGCTTAATCCATGCTTCGATACCACCTTCGGCAGTGCCATCGCCATCGTGGTCAACAATACGCACTATCCAACCCTGACGAATATCTTTATCCGGGCAGTTAGATAAAATTGCCGCGTCTTTCATAGGGATAGAGATTTGATAGTAAAAACGGTTGGCTACCCAACATTGCAATTGCTCTTTGCTCAATTTGCCTTCATACATCATCACATGGAAAGGATGATAAATATGGTAGCCCTGACCTTTTTCTCTTAACTTAGCTTCGAATTCTTCTTTACTCCATGCTGGCTTTGCCGCAACGTTCATTGTGTTCTCCTATAAGATGATATCCATACCGTCGAAGGCAACTTCAATGCCATGACGGGTGAGCTCAGCGCGCTCGGCAGAATCCTCGCGTAAAATTGGATTAGTGTTGTTGATATGTATCAATACTTTTCGTGAAGCATTGAATTTATCTAATTCCTCTATCATGCCTCCAGGGCCTGATTGTGGATTATGGCCTATGCTACGAGCAGTTTTGTCCATCAATCCCATATCAATCATTTCAGTATTGGTCCAGAAAGTGCCATCCACCATAATGCAATCTGCTTGATGCATAAGAGCTGGAAGATGAGGTTCTATTTCACCTAAGCCAGGAGAATACCAACATTTTTTACCACTACTGATTTCTTCAATCAAAACCCCAATCGTATCCCCGGGATGCGGGTCATGACGATGAGGGGAATAAGGAGGAGCAGCACTTTTCAGAGCAACTGCTGTAAATTTCAAATTAGGGGCACCAGCAACAGTGAAGGATTGGTTGCCGTCGGTGGGTACTTGGTGATGATTTACACCGCAGTAATGACCAAGAATTTTTAACAATGGATTGCCGGTAGTTAAATCCGAAAATACCATGTCGGTGCAATATATCTCGCGTTTAACCTGTCCTTCGCGCAACATCAACAGACCTGTAGTATGGTCGATTTGTGCATCTATGAGAATAATGCCAGCGATACCGCTATCACGAATCGCACGTCCAGGTTGCAAAGGTGCAAACGATTGTATTTGTTGCAACACATCTGGCGAGGCATTAAACAACACCCAATTGACACCGTCACCACTCACGCAAATCGATGATTGAGTTCGTTTAGTGGCTTTGATAGTACCTTTACGCAGTCCATCACAATTATGACAATTGCAATTCCACTGGGGAAAGCCACCACCAGCACCGGCACCTAAAACTCGAATATGCATAATTTTCTCAATTACTCTTATGAAGATTAAATAATAAAAACTGGACTGCCAAAAGACAGTCCAGTTCCATTAGTACGATTAAATCTTAGCGATTGCAAACGTACATTGTTACTTCGAAACCGAAGCGCATTTCTGTAGCAGCTGGTTTAGTCCACATAATGTATCTCCTAAAATTGTTAATAAAATAGCGTTGAGAGCATCCCAACGCAGGACGCATTCTGACGATTAACCCTTGTTTGCAACATGGGCAAAAATAGGAAACTCACCTCATGATTTTCATGATGCGATGATTTTTGTCTAAGATGAATGGCAGGTTTTGTACTTCTAAGCCGATTAGCCTGTCAAACACAACTGACGATAAATGCAACAAAGCACGCATCCGCCTAGCGCATCAATGCTACAATGCGGGCTTTATATTCAGCTGTAAAAAGCAATTAATCATCGTGAACAAACTGGTTATCTTTGGCGTGGGTCTGATCGGCGGGTCATTAGCGCTTGCCCTTAAACACCGAGGCGTCGTTCGCCATGTAGTTGGCATAGGTCGTCACCCAGAAAATTTACATCAGGCTATGGCACTGGGTGTGATTGATGAGGCTCATGCTGATGTAGCCATGGCACTAAAGGATGCTGATATGGTGGTGATTGCCACGCCCGTCGCGCAAACCCCAGTGATTTTGCAAGCAATCATGCCACATCTCAATAGCAAAACGGTAGTGAGCGATGTAGGTAGTACGAAATCAGATATTGCTGGCTATGTTGTACAAGCCGCCGAACAATCCACTCAATCTCAACAAATATTGGCTCAATTTGTCGGTGCACATCCAATCGCTGGTGCCGAAAAAAGTGGCGTTGGTGCCGCGCGAGCTGATTTATTTCAGGGCAAAAATGTGGTGTTGACACCGACCCAACACAATTCTCCAACACATATTCAGGCAGTTCAATCCATGTGGGAGCATTGTGGGGCACGGGTGTGTAAGATGACGGCCAGTGAGCATGATGCCATCTTTGCCAGTGTGAGTCATTTACCGCATTTACTGGCTTTTGCCTTGGTGCACGATATTGCATCTCGCGACAATGCTGAGCAATTATTTAGTTTTGCTGCCAGTGGCTTTAGAGACTTTACTCGTATTGCAGGAAGTTCCGCGGAAATGTGGAGAGATATTGGTTTGGCTAATCGCCAAGCACTACTCAAAGAACTTCAGCAATACCAAGATGAGCTCAATCGATTGCAACAGATGTTGTTACAATCTGATGCACAGGGCTTGAAACATTATCTGGAAACCGCCAGCCAAGCACGCAACGCTTGGTCCAAACAAAGAGAGCCGTCATGACTAAGGTGTTGGAGTTAAGCCCAGTAGCAAGTGTTGCTGGCACCATCAAACTTCCAGGCTCTAAAAGTATTTCTAACCGAACATTACTATTAGCCGCCTTATCGCATGGCAAGACCATGATTCGTGATTTACTCTCCTCGGACGATACCGCGCGTATGCTCGAGGCGCTGCAAACGCTTGGTGTAAAGCTAGAGCAACTGTCTCAAAATGACTGGTTAATCCATGGATGCGCTGGTCAGTTTCCTCAACGCCAAGCAAGTTTATTTCTGGGTAATGCTGGTACAGCATTTCGTCCGCTTACTGCAGCACTCGCTTTTGCTGGCGGCGAGTATCAATTATCTGGTGTAGCGCGTATGCATGAGCGTCCAATCGCTGACCTAGTGGATGCCTTAAAACAAGCGGGTGCCAAAATCGAATACCTGCAGCAGACCGGTTTCCCGCCGCTAGCTATTCATTCAGCCGAATTACATGATCAGCTCAAATTATCGATACGTGGCAATGTTTCTAGTCAGTTCCTCACGGCACTTTTGATGGCGTTGCCCATGACAGGCAAAGCCGCCGAAATCGTTGTAGAGGGTGAGCTGATTTCAAAACCTTATATCGATATCACGCTAAATTTAATGCGAAGATTTGGCGTGGATGTAAAAGTTGAAGGGGAGATGCAAAGGTTTATTATCGCTTCAGGCTTGCAGTATCAAAGTCCATCTGAAATTTACGTCGAGGGTGATGCATCATCCGCATCTTATTTCTTTGCGGCTGGAACACTTGCTGCCCAAAGGCACCCAGTGCGCGTCGAGGGAATCAGCCAAAACAGTATTCAGGGTGATATTCGCTTTTTAGATGAAATTATCAAAATGGGCGCCTTAGTTGAATATATTGACAATGCTGTCATCATTAAGGCCGCTTCAAGACCACTCAAAGCATTGGATTTGGACTGTAATCATATTCCCGATGCGGCCATGACTTTAGCCGTGATGGCACTATTTGCTGACGGCACAAGCACATTACGCAATATTGCTAGTTGGCGGGTAAAAGAAACTGACCGCATTAGTGCTATGGCAACAGAATTACGCAAAGTGGGTGCGCAAGTAGAAGAAGGGGCTGATTTTATTCGCATCACGCCGCCATCTGAGCTCATTGCCAATGCCAGGATTGATACATATGACGACCATCGTATGGCGATGTGCTTTTCTTTGGTGAGCCTTGGTGGTGTTCCAGTCACCATCAATGATCCTGACTGTGTTGCCAAAACCTTCCCTGATTATTTCTCGCGTTTTGCTGATATTTGTCAGCGCTAGAGTATGAGCCTCGACACCATTCCTGTGATTAGTATTGATGGCCCTTCTGCTTCTGGCAAAGGCACCGTGGCACAACGTGTGGCAGCGCACCTAGGGTTTCACTATCTCGATTCTGGCGCGCTATATCGACTGGTGGCCTTAGCTGGTTGGCAACAAGGGATAGCCTGGCATGACGCTGACGCTCTTGCTGCGATGGTAGCCAGTTTGCAAGTACGGTTTGCTGGTGAAACAATTTTTTTAAATGACCATGAGGTTAGCGCACTGGTTCGGAGCGAAGCAATGAGCCAAGGTGCTTCACAAGTTGCAGTCCATCCTCAAGTACGATCAGCGCTTGTGAGTTGGCAGCATAGTTTCAGACGATCCCCTGGTTTGGTCGCGGACGGTAGGGATATGGGCACAGTAATTTTTCCTGATGCCGTTTGTAAAGTATTTCTAACTGCCAGCCCGGAAGTGCGTGCTGAAAGACGTTATCAACAATTAGCGCAACGCCATCTTAAGCCTGACTACAATGCAATTTTACAAGATCTGCAAACACGTGATCAGCGTGACCGCCAACGCAGTGCATCGCCTTTGCTACAAGCATCCGATGCGCATCTATTAAATACCGATCAATTGAATATTGAGCAAGCTGTTGCCTGCGTATTAGATTGGTACCAAAAAACTCAATGATCACGCCCCACCGATTTACACTAATCTGCTCATTTTTTTACATTTTTTAAAAAAAATCACTTACCTGACCATAGGTTTTGATATACAATCGCGCTTTTTCCTATCAAATTCGATAGAAATGGCGTTGCAGGCCCCAAAACCGGCAACTTTTACAACTTAACCCACTGTGGTCGTCAACTGATGAACTACCTCAAGCAGTGGAATTTTTTAGGTATCTAATTTAATGGCTAAAGCACCAACCTCTAGCGCCAATAACGGCGAAAGTTTTGCAGCACTATTTGAAGAAAGTTTGTCACGTCAGGAAATGCGTTCAGGTGAAGTAATCACCGCTGAAGTTGTTTCTATCGACTCTGATTTTGTTGTTGTGAACGCTGGACTGAAGTCCGAGAGCGTCATCGACGCTGCTGAATTTCTAAATGATCGTGGCGAAATGGAAGTCCAAGTAGGCGACTTCGTAAAAGTATGTATTGAATCTTTGGAAGATGGTTATGGTTCTACCAAACTATCCCGCGAAAAAGCAAAACGTTTAGCTGCATGGCTAGATTTGGAAGAAGCAATGAACGAAGGCCGCATCATCAAAGGTATGGTGAATGGCCGTGTTAAAGGTGGCTTGACTGTCATGGTCAATGGTATTCGTGCTTTCTTGCCAGGTTCATTAGTTGATCTCCGTCCAGTCAAGGACACCACTCCTTATGAAAACAAAGAGTGGGATTTCAAAGTAATCAAGTTAGATCGCAAGCGTAACAATGTGGTGGTTTCGCGTCGTGCAGTGCTCGAAGATAGCATGGGTACTGACCGTGAAGCATTAATGGAAAGCCTAAAAGAAGGTGCTGTTGTGAAAGGCGTGGTAAAGAATATTACCGATTACGGAGCATTCGTTGATCTCGGTGGTATTGATGGTTTGTTACACATTACTGATTTAGCTTGGCGACGTGTCAAGCACCCATCTGAAGTTTTGACAGTGGGCGAAGAAGTAGAAGCCAAAATTCTCAAGTTCGATCAAGACAAAAACCGTGTATCTTTGGGTATCAAACAACTTGGTGACGACCCTTGGGTAAACCTAAGCCGTCGCTACCCAATGCAAACTCGTATGTTTGGCAAAGTCACTAATCTGACTGACTACGGTGCTTTCGTTGAAATCGAACCAGGTATCGAAGGCTTAGTTCACGTTTCTGAAATGGACTGGACTAACAAAAACGTACACCCAGGCAAAATTGCACAATTAGGTGATGAAGTCGAAGTCATGATTTTAGAAATTGATGAGGAGCGTCGTCGCTTGTCATTGGGCATGAAGCAATGTCAATCCAATCCATGGGATGATTTTGCTGGAAGCCACAAAAAAGGTGACAAAGTCACTGGTCAAATCAAGTCAATTACTGATTTCGGCGTATTTATTGGCCTATCCGGTGGTATTGATGGTTTAGTGCACTTATCAGATTTATCGTGGAATGTGGCTGGCGAAGAGGCTATCCGCAACTACAAAAAAGGTGATGAATTAACTGCAGTAGTTTTAAGTATTGATGTCGAGAAAGAGCGTATCTCACTTGGCGTTAAGCAATTAGATGGTGATACATTCAGCGCCTACACCTCCATGAACGATAAAGGTGCGATTGTGACCGGTACGGTAAAAGCAGTTGACGCCAAAGGTGCCACAGTGACTTTAGATACTGATGTCGAAGGCTATATTAAGGCTGCTGACATCTCTAAAGACAAAGTAGCTGATGCCACAGAAGTTCTTAAAGAAGGTGATAGCGTTGAAGCGATAATTGTCAATATTGACCGCAAAAACCGTGTGATTGGCTTATCCATCAAGGCAAAAGATGCTGGTGACCAGACAGAAGCTGCGCCTAAGGCGAAGGCTGAAAGTCCTGCTAACGCTGGCACTACCAACCTAGGTGCTTTGTTGAAAGCTAAACTGGATAGCAAAAACAACGAGTAAGGTTGCTTATGACAAAATCTGAGCTGATACAAAATTTAACCGCAAAATTCCCCCAACTCATGGGCAAGGATGCAGAACTATCTGTTCGTGCAATTCTTGATGCTATGACGGCTAACCTTGCGGCAGGTAAGCGTATCGAAATTCGTGGCTTCGGAAGTTTCAGTTTGAACTTCCGTCCACCACGCTTAGGTCGCAACCCTAAAACTGGCAGCAAAGTTCAGGTTCCTGGAAAACATGTACCTCACTTTAAAGCTGGGAAAGAACTTCGTGAGCGCGTAGACCAACTGAAATAAGTCTCGTGCGCATCAAAAAAGCAGTTTCCTCGGAAGCTGCTTTTTTTTTAATACTTGATATCCAAGCTAAGCCAACAAAACTAGCCCTTTTGCACTAACAAAAGTAAAATCTAGGCTGCTTTTATAATCCAGTATTATCCTAGCCGCTACAAGGAAACAGCATGGAATTCGAATTTTGGTGGTTAATTGCACTGCCCTTATTTTTTGCACTCGGCTGGATAGCAGCTCGAGTCGATATCAATCAATTACTCTCAGAGAGCACCAGTCTTCCAGCTGCTTATTTTCGTGGCTTAAATTTTCTTATCGGCGACCAACAAGAGAAAGCCATTGAAGCTTTCACTGAGGCGATCAAAGCCAACTCTGAATCCTTAGAGTTACATTTTGCTTTAGGTAGCTTATTCCGTCGCAGTGGCGAGATTGACCGTGCCATCAATCTCCATCTCAGCTTATTACAACGACAAGAGTTAGCGCCCGCACAAAAACTTGCAGTTCGTGCTGAACTGGCACAAGACTATCTGAAAGCAGGTTTATTTGACCGAGCTGAGGAGATATTTGTCACCCTGAATGATGAAAGATATCAACAAGCGGCTCTGCGTGCACTATTAGAAATCTACACTCGAGAACGTGAGTGGCAACAGTCGGTAAAAATTGCAACCGAGTTAGAACGCATTTCAGGCGTGCCTTTTCGACAAGAGATTGCCCAATACTACTGTGAGTTAGCGGTTAAATCAGTGATTGAGCATGACACCCATACAGCAAGACAGCAACTTGAAATGGCTTTAGACGCCAATAAAAATTGTGTCCGTGCCAACATGATGTTAGGAGATATGGAGGCTGCAGATGGCAACCATAAAGTGGCTATTTCAGTTTGGAAACGTATAGAGTTTCAAGAGCCCCGCTATTTGGCATTGATTGCACCGAAAATGCTGAATAGTTACAAAGCCCTGGATCAAATGTCAGAGGGAATTGCGTTGATGCAGGGATATTTTGATAAATACAAACTGAATTCTTTGTTTAATGTTTTGTTTGATGTCACACTCAACGAGCAAGGGAGTGTGATTGCAGAATCTATGGCGTTGCAAGATCTTGAGCGTAAGCACAGTTTGCAGACCCTCGAGCATGTATTGAAAGCGAGGGTATTGAATCAACCTGCTAATGCAGAAGTTCATACTATGTTACAGACTGTCAGAACCGCCATAGGCAATCGTAGCGCTTATTGTTGCACGCAATGCGGCTTTCGCGCACGCCATTTCCATTGGCAATGTCCCGCCTGTAATGCTTGGGAATCATTGCCATCTGAACCAGAGCAGAGCCATCTTTCATGAGCCAACAAAAACCCAAAGTACAAGATGCAAAAATTATTATTGCCTTAGATTTTGCCGAGGCAAAACCTGCGCTGAATTTCGTCCAGCAACTAGATCCTGAAATATGTCGGCTGAAAGTTGGCAAGGAGCTATTTACCGCAGCGGGACCGCAATTAGTTGAGCAGCTCATTAAACGCGACTTTTCTGTATTCCTTGACCTAAAATTTCATGATATTCCCAATACCGTCGCCAAGGCATGTGAAGCGGCTAGCCGGCTGGGGGTATGGATGCTGAATGTGCATGCCAGCGGAGGATTAGCGATGATGCAAGCCGCGCGTGAGGGAGTGCATAAATCTGGTTATTCGCCATTGCTGATTGCGGTCACCGTGTTGACCAGTATGTCAGAACCAGAGTTAGCACAGATTGGTGTTTGTGACGGTTTGTTAGCGCAAGTTAAACGGTTAGCATTATTAACCCAACAAGCTGATCTTGATGGTGTGGTGTGCTCAGCACAAGAAGCCAGTATGCTACGCGCCGCATGTGGAGTGGATTTTTGCTTAGTCACGCCAGGGATACGCCCCGCCGATGCAAGTCAAGATGATCAGACTAGGATAGTAACACCAGCACAAGCAATCTCTCTGGGGGCAAGTTATTTAGTCATTGGTCGCCCAATTACGCAAGCCAAAGACCCCTTAGTTGCGCTCCAGCAAATTATTAAATCTATCTCATCCTGACAGAAATATCAGCGCCAATTTTGTTGCCTAAATTTATCAATAAAAACATTATAACTAATTGTTTTTAAAGTATATTATTTACTTTATTGATTGCTGACTTTAGACTTCAATCGTGTATTTAAGTACACAATTTCTTATTTCAAAGATACAAGGAGTGAGCGATGAAGAAAATGATTTACACCGTTTTATTGCTATTAGCATGGAGTTTTAACGCGCAAGCTGTAGTAAATATTAATACTGCCACCGCAGAGCAACTCGAGTCGTTAAATGGTATCGGCCCAGCGAAAGCGGAGGCCATTGTCGAGTATCGTAAGAAGAATGGAAACTTTAAAAGTGTGGATGATTTGAACAATGTCCCCGGCATAGGAGATAAGACCATGGCTAAGCTTAGACCCGAGCTTACTATTAATGGGACAACATCAGCACCAGCAGCTCCCGCTCAAGCATCCAGCAATTCTTCTAGTAGCACAGCAGCAAGCAAAAAGAAGTAATTTAACCAGCTTTTCCCTTTTCGGTTCTTGCTGTTCTAGCGGTCAAGTGTCAGGGCCTCTAGAACAGCTTTTTTATTTCACCCGCATACCTGGCTGAGCACCCGCATCTGGAGAAAGGATAAAAGGTCCACCCTGCTCATCGCTAGCTGCCAACACCATGCCTTCACTTAAGCCAAATTTCATTTTGCGCGGCGCAAGATTGGCGACCATCACGGTTAACCGACCTACCAACGTGGCAGGATCATAGGAGGATTTAATCCC
Source organism: uncultured Methylophilaceae bacterium (assembly GCA_964470195.1). GTDB lineage: Bacteria > Pseudomonadota > Gammaproteobacteria > Burkholderiales > Methylophilaceae > RFPI01. The sequence continues at coordinate 41,829 of CAYYBG010000009.1, read as the reverse complement.
AGCGAATACTTGACGTGGCTTAGCTTCGCCAATATCCAGCATCAGTTTGAGTAGCTTTTCAGCACCCTCCACATGCTCGGCACTAACAATTTTTGCAATGCGTAATTCTACTTTTGAAAAATCGTCAATCGAGATGCAATCATGATGAGATGTTTCGTTGCTTGGCGTAGAGGATGTGCTTGGCGAAACAGCCTCTGCTGCGATGGTTTGTTTATTGGCTTCTATCATGGCTTCTATCTGTTTAGGGTCAATACGGGTAATTAAATGTTGGTACTCTTGAATGAGATGTCCATCAGGCAAAGCATGGGCGACATCTGCCCACTGCATACTGGGAATATTCAAAAATTGCTCAATTTGTTGAGTGAGTTTGGGTAAAGCTGGTTTTAGATAAAGCGTCAGAATACGAAACATTTCAAGTGCTGCTGAGCAATCTTCATGCAGTTTCTGCGCCGCAGCCGCACCTTCTTGTTTTGCCACCACCCAAGGTTCAGCCTCTGCCACATAACCATTGGCGACATCGGCTAAACGCATAATTTCACGCAATGCACGGCTAAAGTCGCGTTGCTCGTAGGCTTGAGCAATCTCCTGTGCCGGTTCACGCAGACTATTTACTACGGCATGCTTGGACATATCTAGCACTTTTCCAGCGAAGCGTTTATGCACAAATCCTGCTGTGCGACTGGCAATATTGATATATTTTCCGACTAAATCGCTATTCACCCGCGCCACAAAATCATCCAAATTCAAATCAATATCTTCCATGCTACCGTTCAATTTAGCAGCATAGTAATAGCGCAAGTACTCTGGATTTTTGACATGCTCAAGATAGCTTCGTGCGTTGACAAAGGTACCGCGTGACTTGGACATCTTTTCGCCGTTCACCGTCAAAAATCCATGTGCAAAAACCCGACTAGGAGTGCGATAGCCAGCGAATTCCAGCATAGCTGGCCAGAACAGTGCATGAAAATACAAAATGTCCTTGCCGATAAAATGATAAAGTTCTGCGTCGCTCTGTTTACCCCAATAAGCATCGAAGTCCAAGCCCAAACGTGCGCATAAATTTTTAAAACTGGCCATATAGCCAATCGGGGCATCTAGCCAAACATAGAAATATTTCCCTGGCGCATCAGGAATTTCAAAGCCAAAATACGGTGCATCACGCGAAATATCCCAATCTGATAATTTATTTTCCCCCGCATCCCCAAGCCATTCATGCATTTTGTTAGCCGCTTCATTTTGCAGAGCACCAGTGCGTGTCCATGTGCGCAGAAAATCAGCGCAGTCTGATAGCTTAAAGAAAAAGTGTTCTGTTTGTTTACGCACCGGAGTGGCTCCGGAAACGGCAGAATAGGGATTAATCAGTTCAGTCGGGTTATAAGTCGCACCACAGACCTCGCATGAGTCGCCATATTGTTCTTTGGCATGGCATTTTGGGCATTCACCTTTAATGAATCGGTCGGGCAAAAACATTTGCTTTGCTGGGTCATAGAATTGCTCTATGGTTTTACTGACTATTTTGCCGTTATTTCGCAAAGCCAAGTAAATTTGGCTAGCCAATTCACGATTTTCTTCAGAATTAGTTGAATAATAGTTATCAAACTGTACCAAGAAATCGGCAAAATCTTGACTATGCTCAGCATGCACTTTTTCAATCAGTGCTTCTGGACTGATTCCCTCTTTCTCTGCACGCAACATGATGGGGGTGCCATGGGTATCATCCGCGCAGACATAGTGCACCTGATGTCCTTGCATCTTGAGAAAGCGTACCCAAATATCGGTCTGAATGTATTCCACTAAATGCCCAAGGTGAATACTACCGTTGGCATAGGGTAATGCAGAAGTTACAAGAATTTTACGCGTCATACACAGTCAGATCGTTAAGTTGATAAAGGGCGCTATTTTAACAAATGCCGACATGATTCACATTAAACGAATAACATCAGCTAAAATTACCTTAATTTTTTAGTCAACAATTATGATGTACGAGGATGTAGATGAGCATAACAGAAGCCGATATTCGTCAAGCACTAAGCCAATTAATTGACCAAAATACTGGTCAAGACTTTATTTCTAGCAAGAGTGCCAAAAATATTCAGATGAATGGTAATCAAGTCAGTCTTGATATCGTACTGAGTTACCCCGCCAATACTGTCATGGAGACCGTGCGTCAACAAGTGCAAGCGCACCTCCAACAACTTGCAGGGATCGGCGAGGTCACCGTGAATATTGGCAGTCGAATTGAGGCACATCAAGCTCAACGTGGTGTGCCATTGATTCACAATGTAAAAAATATTATCGCCGTGGCATCTGGCAAAGGCGGCGTTGGCAAATCCACGACCGCTGTGAATCTTGCTCTTGCGTTAGCGCAAGAAGGTGCCAATGTAGCCATTTTAGACGCAGATATTTACGGCCCAAGCCAGCCCCAGATGCTAGGTATACAGGGGCGTCCTGATAGTGTTGACGGCAAAAGTATTGAACCGATGAAAGCGCATGGCATACAAGCAATGTCGATCGGTTTTTTAGTGGATATGGATACCCCTATGGTATGGCGTGGCCCCATGGTCACAGGTGCTCTTGAGCAACTGTTGCGTGATACTCGTTGGAAAGATGTAGATTATTTGATTGTCGACCTGCCTCCAGGCACAGGAGATATTCAATTAACCCTATCGCAAAAAGTCCCCGTCACTGGTGCTGTCATCGTCACCACGCCACAAGATATTGCCTTATTAGACGCCCGCAAAGGCTTGAAGATGTTTGAGAAGGTAGGCATTCCCATATTGGGCATCGTGGAAAATATGAGTACCCATATTTGCTCTCAGTGTGGTCATGAAGAACATATCTTTGGCGCGGGTGGCGGAGAGAAAATGGCCAAGGATTACGGCGTTGAATTGCTCGGCTCCCTGCCCTTACATATTGATATTCGCGAACAGTCGGATGGCGGCAAACCTAGTGTAATTGCCAACCCAGAAGGTGCAATCGCCAAAACTTATCAACAAATTGCGCGCAAATGCGCGGCAAAAATTGCCAAAACAGCGCTAGACCACTCCAGCAAATTTCCTAATATTGTGATTCAGAATAGCTAACTAATTTCGCCTAACAGCGAGGGATGTTTATCGAGGACTTTTAATAATTTTACTAGCGCCACCGGCGGTGTGGCCTTGCCTGTTTCATAAAGCGAGAAGGCATTTACACCGCCACCAAAGATTTCAGCTGCTTGTTTTTGATCTAGTTTTAATTTTTTACGCACTGAGGTAATGAAATTTGGGTCTATCAAATTTGCATTCACTTTTTTCTGGAATTCCATAAAGGCATCAGAATAACGTTTTGATTCCGTAACATCCAAAAATGACTCATGACAATGCTTGCAGAACTGTCCATTGACAGCCGGCACTAAGGTTTTTTGTCCCTTATAAACATAGATGAAGTCTCTGGTATCAGTGCCGATATGCGTTGAACCACAATTAGGACAAAGCATTTTTAACTCCTGCTATCACGTCACCCCAAAGCAATACACGTCTACCCCATTCGTTGGGGTAATCAGTGCCGCTGGCACTGGTTTGCCAGCACGCCAATCATTGACCGCCTGTTGCTTGCCTGCACCGGTCACCAAAAAGATGACATGGCGAGCATTACTCAAGCGTTGTTGACTCATGGTAATACGCTCTGGAGGGGGCTTGGGAGCGTTAAATACTGGCACCGCATCGGCAGAGTTATCTACGGCATGACCGGGGAATAAGCTCGCTGTATGCGCATCCTCGCCCAGTCCCAGTAACACCAAATCAAAAGTTGGGACCCCAGCTAAAATGTTTGCATAGACTTTGGCACCCTCGATATTGCCTAGTTCGGCAGGAATATCATGAATCTGATCGGCAGGAATCGCCACATGATTGAGCCATGTTTGTCTTGCCATTAAACTATTTCGTTCAACATGATCAACCGGCAAACAGCGGTCATCATTATGATAGATATGCCATTTTTCCCAATCCGCTTGCACATCTTTGAGCATGGCATAAACGCTTTTGGGTGTAGAACCTCCGGCCAATACGATACGAAACGCCCCACGCGCTTGAATCGCTTGAACGGCCAAATCAAGAATTTTTTTAACTGTGGCTTCATTAATCTCAGCCTGACTGTCAAAAAAATGCCAACGGGAAATTTGTTTTGTCATGGTGTGTTGTGTCTCTAGCATACTGCAAAGCCCTACTGATTCGCGATATAATGCTGTCTTTTTTAACAGCGTTAAAATTTAAGCACGCCATCTTACCCAAAAGCGCGATGGTCTTCTATAGGGATCTCAACAAAAATGAGCGCTCCCATTCTTAAAAGTAAGGAAAATTCAATGAAATTAGCAATGATAGGTTTAGGCAAAATGGGTGGCAATATGACAACCCGTTTGCTTCGTGCAGGTATTCAAGTGGTTGGTTATGACCGTAGCACTGATGTGGTGAATCAATTGGCGGAGAAAGAAAGCATGATTGCCGCGACCTCTGTGCCAGATGCAGTCAGCAAACTTGGAGATGGAAAAGAACCTAAAATTGTTTGGTTGATGTTACCCAGTGGCTCACCCACAGAAATTCAGATTCAAGATTTAGCTCCCATGTTGTCCAAGGGCGATATTATCGTTGACGGTGGCAACTCCAACTACAAAGACAGTCAACGTCGTGGTGCCTGGTTGGCAGAACGTGGTATCGGCTACATGGACTGTGGTACCTCAGGCGGGGTTTGGGGTCTGCAAAATGGTTATTGTCTGATGGTGGGTGCCACGCCAGCAGTGGCTAAAATCATGGAGCCTATCTTGATTGCCTTGGCGCCAAGTAAAGAGCATGGCTGGGCCCATGTTGGCCCAATCGGAGCCGGTCACTTTACCAAAATGATCCATAACGGTATTGAATACGGCATGATGCAAGCAATGGCTGAAGGTTTAGACCTGCTTAAGGGTAAAGAAGAATTTAATTTAGACTTAGCCCAAGTCACCGAATTGTGGCGTCATGGTTCTGTGGTGCGAAGCTGGTTATTAGACTTAACCGCAGATGCACTTAAATCTGACCAAGAGCTGAAAGATATCGCCCCTTATGTGGCGGATTCTGGTGAAGGTCGTTGGACGGTGATGGAATCAGTTGAACAAGGCGTGGCCGCGCCAGTACTTACCTTGGCGCTACAAGCCCGCTTTAGAAGTCAGGATGCCACAGGCTACAGTTATAAATTGCTATCCATGATGCGCAACGGATTTGGTGGACACTTTGTCAAATCGGTACACGACAAATAAAACTTGTCTTTAACCAGATAGCCCCCTGACAAAAATATAGAGAATTTATTCATGAGCAAACAAGTTAATCCATGTACCTTTGTGCTGTTTGGTGCAAGCGGTAATCTTTCGCGTATTAAATTAATCCCTGGTCTATTCCGCTTGGATGCGGCAGGTCGTTTCCCCGCTGAGATGAAAATTTTGTCGATTGGCCGGAGTGAAATGAGTTGCGAGGCCTGGCAAGCTGAAATCAAAGGCATGCTAGACGCGAAATTTAAAAATGGCTATGACCAAGAAGTCTATCAACGCTTTATCGCGCGTAACTTCTATCATGCCAACCCACCGACTGACCCAGATGCGTTTAGCAAATTAAAAAACTTACTCAGCGATGAACAAGTTTTTCCACAGAATTTGGCTTATTTCTTATCAGTACGCCCCACCGATTTCGCCACCATCGTACAACAACTGCATCAAGTTGGTCTCACCGATGAGAGCAAATATTGGCGCCGTGTGCTGATTGAAAAACCATTCGGTACCAACTTACAAACTGCACAAGCATTGCAAGCAGAGTTAACCAAGTACCTTAAAGAGAGCCAAATCTATCGTATCGACCATTACCTCGGTAAATCTGCGATTCAAAATATTATGTTGACGCGTTTTACCAATGCCGTGTTCGAGCCACTATGGAATCATCACCATATCGACCACGTACAAATCACCAACAATGAAACCCTAGGTGTTGGTGATAGAACGACTTTCTATAATGCTACTGGCGCATTGCGTGATATGTTTCAAAGTCATCTGTTGCAGACCATGGCATTAGTCGCGATGGAAAAGCCTAAAGATTTCACTCCTGAAAGTATTCGTGCTGAAAAGATTAATCTGCTCAAATCGATACGCCCAGTAGATGTCAATAACCTGCATAAAAATGTGTTCCGTGCTCAGTATGCTGGCGGTCGCGTGGATGTTGGCGACGGTCATAGCGAAAAGGTATTGAGCTATTTGGAAGAACTTAAACGTGACGGTGTCGATAGCAGTAAAACCGAGACCTATGCAGCGGTGAAACTATTTGTCGATAATGAGCGCTGGAAAGGCGTGCCTTTCTATGTACGTACCGCCAAACGTATGCACGAAGGCAATACCGCCATTGCGATACGCTTCAAAAAATCGCCGATTGAACTGAATGGTCAGCAACAACAGAACTGGCTAATTATTAATATTCAGCCACGCGAATGTATCAAGATGGAAGTGCAATCCAAGATTCCTGGCTTAGATATTGCCACACGCACACTGAGCATTGACGCACCGCAACGTCAACAAGGTGATGAAAGCATAGACTCTTATGAGACGCTGTTATTGAACTTGATAGAAGGTGATCCTTCACAGTATCTGCATATTGACGAAGTGTTGGCACAATGGCGTCTGGTAGACCCTATCGTCGAAGCATGGGCCAAAGATGACACCCCAGTGCATCAATACCCTGCAGGCAGTCGTGACCCGCTAGAATCAAAAGTCATTTTTGAGGGTCAAGATCAGTTCTGGCGCTATAGTATTGAGCTAGGCGGCGACAAATTTTAATCTTACACATCGCGATATTTGACAACGATAACCAGCAAACAGGGACGAAATATGAGCATTAAATCGGATAAATGGATACGCCGTATGGCAGAACAGCATGGCATGATAGAGCCGTTTGAGCCGAATCAAGTCAAGATCAATAGCTCGGGTGAGCGCTTGGTCTCTTATGGCACTTCTAGCTACGGCTATGATATTCGATGCTCAAGTGAATTTAAATTATTTACCAACTTGAACAGCACAATCGTCGATCCCAAGAATTTTGACCCTAACTCATTTATTGAGGTTAATGCCGATTACTGTATCATTCCGCCCAACTCCTTTGCCTTGGCTCGGACAGTTGAATATTTCCGTATCCCAAGAAATGTCTTGACCGTGTGCTTAGGTAAATCTACCTATGCGCGCTGCGGCATTATCGTTAATGTCACCCCGTTTGAGCCAGAGTGGGAAGGCTATGTCACGCTTGAATTTAGCAACACTACGCCTTTACCGGCCAAAATTTACGCCAATGAAGGCTGTGCTCAGGTGTTATTTTTTGAAGCCGATGAGGATGATATCTGCGAAACCAGCTACAAAGATCGTGGCGGTAAATACCAAGGGCAGGTGGGCGTTACCCTGCCTAAAATTTAGTATCCGATTAAAGCGAAAGGCTAGCACATGAAATTCCGATTCCCTGTCGTCATTATTGACGAGGACTTTCGCTCTGAGAATTCCTCAGGCCTTGGTATCCGAGTATTGGCGAAAGCCATCGAAGATGAAGGTATGGAGGTATTGGGGATTACCAGCTATGGTGATTTAACCTCATTTGCACAACAGCAAAGCCGTGCCTCAGCCTTCATTCTCTCTATCGACGACGAAGAGTTTATGGGGGAATCAGAAGCTGCGCTAGCCAGCATACGTCAATTCGTAGAAGAAATACGCCATCGCAACGAGGATATCCCGATTTTCCTTCATGGTGAGACCAGAACCTCTCGCCATATTCCCAACGACGTATTGCGTGAATTACATGGCTTTATTCATATGAATGAAGATACACCAGAATTTGTCGCACGCTATATTGTGCGAGAGGCTCGTGCTTATTTAGACGCATTACCACCGCCTTTCTTTCGTGCACTTACCCACTATGCTGCCGATGGCTCTTACTCGTGGCATTGCCCAGGTCATTCTGGTGGAGTCGCTTTCTTAAAATCACCGGTCGGACAGATGTTCCACCAGTTTTTTGGCGAGAATATGTTGCGTGCAGACGTCTGCAACGCGGTAGATGAACTAGGTCAATTACTCGACCATACCGGCCCTGTCGCAGCTTCTGAACGCAATGCAGCGAGAATTTATAATTGTGATCATTTGTTTTTTGTCACCAATGGCACCTCTACCTCCAACAAAATTGTCTGGAACTCTACTGTAGCGCCAGGTGATATCGTCGTCGTAGATAGAAACTGTCATAAATCGGTATTACATTCGATCATTATGACCGGTGCAATTCCAGTATTTTTGATGCCAACACGAAACCACTTTGGCATTATCGGCCCCATTCCAAAACATGAGTTTGAATGGGAAAATATTCAAAAGAAAATTGCCGCCAATCCTTTTGCTAGCGATAAAAACGCCAAGCCTCGCGTACTGACGATTACCCAGTCGACTTATGATGGTGTGCTATACAATGTTGAAGAAATCAAAGAAATGTTAGACGGCAAAATCGATACCTTACATTTTGATGAAGCTTGGTTACCGCACGCTACCTTTCATGATTTCTATGGTGATTATCACGCTATCGGTGCAGATCGTCCGCGCTGTAAAGAATCCATGGTGTTTTCTACACAATCCACCCACAAACTATTAGCTGGCTTAAGCCAAGCCTCACAAATTTTGGTGCAAGATGCACAACAGATTAAATTAGACCGTGACGTATTCAATGAATCCTATTTGATGCACACCTCGACCAGTCCTCAATATTCGATTATTGCCAGCTGTGATGTCGCCGCTGCCATGATGGAGGCACCAGGTGGTAATGCCTTGGTGGAAGAGTCGATTATGGAAGCGTTAGATTTTAGACGTGCTATGCGCAAAGTGGATGAAGAATGGGGATCTGACTGGTGGTTTAAAGTATGGGGGCCTAATGATCTATCAGAGGAAGGCATAGAAGAACGCGAAGCATGGATGCTGAAAGCTAATGAACGTTGGCATGGTTTCGGCAAACTTGCCGAGGGCTTTAATATGCTGGATCCAATTAAAGCGACCATTATCACCCCTGGTTTGGATGTCGAAGGAGATTTTTCGGATGAGCTTGGTATTCCTGCTGCCATCGTCACTAAATATTTAGCTGAACATGGCGTGATTGTAGAAAAAACTGGCTTATATTCCTTCTTCATTATGTTCACCATCGGTATTACTAAAGGACGCTGGAATACCCTGGTCGCAGCTTTACAGCAGTTTAAAGATGACTATGACAAAAACCAGCCACTATGGAAAGTACTACCAGAATTTGTCGCCAATTATCCGCGTTATGAAATGATTGGTTTAAAGGATTTATGCAATCAGATTCATGAAATTTATAAATCCAACGATGTAGCACGGCTCACCACCGAGATGTACCTATCAAATATGGTACCAGCCATGAAACCAACAGATGCGTTTTCAAAAATGGCACATAAAGAAATTGATCGAGTACCGATTGATCAGCTTGAGGGTCGGGTCACCGCAGTATTGCTCACACCCTATCCTCCAGGCATCCCGTTGTTGATACCAGGTGAGCGCTTTAACAGTATTATCGTCAACTATCTACGTTTTGCGCGTGAATTTAACGAACGCTTCCCAGGGTTTGAGACCGATGTGCATGGTTTGGTGAAAGAAGTCATCGACGGTAAAGCCATTTATTATGTTGATTGCGTCGCGCAATCATAGCGCTGATGTATCTTTGCGTTGATAGATAAGGTAATGAAACAACCAGCCATTTTGCGAACGATGGCTGCGTTGTTCCAATAAATCCCACTCATTCAAATCAATTTCAGGGAAATAAGCATCTCCTTCAAACTCGGCATCAATCTGTGTCAGATATAGCCGTTTAGCCAATGGCAAAGACTGTTGGTATAACTCCGCCCCGCCAATCAGAAAGGCCTCTGAGTCACTGGCGCTGACTTGAATGGCCTGTTCTAGGCTGTGCACCACATGCGCACCCTCAACCTGATAGTCTCGATTGCGCGTGACTATCACCGTTTGTCTTCCTGGTAACAATCGACCAAGAGACTCATAGGTTTTTCTGCCCATAATAATATGGTGCCCCATGGTTAATTGCCTGAAACGCTTTAAGTCCTCGGGCAAATGCCAAGGTAAGGTATTGTTGACGCCAATCACCCGATTTTTGGCTAGCGCGACGATAACGGATAAAGACATCATCACACCGCGACTGGGGCTTTGATAGCGGGATGCGGATCGTAATTTTCTAGCGTGAAATCTTCGTAGTGAAAGTCAAAGATATTGTCGACCGCAGGGTTGATACGCATGGTAGGAAGCGCACGAAAATCACGCTGCAATTGCTCATTGACTTGATCTAGATGGTTCAGATAGATGTGCGCATCGCCCAAAGTATGTACAAAGTCACCCAATTTTAAACCACATACTTGCGCCACCATCATGGTTAATAGTGCATAGGAAGCAATATTAAAAGGCACGCCTAAAAATATATCCGCACTACGTTGATAGAGCTGACAGCTTAATTTTCCGTCAGCCACATAAAACTGAAAAAATGCATGACAAGGAGGCAATTTCATTTTTTCTACATCGGCCACATTCCATGCTGAAACGATTAATCGACGTGAGTCTGGATTGCTTTTAATCGCCTCGACAACTTGGCTAATTTGATCTATGTGAGAGCCATCAGGTTTAGGCCAGTTGCGCCATTGATAGCCATATACTGGACCTAAATTTCCCTCTTGGTCAGCCCATTCATCCCAAATCGTGACACCGTTTTCTTTGAGATAGGCAATATTGGTACTGCCTTGCAAAAACCATAACAGCTCATGAATAATCGATTTTAGATGTACTTTTTTGGTCGTTAATAAAGGAAATCCTGCGCTTAAATCAAAGCGCATCTGATAGCCAAATACTGAGATAGTCCCTGTACCAGTCCGGTCATGCTTTCGGTGACCGTGTTCAAGCACGTGCTTTAACAAATCATGATATTGCTGCATGGTGGCGTCTCCGGTCTTTTTATTTAGCTAGCTATGCGCAACGATAAAGGCTTTAATCGCATCAACATCAGCGTCCATCACCTCAAAACGTTGTGGTAATTGCTCTAGTCCCTGCAAGGCTGCTGGCCGCTCTGGCAAATGACCCAAAGCTTCATGAATGGCATCTTCAAATTTAGCCGGCAAAGCAGTCTCAAGCACCAGCATAGGAATCTCTGGGGTTCTGTGTTGTAACGCCACTTTAATGCCATCGGCAGTATGAGTATCGATCACTAACTGGTATTGTTGCTCTACCTGCTGTATGGTCTGCATGCGATTTTGATGATTGCTACTGCCTGAAACAAAACCGTAATCAGCGATTTTTTCAAACAAGCCAGTGCCAGTTAAATCAAAGCTTCCGCCCTGATCCACCTTACTCCATAGTGCACGCACTTGAGCGCTATCACGACCGACGAGGTCAAACACAAAGCGCTCAAAATTTGATGCTTTACTGATATCCATTGAGGGACTGGAAGTGTGATAAGTGTGCTCTGATCCTCTTGGACGATAAACCCCTGTACGGAAAAACTCATCCAACACATCATTCTCGTTGGTTGCCACTACCAAGCGATCAATCGGTAATCCCATCATACGCGCCACATGGCCTGCACAGACGTTACCAAAATTTCCAGAAGGCACAGCAAAGCTGACTTTTTGGCTATTCTGACTAGTCACCGCAAAATAACCTTTAAAGTAATACACAATCTGCGCCGCTACTCTGCCCCAATTAATCGAATTAACGGCGCCGATTTTGTATTGGGCTTTAAAGTCATGGTCATTAGAAACTGCTTTGACAATATCTTGAGCATCGTCAAAAACACCACGTACCGCAATATTGAATATATTCTCATCCTGCAAACTAAACATTTGCGCCGACTGAAAACGACTCATGCGCTGATGCGGGGATAACATAAATACCCTTACCCCTTTTTTGCCTCGCATAGCATACTCTGCCGCTGATCCAGTATCACCAGAAGTCGCTCCTAAAATATTGGTAGTTTCGCCACGTTTTGCCAACACATATTCAAATAAATGACCAAGTAGCTGCATGGCCATATCTTTAAAAGCCAAAGTAGGTCCATTAGAAAGCGATAGCAAATATAAATTGTCTTCGAGCTTGAGCGTTGGCGTGATGTCCTCAGCATTTTGCCCTTCGCGTGTATAGGCATATACCTCAGCACGATAAGTACGATTGATGATGTCACGTAAGTCGTCAGCGGGGATATCGTCTATCAAGCGACTTAAAATGGCAAAGGCTAAATCGCGGTAATTCATACCACGCATTGCAGTTAAATCAGCATCACTGAAGTGAGGATATTGTTCGGGCATATACAGGCCACCATCAGGGGCTAATCCGCCTAACAAAATATCGCAAAAATGAAGTGCCGGTGAGTTGCCTCGGGTGCTGATATATTTCATCGACTCAATGCTTCCATTCTTAATTTCACTACCTGCCCATCCAATGCCGAGATTTGCTGTATCGCTACGATAGCCTGATTGATATTCTTTTCTTGGGTGACGTGAGTAAGAATCACAATATCTGCAGCATCCTCATTATCTAAAGGCTCTTTTTGCATCATGGCATCAATAGAAATTTCACGTTCGGCCAAAATTTTGGTGATATCGGCCATCACCCCAGGTTTATCGAGTGCACGCAAACGCAAATAATAGGCACTTTGTATTTGCTCGATAGTCAAGATATTGAGCATATCAGCGCTTTTCATCTGATGATGCGCCAAATAAGGAACACGTTGGGCTACACTGGCATGCTGCATGCGCGCCACATCCACTAAGTCGGCAATCACGGCGCTAGCGGTAGGCTCAGATCCAGCGCCAGCGCCATAGTATAGCGTTGGCCCAACAGCATCTCCTTTAACCAATACCGCATTCATTGCACCATCCACATTGGCAATCAGACGTTTTTCAGGAATCAAGGTGGGATGCACACGAAGTTCTACGCCCTGCTCAGTACGCTTACAAATCCCTAACAATTTAACCCGATAGCCTAACTCTTCTGCATAGCGAATATCTTTGCTATCCAAGTGACTAATACCCTCGGTATAAACTTTGTCAAACTGCATTGGAATGGCAAAAGCGATGCCCGCCATGACCATTAATTTATGCGCCGCATCAATGCCTTCGATATCAAAAGTGGGGTCTGTTTCAGCATAGCCTAAACGTTGTGCTTCTGCTAAAACATCAGCAAAAGCCAAACCTTTGTCACGCATTTCGCTTAGGATGAAATTGGTGGTGCCATTGATAATACCCGCCAGCCACTCGATACGATTGGCAACCAAGCCTTCGCGCAGGGCCTTGATAATAGGGATACCCCCGGCGACAGCGGCCTCGTAGGCCACAATGACACCATGTTGTTGGGCGGCCGAAAAAATCTCGTTACCATGTATCGCCAACAAAGCTTTATTGGCGGTGACCACATGTTTACCATGAGAAATCGCTTTTAAAACTGCCTCTTTTGCCAGGGTATAACCGCCAATCAATTCGACCACCACATCAATATGAGGGTCACTAACCACGTCATCAATATTTTGTGTCAGGCTTACTTTGCCAGCGGTAATGCTCTCAGCACGGGATAAATCGCGATCAGCCACCTTAACAATTTCAATCGGACGACCTGCACGATTGGCAATTTCTGCCTGATTTCTTTGCAACACAGTGTATGTGCCACCTCCTACAGTGCCAATACCAAGCAAACCAACTTTCAATGACTCCATGCCTAAACTTTCTTTATTAATCCACGATATTTGATGAGATAGCTCTACTTAACGATTGCCGAAACGTTTACGATATTGTGCCAAGAATCGCTCTATGCGATGTATCGCTTCAGTTAGGTCATCCACGTTGGGCAAAAACACTACCCGGAAATGATCAGGTGTTTTCCAATTAAAACCACTACCCTGCACCAATAATACTTTTTCTTCTAACAATAAATCTAAGATAAATTGTTGATCGTCTTGGATGGGGTACATTTTAGGATCGAGCTTAGGGAATAGATACATGGCAGCTGCAGGCTTGAAGCAAGTCACGCCAGGAATGCTAGTCAACATGTCGTAAGCCAAATCACGCTGTTTGCATAAACGCCCTGATGGAGCAACCAAGTCATCGATACTTTGGTATCCGCCTAGGGCAGTTTGTATCCCCAATTGTCCTGGCACGTTGGCACATAAACGCATAGAGGCCAACATATTCAGGCCTTCGATATAGTCCTTGGCAGCCGCCTTCTCGCCAGAAATAATCATCCACCCAGCACGATATCCACATGCGCGATAATTTTTAGATAAGCCATTAAAAGTGACAAACAAAATATCGTCCGACAAAGAAGCAATTGAGGTATGTTTTCTGCCGTCATACAGGACTTTGTCATAGATTTCATCTGCAAACACAATCAAACCATGATGACGAGCAATCTCAATAATACCCAGTAGGACCTCATCGGGATAAAGCGCGCCAGTAGGATTGTTGGGGTTGATGATTACAATACCACGGGTGTTTGCGGTTATTTTGCTCTCGATATCAGCCAAGTCTGGAATCCAGCCCTGTTCCTCACGGCACAGATAATGTCTGGCAGTCCCGCCCGCTAAATTTACTGCCGCAGTCCACAGAGGGTAATCTGGCATAGGCACCAACACTTGGTCGCCATTATTCAGCAAACCTTGCATCGCCATCACAATTAACTCAGACACCCCATTTCCAATAATGATGTCATCGATTGTTACGCCAGCAATTTTTTTCTGCTGGGTGTAATGCATGATGGCTTTTCGCGCAGCAAATAAGCCTTTAGAGTCTGTATAACCAGAAGCCTGATCAAGATTGTGCAGCACATCTTGCACGATTTCTTCTGGCGCCTCAAAGCCGAATGGCGCAGGATTACCAATGTTTAACTTGATAATCCGATGTCCATCCTCTTCCATTTGTTTAGCGCGCGCTAATACCGGGCCACGGATGTCGTAGCATACGTTATTAAGTTTGGTGGATTTTAAAATGGGTTGCATGGCACAATCATGGGCAAAATTGCTGCACTCAAAAAATGTGTTATCTTACTTGCGAACCGCTTTTCAAGCAATGCAAACAGCCACGAAATCCAATATTCTCGGGCGCTTGAGTACTCATGACAGCACTGGAACAAAGATGAAATTACACCTAGCACAACAAGATGGACGTAACATAGTGACAGCCTATAGCACAGGCCGTATACAGATAAACCATCAAATCTATCAAAACAGCCTAGTGATTAGCCCTGACACCTTACAAGCAGATTGGCCGATTAAGCAGATACAGGATTTGTCCGCTAATCACTTAGCAGATTTACTATCATTTCAACCTGAAATCGTCATTATAGGCTGTGGAGAGCAACATCAATTTATTCACCCCAGCATCAGCGCAGCGCTTATACAAGCGCAAATTGCAGTTGAATGTATGACCACCGCTGCGGCCTGCCGAACCTATAATATCCTCATGGCTGAGGGACGTAAGGTAGTCGCCGCACTCATTTTATAGCGTTGATTAGGCTTTATTTGTCAGAGTTTATTTTCCTTGTCTTTGAAGCAAGTTAAAATATCAGTAGTGACGAAAAGCGTCAGCAAATAATAAGGTCCGTATGAAAATTCTACTTTCTAACGATGATGGATATTTTGCCCAGGGCTTACAGGTACTTGCCCATCATATTAGTCAAATCGCCGAAATCGTGGTGGTTGCCCCCGAAAGAAATCGCAGCGGCGCGAGCAATTCATTGACGCTAGATAGACCATTGACTGTCAAAAAAACCGAGCAAGGATTTTATTATGTGAACGGTACACCTACTGACTGCGTGCATTTAGCAGTAACCGGTCTGTTGCATGATCTTCCTGACATGATTATTTCTGGTATCAATGATGGCGCCAATATGGGGGATGACACCATTTACTCTGGCACTGTAGCCGCTGCCATGGAAGGTTTTCTGCTCGATATTCCTTCTTTGGCGGTTTCAATGTCACAGCATAATGCTCGACATTTCGATACGGCCGGCAAAGTCGTCAGTGCGTTAGTTGGTAAAATCGTCGAGCGACCTTTGGCAGGGCCCATGTTATTGAACATCAATGTCCCAGATATCCCTTATGAGCAAATTCAAGGGGTGGTGACTACGCGATTAGGCAAGCGTCACAAAGCTGAGCCAGTCATTCAATCTAAATCACCACGCGGAGAAACCTTATATTGGGTGGGGGCTGCAGGCGAGGCTCAAGATGCAGGACCAGGCACCGACTTCTATGCGGTAGCCAATCGGCAGGTATCTATCACCCCTTTACAAGCGGATTTAACCCATACCCAACAACTTCAACAAGTGAAAGCTTGGCTAGATTAATGAGCTTGACCAAACGCATCCATGGCATAGGCATGACTTCGCAACGTACACGTGAGCGTATGCTGATGCGCTTGCGCGAGCAAGGTATTACGGATGAAATGACGCTTGCTGCCATGAGTGAAATTCCTCGTCATGTATTCGTCGATGAAGCCCTTTCTATTCGTGCATATGAAGATGTTTCGTTGCCAATAGGCTTCGGTCAAACCATCTCCCAACCCTATATTGTCGCCAAAATGACCGAGTTGTTGCGTGCCGGCAAATCTCTTAACAAAGTACTGGAAATTGGCACTGGATGTGGATATCAGACAGCCATTTTATCTCGGGTTGCACAAGAGATTTATACAGTAGAGCGCATACGCCCATTACTAATGAAAGCGCTGAGTACGTTGCGCCAACTCAAACTCAGCAATATCAAATTAGAAAATGCAGATGGCAGCATCGGTCTGCCAGAATTTGCACCATTTGATGGCATTATCGTGACGGCAGCGGCCAGCCATATCCCAGAAGCATTATTACAACAACTATCTATTGGTGGACGCATGGTTATCCCAGTCGGTGTTGATGATCAGATTTTGCATCTCATCGAAAGAACTGACCTAGATCATTTCCAGACTAGCAAACTTGAACCAGTTAAGTTTGTCCCTCTGCTGAATGGTATAAAAAAAGACTGATGACAAAGGATATATTGTGATGCGATTGGCGAATAGACATTACCCACTGATATTGTTAGTTGGTATGCTTGTGATGGCTTGTAAATCCACTCCACACACCCCTGCCCCTGTCAGTGAGATTTCGACAAAGTCTCAAACCTCTAAAATTTCCAATACAAGTTCCTCCAGCAAGCTTAATCAAGTACAAGAAAAAGATTGGCGACCTGATTTATATACTGTCAAAAAAGGCGACACGTTATACTCTATTGGTTTAGAACATGGTTTTGACTATAAAGAAATCGCCCAAATCAACCAAATTGACCCCCCCTACACCATCCAAATTGGGCAATCATTAAAACTAAAAGCGCTCAAATCGGCAGGGCCGAAATCCAAACCGGTGGAAGCAAAACATGATAACAACGTAGTGACGAAACCTCTCAATAGCGATAATAGTTCCCCTCAGGGCAAAAGTTTAGATGAGCCTATTACTGCCAAGCCTCTGGATGAATCTTCAAATATTAGCAATCAGGAATCAGTTACCAGCAATAGTCAAAATACGACTCAGCCTACTAATCCCAGCAAAGAGTTACCTGACATCAATGAAGGGCTGGTCCAACAATCTCGTCCAACTCCAAACAATACCAAATCTAACACCGCAGCGCCGAGCGCTAGTAATGGTGATTGGTCATGGCCCAGCAAAGGCAAAGTGATTAATCCCTTTGTTGATGGTGGCAATGCAAAAGGTATCGATATCGAAGGCGTATTAGGTCAAGAAGTTAATGCAGCAGGCAGTGGCAAGGTGATCTATAACGGCGGTGATTTGCGTGGCTACGGCAATATGGTGATTATCAAACATGATAAAGACTTGCTAAGTGTTTATGCACATAACAGTAAGTTGCTGGTTAAAGAAGGACAACTGGTAACGAAAGGTCAAAAAATTGCAGAAATGGGCAATACTGGTACAGATAAAGTGAAACTCCACTTCGAGATTCGCTTTCAAGGAAAATCGGTTGATCCGATAAAGTATTTAGGTAGTTTGCCGCAATAAATATCGCATTAAAATCAAAAATTAGGCGATTTTTGCTTCAATAGATTGTTTTTTAACGCCAAATACGATTTGTTTATCCAGACCTGCGAACAATGCTGCAATCACCTCTACACTTGGATTCGCCGCGCCATGTTCTACCATTGTGATATAGCTACGACATATTCCAGTCCGAGCGGAGAACTCAGAAATCGTCATTTTTCTTGATTTTCGTATCGACTTGATCACTTGCCCAACCATTTTATTATCTAGTGTTTGGTATTTCTCGCTCATGATGTCTCCCGTTATTTTTGATTGATTACTTCCTTTTTTTGTAGATTATATACATCATATAATGAATTGCAAATAATCCTTATAAAAAAATAAAAAAGCCGTTATAAACGGCTTTAAAAGGACTTAAATGTAGGCAATCTGATTATTTTTTTTGCTTATCTTGGTCTGCGTAATAAGCATGCACTGCGGACATATCGAAATCACGTGCCCATTCAATCAATTTTGTTAATGCAGGCGCACCTATCTCACCCTGTTGTGCATGAATACCGGCCTGTTCACGGATAATCAAAATAGCGGGGATTTTGTTGACTTCAAAGTATTCTGCAATTTCACCATTGGCTTCGGTGTCCACCATACCAAAAACGATATCTGGATGATCTTTAGCGGCTTGTTCAAAGATGGGAGTGAAATTGACACATGGCTCACACCATGGCGCCCAAAAATCCACAATCACAAAAGGATTTTTCTCTATGGTGCTTTTGAAGTTTTCTTTGTTGAGAGTTAAAACTGCCATAATTAGACCTGTAGGTTGTTCATTAAAACGGCTATTCTATCAGAACGCCAGACTAAGATGAAAAGCACTTAGCTCAAAGCCTGTTGCCAATCACCCGCGTAAGCAATCTCGCTAAGCGGCTTGCGTACACGTGGCGCTAATTCACGTTGACGCAACTCATCACTCAATTGCTCTGCCGAAGCAGGATAGCCTACCGCTATCATCGCCATCAGAGTAAATTGTTCAGGAATAGCAAACAACTGACGCGCTTGTTGCGCATCAAAACCTCCCAGTTGGTGTGCCATCAAACCCATACTGCTGGCTTGTAAGCACAGGTTAAGTGCGGCCGCTCCGGTATCATATTGTGACCAGCGATTGGGCTGTCCGTTTTTGACAAACACACTATCAGCACATACCAAACAAATCCAAGGCGCATGTTGTACCCAAGATTGATTCCCCTCTGACAGACAGCCCCATGCTTTTTGCCAAGCCTGAGGATGTTGCGCTTTGTCAAATACGACGAAACGCCATGGCTGATCCCCCATGCAGGAGGGTGCCCAGCGGGCTGCTTCAAGCAAAGCAACTGTCTGTTCTTGGCTGAGTGTTCTGTTGCTATCAAAGCTTCGACCACTCCAACGTTGGGCAATGGTGCTATCGATGGGAACCTGAGTGATTGCCGGTTTTGCTAATGATGGACTCATATCTACCTTTTGCATAAGCGTTTATTGATAAAAAGGATAATCGGTATAGCCTTGTTCAGAACCGCCATAAAACGAACTGCTGTCAGCCTCATTTAAGGGCCAATCATGTTGGTAACGTTCTACCAAATCTGGATTAGCAATAAATGGCACACCATAAGCAACCGCATCAGCATGTCCACTGAGAATTGCTTGGTTACCTCGTGCTTTATCATAGGCCAAATTAGCAATATAAGGACTAGAAGATAAGCGGCGCATTTCGGCAAAATCAAATGGCTGCGTTTCACCACCACTATGGATACCACCCTCTACTACGTGCAAATACGCCAGCTTAAATTGATTAAGTTGCTGGGTGACATAATTAAACATGGCTTGCGGATGACTATCCCTCATATCATTAAACGGATTCACTGGTGACAGGCGTACACCTACTCTATCAGCCCCAGCCACCGCGATAACAGCTTGCATGACTTGCATCAACAAGCGAGCTCGGTTTTCTATACTGCCACCATATTCATCATCACGCTGATTACTGCCATCGCGTAAAAACTGATCCAACAAATAGCCATTGGCAGCATGTACTTCAACTCCATCAAAACCCGCTGCAAGTGCGCATCGCGTAGCATGCTGATACTCTTCAATAATGGCAGGTAACTCATCACGCAAAAGCGCACGTGGCGTGACAAAGTCCTGTAAACCTTCATAGGTAAAAGCCTGACCAGCTGGCTTGATAGCAGAAGGAGCGATTGGCAGCGCCTGATTAGGCAATAAACTAGGATGAGAAATTCTACCAACATGCCAAAGCTGAATAACAATCTTGCCTCCTCTGGCATGCACTGCATCCGTTACTTTTTTCCATCCCGCCACCTGAGCATCATTATAAATACCGGGCAACAAAGGATAACCATGTGCCATAGCTGAGATAGGCGTAGCTTCAGTAATAATCAATCCCGCAGATGCACGCTGGGCGTAGTAGGTCACATTCAAATCATTTGGTACACCATCTTTACCACTTCGATTTCTAGTCAATGGCGCCATCACCATGCGGTTGCTTAAGGCAATACTGCCTAACTTGACGGGAGAAAATAAATCAGACATAAAAACTCCAAAAATACCATGAAATAATCAATATAGTCATTAGCTTAGCGGGTGGGTTTGATTTTAACCCCTTCAAGCAACAAGGTGACTTCAATTTCATCACCTACAGGTGCTTGAGGTTTAAGCCCCCACACAAAACCAAAGTCAGAGGCTCGAATGGTGGTGCTCGCTTGTATCCCTGTACGCAGCCCGCCCCAAGGGTCGTTACCATAACCCAAAATTTTAAAAGGAAAAGTAAGCTGCTTAGTCACTCCGTGCATCGTCAAACTTCCCCTTACAAGCCCCTCATCAGCATGCAGACCTGGCTCAATTTTACTGCTGATAAATTGGATTTCAGAAAATTGCGCTAGATCTAAATAATCAGATTTTTTGATATGTTCATCACGTTTAGCGTGGTTGGTATTGACACTTGCCACCTTGATCGTCGCTCGTACGCTAGAATTGGCTAAATTCTCTCTATCGATCATCAATTCGCCGCTCACATCACTAAAACTGCCTGACAACTTAGACACTACATGTCGGATAAGAAAATTCACACTGCTATGACTGGTATCAATATTGTAGTGCTCTAGCTCTGCATACGCACTCGCACTCAACAACCAAATGCTGAGCATTGCAGCTAGCCATTTACTGCTGGTGAATATCATGTTGAATGGCATATTTTGCTCCTCATAAATTACAGGCTGATAGAAAAACCGACAGGGTCTACTATTGGTAAATCAAATAGCAAGATTTCCGCTTGCTGATGAGCGAACAAAACTAAGTCATCAGTCAACTCATCAATTGCCAATGCGTCCCCGTCAGCCATTGTGTGGTCATTAATAGTGACTTTACCCCCTAGCACATGAAGGTAACAGGCTCGTCCTGGCTGGCTAACGAAATGCATATGTTCACCGGCATGCATAAGAGTTGCCCACAGTCGAACATCTTGTTGCACAGTCAACGATTCATCTTGTACATCAGGGCTTGCAATCAGACACCATCGCTGTCGTTTTAGTGCCTGAGGAAATTCTGCTTGGGCATAATGAGGGGCTAAATTCTTTAAGCGAGGCAACAGCCAAATTTGTAACAAATGCACTGGCTCAGTATCAGATGGGTTATGTTCACTATGCACCATTCCCGAACCAGCTGTCATCGTCTGCACTTGCCCTGCCCGAATAATACCCTCATTTCCTAAATTATCTGCGTGTTGAAGTTCACCAGATAACACATAGGTAATAATTTCCATATCACGATGCGGATGGGTATCAAAACCAGTAGCAGGCGCAATCCAATCATCATTAATCGCTCTAAGCTTAGAAAACTGCATTCTGTTAGGATGATAATAATCACCAAAACTAAAAGAAAAATAAGAACTTAACCAATGGTCTCTTCGCTTGCCTCGAGAGCCAGCACTGCGAAGTTCCATAGGCATGCGATGGGTTGTTTGTCGTGTCATCAATTTACTTCTTATGGTTTTCGTATTCATCAATAAAAACATCTTCAATCACCTTTATTGGTATTATGTTGTTGAAAAATTCAAAGTTTTTGAATAAATATTATTTATATTTAACAATGATAGATAAAGATTGCTATCATATATAGGTAATTATTTTGGATTATTTGTTCAAAAAAAATGAATATCTCTCTCGAGGCACTACAAGTCATCGACACGATTGCCCGCAAAGGCAGTTTTGCTGCCGCAGCTCAAGCCCTATTTCGAGTCCCTTCCGCCATCACCTACAGCGTCCGTAAGTTGGAAGAAGATTTGGGCGTACTCATTTTTGATCGCAAGGGACATAAAGCCATACTGACACCTGCTGGCGAGGAACTATTAGCGCAGGGACGAACACTTTTACAAGCCGCCAGTGAGCTAGAAAGACGCGTCAAGCGCCTAGCAAACGGAGTAGAAACAGAGCTGAATTTATGTTTAGGTGATGCCATTGTTTCTGAGCCTATTTGGTCATTAGTAGACCAGTTTTATCAATTGAATTTGGGTACTCGCATCAAACTAAGTCAGGAGGTATATGGTGGAGTGTGGGATTCACTGATTTTTGGTCGTAGCGATATTGTCATTGGCGCACCAGGAGATTGCCCGATGAGTAATGGGATTCAATCAAAATCGATGGGAGTTGTTAATTTTGTATTTGCCGTCCACCCTCAACATCCATTGGCGCAAATGCCAGAGCCACTGCAAAACCTTGATATCGTGCAATACCGTTCAGTAGTGGCCGCTGACAGCTCACGTAATCTTGTACCTCTGACTTCTGGGGTGGTGAGTGGACAAGATATTCTGACAGTCCCCAGTCTAGCGCATAAACTTATTGCACAAATTGCAGGCTTAGGCATAGGCTATCTGCCAGAACATATGGCAAGAGCGGCAGTGCTAAAAGGCCAGCTGGTGGTCAAACAAGTTGCAGAGCCCAAACCTGATACCGCCATGTACTTGGGCTGGAATGCACAAGCACAAGGAAGCGCACATCAATGGTGGATACAAAAATTACAACAAACTAATTTTTTAACTTAATCTAGCGCTTTATTAACTCAAGACTGTGATGAAAACTCTAAATTTAAGTGCTTGCACTTGGCCGCAAAGACAGCCAGAGAACCACAAAGGACAACATGGTAGTCTAGTTGTCATAGGTGGCGCAGAGGGCTTCTTGGGCGCTGCATTGCTGGCTGCACGCGCAGGATTATTAGCTGGTGCCGGACGTACCTATTTGGCTTATCTGCATCAGCACGCGCCACAAGTGGATGTGTGTTTCCCTGAGTTAATCATGATACGCCCAGAAAAAGTGCTTCAACTTGGTCAGTTAGACTGTATTGCCATCGGCCCTGGCTTAGGCCAATCTATACAAGCAGTGGAATTATTATCCCAAGCCCTATCCAGCCCCTATCCTTTGGTACTCGATGCAGATGCGTTGAATATCATCGCCAACGCCAATCTCGAGAGTAGTCATCATCTCATACAGAAGATTCAACAACGTAGTGCAAGTATTGTAATGACCCCCCATGTAGGCGAAGCAGCTAAATTATTAGCTTGCGATCCCCAACAGATTCAAACCCAGCGTGAGCAAAGTGCCATCCAATTAGCACAACGCTATCATGCCATCTGTATCTTAAAAGGCGCGCATAGCGTGATTGCCCAAGCTGATGGGCTAAGCGTGTTGAATCCTACTGGTAATGTTGGACTAGCCAGTGGCGGGACTGGTGATGTGCTATGTGGCGTGGTTGCTAGCTTGATAGCACAGGGTTTGAGTGCTTGGCAAGCTAGCCTCACAGCCACCTATATTCATGGGCTAGCCGCAGATCAATTACTCAGCCAAGGCGTGGGGCCAATTGGCATGCGCGCCAGCGAAGTGGCCTTACAAATTAGGAGTATTTTGAATCACCATGGATGAGTCAGTATTAGACATACATGCGCGATTTATGCAGCTCGCTATTGAGCAAGCGCATCTAGCTGCAAAATTAGGCGAGGTGCCAGTGGGGGCGATTATCGTCCAACACGGTAAGCTGATAGCCGCAGCCCACAATCATCCGATAGGCTTGCACGACCCAAGCGCGCACGCAGAAATTCAAGTGATACGACATGCGGCAAAAATACTCGGCAATTATCGTTTAGTCGACTGCGATTTATATGTCACGCTTGAACCTTGTGCGATGTGTGCAGGCGCGATACAGCATGCACGCATCGCACACCTTATCTATGGCGCAAGCGACTCAAAAACAGGAGCTTGCGGCAGTGTAGTGAACTTGATGGCAGAACAAAAGCTCAATCATCACACCCAAGTCATTAGCGGTGTATTAGCACAGCCGTGTGGCAATATATTGAGTGAGTTTTTTAAAGCCAAGAGAAAATCCAATATTTAACCAAGCTGTGTGCAATCGATACAGGAGTATGCATCAACATCCCATCAAGTAAAAAAACCGCCAAAAGGCGGTTTTTCAGAAGTAAATGCCTTAGTCGCGATTGTTTCCCATCAACGACATCAACAAATAAAGCAGATTAACGAACAGGTTATAGATGTCCAAATACAAGGCTAAAGTCGCCATTACATAGTTAGTCTGACCACCACGCACGATTTGGTTAACATCATACAAAATGTAGCCCGAAAAAATCAGCACAGACACCCCAGAAATCACTAAGGACATCACTGGGATATGCAAGAACATATTAACCAAGGATGCAATCACAGCCAAGATGAGTCCAATAAATAAGAACTTACCTAAGCCACTAAAATCACGTGCTGGAGAAGCGCCAATCGCCGCTAAACTCAGGAAAGTCAGTGCCGTACCTCCAGCAGCAAGACCAACAATTTCAGCGCCATTGCGAAGCGCAAAAGCTACTTGCAAAATAGGCCCTAACATCAGGCCAAATAACAGTGTCATACCTAACAGCAACCAAATGCCGAGAGCACGGTTTTGGTTTGCGGCAATCGCTTGAAATAATACAAACATCACAGCAAAGAAACCTAAGGTAAAAATGATGGGGTGTTGTGCCATCAAAGAGAAATTCATCTGCATACCAAGCATGGCACCGATAGCAGTTGGAATGAGACTAAGTCCTAGCAAGGCGTAGGTGTTACGCAATACTCTGTTTTGCGCCACATTAGCACTTGCGTCACGAGATAGCACTTGAAGATTGTCTGACATGGTTAACTTCCTTTTAAAATTAAACAACAACATGACTTAAGATAGCGACTTTGGCGTGAAGTTTCAAGCCTGCTAGGCGAATTAATTACAGACTTTTCGCCGTCTAAAATTAGACAGGCCTTAATGGTCTTGTGCAAATAAATCCAATTCCTGTTTACCGACCAAACCGATTTGTTTCAAAGCGCTGACAAACTCTCCATCCTCATGCAATTGCACCATACTTGGTGGGTGCAGTGCGCCATGCATCCGTACCAAGCGTGCCATACTCACCGCATTGGTGGGGTATTTCAAGCTTGATAAAAGTTGATCAGCCAGGTCCGGGCGATTACACAGCAACACCATATCACAACCAGCCTCTAGTGCAGCCAGCGCTCGAGCAGTGACATCACCCGCCACACTGGCTCCTTCCATGGATAAATCATCACTAAAAATCACACCATCAAAGCCCAATCGTTCACGCAACACTTTTTGCAACCATAAGCGGGAAAAACCGGCTGGCTTACTATCCACCGCTGGATAAATCACATGGGCGGGCATAATCGCCGCCAGACCGTCATCAATCATATTGCGAAATGGCTGTAAGTCGTGTTGCGCAATTGCATCAAAAACACGTTCATCCACTGGAATATCGACATGCGAATCGGCATGCACAAAACCATGGCCGGGAAAATGCTTACCCACCGCCTGCATACCACCCTGTTTCAATCCTTGCATCAAGGCAAAGGCAAGATCATGAATAGCGACTGGATTAGAGTGAAAGGCTCGATTACCAATCACCAAACTATCGCCATAATCCATATCTAACACAGGAGTAAAGCTGAAATCTACGCCATGGGCACGTAATTCTGCCGCCAAAATCCAGCCCGCTAAATGAGCTAAATGTTTTGCTTTTTTGGGGTGTACATCCCAGATTTTGCCAAATTCTCGCATCGCGGGAATGCTAGTAAATCCATCACGAAAACGCTGCACTCGACCACCTTCGTGATCGACTGCGATTAATAAATGCGGGCTTCTGACAGCACGAATTTGCTGAGTTAAATGTTGCAACTGCTCGGGCGAGTGATAGTTGCGGCTGAATAAAATCACCCCCCCCACCAAGGGGTGTTGCAAGCGCTTGACATCCTCATCAGTCAATTCGGTACCAAGCACATCTAGCATCACAGGACCCAAACTCATCACTTTCCTCTCACATCAAAATGGCTACGCAGTTGGTCACCCAAACGATTCACTGCCAACACCAAACTCATTAAACTAAGCCCAACCCACAAAACATAGTGAGGCGCCACAAGCATATAGCGAACAGCATCACGTAACATGGCACCCCATGAGGGGTTGGGCACCTGCACACCCAGTCCCAAAAATGACAAACTAGCCTCGGCAATCACCAAACTCGCCATACTATAGGTGGCCTCTACTAATAATGGCGCACTCAACAGTGGCAGTATATGACGCAACAAAATGCGGGCATGCGAGGCGCCCAAGGACTTGGCGGCTAACACATGTTGTTGTTGGCTAATAGATTGAGCTTGGATACGACTTAAGCGCGCGTAACTGACCCAAGCAGTCATACTCAGCGCTAGCACAGCGTTACTCAAACCTGGGCCCAAAATAGCGGCAAATGCCAAGGCTAATAAGATGCCTGGAAAAGCAAGAAATATATCGGTGACTCGCATCAACAAAGTATCGCAAAAACCGCCAAAATAACCTGCACATAAACCCAAGCTAATGCCAAGCAAAGCGCTCAAAAGCGACACCAACAAGGCCACATACAAAGATATTTGGGCACCCTGCAATAAACGTGGTAAAATTTCGCGGCCTACATCATCATAACCTAGCCAAACGCTAGCATTAGGTCCTTGCAATATATGACTTAAATCACTCTGCTGGGCAGGCAAGAAAAAAGCTATCAGCGCACAGCCTAGCCAAAATATGATGAGCAACACTGGCCAATTTTCCCAATCAAACAATCTTGCCCAAGATCGATGAGTGAGCTTCAATTCGAGACCTCTGCAGAATAACGTAATCTTGGATCAACTCGTCGGTAAATTATTTCAGTACAGAAATTGATCAATACATAACTCAGCGCAATCACCATCACACAAGCTTGAGTCACCGGATAGTCACGTTTCTCAATGGACTCTACCAACAAACGGCCAATCCCATCCCATGCAAAGACTGTTTCAGTGATGACTGCGCCAGCCAATAGACTACCCATTTGCAAGCCCAAAATAGTGACCACAGGCAAACAGGCCGCTCGAAGTGCATGACGCACAATCACCTGATGTTCGGGCAAACCTTTGGCACGTGCTGTGCGGACAAAATCCTCGTGCAAGACTTCCAAAAGACTGGCACGCGTCATACGCGTTAAAATTGCTGCCAACCCAAAGCCTAGCGTCAATGCAGGCAACACAATACTACTCGGATAATCCATACCGCTCACTGGCAACCATCCCAAATGTAAAGCAAACAACAACATCAGCAGAGGTCCAAGACAAAAATGTGGCATGGCAGAAACAGTCAAACTAAACAGACTAGCCAAATGATCAGACCAACGTTGATGTCCAAGTGCCGCCCAGATGCCAAGCGACAAACCTATACTGGCACCGATACACAAGGCCAATAAAGCTAATTTCGCTGTCGCCCACCAACGCAAGGCTAGCAACTGCGCCACAGGGGCATGACTGAACAGTGATTCTCCCCAATCCCCTTGCATGACACGCCACAAATAATCCAAGAATTGCTGCCAGAGCGGTTTATCTAAACCCAACTTCAGGCGCAAGGCTGATTGCTCTGCACTACTTGCACTCTCGCCCAACATCACCATTACTGGATCTCCAGGCAATAAATGAATGAATAAAAAGGTGAATAACAAGACACCAAACACTACCCAAATCAAACTTAGGTAACGTGACATCATGATGAATGGACAGAGGTTTCTAATACGATATCTACTAAAGTTCCTACTGCAACCCGTTCGAATAACTGCATCATATCGTCATTGTGCATACGGATACAGCCGTGTGACAGAGGTATGCCCATTGGCTCCTCATCTGGACAGCCATGAATATAAATATAGCGTTGCATGGTATCCACCTCACCCAAACGATTGAAGCCCAACTCAAGACCAGAAAGCCAAAGAATACGCGTCAAAATCCAATCGCGCGTCGGATGTGCTTTACGCAAATCCGAGGAATAAATTTCACCCGTCCAACGCCGTCCAATAAAAACTGCATTAGATGGCGCACCCTCACCGATTTTGGCTCGGATAATATGTTGACCTAGTGGGGTACAGCCAGAATTTTTCCGTTGCCCAACGCCATTTTTTGCAGTCGAAACTGGATACACTGCCAATACTTGACGTTGATCGTTGAACACGGTCAACTGCTGCTTAGCAATATTTACCAATAAGCGCATCAGGCGGTCACCATAGCAAGAAAACAAACAAGAGAGAATTGTAAGGGCTGAGACTTGATAGGGCAAACGATGGAAAAGATTGGCAGTGCACGATACCTCAATGGAATACGGTTAAATTATTACGTCGCCATTCCCATGGAGGAGTCGGTCTAGGATCTATCCACAACCCTTTGCGCGACTCACGAGCTGCTTTTTCTAGTGGAAACAGATATTCGAAATTTTTCGCATATTGTCGATACACCCAAGCCAGACCGCTTCGCACCATTTCTGAATTGGCATGTACTTGCTCACAAGTCACATCCCCCACCACCCGATTGTAACGGTCGAGGGTAATCACCACAATTTGTGCTGGTTTGTCATAGCAAAGCTTGGCTAGTTTTTGTTTGGCGATTTGACCAAAGGGTTGAGATTTTTCCGGTGCATCGATGCCAGCAAGACGAATCCGATACTGGGTTAGATTGGCATCCAAAATAGTGAGCGTGTCACCATCCGCTACCGAGACAACATCGCCAGCTAGAATCTGCTGAGCAGATACCCAAGAACTGCTTTGCAAGGCAGCAAGGGAAATGGCAATTTTGAAAATTATGCGTAAAACCATCTCGGCATTTTAACCCTTACTCGCCGGCACTTTCCATATTTTCTCGGCATATTCTGTAATTGTTCTATCACTTGAAAATTTGGCCATACGTGCCACATTTAAAATTGCCTTACGCGACCATTGCTCTTGGTCATTAAATAAATACCCTACTTGCGTTTGAGTATCGACATAACTTGCATAATCTGCCAGCAGCAAATACTGATCGCCACGATGTAACAATACATCAATGATAGCTTGATATCGCTGTGGTTCATCGACGCTAAAGAAACCATTGCCTATCATATCTAGCACTTGGCGTAATTCTTCATTTTGGTGATAGTATTCCCAGGGGTTATAGCCTTGCGCTTTTTTCTGGGCAACTTGCTCGGTAGTCAGGCCAAAAATAAATAGATTGTCTTGTCCCACCTCTTCGAGAATTTCGATATTGGCGCCATCTAATGTGCCTATGGTCAAGGCACCGTTAAGCGCCATTTTCATATTGCCGGTTCCAGAAGCCTCAGTCCCAGCAGTCGAAATCTGCTCAGACAAATCACTACCGGGGAAAAGATATTCCGCGGCACTCACCTCATAATTTGGATAAAACACCACTTTTAGGCGATCTGCAACGGCTTCATCCTCATTAATGATGGCAGCTACATCATTGATTAGACGAATAATCAACTTAGCCATCCAATAGCCAGGAGCGGCTTTACCAGCAAAAATCACAGTACGTGCTGGCATATCTTGCGCTTCACCACGACGAATACGGTTATACAGAGTGATCACATGCAACACATTTAATAACTGACGTTTGTATTCGTGAATACGCTTGATTTGTACATCAAACAAACTGTCTGGATTGACTTTAATACCGGTCAAATGAGCAATCTTAACAGCCAATCTTTGTTTATTGGCGTGCTTGACAGCGCGAAAAGCAGCTCGAAAATCCACATCGTCAGCCAAAGGTTGCAATAAGCGTAGCTTACTTAAATCGCTTTGGAAGCCGCTGCCTATGGCTTGTTGAATCAAATGTGTCAAACCAGGATTACATTGGTTAAGCCATCGACGTGGGGTAATACCATTGGTGATATTGATAAATTTATTCGGGAAAATACGGTTGAAATCGGCAAATAGCGTGCTACGTAACAATTCACTATGTAGAGCCGCCACACCATTCACGGTGTGACTACAGACCACCGCAAGATGCGCCATACGGACTCGTTTACCATGCCCCTCATCAATAATTGAAACTCGTTTAAGTAATTCGGTATCACCTGGAAAATGATGATTCACCATTTGCAAAAACTCATGATTAATACGATAGATAATATTCAAATGGCGCGGCAGTAAACGACCAAACATATCCAACTGCCAACACTCTAAGGCTTCAGGTAACAAGGTATGGTTGGTATAGGCGAAAATTTTGCTACATAACTGCCAAGCCTCATCCCAAGCTAGTTGATGTCGATCTACCAATTGGAACATCAACTCAGCTACTGCAATGGCTGGATGGGTATCGTTTAATTGGATCGCCACTTTTTCTGGTAACAAATGCCAATCATCGTGCTTAGCTAGAAAACGATGCAGAATATCTTGAATCGAGGCAGAAACGAAGAAATATTGTTGTTTTAAGCGCAGCTCACGCCCAGAAGCTGAGGCATCATTCGGATAGAGTACTTTGGAGATATTTTCAGAGGAATTGCGACTCTCTACAGACTGCTCATAATTGCCCTCGTTGAATAAACGCAAATCAAATTCTTTTGCTGCTTTGGCTGACCACAATCGAAGATTATTGACAGTCTCGGTAGCATAACCAGGAATCGGCACATCAAAAGCCATTGCCACCACATGTTCGGCATCTACCCAGCGCTGCTCAGTGCCATTAGTACTCTCAAACTCTACCACCTTACCAAAGAAATACACTGGGTAAGTCACTTCAGGACGTTGAAACTCCCAAATATTGCCATAACGCAACCAATTATCAGGGTTCTCAACTTGCTGGCCTTGACGAATCTCTTGACGGAACATACCGTACTCATAGCGAATCCCATAGCCGGTACCAGGAATATCTAAGGTCGCCATAGAATCTAAGAAGCAAGCCGCCAAACGCCCCAAACCCCCATTACCCAGCGCTGCGTCAGTCTCCCATTCCACTATATCTTCAAGTCGATGTCCCAAGCTTTGTAAACCATCACGTAGCTCATCGGCAATGCCCAAATTCAGTGCAGCATTGCTCAACATACGACCAATTAAAAACTCCAAGGACAAGTAGTAAACTCGTTTGGGGTCTTGTGCGGCATATTTTTCAACGGTATTTAGCCAGCGCTCAATCACATGGTCGCGCACCGTATAGGCGGTGGTAGCGTACCAATCACGTGGCGTCGAGGCTTGCTCGGTTTTAAATAAGGTATACAACAGATGATTCTGCATAGCCTCATACATCGGAGTATTGCCAGTTATCATCGAGGAACGCACTGGCGCTTTGACTTTCGTCTTAGCCACATTAGGCTTGGTACTTTTGGGACTGGAGGATTTGCGCATAGAAGCTATTTTTTTCGTTTCTGCTTGGCTCATGATTCACTTTTTCAATAGTCAGGTGGGCAACCAATGGTCTAGTTAGCGAGGGTTGAATAAAAATAATTTTACTCTTTTTACTCCATAGTGACTTAATAAGCAAAAAGCAGACCAAAAAAAACCCCGCACTTAGGCGGGGAAAAGGGGATTGCCATAAAACGAATACTTAAGCCAACAAACTATTCATGCGCTTAACGAAACTAGCAGGATCTTCCAATTGACCGCCCTCAGCCAGCAAGGCCTGATCGAATAACAATTGAGCCAAGTCGTCAAATTTAGCGGTATCACTTTCTGCCTCTAAACGTTTGACCAAAGCATGAAGCGGGTTAACTTCTAGCGTAGGTTTTGCGTCAGGAGTTTGGTGACCTGCTGCCTTCAACATACGTGCCAAGTTGCCAGAAAGCTCATTTTCAGCAGCAACTAAACAAGCCGGAGAATCTGTTAATCGATGTGTGACACGAACCTCTTTGACACGTTCACCTAAGCTATTTTGAATTTTGTCGATTAGTGGCTTACTACTCTCTTCGACTTGTTTTTTGGCCTGTTTTTCTTGCTCATCTTCCAAAGCTCCCAAGTCCAAGTCACCTTTGGCGATAGATTGCAATTTCTTGCCTTCAAACTCCATCAGACCACCCAACATCCATTCATCCACAAGGTCAGATAGCAATAAAACCTCAATGCCTTTTTTACGGAAAATCTCAAGATGTGGGCTATGTTGAGCAGCCGCAAAACTATCTGCCGTGATGTAATAAATCGCTTGCTGGGCCTCCTTCATGCGCCCAATATAATCTTTCAAACTGACAGACTGTTCGGCACTGTCAGCATGAGTAGAGGCAAAACGTAACAAGCCGGCAATACGCTCTCGATTGCTGGGGTCCTCTACAGGCCCTTCTTTTAGTACACGCCCAAACTCATTCCAGAACGATTGATACTGTGCAGGATTCTGCTCCGCCATTTCTTCTAACAAGCCTAATACCTTTTTAATTGAAGCAGCCCGTATGGTGTCTATCTCTTTTGAGGACTGCAAAATTTCGCGCGAAACGTTCAAAGGCAAGTCAGCGGAATCAATAACCCCGCGAACAAAACGCAAATACTGAGGCATTAACTTTTCCGTATCTTCCAGAATAAAAATACGTTTGACGTATAACTTAATTCCATGACTGCGCTCACGCTCATAAATATCAAAAGGTGCTTTAGCGGGGATGTACAACAAAGAAATATATTCTTGATTACCTTCAACCCGATTATGAGTCCAGCTCAATGCAGGCTCAAAGTCATGTGACACATGTTGATAAAAAGCCTGATATTCCTCATCCGAAATATCGGCTTTAGCACGCGCCCAAAGCGCAGATGCTTGATTAACGGTCTCATCTTCATCGGTCGGTACTTGTTCACCATCTTTCCATTCACTCTTTTTCATCACAATTGGAATGGTGATATGGTCAGAATATTTGCGAATAATCGACTTTAATTTCCAATCATTCAAAAACTCGTCTTCGCCCTCACGCAAATGCAGCACAATATCCGTACCACGAGATTTTTTCTCGGCTGGTGCAATCGTGAAATCGCCTTCGCCAGCAGACTCCCAAGTCACTGCTTCAGATTCACCAGCACGCAAAGTGGTTAAAGTCACCTTGTTGGCAATAATGAAAGAAGAATAAAAACCAACACCAAATTGGCCAATTAAATTGGCATCTTTGGCTTGATCACCAGTTAATGAATTAAAGAATTCTTTGGTACCAGATTTGGCGATAGTGCCGATATTATCAATCACCTCTTGGCGGCTCATACCAATGCCATTGTCGCTAATGGTCAGCGTACGAGCAGCTTTATCAAAACTGATACGAATTTTTAAATCGCTGTCGGCACCATACAATTCGTTATTAGAAAGCGCAGCAAAGCGTAATTTATCCGAGGCATCGGAAGCGTTGGAAATCAGCTCACGCAAAACAATCTCTTTATTGCTATAAAGAGAATGAATCATCAAATGTAACAGTTGTTTGACTTCAGCCTGAAATCCCAGGGTCTGTGTTTTTGTTGCAGTTTTAGCCATGGTGAAAAGCTCCTGTTGAATATAAGAATGTTGGAACAGCAAAGAAATAGGGATGAAAAATGAAATTTCAAGAGTAACGGAATGAAATTTTCTTTAACAAACGATTTTATATGGCGATATATTTATGAATATAATCTACATATGATTTAGCAACGTTTCAGGGGATTTATTCTTAATCTATTCTAGGGGTGTATTTTTCATTATGAGTGACCGAGTACAGGACGCAATCAGAGAGGGAAAGATTCACGCTGGAAATATTTCTTTCGATAAGCTGAGGGAAATAGCAGGTGAAGATTACGGCATAATTGTCTGGAATCAACTTGGACGCGGCAGGAATATACTGTGCTCTCAAGAACAACTTAACCAGTATCTTCACTCTTATGGGCCAATGACCAAATATGAATGGAATCATTTCCTCAAACAGGTCACTATCCCCGATGGCGAAGTTAGAATATTCGACTATGGTTGCGGCCAAGGGCTGGCTGATGCCCTTCTCTTCGACACCCTAGGACGCGATTTTGTCAAAAGAATCGAGTCCGTCGTCTTAATAGAGCCTTCTGAAGTAGCTCTAGAAAGAGCAAAAGCAATACTCGAATGTTATTTGAGTGTTAGTGGGCAGCCAGTAGTTAGTATTCAGAAGAAACTGGATGATTTGACAGCAGAAGAGCTAGCTTCAATTGAGGCCGTCAACAATATTCATCTCCTATCCAATGTACTGGACATCGAAAGCTTTAAGCATTTCGACCTGCTCGAGAAAATGCTAAAAACCAAAGGGCATCACTGCTTGCTGGCAGTAAGTCATAGTCGATCTTTCCATGGCGGTGACGTCAGATTTAGAGTACTTCAGAAGGAAATTTACGATGAAAAATATGCTTCTAGGATCAAAGTTTTAAAATCGCATATCGACGACAAGTTAAAATACAAAAACAAAACAAATTTAATTTCTTGGGAGTTACATGTAGAGGTGTTAAGTGGATCTATTTAAAACCGCAGAAACTGACTTTCCATTCGACCTGCCAAATCGAAGTGATTGCACTGCTAAGTGGTTGGATGATGTGCGTGGCTATCTGATTACCGTTCCAAACGGAGAAATCCTCTATATAGAACATTTTTTCGACAAAAAGATTAGCGACAGAACTGTTGAGTACTTCCTTGAAAACGATACAGTCGATGGGCGAACTGCAAAATGGAAGGAGTACTCTGCCGATGCATTGGCCAACATTCGCTTTTCCAACATCCAATGGAAGCAGGATTACATAAACCTTTACGGAAAAGTCATGCCTCTGCCGAGATTGACCGCTTGGTATGGCGATAACGAAAAAACCTACACCTACTCTGGCATTAAATGCATACCCAACCCATGGAACAAGGGGCTTCTATACCTAAAGCAAAAGATTGAACACTGCGCAGGTATCACCTTCAATAGTGTTTTGTTGAATTGGTATCGAGATGGCCAGGATAGTATGAATTGGCATGCCGACGATGAGAAAGAGTTGGGGATAAATCCTGTAATAGCGTCAGCAAATTTTGGCGAAACCCGGGACTTTTTTGTTAGAAGAAAAGATGACCCAACTTTGAAGATGTCGTTTCCACTCAAGCACGGCACGCTTTTAATAATGCGAGGAGAACTACAGCATTATTGGCAGCATTCAGTCCCAAAGCGATTGAAAGTTAGCGGTTCAAGATTCAACCTCACATTCCGCAGGATAAGCAACTCTCAACAACTTATTGCAGACCAAGCACTTGCCTCGGAGGATTCTCCCCTTCGGTAGCAGCATGTTGGAAAATAGGATTGATAAGCTTTCAAACTTCCGTCGTTAAAAAAGTGCAAAATAATTTTTTGATGCAAAAAATTTATTTTAACTTTCAGAATCCTCGAGCAATATTCGCATCACCTGCGCTGCCGCCATAAACCCAAACGGTGCAGTGACACAAACAGACGAACCATAACCCGCACAATTTAAACCCGTCAAAGCGGTATCAGTTGCACAAGAATCATCTGGCGTTTGCACTACTTCGTCTGAATAAACCGCACATATCCCCATTTTGCTGGGTTTGGCTTTGCCTTTATTGGCGACTTTGGCGTAGCCATAATCACGGCGTAATTGATTGCGTACTTTGGCGAGTAATCTATCGCCTTGCACAAAAGCTAAATCGGCGAATTTAATTTTACTTGGGTCTACCCTGCCACCTGCTCCACCTGCAGTGACGATTGGTATTTTTTGTTGGCGACAGTGCAATATCAGGGCCAGTTTAGCTTTGACATCATCGACCGCATCGATCACAGCATCTGCGTCTGCTGGGATCAAGGCTGCCACATTGTCAACTGTGACAAATTCTTCTATAGCATGCACCTGACAGGCGGGATTAATTTGCGCTATGCGTTGTTGCATGGCAATGACTTTGGCTTTACCCAAGTTTTCCTCAAGTGCAGGTAATTGGCGATTGATATTTGACTCGGCTAAATGATCTAAATCTATCAGTGTCAGTTTGCCTATGGCATTGCGAGCCAAGCCTTCGACTGCCCAACTGCCTACTCCCCCTATTCCTACCACTACGATATGCTTGTGCTGAAAGGATTGCCATGCGGCTTCGCCATAAAGTCGTCCGACACCGCCAAAACGACGGGCATAATCAGGTGTTTGCAGGTTCGACATGCTGTTTATTCTATATCGGCTTTTTCTAACACTACCATGGCGGTAGCAAAGGCTTTTTCATCCGAGACCGAAAGATGAGCGAAACATATCTGCTTTGTCTCTAACAATGCCATCAACTCTGGGGCAAAATCAAATACCGGCTTGCCCATATCATCATGGGCGACTTGGATATTAGCAAAGGTTGCAGGATGACGAATACCCGTCCCTAGGGCCTTGGCAAAGGCCTCTTTGGCAGCAAACCGTTTGGCTAAAAAGCGTGCCTGTTGAGATGACTGGGCGAACTCTTGTAACTCATATTCCCCCAAAATACGTCTCGCAAAATCGTGACCAAATCGTTGCAAAGATTCTTGTATACGAGTCACTTCGACCAAATCAGTACCGACGCCATAGATCATGATGGGCTCTTGTTATCTGTCATTAGATTTTTCATCTCACGCACTGCAGCCTGCCAACCTATCATCACTGCTCGCGCCACGATGGCATGACCAATATTTAATTCATACAGCTGGGGGATCGCTGTCATGAAATGTACATTCTGAATATTCAAGCCATGTCCAGCATTTACTACCAAACCAGCTTGATGGGCATATTCGACGGCATTGATGATTTTTTTCAACTCAGTTTGCTGTTGTTCACCATGGCTGTCGGCAAAGTGGCCGGTATGAATCTCAATAATGGGTGCCCCCACTTTGAGTGCAGCATCAATTTGTGCAAGGTCTGGGGCAATAAACAATGACACTCGGATATTTTGTTCCGCAAATATCTGGCAAAAGTCCTGTATTTTGGACTGTTGTGCTAATACATTTAAGCCACCCTCTGTGGTGAGCTCCTCTCGTCGCTCTGGCACCAAACATACGTCCTGAGGTTTTACTTTTAAGGCGATATTAAGCATCTCTTGGGTGACGGCCATCTCAAGATTCATTTTGGTTTTAAGCAGAGGTCGCAT
Source organism: uncultured Methylophilaceae bacterium (assembly GCA_964470195.1). Classification (GTDB taxonomy): domain Bacteria; phylum Pseudomonadota; class Gammaproteobacteria; order Burkholderiales; family Methylophilaceae; genus RFPI01. Next base: position 4,320 of record CAYYBG010000009.1, on the reverse strand, counting down.
GGCATACACATCAGCGTCTTGGATATGCCGTCTATCTTCGCGCAGGTGCAATGTGATCCCATCTGCACCTGCCTGCTCTGCCAATAATGCCGCTTCTATCGGATCAGGATAGCTGGTTCCACGTGCTTGTCTCAAGGTGGCGACATGATCAATATTAATACCGAGTTTTTTCATTGGAATTTGTCAAAGAGGTTCTTGATTAAAGCGTTTGTAAATCCATCAATAATTGACGTGTATGTAGTACTTGTTCACCAAGATAATGATTGATTAACAAACGCATCAGTTGTTTGCTTTGTTGTTGCGTCAGCGGTGCGCTGTAATCTTCACGCGCCATTGCCAACAAAGTTTCACCGTGCAATTGTACGCCATTTTCCTGTCCTGCATGGACGCTGGTTACTGGTCCAACCTCTGGCAAATAGTAATATTGTTGCTGCGCTTCAACTGTCTCATCGTAGATATTCTGCAGCAAAGGTACGGCATAGCCAAGTTGCTGCAATAGTGTTAATTCAAATTTGCGTAATATCACGGCGCTTTCTTGGGATTGATTGGCCAAGTGCTTGAGTGTCTGCGCATATTCATCAAATAAGACTTCATGGGCATCATCACGTGGCAACAAACGCATTAATAACTCATTCAAATAAAAGCCGCACATCAGAGATTCACCCGGCAAGACCAATAAGCCAGCATGCCATTCCAAACTATGTAGGGTTTTTAATTCTTGTTTGCCTGACCAAGTGGCCAGCAAAGATTGAAACGACTGCAGCATGCCACGTAATGCCGAACGTGGACGCCTCGCTCCTTTGGCTACCACCGCGATTCGGCCAAAGTCGCGGGTGAATAACTCAACAATCAGACTGGTTTCTTTAAAAGGGTAACTGTGTAATACAAATACAGCTTGGTTTTCCTGACGAGTTGTTGTGCCTATCATGGCAGCACACTCACTTAAAAGCCTAGGCTTTTAAGCGCTCGATCATCGTCCGCCCAGCCACCCTTAACCTTAACCCACGTTTCTAGCCAAACTTTACCACCAAACAATTTTTCCATATCCAATCGCGCTTCGGTGGAGATTTGCTTAAGTTTAGCGCCAGCTTTGCCAATTAACATGGGTTTTTGGCTCTCTTTATCAACGATAAAAGCGGCATGGATACGGCGCAATTTTCCCTCCATCACAAACTGTTCAATTTCTACTGCGATGCCATAAGGTAACTCATCCCCCAAAAATCTAAAGGCTTTTTCACGCAACAGCTCTGCGGCTAAAAAACGCTCATTTTTATCGGTCAGTTCATCCTCTTCATAAATCGCTGCTTGTTTTGGCAATAATGGTGTAATGGCTTGTAACAATGTATCTAGATGTAAATCTTTTTTGGCGCTGACAGGAATCACAGCAGTAAAGGCAAAACGTGCGCTTTGCTCTTGAATAAATGGCAACAGCTCGGCTTTGTGGGATATTTGATCGGCTTTGTTGATCACCAATATGACAGGTTTGTTACTAGGCAACAACTCCAACACTTGCTGATCGGCTGCAGCGAAATAACCCGCTTCGATCACCATCAACACCACATCTACCTCAGATAGTACCTGGGTCACTGTCTTATTTAGCATACGATTCAGTGCATTGATATGCTTGGTTTGAAAGCCGGGCGTATCGACAAATAGGTACTGTGCTTGCGCAGTGGTATGAATACCCAACAGTCGATGACGGGTGGTTTGCGCTTTGCGCGAGGTAATACTCAGCTTGACGCCGAGAATATGATTAAGCAAAGTAGATTTACCGACATTGGGACGCCCAACAATGGCAACAGTACCACAGTGAAAATCTTGATCAGCAACACTGCTCATAGCGTTTAACCTTTTAATTCTCGCGATTTTTTGGATGGTTGCGCTAGAGACTGCTGTGCCAATGACAAAGCGTGCTCGGCCGACATCTGTTCTGCATTGCGACGGCTGCCGCCCTGCCCCTGAGTGACAATTGCCAATTGTTGAATATGACATTGCACAAAGAAAGTCTGCTGGTGAGCTTCACCTTCAGTGCGCAAAATTTGATAGTTAGGCAATTCCAATTTATGCGCTTGTAGAAGCTCTTGCAACATCGTTTTCGCGTCTTTGCCGACCGCTTTGGGATTGACACTGGATAGACGATGTTGAAATAATTTTTGCGCCAATTGATTAGCAGATGGATAACCACCATCTAAAAATACCGCGGCAAATATAGCTTCCAGTGCATCGGCTAATACCGAAGGTCTCCGCCAACCAGCGCTTTTCATCTCACCTTCGCCTAAACGTAAAAATTGGCCCAGATTCATCTCATGGGCAATTTCACTCAAGGTCGCTTCTTTGACCAACTGAGCACGTATACGACTCATTTCGCCTTCATCAATATCAGCAAATGCATTGAATATCATGTGCGCTATCAGAAAATTCAACACCCCATCGCCAAGAAACTCAAGTCGCTCATTATTGCGTGCACTATGGCTACGATGGGTTAGGGCCAACTGCAACCATAGGCGATCTTTAAATTGATAAGCTATTTCTCGCTCTAATCCGCTGTAGTCTTGCATCTTGTCTATCGCCTTATATTGAGCCTACATCGCGTCAATGAAGCACGGTACCAATACGACCGAACTCAGAGAAATTCCACCAAATAAAAAAGGCCTTGCCCACTAGATTTTGCTCGGGGACAAATCCCCAGTAACGACTATCACGACTATTGTCTCGATTATCTCCCATGGCGAAATAATGTCCCGCAGGAACAATCACTTCAACATCCTTACTGAATGCGTCAGGGTCATGCAGAATATCATGCTGCACATCCCCCAAACGCTCTTGCAAACGTTTGGCATTGATGTAGTTCATGCCGATACCCTCATAGGGATAATCGCCCATTTCGCTGGTATCAATTTGCTGACCATTGACATATAGAATACGGTCTTTGTAGACGATTTTGTCACCGGGCAAGCCTACCACACGCTTGATGTAATCTATCGATGGTTCAGGCGGATAATGAAATACAAAAATGTCGCCACGTTGTGGCTGCCCTACAGTAATAAAGGTATTGTTCAGAACTGGCACTCTCAATCCATAACTAAATTTATTCACTAAAATAAAATCTCCTGCCAGCAGAGTGGGCATCATAGAACCTGATGGAATTTTGAATGGCTCTACAATAAAAGAGCGGATGACAAATACCACCAATATCACCGGAAAGAAACTGCGTGAATATTCCACCCATACTGGTAGTTTTTGCCCTGGAGCACGACGTTTGGCAAACCATAACGAGTCCAGCAACCAGATTATCCCCGTTAGCAGTAGGACTACCATCATAATCAAAGCTAATATCATGTTTTATCCTTTTTTTGCGCTATTTATCTTCAACACGCAGAATGGCTAAGAAGGCCTCTTGCGGAATTTCAACATTACCGACTTGTTTCATACGTTTTTTGCCCTCTTTTTGCTTTTCAAGCAATTTTCTCTTGCGCGTAATATCGCCACCATAACATTTCGCCAACACATTCTTACGCATCGCTTTGACTGTCTCACGCGCAATAATATTTGCACCAATTGCCGCTTGAATGGCAACGTCGAACATTTGCCGTGGTATCAATTCACGCATCTTGGAGGCCAACTCGCGACCCCGATATACACTGTTAGACCGGTGCACGATCAAGGACAAGGCATCCACTCGCTCACCATTCACCATAATATCCAATTTCACCAAATCTGCCGGACGAAACTCCAAAAACTCATAGTCCATAGAAGCGTAGCCACGCGAGACAGACTTCAATTTATCAAAAAAATCCAACACCACTTCATTCAAAGGCAATTCGTAACTCAACATCACCTGCCTACCCATATACTGCATATTGCGCTGTACGCCTCGCTTCAAGTTACATAGGGTCATGACTGGCCCCACATATTCTTGTGGCATCAGCAGATTGACCAAAATCATAGGCTCGCGTATTTCCTCTACTCTTGAGGGTTCAGGCAAGCGCGACGGATTTTCAATCTGTACCACTTCACCGCTTTTCAATAACAATTCATACACTACCGTGGGAGCGGTAGTGATTAAGTCCATATCGTACTCACGCTCTAAACGCTCTTGCACAATTTCCATATGCAACAAGCCCAAAAAGCCACAACGGAAGCCAAAACCTAAAGCGGTAGAGTTTTCTGGCTCAAACTGCAAAGACGCATCATTTAAACGCAGTTTTTCGAGTGCATTACGCAAGGCTTCAAATTGATTGGATTCTACTGGATATAGTCCCGCAAACACCTGTGGTTTGACTTCTTTAAAGCCCGGCAAAGGCTCACTGGCGGACTTAT